>NZ_NFJU01000013.1 GCF_002160025.1 Anaeromassilibacillus sp. An200
CCGGGAGGCCGCAGGCCGATTGCGCGACTTGTGTCCAGGCTCAGCCAAAGCGCCAGCCAAGCGCCCCATACTCTCCACGGAAACAACGCGGGATACCGGGCAAGCGGGCTTTGCGGGGCATAGCCGAAAGCAAAGCCTGCGCCTTTTTCCGCCATGCCGGGAGGCCGCAGGCCGATTGCGCGACTTGTGTCCAGGCTCAGCCTGGTGAGTTGGTCACTTTACTTTTGGGGGAAAATAAGGTAGGATAGAGCGTGCAAAAAAGGAACGGAAAGGCTCCGTTTCAAAAAACGATGGAAAGGAAATACCGCTTATGGGTTTTGACGTTACTGTCGGCGTTCCCGCACTCACCGTTTTTTTACAGGGCATTTTGAGCTTCTTTTCTCCCTGTGTCCTGCCGCTCGTCCCATTGTATATCAGCTATCTGGCCGGAGGTACCCGCACGGTCGACGAGACAGGTACTGTGCGTTACCGGCGAAAAACTGTTTTTCTGAATACGCTGTTTTTTGTGCTCGGAATCAGCTTCACTTTCTTCCTTCTTGGACTTGGCTTCACCGCTGTCGGCCGCTTTTTCAGCGGGAATCAGCGTTTATTCGCCATCATCGGCGGCGTGATTGTAATTTTGTTCGGCCTGCTCCAGCTTGGTGTGTTCCAGTCTAAAACGCTCAGCCAGGAGCAGCGGCTTCCGTTTAATCTCAGCAAGCTGGCTATGAATCCCTTGACAGCCCTTTTGCTTGGCTTTACGTTCAGCTTTGCCTGGACTCCCTGCGTGGGACCCGCGCTGGCTTCTGTGCTGATCATGGCTTCTTCGGCCTCCTCCTCTGCCGCCGGATTTCTGCTGATCGGCGTGTATACGCTGGGATTTGTCATCCCATTCCTTGCCGTGGGCCTGTTCACCGGAACTGTGCTGGATTTCTTCCGCAAACACCGCAAGGCCGTGGCTTACACCGCGAAAATTGGCGGCGTGCTGATGATCTTCATGGGCGTGATGATGATCACCGGCTGGATGAACAGCCTGACCGGCTATCTGTCCAGCTTCGGCGGAGCTGCCGGGGGCGGTACCAGCACCACCTCCTCCGCTGTTTCGGGCACAGAAGGCGCGGCCTCAACGGACGGAACCGCTTCGCAAACGGAAAGCGGTACATCCTCGGAAAGCACCTCACAGGAAGAAGAAAGCACCAACACTGTGCCTGTTCCTGACGTCAGTGTTGTGGATCAATATGGCAACACACACAACCTGCGCGACTATAAAGGGAAAGTGGTCTTTCTCAACTTCTGGACGACTTGGTGCGGCTACTGCAAACAGGAAATGCCGGATATTGAATCACTGTATCAGGAGTACGGTTTGAACGAAGAAGAGGTCGTGATTCTTGGTGTTGCCAATCCCGCTTCCGACAAAGCCCCCTACAGTCAGGACAACCAAAACACGGAAGAAATCACAGCCTTCCTTCAGGAAAACGGGTATACCTATCCCGTGCTGATGGACGAAACCGGCGAGTTGTTTGAGTACTTCTATATCAATTCCTTCCCCACCACATTTTTGATTGACAAGGAGGGCGGCGTTCTGGGCTATATCCCCGGCGCTGTCTCGAAAAGCGTTATGCAGGATGTCATTCAGCAAGCGCTCGACGCATCCAAATAAAAGATGAACAAATACAAATGGGAGCGCCGCCACCAAATTCAATTTGGTGACAGCACTCCCATTTTATCGTTCAGGCATCCATTGCGGTCAATCATCTTCCAGAAGCTTGGAAGGAGACACATTCAAGACCTGTGCAATTTTAAATAATGTCTCCAGTGAAATTCCACGAACCGTTCCTGTTCCTTCCACTTGAGCAATAAAGTTAACACTTTTCCCAATGCGTTCCGCAAAACTCTCTTGTGTAAATCCTGCCTTTTTTCTGTAGTAAGCGATTTTCAACCCCAACGTGATATAACGTTCTGGGAACTCTGTCTGCATGACACCGCCTCCCGATATTATGCTATCAGGGAGTCACTCAAAATATAATTGTCTTAAAATAAATTATTATTTACTTTAAATAAATGATTTGCCCACTCCGTTTCCGGGTGGGCATTTTTTTATTTTCCCTCTTGACAATTTCCTTTTTCCGCGCTATGATTATGACACAATCAGTTAGTTACTCAACTAATTAACCAAGTAACAAACCAACCTCTGAAAAGAGAAAGGAGGCCGATCCATGCATTTTGACGGGGAGAAGCCGATCTATCTGCAAGTTGCGGAGCAAATAGAGGATGCTATCCTGACGGAGGCTTTCCCGGAAAAATCCCAGATTCCATCCACAACTGAAATTTCCGTCACCTACAAAATCAACCCCGCCACCGCTTTGAAAGGAATCAACCTTCTGGTCGAAAGCGGCGCAGTCTACAAAAAACGCGGGCTTGGGATGTTCGTGGCCCAGGGAGCAAAGAAGAAGATTATGGAAAAGAGAAAACAGGATTTTTATGACAGGTACATTGTCTCGCTGTTAGAGGAAGCGGGAAAACTCGGCATTTCACGCCAGGAGCTGGCCGCCATGCTGGGCGGAGAGGAGGAAAACCATGAATAAGCTGACATATGAAAACGTGACCATGCGTTTCGGTGACGTCACCGCTCTGGACCACGTTTCCCTCACACTGGAACCGGGACATATTTACGGACTGCTGGGCCGCAACGGCGCGGGAAAAAGCACGCTGCTGAGCGTTACGGCAAATTGGCGGCACGCCACGGAGGGCGACGTCCTCCTGAATGGGGAATCGGTATGGGAAAACACCCGCGCACAGCAGCAGATCGTCTGCATGAGCGACGGCAACCTCTTCCCCACCATGCGGGTCAAAAACGGCTTGCTTTGGTATTCCCGCTTCCGCTCTGGCTTTGATATGGAACAGGCACTCCGGCTGTGTGAAAAGTTTGAGCTGTCTTTGAAAGCGAAAATCCAGTCGCTTTCGACCGGCTACGCCACCATTTTCAAGCTGATTGTTGCAATGGCTTCCCAATGTCCGTTTACCTTTTACGATGAGCCGGTTCTGGGACTGGACGCCAACCACCGCGACCTGTTTTACCGGGAGCTGATGGAGGATTTCGCAAAAAATCCGCGCTGTGTCGTCATCTCCACCCATCTGATCGAAGAATGCTCGGCCCTGCTCGATCACATCATCGTGATCAACAAGGGAAAGCTGATGCTCAACGAGCCGGTGGAGGATACCCTGTCCCGCGGATACACCGTGAGCGGTCCGGCTGGGGCTGTGGACGCTTTCACGGCTGGGAAAAAGCTGTTCGGGACACAGAATCTCGGCGGCCTGAAAACAGCCTATGTACAGGGGACGCCAGACCAGGAAAAAGCCCCGGACGGGTTGGAGATCAGCGCGCTGGATTTGCAGCAGCTTTTTATCCAGCTGACCAATGTGTAACCCAGAGGAGAAAGGATGAACCATATGACAACTTCTATCTGGAAGGGTCCCTTCCGTTACCATCTGCAAAGCATGCTCCGTTCCGCGGGCGTGATGTTTCTTGTCATTATTTTGGTACAGGTTGTGCTTATTGCTTTCATCAACAGGGTAGACCCTGAAGCAAACTCTGTGAACACTTCACAGGAAATGGCTGTCACCATTTTTTGTTTTGTGTTTGGATGCTGCATATGGAAAGAAAGCTTTCATTTTGCGATGGCATCCGGAATTTCCCGCAGAAAAATTTACCTCTGTATGCTTCTGAGTCTCTTTGTTCTCAGTGTGGCAATGGCTCCCATCACCCTTTTGGTGAATCTGTTTTTCAGCTTGTTTTCCAACTCCAGAACACTGTTTTTCATGATTTACGGAGAATTACAGAATATCTCCTCTCCCTTTTCAAGCTTCCCCTTTTTGATGCAGGGTGTGCTGCTGGACATCGCTCTTTCCCTTGCCTGCGCCTATGCGGGTCTTTTCCTTGGCTGCCTGTTTTATGTGATTTCAAAATGGCTGCGCGTCACATTGGCTATTCTGATTCCCGTTTCCATATTTGCCGGACTTCCCTCCCTCTTGATGCTGATTCCCGCTGAGACGCTGAAACTGTTTGGGGATTTTGTGGCAAGCATTTTCTTCGTCCCCTGGAAACTGACCTTGCTTTTGTTGGTGTTCGCTGTACTGTTCGCTCTGCTCACATGGATTCCGGCCCACCGTGCCGCTCTCATGCGCAATCCGCAGCCTTCCAGTGCAAACAGCTTATAAAAATGTGAATGAAAAGAGACGGACGCTCCTCCACTGGCGATGGAAGGGCGTCCGTCCTTTCTTTTTCCAAATAGAAAAATTTCAGGATATGCAAAGAGCGCCGCAGAAAACTCTGCGGCGCTCTTTGCTGCCGTCTGCACTGACGGCCAGACTCAGCTGGTCGAGGTGACTGGATTCGAACCAGCGGCCTCTACGTCCCGAACGTAGCGCTCTACCAAGCTGAGCCACACCTCGAAATGGCTGCGGAAGAAGGATTCGAACCCTCACAAACAGAGTCAGAGTCTGCCGTGCTACCATTACACAATTCCGCAATATTTTTCAGAAGCTTTTGTCTTTCGCTTTTCGCTCCGGACAACGATATTTATTATATCAAAAACTTTCCATTTGTCAACACCTTTTTTCAAATTTTTTAAAGAAATTTCTTTTGAACCAAATTTCCCTCCCCGCACATAGAATGGAGCAGGCAAAAGAGCGCTGCAAAGGCGCTTTCCGGAAGGAGGATGCGGATGATTACCATCAGCCTTTGTATGATTGTCAAAAATGAGGAGGACGTTTTGGAACGATGCCTGCGCAGCGCCGAGGGCGTTGCGGATGAAATTATCATCGCGGACACCGGTTCCACCGACCAAACAAAAGAAATCGCCCTGCGATGCGGAGCCAAGGTCTACGACTTTGTCTGGAAGGACGACTTTGCAGCCGCGCGGAATTTTGCGTTCTCCAAGGCAACCTGTGACTATCTGTTCTGGCTGGACGCGGACGATGTGGTTCCGGAGCAAACGCGCCGGGGGCTTTTGCTTTTGCGCGAAAAGCTGGATCCCTCCGTGGATATGGTCATGCTGCCGTATCACACCGCCTTCGACGCGGCGGGCCGTCCCACCCTGATCTTTTACCGGGAGCGTCTGCTGCGCCGCGCCAAGGGTTTTCGCTGGGAAGGGGAAGTGCATGAGGTGATCCCCCCCTCCGGCCGGCGGATCAGCCTTCCGCTTCCGATCGAGCATCGAAAGCTCAAGGCGCCGGAAACCGGGCGGAATCTGCGCATTTTCGAAGGCCTTCTGAAAAAGGGCAAATCGCTCACCCCGCGCCAACAGCTGTATTATGCCCGTGAGCTTGTGGGAGCGGGACGCGACCCGGAAGCCGCCGTGTGGCTGAAACGCTTTCTGGACGAGCGCGGCGGCTGGCTGGAGGACAACATCCGCGCCTGTTTGGATCTTGCCGCCTGCCGGGAGCGACTGGGCGACTGGGAAGGTGCGCTGAACGCCGTATTTTCCAGCTTTGTATTTGATTCGCCCCGCGCCGAAGCCTGCTGTGCGGCGGGCGGCCTTCTCCAAAGCCGCGGGGACTACCGGCGGGCGGCCTACTGGTACCGGACGGCCATCGACTGTCCTCCCCCCGACAACCGTTTCGGCTTTTACAACCCGGATTTCGCGGGCTTCTTCCCCCTGATGCAGCTGTGCGTCTGCTTTGATCGTTTGGGCGAGACGGAAACGGCATATGATTACCACAAGCGCGCACAGGCTCTTAAACCGGAGGATCCGGCTGTGCTGTATAATGAGCGGTATTTCGAAGGCCTTGGCTTTCCCAAAGCGCAGCAACCTCCTTGCCAGAAGGCTGAGAAACCTGTATAATAAAGCAAACAGCCCGGAGCGTTGAAACACACCGGGCAAAAAGGGAGGAACACGCGGATGCAGATCACAGATCTTCGCACAAGCTTTCACGGATATAATAAAGAGGACGTCGCGCGGCTGATCGGAGAACGCGAGCAGCGATGCGCTTCCCTGGAAAAGGAATTGGAGGATCTGCGCGCACGTCTCGCACAGAAGGAGAAAGATGCCGGACAGCAGCCCGAAGAAGCCATCGCAGAGGCTCTGATCAGCGCTCAGAAGTTCGCGGCACACACCCGTGCACAGGCTTCCGAGGAAACCGTCCGGATGCAGGAGCGCGCCAAAGCAGACGCGGATCGGCTGCTGGCGGAAGCCCGGGCAGAGGCGGAGCGCGCCCACCGGCAGCTGGAGGAAGAGCTCCTGGAGAAAAAGCAGGAAGCCGTGCAGGTGCTTGCCGCCGCCTCCCAGCAGGCCGAACAGGAGGCCCGCAACCTCGCGCAGGCCCGCGCCCATGTCGCAAAGGTGCGCGGCTGTATTCGGGAAGCCCTATTCCAAATCGACGCTCTCTTATCCACCGTTGGCGAGGACGAAACGGAAGCTTTCCCCACACTGGAAGAAACCTCCTCCGCAGACAGCACGGAGGAGGTACAGGGAGAGACGGACGAGAACGCCGGTCTCTGGTAAACACTACAATGTCAAAGTGAGAAGCAGCGCATCCTCGCGCGGCTCGGAGTAGAAGCCCCTGCGGCGGCCCGCCTCGGAAAAGCCAAGCTTTCCGTAAAGGCTGCGCGCGGGGGCATTGCTTTCCCGCACTTCCAGGGTGAGAAACACGCCGTCCCGCTCCCGGACCAGCCGGATCAGCTCCGTCAGCAGGGCAAGAGCCATCCCACGGCCCCGCAGGTTGGGATGGACTGCCACATTATCAATGTAACATTCGCCGCAGACAACATGCGAGCCGGCATAGCCCACCGCTTTCCCTTCCTCCTCAGCAACGAGAAAGAGAGCCGTCGGGCTTTCGAGCTCTGCCGCCAGCCCCTCCCTCGTCCATGGATGCGCAAAGCAAAGGCGCTCGATCTCCGCGAGATCGTCCACATGGCACGCCTGCATCGGTACAATCTCCATCTCAGGCCGCCTCCCTTCCCCGCAGGCGCTCCGTAAGATGGCGCGCCATCACACAGATGATAAACAGCAAACCCACGCCCAAAAGCTCCACCGGGAAAAAATCAGTGCCGAACAGATTATGGCACACAGCATACGCCGACGCGATACAGACGGTGAAAGCCACTCCCCATTTTTTCGGGAACCAGAACGCAAACACCACGCTGGTCAGGTCCGCAAGGAAATAGTACCGCTCGTGCATGTGCGGCAGCAGAAACGGTGTGAGGAGAGCGAAAAACAGCCCCACACTCACAAGGTTTTCCATGGATTTCTCAAACGGCTGGCGATACAGGAAAAAGACGGCGCAGAGCACCACTCCTCCCGCAAGCAGGACGCCTGCCCGGCTGATTTCGGCGGCAGTGCTGTCTCCCAGCCAGGTATAGAGATTCGGCAGGAACATGGCAAGAAGATTGTACTGCCCGGCCTGCGAAAAATAGACTGTCAGCAGATCCCACAGGCTGCGTCCCATCACAGCGGCAGGCAGGCAGGCCGCGAGATAAACCGCCGGAAGAATCCACAGGCTTTTCCACCGCACCCACCGTTTGAGCAGAAACAACAGCAGCAGCGGAGCGAAAAACACCGCCTGAAGCTTGAATACAAACGAGATGGAAAAAGCCAGCACCGCCGCATTGCTCCGTCCACGCCGCACAAAATACAGAAACGCGAGCAAGGCCGACACATAGATCGCGTCACACTGGCCCCAAACGGCGGAATTCAAAAAGACGGAGGGAAGGAACAGCACGATGCAGTACGCCGCCAGCCAGCGGCGCGAGGCGCGCTCTCCGTCCGCTGCCAGATTTGCCGCGAAAATGGCCAGCACAATGTCCACCGCGCTCGAAACCATCTTGATGGCAAACAGATCAGAGATCGGCAGATACGTCAGCAGCGCAAGGATGTAAAAGTACGGCGGCATGTAGTCTCCGATATCCATCCCAATAGCAAGCAAACCGCCGTTTTCCTTCAGCGTTTCATACCAGGGATGCAGGAATTGCAGATAATCTCCTGATTCAATGGGGAAAAGAAAAAAACGCATGGCCATGGCCAGAAACGTTATGACGATGAGAAACAGGATATTTTCCAGACGCTCTGTTTGACGATCGGTTTCCGTCATGGGCGATCCTCCCTTCGATAGAGCAGGAAGTCAAAGCCGATCTCCGTATGCAGAGAGGAAAGGCGACGCAGCCGCTCGGCTCCCTCGCGCGGCGTTTTCCAGTAATAAGGCGTCATGGAGAACAGCGCTTCGATGTGCTCTGGGGAATTCACCGTGATCTCCCCCGTCACCGCTTCCCGGCGCACAAGCGAAAAGCCGGGATATGTCGTCTCGCGGTATTCGTTTTCGTAGGGCTTTTCGTACAGGATTTCTTTCATCCCGTACAGATGGCGCGGTGTGGGAATGGCCAGCAGCAAAAAACTGCCCGGTTTAGCCACACGGCTCAGCTCCTCCGGCACGATGGGCGCAAACACGTTAACCACCAGATCGGCGGACGCATCTGCCGCAGGGATGGAAAACGCACTGGCCACGGCAAAGGCAATCCCCTTGTGCCGCTTGGCCGCGGCACGCACGGCGGATTTGCTGATGTCAAAGCCGCACAGCTCCGGCGTCATCCCCGCGCCGTGCAGGGTGTCCAACAGCGCCGAGGTATACCAACCCTCACCGCATCCCGCGTCCAGAACAGCGGGGGCTGGGACGCCTTGCAGCGCTTCACACGCCAGTTCACAGAGACGGCGGCGGAACGGCTCATAATAGCCCGCTTCCAGAAACGCACGGCGCGCGGCCACCATTTGCCGCGTGTCGCCGGGATCCTTGGAATGCTTTTTATTCGGCGGCAGCAGATAGGCGTAGCCCTCCGCCGCCACATCAAAGGAATGCCCCTTTTTGCAGGCCCACGTCCGCTCCTCCCGCTCCAGCGGGCGGCCGCAGACGGGGCAGGTAAACAGCCCGCTCATGCCTTCGCCTCATACCAGGTGCGGCCCACCTTGGCTTCCGCGACCATTGGAACGGACAGGCTCACGGCGCTTTCCATCTCTCCGGTCAGCAGAGCGGACACGCGCTCGGCCTCCTCCTCCGGGCATTCGACGATCAGTTCGTCGTGCACCTGGAGAATCAGACGGGCTTGCAGGCCCTCCCGGCGCAGCCGCTCGTCCACACGGATCATGGCGATCTTGATGATATCGGCCGCGGCCCCCTGGATCGGCATATTGCGCGCAACACGTTCCCCAAAGGAACGCATATTAAAGTTCCCGGAAGCCAATTCCGGCAGGTACCGGCGGCGGCCGAAGATCGTCTCGGCATACCCTTTTTCCCGGGCTTCCTCCACCGTACGGCGCATATACTCGTCAACCCCGCTGAAATGGTGCAGGTAATCCGCGATATACTGCTCCGCCTCCTTGCGCGTGACACCGATATCCTTGCTCAGCGAAAACGCGCCGATGCCGTAGACAATGCCGAAATTGACTGCCTTGGCACGGCTGCGCATCAACGGCGTGACCATGTCCTCCGGCAGATGGAATACCTGCGCCGCCGTGCGGCGGTGGATGTCGTCGTTGTCGAGGAACGCCTGAATCATGTTCGGATCGTTGGCGACATGCGCCAGCACACGCAGTTCAATCTGCGAATAGTCCGCATCCACCAGCACCCAGCCGGGGCGCGCAAGGAAGAAGCGGCGCAGCTCGCGTCCCAGCTCCGTGCGCACCGGGATATTCTGCAAATTCGGCTCCGTGGAGCTGATGCGGCCCGTGCGTGTTTCCGTCTGGTTGAAGCTGGAATGGATCCGCCCATCCGGGCCGATCACTTTCAGAAGGCCATCGCAGTAGGTGGATTTCAGCTTTGTCAGCCCACGGTAATTGAGCACCTGCTCCACCGCCGGATGCTCATAGCGCAGGCTCTCCAACACCTCCGCGTTTGTGGAATAGCCTGTTTTTGTCTTTTTTCCATGGGAAAGGCCCAGCTTCACAAAGAGGGCGTCACCCAACTGCTTGGGGGAATTGATGTTAAATTCATAACCGACGGACTGATAAATCTCCTGCTCCAAGCGTTCAATTTCCCCCTGGAGCTGCTCACCGTA
Organism: Anaeromassilibacillus sp. An200; assembly: GCF_002160025.1. Taxonomy (GTDB): domain Bacteria; phylum Bacillota; class Clostridia; order Oscillospirales; family Acutalibacteraceae; genus Caccousia; species Caccousia stercoris. The sequence continues at coordinate 10,022 of NZ_NFJU01000013.1, forward strand.
AGCGCGGATCCCTTCGCTGTCCACCGCAAAGCCTTCCATTTCCATATGAGCCAGCACGCGAGCCAATGGGATCTCAATCTCATCGAGAAGCTTTTCCTGCCCCTTCTCCCGGATCTCCGCGCTCAGCTTTTCGCACAGCCCCGGCAGCGCGGCGCACGACACAATCTCCCCCGCCTGTTCCTCCGGCACTCTATCTACCTGCGGCACCGGCACGGCGTACTCCTGCACAAGCCGGGAAATCTCATACCCCTTTGCGGAGGGATTCAGCAGATAGGCAGCCAGCGATACGTCAAATACCGGGCCAGACAGGCATGCGCCCTCCCGTTCCAAAGCGGCATACAGCTGCTTGGTGGACGGAATCAGCTTGCGTGCCTGCTCACCGGCACAGACCTCTTTCTGTTCCTCCCAGCTATTGAGCGGGAACACTTGTCCGTTCTGGGCCGCCGTCATTCCCGCAAGCGCGCCGTTTTCTCCATATGCGGGACAAAGCGCGATCTCCCCCGTATTCTCCCGCCAATCCTGCGGCGCGGACGCGCTCCAAGTCCACAAAACCGCCGGCGTCTCCCCTGCCTGCGGCGCGGACGGCTCGCCCGGCGCGATTCCCATCTTCTCCATCAGAGAGAAAAACTCCAACCGCGCCATGAGCGATCCGGCGGCCGGATCTACCGGGCCGGGGATATAGTCGGAAAGCTTTGTATCCACCGGCGCGTCGGTGCGGATGGTGCCAAGCCAGCGGCTGAGATATGCGTTATCCTTGGAGGCTTCCAGCTTTTTGCGCTGGCCTTCCTTGATATCGAGCTCCGCAAGATGATCATAGATATAGTCAAGATCGTGGAAGCGCTGGATCAGCTCCCCCGCGCCCTTCGGTCCAATTCCGGCAACGCCGGGGATGTTGTCTGAGGTATCGCCCTGGATGGCCTTGATATCAATGAGCTGGGCCGGTTCGACTCCGTATTCCTCCCGAATTTTCGCCTCATCATAGACGGTCGCCTGCGGCTGCCCCATCTTGGTGGTGGCAAGACGCACGGTCACGCCGCTGCCCACCAGCTGGAGGCTGTCACGATCGCCGGTGGCAATCACACATTCCGCGCCCTCCTCCCGGCAGACGCGGGCGAAGGTGCCGAGGATATCGTCCGCTTCAAAGCCGTCGCACTCGACAAGCCGGTAGCCGAGAAGCTGCAAAAGCTCCTTGAGGTTCGGGAGCTGCTGGGCCAGCTCCTCCGGCATTCCCTTGCGCTGCGCTTTATAGCCCGCGTACGCCTTGTGGCGGAACGTTGGGGCTTTCCGGTCAAACGCGATGGCCACGGCGCTCGGCTCTGTCTCCGCCAGCAGCCTTTGCAGCATGGTCAGGAAACCATAGATTCCGTTTGTATACAGGCCTTCCTTGGTGGTAAGGATGCGGATCCCGTAAAAAGCCCGGTTCAGGATGCTGTTTCCATCCAAAATTAAAAGCTTCATGTTTCACACTCCGATCAGCATAAGATCCTGGAGAGAGCAGCGGCGCTCTTTCCGCACGGCGGGAGCGCCGCACGAAACACTCCGGAACATATGCTTTTAGAATACCACAATCAGGCAAAAAAATGAAGGATTTTGTGCGGTTCCGCACAGCCGTTCCGCTGTTCCGCGGAAAGCATGGAGCTTTTGCCTTTTCTAAGGATACGTCTCTCTTCTTTTGTAGAAAACGCCTCTTTATTGAGGGATGCAATCTTGATTTTTTAGCATTTTCGTTTGACAATCTCCATAAAAAAGAATAAAATAAAAAACAGAGGGACAGGCAAACGCACAATGTGCGATCTGTCCCACGGAAAGGCAGGCGAGATTCCATGACAAAAACCATCATTACCATAGCCCGTCAATACGGAAGCGGCGGCCGTCTGATCGGCAAAAAGCTTTCGGAGATTTTCGAGGTTCCCTTCTACGACAAGGAGTTGATCGCCATCGCCGCCAAGCAGAGCGGCATGAGCGAGGAGGTCTTTGCCAAGGCCGACGAGCGGGCAAGCAGCAGCCTGCTGTATTCCCTTGTCATGGGGAGCTACACCTCTGTGGCAAACAACATGCCAATCAACGACAAGCTTTTCCTGCTGCAGGCCGACATCATCAAGGAGGCCGCAAAGAAAGGTCCCTTTGTGATCGTGGGGCGCTGCGCCGATTATGTTCTTCGCGACGAACCGAACTGCCTGAACCTGTTTTTGCAGGCTCCGAAGGAGATCCGGATGCGCCGCGCGGTGGAGGAATACGGCGTGGAAGCGGACAAAGCAGCGGACGCTGTCGCGAAAAAAGATAAACAGCGCGGAAATTACTACAATTTCTACAGCAACCGCAAATGGGGCGACATGCAGAACTACGATCTCATCCTCGACACCCACACCTTTGGCTTGCAGGGCAGCGTGGACATTATCCTGCGCGCGCTGGAGGAAAAAGAAAAGACATACGGGAAAGCCGTACCGGACGACGATCTGTAATACAAAAGCACCGTGAAGGGATTTCTCCCTTCGCGGTGCTTTTTTCATTCTATGAATCGGGGATGTTTTATTCCACCATCAGGTCGCAAATATCGTTCGAGAAGGCCAGCGGATCCTCGATCGATACGCCCTCAATGAGCAGAGCCTGATTATAGAGAAGCTTTGCGTATTTCGCGGCGCGATCCTTGTCGCCGTCACCATACAGCTTGGCCAGCTTGGCAAAAATGGGATGGTTGGCGTTGATTTCCAGCACGCGCTGCGCCTGCACCTTCTCGCCCTCGGGCATCGGCATCGAATTGAGCACCTTTTCCATCTCCATGGAGATCGCGCCCTCCGTGGACAGGCAGACCGGATGGCTCTTGAGCTTCTGGGAGAGAATGACAGCCTTCACCTTGCCGTTGAGAGAATCCCGAAGGAAGGCAAGCAGGTCTTTGTTTTCTTCCACCTGCTTTTCCGCTGCCTTCTTCTCCTCCTCCGTCTCCAGGCCGAGATCGTCGGCGGACACGGAGCGGAACTCCTTGTCGTCGTACTTCATCATGATGCGCAGGGCAAACTCATCGACGTTGTCGGTGAGATAAAGGATCTCATAGGCTTTTTCCTTGAGGGCTTCCGTCTGCGGCAGCAGATCGATGCGCTCGACCGTTTCTCCGCAGGCATAGTAAATATACTTCTGATCCTCCTTCATGCGGGACACATACTCCTTGAGTGTGACCAGCTTCTTCTCGGAGGACGAATAGAACAGGAGCAGATCCTGAAGCAGATCCTTGTGTACGCCGTAATCGGCATACACGCCATACTTGAGCTGCAAGCCGAAATTCTTGAAGAATTTCTCATACTTCTCGCGATCACGGTTGAGCATGGATTCCAGCTCGGATTTGATCTTTTTCTCCAAACGGCTCTCAATCAGCTTGAGCTGGCGGTCGTGCTGCAGCATTTCACGCGAAATATTCAGAGAAAGATCCTGGCTGTCCACCAGGCCGCGCACAAAGCTGAAATAATCCGGCAGCAGATCCGGGCATTTCTGCATGATCATCACGCCGTTGCTGAAAAGCTGGAGACCCTTCTCATAGTCGCGGCTGTAGTAATCGAACGGAGCCTGCGACGGGATAAACAGCAGGGCGTTATAAGTGGCTGTGCCCTCCGTGCTGCTGTGGATCACCAGCAGCGGATCGGCGAAATCGTGGAATTTATCCTTATAGAACTGGTTGTATTCCTCCTCCTTGATCTCGCTCCTGTTCTTGCGCCAGAGCGGAACCATGGAGTTGAGCACCTCGTTTTCGGTGTACGTTTCGTACTCCGGCGTTTTATACTTGCCTTCCGCGTCCTTGTCGGTGCCCTCGATCATGCGGCTCTTTTCCACATCCATCCGGATTGGATAGCGGATATAGTCGGAATATTTGCGCACCAGTTCCTTCAGACGATAGGTGTCCAGGAATTCGTCGTAATTGTTTTCCTCGGTGTTGGCTTTGAGCTGCAGGGTGATGGTCGTGCCATGCCCGCTGCGCTCACCGGGCTCCATGGTGTAGCCCTCCGCTCCGGAGCTTTCCCACTTCCATGCTGTGTCTGAGCCATACGCGCGGCTGACAACCGTAACCTTCTCAGCCACCATGAATGCGGAGTAAAAGCCCACGCCGAATTGGCCGATGATTTCAATGTCCTCCTTCGGCTCATTCTCCTTCTTAAAGTTGAGGGAACCGCTCTTGGCGATGGTGCCGAGGTTGTTTTCCAGCTCCTCCTCCGTCATGCCGCAGCCGTTGTCCTCAATGGTGAGGGTGCGGGCCTGCTTGTTCGGGATGATGGAGATGGAGAAATCATCGCGGGAAAGGCCGGTATCGCCGTCGCTGAGCGTGCGGTAATACAGCTTGTCGATTGCGTCGCTCGCGTTGCTGATCAGCTCACGCAGAAAAATCTCCTGATGTGTGTAGATGGAATTGATCATCAGATCCAACAGGCGCTTGGATTCTGCCTGGAATTGTTTGACTGCCATGTCACAAGACTCCTTGTTCACATAGATTTTAGCACTCGATTCTGCTAACTGCTAAAACTATTGTAGTCCCTTTCTTTTCTGAATTCAATGAATAATTTATGAATTTTACATTTTTGCACCCACTTCCGCCCTTTAGCTCTGGAATGAACAATCGGAACGCTTGAAAGGAAATTCCTTCAAAGATAGTCCGTGAATTTTTTGACAATTTGTGATCATTTCCTCTTGCATTTCCCCTTCCCACCTCCTATAATGAAAACGAAATTTGCGTTGTATCCCAAATATGGGAACAGCAGCAGGAGGTAATTGAATATGAATCAAGCGACCGTCAAGTACCGTGATTTTGTGCTGCTCGCACTCTTCACAGCCATCGTCTTTGTCCTGGGGCTTACGCCGCTGGGAATGGTGCCGCTGGGGTTGATCAAGGCCACCACTCTGCACATTCCCGTTATTATCGGCTGTCTGCTCCTTGGGCCGCGCTACGGCGCTGTCCTCGGCGCTATGTTTGGGCTTGTGAGTTTTCTGAGCAACACGATGTCACCCGCTGTCCTCTCCTTCGCGTTCACGCCGCTCGTTCCTGTCCCCGGTACGCCGAACGGCAGCCCGCTGAGCCTTGTGATCTGCTTTGTGCCGCGCATCCTCGTCGGCGTTGTGCCGTGGTTTGTCTACCGCGGCTTACAGAAGCTCATGAAGGAAAGCAGCCGGGGAGAAATCCTCTCCATGGCAATCGCTGGAGCCTCGGGAGCCATCCTGAACACCGGGCTTGTCATGTCGCTTATTTATTTTCTGTTCCGCGACGCTTACGCTTCCGTCAACGGAATTCCGGTGGAAGCTGTTGCGGGCGTGGTGCTCGGCGTTGTGGGCACCAACGGCGTGGCGGAAACCGCTCTCGCGGCTGTGCTGACCCCCGCGATCGGAAAGATTCTGCTCTCCCTCAAGCGCCGCAGGATGTAAAAAAGGACGGTGCGTCACCGGATGATTATTGCCATCGACATTGGAAACACCAACATTGTGCTGGGCTGTCTGGAGCCTGACACGGGCCGTCTCCTGTTCACCGCCCGTCTGAGTTCCGATCGTGTGAAAACCAGCGACGAATACGCGGCGCTGATGCGCAACATGTTTATCCTGAACCAGGTGGAACGCCACGATATTGAGGGAAGTATTATTTCCTCCGTGGTTCCCACCCTTACCGTCACCATGAAGGACGCAATCCGCCAGCTGTGCGGCCAGGAGTCCCTCATCGTCGGCGCGGGGCTGAAAACAGGGCTGAACATCGTGATGGACAATCCGGCCCAGCTCGGCAGCGACCTTGTCACGGACGCGGTGGCTGCGGCGGCGGAATATCTCAAGCCGATTTTGATTTTCGATCTCGGCACGGCCACAACGCTCTCCGTTGTGGACAAGCGCGGCAATTATGTCGGCGGCATGATCATCCCCGGCATTGCGATCTCGCTCGAAGCGCTTTCCAGCCACACCTCCCAGCTTCCCCACATCAACCTGGAAGGCCCGAAGCGCGTCATCGGCACCAACACAATTGACTGCATGAAAAGCGGCATCGTATACGGAAACGCTGCGATGATCGACGGCATCATCGAACGAGTGTCGCAGGAGCTTGGGGAAAAGCCCACTGTAGTCGCCACAGGCGGTCTTGCGCCGAATATCACCAAATACTGCAAGAGTGATATCATCTGCGACAGTGAATTGATTCTCAAAGGACTTCGGATCCTGTACAACAAAAACAAACCTTGACCGGGCAAAACGCCTACAGGCAGTTCGCTTTATACTGTCTGTGGGCGTTTTTATGCTGAAACGGCAGAGTTCCTTTCCGGCGGTCATGGAAAACATTTGCCAAAGCACCTTTTCCATTTTTGTACTAAATGCGAATGGAAATCCCATCTATTTTTATTTATAATGTCCTTACAGTGTTTGAGAGACAGAGAACAGCACGAAACGCTTTGTTTTGTGCTGTTCTTTTTTGTTTTCTCAGAATGGAGGATGCTTCTTATGAAACGCTTTTTTAAACGCGCCGCTCTGGTCGTATCGGTTCTTCTTCTGGTTTTGGTGCTCACCGTGGGAGGATATATTGCTTATCTGCAAATCCAGTATTATCGGATTGAGGACAACACCGCGCTTGAGGTCTACTCTCCGCAGACGGCCGTTTTGCAGCTGGACACGCCTTACAAGGCCGTCACCTGCAACATCGGCTTCGGCGCATACGGGCCGGAATATTCCTTCTTTATGGACACCGGCACCATGCTGGACGGAACGCCCACACAGGGATTATACGGAAAAGCCGTCAGCCGGGAATCCGTGCTCACTAACACGGATCTGGCGCTGGACACCCTGAAAGAGCTGGACGCGGACTTTCTGCTTTTGCAGGAGGTGGATCAGCAAGCCCACCGCAGCCATCAGGTGGATCAGCGTGCGCAAATCACCGAAGCGTTTTCCGCATATTCCAGCACATGGGCGGAAAATTTTCACAGCGGATATCTCGCTTACCCGCTGAACGATCCGCACGGCTCCGTGACCGCCGGTCTGCTGACTCTGTCTCGCTATGCTGTCGATGAGGCGGTACGCTGCAGCTATCCGGTGGATGAAAGCTTCTTTGTTAAGTTCACCGATCTGGACCGCTGCTTCTCCGTCACCCGTCTTCCGGTGGAGGGCACCGATCGCCAGCTGGTTTTGATTCACAGTCACATGTCCGCATATGACAGCGGCGGGATTCGCACACAGCAGCTGGAAATGCTGTGCCAGGTACTGGAAGAAGAGTACGAAAAAGGAAATTATGTCGTGACCGGAGGAGATTTCAACCATGCTCTGTACGGCACGGAGCACGCATTCCCTTCCCAGCAGCAATTTCCCGGATGGGTGCAGACACTGGATGACTCGGAACTGCCAGAGCGCTTTTCGTTTGTCGCGGCGGAAAACGGGTTTGAGGTTCCCACCTGCCGTGGGGCTGATATTCCCTACGAAAAAGGCGTCAATTACACAACCGTCGTTGACGGCTTCCTTGTTTCGGATAACCTGAAGGCACAGGCGCAGAACATTGATTCCGATTTTGCGTTCAGTGATCACAATCCTGTCCTTCTGACCTTTGAGCTGGCGGCATAATTTTGCCGTACGCCGCACACGCATAAAAACGGGGCCGCCCATCCTCACAGAGAGGACGGGCGGCCTTTGTGACATTATTCAGAAGAAACTTTTGATTCGTTTTCCAGCATGCTCTCGGCAAAAATCCCATAACCTCTTGTGGGATCGTTGACAAAAACATGTGTCACGGCGCCGACAAGCTTTCCATTTTGCAGAATCGGGCTGCCGCTCATCCCCTGTACGATTCCCCCCGTCTTTTCCAAAAGCCGGGGATCTGTGACACGGAGAATCATGTTTTTGCCTTCCCCGCTCTCACGATAGTTGACGTATTCCAACACCACATCATATCGCTGCGGCCCTTCGCCGTCAACCGTCGAGATAATCTGTGCCTGACCGGGATGGACCTCCTGCGACAGAGCAACCGTCATCGGTTCTCCCGCCGGAGACTCATAGAGTTCGCCGTACACGCCCGCCTCGTCGTTGGCGTGCATCACGCCCATGGCTTCGTCGCCTTCAAAATAGCCGTGAAGCTCGCCGGGCGCGCCTTTGGCGCCTTTCGTCACCCCGCTGATGGTTACAGGCAGTATTTCACCGTTGAGAAAGGGCATCAGCTCGCTTGTGTCTGTATCGCAGACGCCGTGGCCCAGTCCGCCGAATTGCTCCGTGGACGGGTCGTAAAAAGTCAGCGTACCGATCCCCGCTGTGCTGTCGCGTACCCACAAACCGGCTTTCCATTTTCCATCCACCAGGGATTTTACGGGAGAAAGCTGAGACGTATATTCCTTATCCTCTCGCCGGTACTGGATTTCAACCGGTTTGCCGCCGCTCTTTTCCACAAGGGCGGCAATTTCTTCGTTTCGGTTTACCGCGCTGCCATCAACGCTCACAATGATGTCTCCCATCCGGAGTCCGGCCTGTTCCGCGGGATTTACCATACCGCTTTCTGTCTGAATCTCCGCGATGCCGACCACCATCACACCGTTGGTAAACATTTTAATACCAAACGGTGTTCCACAGGGAATGACCTGCCGCTCGGACACAACGCTTACGGAGACGGATTTAACCGGGATCCGATTGAACAGCAGCAGTTCCGCCTGATATTGCTGTGTCCTCATTCCCGAAACCGCCAGAGTCTCGGTATTGGGACGGGCGGAAAGCATGCCGCCGTTCCAGGAGAGCGACATGCCAGGCGTGACGCGATAGCTGTCGCAGGTAAACCGTCCGGCTACACCCACCGCGGCGCATACCGCCAGAGCAAGCGCCGACACGCAGGACACCAGAGCCTGCCATGCCTTCTTCATTGGATTCACCTTCCTTCGCCGGACGGTTCTCAAATTTCTTTGCGAATCGTTCGGCCTTCTTACTGTTCCTCGACGAAGTTTTTTTATGAAGGTGATTTTTTCCGTTTTTCTGTGTGTCCATTAAAAAGCCGCTGGACAAGCGGCTTTCCAAAAGAAATGGAAAATTTTTTGTTGCGTCCTGTATGTCAATTCGGTATCATGAAAATAAGAAAAAACGCCTGGCCCAGAAAATACGTTTCTCTGGGCCAGGCGTCCGGAGGGAGGAACCTTCTATGAAAATCAACCGGGTTTGCACCGTATTTTTCAGCCCCACGGGCGGCACAAAGCGCGTGGCCTGTGCTTTGGCGGAACAACTGGCCGCTCTTCTCGGCGCCGCCGAGGAACATTTTTCACTCACACTCCCGGAAGACCGTCAAAAAACGCTCTGCTTTCAGGAGGACGATCTGGTGGTGGCGGCTTCGCCCGTCTATGCGGGACGGCTGCCGAATAAGCTGGCTCCCGAGTACGCGCGGATACTGCGCGGACACCACACGCCTGTTGTTCCACTGTGCGTTTTTGGAAACCGCAGTCCGGGAGACGCGCTGCGTGAGTGGCTTCTCCTGGTGGAAAACGGCGGCTTTGTCCCAGTGGCCGCTGCATCCATCGCCTGCCGTCATGCTTTTTCCGACGAAATCGGAGCAGGAAGGCCGGACAAGGAGGATCTGGCCGAACTATGCGCCTTTGCCCGATCCATCGCGCAAATACTGGCGCAGCCGGACATCGATCCCCTGGATTACGATCGGGAAACGCCGCTTGCTCCCTATTACACGCCGCTCAAAACGGACGGCACGCCCGCAAAATTTCTGAAAGCCAAGCCTGTCCTGCTAGAAAACTGCACACGCTGCGGCCTGTGCGCGGATCAATGCCCAATGGGCAGCATCGAACGAGAAACGCTGCTGGTTTCCGGCGTCTGCATCAAATGCCAGTCATGCGTGCGCGTCTGTCCTTCGCATGCGCTTCGCTTTGAAGACCCGGATTTTCTCTCCCATGTCGCGATGCTGCGGGAGCATTGCACAGCCCGGGCGGAAAACACGTTTCTGCTGTAGAGCAGCGTTCGACACTTCCCCCTGCTGGATCACCCGATTCGATAGCTTCCATCTCCCGTGCAGACAAACGGCGTTTGATAGAAGGCGCGCACCGCACGGATCATGGAACCGATATCCTCCACTCCCGCCGTTTCCACCGCCGAATGCATCGCCATCTGCGCCAATCCGATGTCGAGCATCGGAGCCGAAAGGCTGTGGCCCTGCAAATTTCCAAGCGTAGAGCCGCCCGGCATATCGGCGCGGTTTGCGAAACGCTGCACGGGAACGCCCACCCGACGGCAGATTTCCCCAAACAGCGCGGCCGTCATTGCGTCGGTGGTATACTTCTGGCTTGCGTTTATTTTTACCACAACACCGCCGTTCATAACCGGTCCGTTTTCGGGATCCGATTTTTCCGGGTGATTGGGATGCACCGCATGGCCGTTATCCGCGGACAGTACCAGCGAGGACGCGGCTGCCCGCCATCCATCCGACCGGCTTTGTCCCAGCGTCTCCAAAATGCGTGCCAGCGTATCCGCGAGGAAAGTCCCCTGTGCACCCTGGCGGGACGAGGAGCCGACCTCCTCATTGTCCAGCATTCCCCAGACCGAAGCGGCGTCCGTTTCCGTCTCCGCTTCCAAAAAGGCTGTCAGCGTGGTGCAGGCACATTCCAGATCGTCGATCCGGGGACTCATGAAGTATTCTCCGGCCGGGCCCACGCGCACCGCTTTCTGGCGCGGCGTCAGGCAAAGATCCCAGCTGAGAATATCCGACGGCGCACAGCCGCCTGCCTCAGAGGCCAGCAGATCGGAAAAAGAACGGCACCCGCACGGCCCGTAAAGCGGCTGCAAATCCACCTGGGGATCCCATTTTTTCCCCTCGTTGGCTGCTCTGTCAAAGTGGATGGCCAGGTTCGGAATCACCAGCAGATCCTGATCCGCATAGACAAGCCGTGTTTGCAGCCCATCGGCTGTGCGCAAAATGACGCGTCCCGCGATCGTCAGTGGACGGTCGAGCCAGGTGCTCATGATCATCCCGCCATACCCTTCTGTTTCCAGCTTGACGCATCCCGCTTTTTCGATGCCCGCGTTCTTAATCCGCCAGGTGGGAGCGTCGCTGTGCGAAAGGGCAATTCTCCAGGAGCCGATCCTCCCCTTCGGCACACGGAACGCCAGAACGGCCGATCCGTTCCGTGTCACAAAATACCGTTTCCCGGGAACCAGCTTCCACTCCTGCGTGTCATCGAGACGCTCACACCCCGCCTGCTCCAAACGGCGGCAGGCTTCCGCGGCCGCATGCCACGGGCTGACGCCCCGATCCAGAAAACGGAATACCGACTGTATGTCATCCATGTCTTTTCCTCCTTATTTTTGTCCGATTATTTCTATTGTACACGCATCCCGCGCGGGCCGCAACTGTTTTTCCCAATAGTCCCCGCCGCAGGCGAAAGGAGCATACAAAATATGGAACCTCTTCCCCGCACAGGACGCGGGCTGAACGCCAATCAACTCAAACTGATCGCCGTTGCCGCGATGGTTGTGGACCACTGTACCGCCTTTCTGTTCCCTCTCGTCCCGGAAGCATGGCTGCTGCGCCTGATCGGAAGGCTGACCGCGCCCATCATGTGCTTTTTCATCGCGGAGGGATTTGCCCACACCTCCAACCTCCGCCGGTATCTGGGACGGCTCCTTCTGGCTGCTCTTGTTTCCCACGTCCCGTTTGTACTGTGTCATGGAGGCCTGTCATCCTTTTGGAATACCTCGAGCGTGATGTGGACGCTCTTTCTCGGGTTGGCGGCACTGGCCTTCTCCGCCAACCCACGGTATCCGGTCTGGCTGAAATGCATTGTGGTGCTTGCCTGCTGCGCTCTGGCCTGGCGTTCGGATTGGAGCTGGTACGCTATTTTGTGGATTCTGGGGTTCGGCCTGTTCCGCCAGGATCGAAAACGCGCCTTTGCCGTTTTTGCGGCGGTCGGCGCCTGCTACGCGGTAAAGGGGCTGGCAGTTCCCAGCCTGTTCACCATCAGCTATTTTGGGGTTTTCCTCGCCATCCCTCTGCTGCTTCTGTATAACGGGACACACGGCACGCGGAGCCGGGCGCTGCAATATGGGTTTTACTGGTTTTACCCCGCGCATCTGCTGGTGATCTGGTGGATTTCGCTTCTTCTACAAACTCCATAACAAACATATGACAAGACAAACGGGATCGCCGCGCTCTGAAAAAACGCGGCGATCCCGTTTTTGGGGTTTGCTTAATCCAAATGAAACACCGGCTGCAAATCGATGCTGACCGGGCTGTTGTCGGGGTTGGTCTCCATGATATCCGCCATATAGTCCCACCATTTCCGGCAGATGGCCGTTTGCGCGGACGCGTTCCACTTTTCCTCATCCTCGATCTCCAGATAGCCGAACAGCGCGTCAGCGTCTCTCTGTCCAGAAAAATGCTGTAGTTGTGTCCGCCATACTCATGGATCATCTCCCGCATTTCCGGCCAAAGCTGATTATGGCGCTTCTCATACTCCTCCTCAAAACCGGGATACAGCTTCATTTTAAAACCTTTGCGAATCATAGGCAGTTCCTTTCTTTGTTCCATGTCTGTTCAGCGAAGTGTCAGGCATTTTTTCGGGCAAGCGGAAACACACACGCCGCACCCGACACAAGCCTGCTCGTCAAGCGACCACGTCTTGGCCGCGCGATCAACGGAAATGGCTCCCTGCGGACATTTTTTCGCACAGAGAGTACAATACACGCAGGCGGAGCTGTCGTTGACCGGCTTTCCCTCCGGCTGCGCGGGGGCCGGGGCAGGCTGCTGGGAAGATTCCGCCTTCTGACCGAGAGGCGGGAAACCGGGACGCGTGAACGTCTCGCTCCATTTTTCCGGCCCCGGTTCAATATAGCCGGGAGCCATGCGAAGGCATTTCTTCGGGCAAACATTCACACAGCTGCCGCACTGTACGCAGTCAAAGCGATGAATCGTCCAGGTCCCGGCGGTGCGGTTCGTCTGGATGGCACCCGGAGGGCAGGAACGGGCGCACAGACCGCAGCTGATGCAGTCCGCAATCGCAATCTGAATATGACCGCGCATCCGCTCCGGATAGACGGCAGGCTCAAACGGATATCCCGTCGTTACCGGCTTGGAAAACAGATTTTTCAGCGCCGTATGCGCAAAGGGCAAAAATCGGATATTCGCCATCTCCGTCACCTCTCCGTACAGCTGATGCAGGGATCAATCGTGAGAATCAAAAGTGGTACATCGGCAAGCTGACAGCCCTTGAGCAGCTCCAGCATAGGCGGGATGTTGCTTGTCGTGGGGGTCCGCAGACGGAACCGATCGAGGAATTTTGTCCCGTTTGCACGGACGTAGTAGACAGCTTCTCCGCGCGGCTGCTCGATCCGCATGAAATACTCCCCGTCCGGATTCCCTTTCACCGGCACGGCGATGGGGCCGTTCGGCAGCTTGGCTACCGCCTGCCGGATCAGGTGGAACGACTGGAAAATCTCCTGCAATCGCAGTTCACAGCGCGCGTAGGAATCGCCGTCTGTCAGAACGATTGGCTCAAAAGCCAGCTCTCCATATGCCGCATAGCCCAGCTTTCTCGCATCGTAGGGCACGCCGGAAGCTCGCAGCATCGGACCGACCGCACCGAGCTGCACCGCGTCCTCGGGCTTGAGCACACCAAGCCCATGCAGTCTTGTCCCCACCGTATATTCCCGCAGAAAAGCGTCGGAGACGGGACGCAGATCCTGTTCCATCTCGTCGATCGTTTGCAGCAGCTGGTGCAGCATGTACGCATCCACATCCTTGAGCACGCCGCCCGGCGTGTTGACGGAAAAGATCACGCGTCCGCCTGTCGTCAGATCAAACATATCGAGGATTTTTTCCCGCAGACGCCAGGACTGCATAAACAGGCTCTCGAAGCCGAGCGCGTCCGCCAAAAGCCCCAGCCACAAAAGGTGGCTGTGAATCCGGCTCATCTCCATCCAGATGGTGCGCAGGTATTTGGCACGCGGCGGCACGTCGATGTTCATCACGCGCTCCACCGCTTCACAATAGCCCATGCCGTGACCAAAGCTGCAAATTCCGCAGACACGCTCCGCAATATAAATATACTCTTTATAATCCTTCGTCTCCACCAGCTTTTCGAGTCCGCGGTGCACAAAGCCAATGCTCGGTACCGCGCCGACCACCACCTCATCCTCGAGAACCAGGTCCAGGTGAACCGGCTCGGGAAAAACCGGGTGCTGGGGGCCAAAGGGAACAATGCTTCGCTTTGCCATCCACTCTCACCCCTTTTCCTTGAACGGCGTCTCCCGATCGATGCGGTACAGACGGCTGTTATAATCGTGCTCGATATTCTGGATCTTCACGCCGAACAGCTCGGCGGTTTCGTTTTCCTGCAAGAACGCACACGGATACATCTGCGTAATGCTCGGAACAGGAGTGTCCTCATCCACAACGAGGCGAAGCGTCCACATATCCAGTTCCCGCGCAAAGCAATAGCTCAGCTCATACTGTGCCGGCAGACGGGAGGCGCAGATCTGCACCAAACGCATTTTATCCATTTTGAACTGGATGACAGTGGAGAGGAATTGATCCATTTCAATCGGGATGATCTCATTGATCGGCTCCACGGACGATCCCTCCTTCCTGTGCAGCGCTGCGGCGCTGGGCCGCATAGTCCGCGCGCTTCTGCTCCAGCAGCGCAAGGGCCTTCACAACCCCGTCGATAATGGCCTGCGGCCTGGCCGCGCATCCCGGAACATAGATATCCACCGGAATCACCGTATCCACACCGCCCTTGATGTTATAACAGGTCTTAAAAATACCGCCGGTACACGCGCAAATGCCCACCGCCACGACGACCTTTGGATTCGGCATCTGGCTGTATATCTGCTTGACCACGCTCTCGCTCTGGCTGTTGATGCCGCCCGTGATGAGCAGGATATCAGCCTGGAACGGATCGCCTGTATTGATAATGCCAAAGCGCTCAATATCATAAACCGGTGTGGTACAGGCCAGCACCTCAATATCACAGCCGTTGCAGCTGCTCCCATCATAGTGAAGCAGCCAGGGAGATTTTGCAAGCTTTCCCATGTAACCGCCCCCCTTAATGAATCAGCATGAGAATCAGCAGGTTCAGCCCGCCGCAGAGAAGCGTGACAATCCAGCAGCTGTTGAGCAGGGTTTTCCACTTCACGCGGGCGCAGACGTTATCCCACAGAATCTCCAGAAAATAGACGAACAGGCAGACAGCGATCGCAAGCGGCCAGCTCCACCAGTTTTCGTTGAGGAAAAACAGGGCCACCAGGCCGAGCATCAGGATCATCTCATAATACTCCGCAACGTTCATAATGGCAAAGGTTGGCCCCGCCATCTCGGTTGTGATGCCTTTGACCATCTCCTGGTGCGCATGGTGGCTGGTGGAGAGATCAAACGGAGATTTGCGCAGTTTGATCGCCGTAATGAAGAAGAACCCCATCAGCATCCCAGGCAGAAACAGCACCGCGCTGTACGGCATGGTGATGATCGTTCCCACATGGAAGGAACCCGTTGCGAGATAAAAACCGACAGCCATGAGAAGCGTGAGCGGCTCATAGGCCATCATCTGGATCATCTCACGCCCCGCGCCAAGCGTGGAAAACGGCGAAGAATCGCTCGAAGCCGCCATGATAAGGAACATGTCCGCCGTGGTCAAAACAAACAGGCACATCAGGATATCCGCTCCGGCGAACAGCATACAGCCTGCCACAGCAAGGAAAATCAGGTAACTCAGATTCAGAAGGAGCTGCACACTGTTGACGGCAAACATCTGCTTGGTGAACAGCTTCTGCAAGTCATAGAAGGGCTGAAGCAGCGGCGGGCCTTTGCGGCCCTGCATGCGGGCGCTGAGGATGCGATCCACACCGTCCAGAAGGCCGCCCAGGAAGGGAGCAAACAGCAGATACGCGACAACGGAAACCACCTGTATCATACGGCACCTCCCACAATCAGGCAAAGCATCACGATGAGCAGACCCGAGGAGAAGATCACCGACGGGCGCATCAGGCGGCGCATACCGAACTCAAAGCGCAGATACCAGTTGGAGAGATAGAGGTGCTCCGGCTCCCCGTAGCTGTTGACAAAATAGGTGTTGTCCCCCATATTCGCGCCGCCCATATAGATCGGAACGTACACGCGGCGCGCCGACCGTGTGACGAGGAACATCATGGTAGGTACAAAGAGAACGGAGATCAGCATAACCGCCATGGTGGTCAGGACGCTCATGGACAGCACCTCATGCGCGGAACCGAAGATTTGCAGCACAATCGGCGTCACCACCTGACGTTCCATCAGCGGGAACAGCAGGCACAGCAGCACCACACAGACCGAATGGATGAACATGGAAATGTATTGATCCGTTTTGGTGATGTCTTTGGCCTCCGCTTTGGTATGGTGGATCGAGATCAGCTTTGCCAGCCATTTGGTCCAGTAGAGCATTGTTGTGGCGCTGCCGTAGGCGAGAAACAGCACAAGCAGCACGTCGCCCGCGTCGACAAACGCTTTGAGCGCCACCCATTTGGAGATCAGCATGCCGAACGGGGCAAGATACATGCCCGCAATCCCGATTCCCATGATGTACGTCAGCTTCGGCAGGCGCAGGATCAGGCCGTGCATATCTTCAATGTCACGCGACCCAAGGATATTTTCGATGGAACCGACCGCCTGGAACAGCATGGATTTGCTGACGGCGTGAAAGATCATCAGAAGGACGGCCGCCCAGATCGTCTCCTCCTTGCCGATTCCGGCACAGGCGACGATCAGACCGAGATTGGAGATCGTGGAGAAGGCCAGCACCTTTTTGCCGTCGTTCTGCGCGATCGCCATCATGCTGCATGCGATAAAGGTAAAGCCTCCGATCAGGGAAACCATCGTGCCGCCCATCGTTCCCGCCATTGCGGGGGAAAGGCGGATCAGCAGATACACGCCCGCCTTGACCATCGTGGCGCTGTGCAGCAGAGCGCTTGACGGCGTGGGAGCCACCATCGCGCCGAGCAGCCAGGAGGAAAACGGCAGCTGAGCCGATTTCGTCAGCCCAGCGAGAGCCAGCAGCGCGATCGGGATCGGCGCGCCGATCCGCACAACCTCCTCCAGCTGAACTGTGCCGAGCGTTGCCGCCGAAACGGCAATCGCGACAGCAAAGCCCAGGCCGCCCAGAAGGTTCATCCACAGCGCGCGGAAGCTGTTTTGCACCGCTTCCTCTGTGCGGGTGTAACCAATCAGCAGGAAGGAAATAACGCTGGTGATCTCCCAGAAGAAATACATCCAAACCAGATTTCCGGACAGGACAAGACCGAACATCGCACCCAGAAACAGAAACAGCATGGAGAGGAAAAAGCCGGTGCGGTTCCGGTATTCTGTATGATGATGGTGGTACACCTTCATATAGCCGACCGCGTAAATACAGATCAGCCCGCCGACAAAAGCCGCTATCACCGTCATCAGCATCGAAAGGCCGTCCACCTGCATGTGGCTTGCAGGCTCAACCGGGAAATTTGTCTCTGCCCAGATCATCACCGCCGTCTGCCCGACCGAGAGCAGAATCACCGGGTACTTGCGGTGTATGATGCTCAGATAGACAATCAGCGCCATAAGCAGAAGCTCCCCGCCGAGCATCAGATGATCGATCAGTTCCGTTTCCTCATAAAAGCTCATAACCGCGCCGCCGGACAGCAGCCACTGGGCCAGCAGCACAACGGACAGCACCATAACGCCGCCCGCTCCTACATAGACAAGAGGGCCCCGGACACGCTCCGATTTGAGGAAGGGGATCAACACCGCGATGAGTACGGGCCAGCCAATGAGAAAAGGAATCACACCCATAACCATCCTCCTTCTTTGTCCCAAACGGATGGATAATCGCAGAAAAGCCCCCGTTCCGGTCTGGTCCGGCGGGGCTTTTCACGTCTCCGGGTGGGACACTGTCAATGTGTAAAGTAATTTCATTATAGTCCTAACTTTTTTGTTTTACAAGATCGTTTCTTGGCAATTATTTTCTTTTTCTGCAATTTTCTTCTGTCTTTCTTATGGATTTCGTATGGAATTCCACGCCGGAGCGTGCTACAATAGGTTCTGCAACAGAAGGCGGAAACCACCTGCCCGCCCGATGAAAGGAGAGGATTCCTGTGCATGAACTGGCTGTTACGCAGGACATTTTGGAAATTTCGCTCAAGGCCGCACAGGAGCAGGGCGCGTCCCGGATCCGCGCCATCCGTCTCAGCATCGGCCCTTTCTGTGGTATTGTTCCGGAATGCATCCAGATCTATCTGGATGTGCTCGCCAAAGGAACCGCCGCCGAGGGCGCGAAGATAGAAGCCACGCTGCTTCCCCTGCGCGTACGGTGCCGCGACTGCGGCAGAGAAAGCGAAATCTCCCGCACCCATATCGCATGCCCGTCCTGCGGGAGCCTGCGGCTGGAACGTCTGTCCGGAAGGGAATTTACAGTGGAAAGTCTGGAGGTCGATTAAGCCATGGAAATCAAAGTGATGCATCAGGTGATGGAGTGGAATCAGGACGTGAGCGCGCAGGTGCGCGCCCTGCTGCGGGAAAAGCGAGTCTGCCTGATCAACGTTATGGGCAGCCCCGGCACGGGAAAGACAAGCCTTATCACCTCCCTGATCGCACAGCTTCGCAATGAATTTTCCATTGGTGTGATCGAAGGAGATATCACGGGGCAGATTGACGCGGAGAAAATTGCCGCCCTGCACATTCCCGCCGTCCAGCTCAACACGGACGGCGCCTGTCATATCGAGGCCATGAGTATTCAGAACATCCTTCCTCATTTTGATTTGGACGCTCTGGACGTGCTGTTTGTGGAAAACATCGGCAACCTCGTCTGCCCCGCCGAATTTGATATCGGGGAAAACTTCCGGATCACCGTTTTAAGCATCCCGGAAGGCGACGATAAGGTGAAAAAATATCCGCTTATGTTCACGGACACCGACTGCCTGGTGCTCAGCAAGTGCGACATGCTGCCGTATTTTGATTTTAACACCAAAACCGTGCGCGAAGATTACCGGGGCGTGAACCCGGAAGGGCCGCTGTTCCTCCTCTCCAACCGCACCGGGGACGGCGTGGCGGAGCTGGCCGAGCATCTGCGCGATCGCATCCGCCGGGAGCTGGCATGAGCGAGATTGCCCGGCTGCGCCTGACGGTTTCCGGGATTGTGCAGGGCGTCGGCTTTCGCCCTTTCCTGCACCGGCTGGCAAACCGGCTGGGGCTTTGCGGCTGGGTGCGCAACACTGCCGCGGGCGTGGAACTGGAGCTGGAGGGCAGTGAGGATGCGCTTCAGGCGTTTCAAAGAACGCTGCGGGATTCCCCACCGCCGCTGGCTGTGATCGAGGAAATCCGGTGTGAAGCGTTGGATGGGACGCGCGGTGACACAACGTTTTCCATTCTGCCGAGCGAAGCGGGAGAGGGCGCGACGCTCGTCTCCCCCGATCTTGCTCCCTGTCCCGCCTGTCTGTCCGAGCTCACCGATCCCCACGATCGGCGGCACCGCTATCCCTTTCTGAACTGCACCGACTGCGGGCCGCGCTTTTCGATTCTCCGCGATCTCCCCTACGACCGATCGCGCACGTCCATGGCCGCGTTCCCGATGTGCTCCGACTGCGCGGCGGAATACGGCGATCTCACCTCCCGCCGCTACCACGCACAGCCGGACTGCTGTCCCGTCTGCGGGCCGCGCGCCTGGTTCTGCGAAGCGGATGGAGCAGAGCTTCCCGGCGACGCGGTGGCACTGGCCCAGCAATCGCTGGCAGCGGGAAAGCTGGTGGCGGTCAAGGGCAGCGGCGGAATCCACCTGGCCTGCGATGCACGGAACCAGGAAGCTGTCCGACGTCTGCGGGAGCGCAAGCACCGCCCGGGGAAACCGTTGGCTGTGATGTGCCGCGATACGGAGACAGCACGCCGGTTCTGCCGCATCTCAGCGGAAGAGCAGTCACTGCTCGAAAGCCCGCGCCGTCCGATTGTCTTGCTGAAAAAGCACCATCCAGACGATTTTCCGGAGTGGAGCGCAACCGGGACGATCGGCGTTTTTCTTCCCTATACTCCCCTGCATGTCCTCCTGCTCGACGGAAGCGCGGGAGGGCCGGACACGCTGATTTTCACAAGTGCCAACCGGCCCGGCGAGCCGGTGCTGATCGAAAACGAGGACGCTGTCGAAGCGCTCGCGGGAATCGCGGACGGCTATCTTCTGCACGATCGCCCCATCGTAAACCGCTGCGACGATTCCGTCCTGCGCCTTTGGCGCGGCTCGCCGGTCTTTTTCCGCCGCAGCCGCGGCTATGCTCCCCAGCCCGTCCTGCTGCCCTTTGACGCGACGGGCGTGATTGCGTTCGGTGCGGAGCAAAAAGCTTCCTTCGCAGCCGGGCGGGAACGGCATGCTTTTCTGAGCCAGCACATCGGAGATCTGAAAAATGCCGCCGTGCTGGATCATTACCACTCCGCTCTGGAAACGTACCTGCGCCTGTTCCGCATCCGGCCCACCGTCCTCGTCTGCGACCGGCATCCAGACTATTTTTCTGCGCGGGAAGCGCAGGAAACAGCGGAGCGTTTTTCCCTGCCGCTTCTCCGCGTGCAGCACCACTGGGCACATCTGTGCGCCTGCCTGGCGGACAACCGCTTCTCCGGCCCTGCGTTTGGGATTGTCTGGGATGGGACGGGGCTCGGCACAGATGGAAGTATCTGGGGCGGAGAGTTTCTGACCGGCGGCTTTGATGGCTTTGTGCGTATGGGGAGCCTGCGTCCTGTTTTGCTGCCGGGCGGGGACGCGGCGGTCCGCGAGATCGGGCGCATCGCCCTTTCCCTTCTGTGGGACGCTGGACTCTCGCCCGAAAACGCTCCTCTCCCCCCCGCCAAGCGGACGGCCCTCACAGCGATGCTGGAAAAAGGGATTGCGTGCCCCGCGGCAAGCAGTATCGGGCGGCTGTTCGACGGCGTTTATTCTCTGCTGACGGGAACACCGTCCGTTTCCTACGAGGGTGAGGGGGCTGTCCTGCTGGAAGCCATGCTTCGCCCCGATGTGCCGGGAACGCCGTACCCGCTGGCATTCTATGAGGAAGATGGCGTGCGCCGCTTTGATTTCCGGCCCATGCTCCGCGCCCTTGTCCGCGACCGGGACGCGGGACTGCCGCTTGCCGCGATCGCGCGAAGCTTTCATGAAACGCTGTGCGATCTGGCGCTGGCCCAGTACCGGGCGCTCAACCCCGATCGCCTTCCCGTCGCGCTGAGCGGCGGCGTTTTTCTCAATCAAGCCCTGTTGGATGGTATCACCGATCGGCTCACCGCCGCCGGATATCCCGTTCTGACTCACCGCCGCGTTTCACCGGGCGACGAGGGTCTCTGCCTCGGACAGCTCGCCATTGCGGCATGGAAAAGGAGAAACAACCATGTGTTTGGCAGTTCCACTGAAAATCCAATCCATTGACGGCAAGGTGGCCGTCGGAGAAGCCGGGGGCCTTTCGCAGACGCTCCGCGTCGATTTCCTGCCCGATCTTCAGCCGGGCGACTATGTGATGGTCCACGCGGGCTTCGCGATCCAGAAGCTGACCGAGGAACAGGCGCGCGAAAATCTCGCCTGCATTCAGGAGGCTCTTGATGCGCTTTGATCGGGAATTCCGCCATCCGCAAGGGGTGGATCGCACCCTTGCCGCGCTGCGGGAAATCATCCGGGACACCGGGCCGATCCGCCTGATGGAAATCTGCGGCACGCATACCATGGCAATCGCGAAATCCGGGCTGCGTTCCCTGCTTCCGGATGGACTCTCCCTGATCTCCGGACCGGGCTGTCCCGTCTGCGTCACCCCAGCCGGAGCGATTGACGGAATCCTGCGCCTGTCCGAACAGCGCGGCGTTCTTCTTGCAAGCTACGGCGATTTGCTGCGCGTGCCGGGATCGGAACGCGGTGATTCCCTGCTGCGCCGCCGGGCGCTCGGCGCACCCATTCACACCGTCTATTCTCCGATGGAAGCGCTTTCGCTGGCGCGCGAGCATCCGGACCATGAGGTGATCTTTCTCGGCGTCGGCTTTGAGACGACGGCCCCCGGCACGGCGGCGTGCCTGCTGGAAGCACGGGAGCAGAACCTTTCCAATTTTTCCGTCCTGAGCCTGCTCAAGCGGACGGAGCCTGCTCTGCGCACGCTGATTGCCGATCCGGATTTTGCCGTGAACGGTTTTCTCTGCCCCGGCCACGTCGCCGCCATCACAGGGGCGCGGGCCTTCGCGTCCCTGCCGCAGGAATTCCGCCTTCCCGCCGTAGTTAGCGGCTTTGAGCCGGGCGATCTGCTCTACTCGGTCTGGCGGCTCGCGGACATGCTGCGCCGAAACGAACCCGCTCTCGAAAACGAATACACCCGCGTGGTCACGGAGGAAGGAAACCCCGCCGCCCTGCGCGCGATGGATCAGGTTTTCACAACGGCACCGGCTGTCTGGCGCGGATTGGGAGAAATTCCGGACAGCGCTCTTGTGCCGCGCGCGGAATTCGCCCCGTGGGACGCATCCATGAAATTTGCGTTTTGTCCGTCCTCCGGCGCGGAATCACCCGGCTGCCGCTGCGGTGAGGTCATCCGCGGGAAAATCCGGCCGCAGGACTGCCCGCTCTTCGGCTGTGTCTGCACTCCCGCCGATCCGATCGGCCCGTGCATGGTATCGGGAGAAGGAGCCTGTGCGGCTGCTTACCGGTACCGCGATTGAAAAGGAGACTGTCATGGAAGAAAGAATCACGCTGGATTACGGAAGCGGCGGTCTGCGCACTGCCGAACTCATCGATCGCCTGCTCGTCCCCGCCTTTCAGAATGACGCGCTCGCGGCGCTGGGAGACGGGGCTGTCCTCCACAATACAGGTTCCCCCCTTGTCTTTTCCACAGACAGCTTTGTGGTCACGCCGTGGCGCTTCCCCGGCGGAAATATCGGTAAGCTGGCGGTCTGCGGCACGGTTAACGACGTGTGTATGGCGGGCGGCGAACCGCGTTATCTGAGCCTGTCCTTTCTCATTGAAGAAGGATTTCTTCTGCGGGATCTGGAGGAAATTGTGCGTTCTATCGCGCAGGAAGCCAAACGGGCAGGCGTTTCCATCGTCACCGGCGATACCAAGGTGGTGGAGCACGGCAAAGGTGACGGCATTTATCTCAACACCTCCGGCATCGGCTTTCTGCGTGCTCCTGGCCTTTCCCGCGATGCCATCCGCCCCGGAGATGTTGTCCTGGTCAGCGGGAGCGTGGGCTGTCACGGCGCGGCTGTCCTGATGGCGCGCGGCGATCTTCCCTGCGAGGGCGAACTGCTCTCCGACTGCCGCCCGCTGCACGAACTGAGCGCGGCGATTCTGCGTACAGGCGGCGTGCGTATTTTGCGCGATCCGACGCGGGGCGGGGTAGCCACCACGCTCAATGAATTTGTGGAACGCTCTTCCCTCTGCATTGAGCTGGACGAGGATGCGATTCCGGTTGATCCGCCGGTGGAAGCTGCGTGCGATCTGCTTGGCCTTGACCCACTTTACAGCGCTTGCGAAGGGCGGCTTCTGGCTGTTGTGGATCCCTCCCTCGCAGATCAGGCTCTTGACGCCCTGCGCGCTGTGGAGGGCGTCGAGGGAGCCGCACGGATTGGCCGTGTGACGGAAAGCCGCCCCGGCTGCGTGGTTCTGCACACCGCGCTCGGCGGTTCCCGTATTCTGAGCAAGCTCACCGGCGCACAGCTTCCGCGCATCTGCTGATGTGGAAGGTTCATTTCCGGCGCTCCCGGCAGGGCATGGAAGAAAAAATGGAGGCATACCTATGGGCCGAAGAAAACGAAAAGTTATCCTTCTGACCATCGCGGGAATTCTGGGCGCGGCCGCTGTGATTCTTCTGCTTGTAAGAATGACGGCACCTTCCAAAGAATTTACCGCCACCCAGGCAATCATCGAAAATCTTCCCGAATACCAGGATGAGATAGAGAGCTGGGGCTATCAGGTCAGCGTGTATGATCCCGCAAAAGAGAGCATTGAGGACGCCGGAACTGCTATGGACTACACACTGAAAAACTGGGCTTTGCTGTACTACAGCGGCCGCACCTATCACCCTGTCCTGATTCTGAAGGACTCCTCCGGCGGGTACTGGTTTTTCCATACCGGCTTTGACCAATATGCACAGGAAACCACCACGACCGAAACCGCACAGCTGTCATTCCCGGATGAAACCGAAGAAACGGTTCAGGTCACACGGCGGCTGATGCTTCAAAAAACCAATCTGGATCAGCCCGCATCTTTTCTCAACCGTTCCCTGCCGGGGGAACAATCGTATTATGACGTGGAAGTTTCCCTGTATGTAGACGCGCGAACGCTGGATACCGGCGAGGAAGTCTGGCTGCGGAAGCAATCGAACCTGGCATCCACCCAGTATTGCAGCAACAACTTTGAAGAGCATAAGCTGTTCCATGGCATTGACCCGGTAAAAGCAAGCCGGAATTCCGACTACGATATCAAGCAGAGCTTTTCCGCGAAACAGCTTTCCGATTGGTATCATCAGGGGCTTGATTTACAGGATCGGCTGATGGAGCTATACTATGGAAAAGAGGCCTGGAACAGCATTCGGGAGCAAGAGCAGGCACAGCCCTCATTTTCAGGGATCCCGAACCCATTTTCATCCTTCCGCGTGCTGACTATGTCCGATCAGGAGGTGGAGGATCGGCTTGAGGAGCGTTATGGAGAACCGTTTACTGTCCTCTTTTCCGAACCAATCGGGGGCAACGAGCAGGTGGAAGAAATCTGGGCCGCAAGGGTGTATACTGTGGTGCCGGAGAGGAACCCCGAAGAAATCTTTTTCGCGTACAGCACAGTGGAGGGAGAAACCTTTGGCGTACCTGGCTTCCGAAAGGGACTGTCGGACACCTATCAGCTGGATCGGCTCAAGTCCCTGTTGGAAGAAACTGCCGTGGGAACCGGGTGGGCTCCATCCTTCACCTATTTCCGCGCCCCATTTCAGGAAACAGAGGAACATTACTATTCCGCGATCCGGGTGGAGATGGACGTCACCCCTCAAAATTTGGATGATAGCTGTGAATTGCTGTCCGTCGCAATACAGAAATTTGTGGACGAGACAGGCTTGACGCCAAGTGAGGATTTTGTAAACACCGCTTTCCTTCTGCGATACCGGGAAGAGGAATGGCCGGACGATTGTATTTGCAGCGTGCGTTTGGACTGGAACGACGCCATTTCCGGCCCACTGGATTACCGTGCGGAAAGCATCCGCAACACCATGCTCTATGAGATAGAGGATTTCAAAGAGCGCAATGCGGAGCGTTTGAAACCGGATTCTCCGGAAACGGAGCCTGAGCCATCAAATCCCACTGTGATCTTCGAGGATGAGGGAAACCGCTTAATCTGGAATGCACCGGCACAGCCGGAGCCGGGGATCATCCGCAGAGAGGACGGCAGTTTTCAGATCCAGGGAGACGAGGTCAGGAACCCCTGGAACGAACAAACGCAGCACAGCGATTTTTGGATCTGGAGTGAGGAAGAACAGCAATGGACGATTTTCGTCTGGAATGGTGAAACACAGCAGTATGAACCTCAAACCGGTCTCAGCGCCTGAAAAAACATCCCGCCCGATCCCCGGAAAGTTCCGAGGGATCGGGCGGGATGAAATTTTTGCAGCAAGGCAAAAGGCTTATTCCGCGTATTTCAGCTTCTCCGGTGTCCAGCTCTCGATAATGGGCATGAATTTGGCAGCCCACTCCCGCGCGCCCGGCAGATCATGCTCCAGATAGTTGCCGCACTCCGCAGAGCAGGCGGCTCCCGGAATCGTGTCGTCAAAGACGGCAATCCGGCTGAAAATCTCCTGGATCAGTGCGATAACCTCTCCATGCTCCATACCGGTCACAAGGAAATAAAAGCCGGTGCGGCAGCCCATGGGGCCAAAATAGATCACTTGATCCGCAAAGGAGGAATTGCGTGCAAAGGTGGCAAACAGGTGTTCAATCGTATGCAGCACCGGGTTCGGAAGATAGGGCGGGCAATTCGGCTTGACCATGCGGATATCATAGGTCACAACATCCCCATCGACGCGGGACAGGTAGATTCCGGGCAAAAGCGTATCATGGTTCACACAAAAGCTGGCAATCTTTTTCATACGGTTATTCCTCCTCGTTTTCTCTCAGGCAAACGGGACGTTTCCCGTCAAAGCTGTAAAATCATGACAATCCGGCGCTTCACGGATCAGAGAGACAGCCCGCTCAATCGAACTTTCATACAAATCAAAAAAGCTGTCGCGCCGGGGTTCTCCGCTTTCCGGCGGCCAGCGCCAAGCTTCCAGAAGCGTATTGGCGTAATCGTCGTCCCCATCCTCTGTCATTCCCCGAATGTGACAGGAAATCGCGTGGGGCTTCCTGCCTTCCACCGCGCGCACCAGATTCTTTTTCAGTCCCGTGCGATCCGTGAGAAGAGAGAAAATTTTCCGGCAGTCCTCCAAACATTCCAGCAGACGTTCTTCCGAAAAACGGACGCTGTAAAGGCCAGCCAACACCGATACAAAAAGACGGGCGATGGAGCGCTCCGCCGCCGGATGGTGCGGCACTGTCCGTTTGAGCGGAAATTCATACGGCAGAGCCGACTGCTCATAGCGGAGAATAATCAAATCCAGCGCGGACTCCACCTCATTATGATATACACCGGTATTCTGCGAGGGATCGGCCTGCCGCATTGTCTCCGCCCTGCTCTCAATATAGGGGTGGCAGACGCTGTCGGCAGCATAATGACACAGGAAACCGAACGCATAGGAGCGGGCATATTCATCCTCCGGATGCTCCCTCACATACTTCCACATGGCGGAAAGCGTGGCGGCGGGGGGATCCGCATGAAGACGTTCTCCGTACTCCGAAAGGCTTTCCCCCTTCCACCAGGGAAGAAAACGATGGCAGGCAAAGAAATCCGGCCCCTGCGCCCCCCAGAAAAACGGTTCCCGGAGAACGGCAAAGGAGGGAATCTCCTTTTTCACCTGCTCCAGCACACGCTGGCATTGCAGGCAATGGGTGATGGCTGCTGGCATAACGGCAAGGCTCCTTTTCGGACAGAAAGAGAACGCCCTTGCAAGCTTCATGGGTTTGGGACTCTTCTCTCCTGTGTCCATATCAATCAAAAAAGGGAGCACGGCGGCTCCATACTCCCTCCATGGTATCATACTTGCGCGGGAAATTAAAGGACTTTTGACAAAAAATCCTGCAAACGCGGATTTTTCGGGTTTCCGAAGAACTCCTGCGGCGGCGCATCTTCCAACACATAGCCATCCGCCATAAAGAGAACGCGGGTAGCCACCTCGCGGGCAAAGCCCATCTCATGAGTAACAACCACCATCGTCATGCCGTCGTCCGCCAGCTCCTTCATCACCTGCAGCACCTCGCCGACCATCTCCGGGTCAAGCGCGCTGGTCGGTTCGTCAAAGAGCATCACATCCGGCTCCATCGCAAGAGCGCGCACGATCGCGATTCTCTGCTGCTGGCCGCCGGAAAGCTGGGCCGGGTAGGCGTCCGCCTTCTCGGCAAGACCGATGCGTTCGAGAAGCTGCATCGCCTGCTTGTCCGCTTCCTCCTGCGTTTTCAGCTTCAGACAAACGGGAGCCAGCGTAATGTTCTGCTTGACCGACAGGTGCGGGAACAGATTGAAATGCTGGAATACCATGCCCATCTTCTGGCGCAGGCGATCCACGTCAACGCCGGGCTTGTTGATCTGCGTGCCTTCAAACCAAATTTCGCCGCCGGTAGGCGTTTCCAGAAGGTTCAGGCAGCGCAGGAAGGTACTTTTACCAGAGCCGGAGGGGCCGACCACGACGATTTTTTCTCCCTTTTGGATCTCCTGATTGATACCTTTGAGGACATGCAAATCGCCGTCGAGTGTGTGGAAGGTTTTTTCCAGATCCTTAACGCTTATCACTTCTTGCCAGCCTCCTTTCCAGACGCTTGAGAATGGTCGTCAGACCAACAACCAATACCAGATAAACGGCAGCCACCATGAAGAACGGCATATATGCAACATATGTAATGCTGCGGATGATATCGCCGCCCTTGGTCAAATCCTGGATGCCGACATAGCCAGCCACGGACGTTTCCTTGAGTAGCACAATGAACTCATTGAAAATCGCGGGGGCGACGTTCTTGAATGCCTGCGGCAGAATGATGCGGATCATCGTGGTGCGTCCGCTCAGGCCAAGCGAACGCCCTGCCTCCATCTGTCCCCGGTCCACAGACTGGATGCCGCTGCGGACAACCTCCGCCACATACGCGCCGGAGTTCAGGCCAAACGCGATCATCGCCACCACAAGCGGCGGAATGAACGTTGCGGTAATGATGACGAAATACATAATCAGCAGCTGAACCACCATAGGCGTGCCGCGGATCACCGTCAAATAAAGGCCGCAGATTGCGTTAAGGATTTTCAGCCACCACTTTTTGCGATTCGCGGCATAGCTGATGCGGACCAACGCCGTCAGGCTGCCCAGCACCACGCCGATAATCACAGCGACCAGCGTGATCAGGAGGGTATTTCCCAGGCCCTCCACCAGATACATATACCGGTTCTCTTCAATGAAGCACCGGTAAAACTCTTCCTGCACCGATGCAAGGAAAGCAGACCCCTGGATCATGGATACATTCAAGCTGTGCACTTCCTTCCCTTATCAAAAAAACGGAAAGGCGGCAAAATTCTGCCGCCTGTTTGTTCCGCCGTTGTTCGATCCTGTGCTTATTCCGCCGCGATATACTTGCCGACAATCTCGTCGAGCTCGCCGCTCTCCTCCAGAGAAGCAAGCACCTCGTTCACCTTGTCGAGCAGCTCGGTGTTCCCTTTCGGCACGGCAATCGCGTACTCCTCTTCCGTCAGAGCGGTATCCAGCACCTTGATCGCATCCGGATTGTTCTCCACAAACTTCTGAGCCGGGAAGTTGTCAATGACAACCGCGTCGATACGGCCCGCCATCAGATCGGAAACGGCTTCCATGCCTTTGTTGTAGCGTCTGACTTCCGCGACGGTATATTCGTTCTCGCCCTTCTCGTTGGTGCAGTACTGGTCGCCGGTGGTGCCAAGCTGCACGCCCACGGTCTTATCCGCCAGATCCTCGGGGCCGGCAATCTCGCTGTCGGAGGTGACAATGATCGCCTGGGAGGCGTTGAAATACGGATCGGAGAAATCCACGCTCTTGCGGCGCTCCTCGTCAGCCGTCATGCCCGCCGCCACGAGATCCGCCTTGCCGGACTGCAAAGCCGGAATCAGGGAATCAAACGCGATGTCGGTCACTTCCAGCTCCACACCGAGAGCTTCCGCGATCTTCTGGCTGATTTCGATATCAATGCCGACAACCTCGCCGCCGTCCTTGTACTCAAACGGCTCAAACTCCGCGTTGGTTGACATCATGAGCTTTCCGCTCTTCTGAATATCCGCAAGGGTTTTGGTGGAGCTGCATCCGGCAGCGCTGACAGTCATCACGGCCGCAAGAAGGAAAGCGGCGATTTTCGCAAGCTTTTTCATGTTCCATGCCTCCAAACAAATGTAAAATCAATCCCAATACAATGACTGTATTATAGAGCATAAATATTCATAAAGCAAGCATATTTATAAAGCTTTTTTCTTTTTGTATAAACTGTTCTCCTCCCTCTCTCTTTTCCCTCTCAAACTATCTATTATGGCCGTGGAATGCCCATTCCATGGCTGTTTTCCCTCTTCACAGGAAACGTTTTGCGGCATCCAGAGGAAGCAGGGAGGACAAGTCCGGCGGCAGCGGAGAGGAAAAGGAAAGCTGCTTCTGCGTTACAGGATGCAAAAATGACACACGCGCGCAGTGAAGCGCCTGACGGGTCACAAGAGAAACCGGCCCGCCGTACATATCATCCCCCAGCAAAGGATGTCCCGCCGCCGCCATATGCACGCGGATCTGATGTGTCCGCCCTGTTTCCAAACGGAACGACACCAGTGAAAAGCCGTCCACCACCATGAGACTGCGCCAGTGTGTTACCGCCCGCTCTCCATCCGGCCGTACACAGCGCTGGATCGTATGGCCGGGCAAAAGGCCGATCGGCCCGTCGCAGATTCCTTCCCCCACGACCGCTCCTGTGCAGAGAGCCCGGTATTCCTTCTCCACCGCACCGGACAAACGCGATGCGGCAAAGGAATCCTTTCCCACCACAACAAGCCCCGTCGTATCGCGATCCAGCCGGTAGATGGGATGATATTCCGGCTCCTCTCCCCGTTCAGCCAAAAGGGCGCAGACAGCGTTGGCCAGCGTATCCCGATCGTGGCCAGGACAGGGGTAAGCCGGCATCTCAGCTGGTTTCTCCACCACCAGGACGGACGCATCCTCCCAGACAACCGTTAAGGGAAGGAAAACCGGTTTGGCGCTGCAGGGAGAAGCGGGGATCGCGAGGCGGACGGTATCTCCCGCCGAAACGGGGGTGCGGGCCGTGGCAGGAATGCCGTTTCGCAGAAGGCCGTCCGGCATGCGTTTTGCCGCCGTCAAAAGCCGGGCCGAGCAGCCCGCGAAGCCGCGCAGAAAGCCCTTGAGCGAAGCCCCCTCATAGGCGGGCGGTACGGTAAATTCCACAGCCTTCATGATGCATCCTCCTGAAAAAAATGGGCGGACGCCGTATGGCGTCCGCCCGTAACTATCCTTTTGTCTGAAAAGGCTCAGTGAACCTCATAGGTCCAGTTCAGCTCATCCGGGAGCTTGCCCCACTGGATGCCGGTCAGCGTGTCATAGAGCTTCTGGGAAATCGGGCCGATCTCTCCATTGTTGATCTCCATGATATCATCGCCCCACTTGAGATGGCCGATCGGGGAAATGACAGCAGCCGTGCCGCTTCCGAACGCCTCTTTCAGGCGGCCTGTGCGGGCTGCCTCCGCTACCTCGTCAATGGAGATGCGGCGCTCCGTCACCTTCATGCCCCAATGCTTCAAAATCTCAATGCAGGACATACGGGTGATACCGGAAAGGATAGAGCCCTGCAAAGCTGGGGTGATCACCTCGTCGTCGATCACGAAGAACACGTTCATCGTGCCGACTTCTTCAATATACTTGCGCTCCACGCCGTCCAGCCAGAGCACCTGCGTGTACTCCTGCTTCTCGGCCTCGTCCTGCGCCTTGAGGGAAGCGGCGTAGTTGCCCGCGGTCTTGGTGTAGCCCATGCCGCCGCGCACCGCGCGCACATAGTTCTTTTCCACATAGATCTTGACCGGGTTTAATCCTTCCGGATAATACGCTCCCACGGGGCAGCAGATCACCATGAAAATCAGATGGGAAGCCGGATGCACGCCGACATGCGGATCCACGCCGATGATAAAGGGTCGGATGTAGAGAGAGGTCCCCTCTCCGCTGGGAATCCAGTCGCGCTCGATGGACACCAGCTTCGCAATGGCCTCCTTCGCAAATTCCTCGTCAATCTGCGGGATGCAGAGACGCTCATTCGAGACATTCAGACGGGCCATGTTCTTTTCGGGACGGAACAGAAGAATGCGGCCGTCCACGGCGCGGTATGCCTTCATGCCTTCAAACACGGACTGCC
This sequence comes from Anaeromassilibacillus sp. An200, assembly GCF_002160025.1. GTDB lineage: Bacteria > Bacillota > Clostridia > Oscillospirales > Acutalibacteraceae > Caccousia > Caccousia stercoris. The sequence continues at coordinate 41,475 of NZ_NFJU01000013.1, forward strand.
CATAATGCAGGCACATGGCGGAGGGCTCCAGCTCAATCGGCCCATAGGGGACGATGCGCGGATCGTGCCAGCCCTGTCCAAGATCATAGTCCATCATGAACATGTGATCGGTAAAAATCCGACCAAAGGGCAGCGGATCGCCGGGAGCCGGCTTTTTCTTCGGATTCTTCGTCAATTCCACTCTGATTTCCTGCATAATGGGATGCCCTCTTTCTTCCTTGGGACGGAAAGCCGCCTCTTTTTTCTTTTCCCTATTGTAGCATCATTTTTCGCGCAATGCAAGGCATAGATGAATCCCGCAAAGGAAAATCCTGCACAAATATTCCCATTCTCGCCTGTTTTCCCTTTTTTACGGCGCGTTTGGGAGGAAAGACAGGATCAAAATGCAAAAAGCAAAATATTCGTCACCCATGATTCCGCAATCCCTTCGGGTACCGGTTTTTCAGCCGTCCTCCCGAGCATTTGCCGAAGCCCACGGTCACGCCGCCCGCGGCCACGCCGCACCAGCCCTTCCAGTCCTGCGGCGCGTCGATCTCCTCCCCGCGCAGATACGCGGCCAGCTGCGGAGAATCGAGCGGCAGATCCAGACACAGGGAAAGTTCCTCCGGACGCGCCGCCATAAACAGGCCATGACAGGGTTCCCAGCGCTTTCCCTTACGCTCGCACACAGGAACGCCCGCCCGCAGAACGCCCAATCCTTTGAGATCCGGCGTATCCTTCGGCGTGAGCAGCAGCATCTCTCCCGCCTGGGCAATCCCGCTGTCCGGCATGGGGATGCGGAACACCTCATTCCATACCTCCCGTGCCGCTTCCGCCAGCGCGCGGGAAGCCGGAGCTGCTTCCCCGTGGTCCGCGGCCGGAGCATCCCCTACCCGGCGCATACGGGCGGCAAAATGTCCCTCCCCGCCATCCATGGGGAAAATCCGCCGCGCCTGATCCATCCCGAAAAAGCCGGGCCGTCCGCCGCTTAATCCTGTTTCCTCCAGGGTGAAATCCGGATGGCGCTCCAGGAACGAGCGCACGGTTTCCTCATTTTCCTCCGGGGAAAAGGTACAGGTGGAGTAAACCAATACGCCGCCGGGGCGCAGCGCCTGCGCGGCGCTGTCCAGAATGGCAGCCTGCCGCACGGCGCAGGAGCGCACATGCTCCTCACTCCACTCCTCGATCGCCTGCGGATCCCTGCGGAACATCCCTTCCCCGGAACAGGGAGCGTCCACCAGCACCCGATCAAAAAAGCCGGCAAGCGCGGGACACAGCGTGTCCGGGTAACAGGAGGAAACAACCGCGTTGCGCACGCCCATGCGCTCGAGATTGGAAAGCAGCACGTTTGCCCGGCTTTTAATGACCTCATTGCTCCACAGCAGCCCCTTTCCCTCGAGCAAAGCGGCAATCTGTGAGGACTTCCCGCCGGGAGCCGCGCAGAGATCCAAAATCCGTTCTCCGGGCTGAGGATCCAGAGCCGTGACCGCGCAGGCAGCGGAAGGCTCCTGCGAATAAAAGGCCCCCGCGTGATGCAAAGCCAACGCACCGACCTTTCCGCCTTCCGGCGGGAAGTAGAACGAAAGAGGGGAAAAGGGAGCGCGGGAAAGCGGAAACGGAAAGGATTCCCGCAGCCTGTCCTCGCCGCACTTGAGCGGGTTCAGGCGGATCCCTCTCTGGCAGGGATCTTCATAGCACGCAAGAAAAGCGGGGAATTCATCCCCCAGCAGCGTTTCCATTCGTTTGACAAATGCTTCCGGCAGATTCATGGGTTCGTCCTCCTGTGAGGGAATAATCATTTTACTTATTATAGCACAGCGCTTTCACAGGAGGCAATCTGTCCCGCAAAAGCCGGAATGCTCCCGCAAGAAAATTTTATTGTGTTCCTCTGTGTGAACCGTATAATCCCGTTCGCCATTTCCCATACTAGGGTTGTGCTCCGAATACGGAGCGCAGAAAAATAAACAGGCGAAAAGGAGACAAATAACATGGACAACAAGACGATGAACAAGAAGGGCTCCAACGCCAAGAACTCCACCGGCAAGCCGCAGGAGTGCACCAACCGCAAGGACTCCACCAACAAGACGGGCAATGGGAATTCCTATTCCAATTCCTACTCCCATCCTTCCGGCAGCAACTGCGACTAAAGCATTTTCCGGCACATGAACGGAAAAAACCGGGTGAAAAGCAGCAGGCTTTTCACCCGGTTTTTCTGTCAGCGTTTTCTGCTTTTCTTTTCGCTGCGCTTTTCCCGGAAGCCAGCCACCAGCTCCCGCAGCGTTCGGTCGTCTTTTTTGATGGAACGGAAGCCCTCTCCCGTGATGGAACCGGCCTCTCCCACAATCAAAAAGGCATTTTCGTCACACTCATGAACGATATCGATCACCCGATGCACCTCGTCACGGCGCACAGCGCACAGCAGCACCTCTCCCTCGCGGCCGCTGTAGCCTCCTCGGGCGCTCAGCTTGGTCACACCGCGATCGATCTCCGTCAAAATGCGCGCGGAAATCTGCTCGCTCTGCTCGGAAATCACATACAGCAGCTTTCCGGTGCCGACATCGGTTCCGTACAAAATCGTGTCGATCACGCGGGTGGAGACAAATGTGGCAATAGCAGCATGAAGGCCGCTTTCCAAACTCTGATACACCACAGCGGAAAAGAGGATGATCATGCCGTCCACCATCAGCATCAGACGCCCCATCGAGAGATGGCGAAAACGGCGGCCCAGCAGGCGGGCAATCATATCGGTGCCGCCTGTCGTCGCGCCGCGCAGGAAAACCAGCGAAAGGCCGATCCCCTCCAGCGCGCCCCCGCACACAGCGGCCAGAAGCGGCTCGTTGGTGTACGGCACCAGATACTGCGGCACCAGCATTCCCAAAATATCAATCGCGGCGGAGGAAAGAAACGTCGCCAAAATCGTCTTTCCCACCATCTTATAGCCGATCTCGAGGATCGCCCAGATAAAGATCGGAATGTTCAGCAGGAACGCCATGGTACCAATCGGAAATCCCGTCAGATAGTTGATCACGGTGGAAAGACCTGTCAGTCCGCCGGGCGCGAAATGGTTCGGCGCCGCGAACAGCTTGACGGAACAGGCGAAAATGAATCCGCCTGCCACAAAGAAAACCAGATCTCCGGCGGCACGCACCGGAGCACTTCTCGCAGATTTCACAGAAACGCCTCCTCCTCAGACAGCGGGGGCATCCTCCCCGCAGATGATGGAAAAGAACAGGCGAAGCCTGTCCAGCTCCCCTTTCAGATAGACATAGCCGAACAGCGTTTCCAGCGCCGTGGCGGCGTGGTAATCGGCGGGATCGGCATTTTTCGGGACATGGTTGACATGCGCGTTCCGGCCCCGGCGGTACACCTCCTGCTCCTCCTCGGTCATCAGCGGGAGCAGACTTTGTGCGGCGGCGGCCTGCGCCTGACAGCACACCTGCTCCACCGCCCGTTTGTGCAGCTTGTTCACGGAGCAGTTTCCCTGACAGACCAGGCGTTCCCGCACAAACATTTCAAAAACCGCGTCTCCCATAAAGGCAAGCGTCAGAGGGCTGAACTGCCTGGGATCGCACGGCTGCTGTATAAAGCGTTCCATGTTTCCAGCCCCTTTATTCCATGAAATCAAATTCCAGATCGTACATGCTCACCGTGTCGCCCTCCTGGACGCCTGCTTCCCGCAGAGCGTCGATCACGCCGGAGGAAATCAGCACGCGCTGGAAATATTGCAGAGACTCGTAATCGTCGAAATTGACGGAGCGGATCAGCTGCGGGAGCCAATCGCCCTCCACCAGATACACGCCGTCCTGCTTTGTGATCTGCACCCGGTGCCCGGAGAAGCTGTCCTCCTTGGGAAGCTCCTTCGGCTCCGGCTCATAGCGCAGGATCGGCGGCAGCTTCGTCAGAAGCTCCGAGATCCGGTTGAGCAGGGGCTGCACCTCATAGGCGATCGCCGCCATGATCGGGAAAAATTCATAGCCCTGCTCCTCCACGAAGCGGCGGAACTCCTCCACCGTCTCGTCGTCCGTCAGATCACACTTATTGCCCGCGACAAGCATGGGACGCTCCGCAAGCTCCGGATTGAATTTTTTCAGCTCCTCATTGATAATGCGGAAATCCTCCTTGGGATCCCTGCCCTCACTGCCGGAAACGTCCACGACATGCAAAAGCAGACGGCAGCGGTCCACATGGCGGAGGAACTGGTGCCCCAGCCCCGCGCCCCCGCTCGCCCCCTCAATCAGGCCGGGGATGTCAGCCATCACAAAGGAACGGCCCTCCCCCATCCGTACCACGCCCAGAACCGGGGTCAGCGTGGTGAAATGATAGTTCGCGATGTTAGGCTTTGCCTCGCTGACCACGGAAATCAGCGTCGATTTTCCCACATTCGGGAAGCCCACCAGTCCCACGTCCGCGAGAAGCTTGAGCTCCATGACCAGCTCCATCTCCTCGCCCGGCGTGCCGGGCTTGGCGAAATTCGGCACCTGGCGCGTCGGTGTGGCGAAATGGCTGTTGCCCCAGCCGCCGCGTCCGCCGCGCGCGATCACCTGCGGTTCGTCGCCGGAAAGATCCGCCACCAGACGGCCCGTCTCCGCGTCCCGCAGAAGCGTCCCGCGCGGAACACGGATCAGGAGATCGTCGGCCTTTTTCCCGCTGCACCGGTTTCCTCTGCCGTCCCCGCCGCGCGCCGCCGCGTATTTTCTTTTATAACGGAAATCGGCCAGTGTGGAGAGGTTGTCGTCCACCTGAAAGACCACATTTCCGCCGCGTCCGCCGTCTCCGCCGTCCGGGCCTCCGGCAGCCACATATTTTTCCCGACGGAAGGAAACCGCGCCGTTTCCACCGTCTCCGGCTTTGATTTTAATCTTCGCGCTGTCGATAAACATCTGCAATCCCATCCTTTCCGGAAGGCGAAAAAGTCAAAAAAACCCGGGCAATTCCGTTTGCCCGGGTTTTTGTCTGCCAGCCTCTTACTGCTCAGCGTACACGCTGACTCTCTTGCGGTCGCGGCCGTAGCGCTCGAACTTCACCTTGCCGTCCACGAGGGCGAACAGGGAATCGTCGGAGCCTCTGCCAACGTTCACGCCGGGATGAATGTGCGTGCCGCGCTGCTTCACCAGGATGTTGCCGGCCAGAACGAACTGACCGTCGGCACGCTTGACGCCGAGACGCTTGGACTCGGAATCACGGCCGTTCTTGGTGGAGCCCATACCTTTTTTATGAGCGAACAACTGAATATTGATCTTCAGCATTTCTTACACCTCCAAATAACTCACTTGAATGTTCTGTGGATACTGTTCTTCCAGCCCCAACAGATGGAGCTTGAAGCCTTCGAGGAGATCGCGACAGGCCCGCACGTCACGTTCGGCCACCCGCACGCTCATATATCCCTCGTCGGCTGTGATGTGCGCCTGCGCCCGCAGGACATCCGACACGGTATTCGCCGTCATGTATGCCGCGGAGGAAACCGCCGCGCATACGATGTCGCTTCCCTGCTCCGCCGATCCGGAATGTCCGGTCAGCCGGAAGCCCGTCAGATCGCCTGAGACGTTCACGAAAAAATCCGCCTGGATCATTGCCCGGGCAATCAGCCGTTGATGGCCTCGATCTGAACCTTCGTGTAGGGCTGTCTGTGGCCCATCTTGCGCTGCTCGTTCTTCTTCGGCTTGTAAGTAAACACCGTGATCTTCTTAGCCTTGCCGTTCTTCAGAACCTTGCCCTTAACGGAAGCGCCGTCCACATAGGGAGCGCCGATCTTCAGGCCGTTCTCGTCGTTCAGGGCGATCACCTTGAACTCCACGACAGAGTCCTCTTCCGCCGCAAGCTTCTCGACGTAGATAACGTCGCCATACTGAACCTTGTACTGCTTGCCGCCGGTCTCAATTACTGCAAACATGGTAAAGTCCTGCCTTTACTGTAAACTCGCTATCTCCGGGCGGAGCGTCTGCCCACTTGAAAAGCCCGTAATAAGCGGCTTAAATAGCATATCACATTCCGTCAAGCTTGTCAACATGAAAAACCGATCTTTGCCGCCCGAAACAGAAGCGCCCGCCCGGCTCAATAGCCGAACAGTCCCTCCAGACTCTCGTCGTGCTCGATCCAATCTTTTACCTCCACAACGCGGTATTCCGTTTTTGTATCCCGAATTACCACACGGGTGATTCCGGCGTTGATCACCATACGCTTGCACATGGAGCACGAGGAAGCATGTTCCACATACTCTCCCGTGTGCGCGTCGCGGCCTACCAGATAAAGCGTTGCGCCGAGCATTTCCTTGCGGGAAGCGCTGATGATGGCGTTTGCCTCCGCGTGGACAGAGCGGCACACCTCATACCGCTCGCCGCGCGGGATCCCCAGCTTTTCCCGGATACACACGCCGCAGTCAATGCAGTTCGCACGGCCGCGGGGCGCGCCATTGTAGCCGGAGGAAACGATCTCATCGTTGCACACGATGATGGCGCCGTAATTCCGGCGCAGGCATGTTCCCCGCTCCAAAACCGTCTCCGCGATATCCAGATAATAATTTTCCTTGTCCGTGCGTACCATATCCGTTTCCTTCCTTCCTGTGCTCGTGCCGTTTCGCTGACCTTCTTTCCATACAATATGTATGATAAAGAATTTTCGCCCCGGAATCAAGTGGTTTTCGACTCCATGCGCGATTTTTCCCTTCACAGCGCGGGCTGAAGAAACGCAAATGCGCCGGGGCTGACGGTAAAGGAAATCTGCTTTGTTTTGACGCACTCGCCGTCGCAGGTGGCGATCGCCTCTTTGCCGGAGGAAATTTCCATTTTCCGGCCGCGCCGGTAAATCAGATACGGGGCGAACACCTCGGAATCCAGATGACCGCCGCGTTTGTAGGTGCCGAGCATCCGCAGGATCTTCGCGCGCCCCGGCGTGCGGATCAGCACAAAGTCAAGCAGGCCGTCATCCGGCACGGCGCGGGGTGCTCCCCGATAGCCGCCGCCGTAATACTGCCCATTTCCCGCCAGGGCAAACACAAAGTTTCCGGAAACGTGCTCCTTCCCGTCTATGGTAACGTCCATTTCAAATCCCAGCTTGCTGAAAAAGCACTTGACCAGCGCGAGATTGTATGCCATGGATCCATTGACAAGAGGAAGCCGCTTGAACTGTACCATATGATACGCTACAGCCGCATCCAGCCCGATGGCGCACATATCCGCGGCGCAGCCGAATTCCGTGAGAATGAGGTCCAGCCTGCGGGGCCGGGCGTCAAACTGGTGCGCGGGAGACAGAAAACATTCCCGTCCCCCAAAGCTCCGCACAAAATCATCCCCCGAGCCGCATGGGATAATCCCCAGAGAAATGGTTTCCTGTCCCGCCGCACCGGAGGCCGCCTCGCGAAACGTGCCGTCTCCGCCCACCGCGAAAACACGCAGCTCCTCTCCCCGGGTCGCCAGCTCGCGCACCAGCGTCTCCGCATGGCCGGGAGACTGTGTAACGATCACCTCAAAGGGCGCACCGCGTTTTTCCCAATATTCCAGAAACGGCGGCAACACCGTCTGGCGCGGATCCCGCCTGCCCGCTGTCGGATTCACCAGAAAAATTGTTTTCACGTTCCGCCCCCCTTTGCGCCGCCTGTTCCGAAGATTCGTCAAATCCTCCCGCCTTCGCGCGGCGCTCTGAAATACTGATACACCTGGCATTTCATCATGCCGTTGTACAGCTTGCGGCGCTTGTCCGCCCGGCGTCCGAAGCATTTCTCAAACGTCTCGTCCGGGCTGATGACGGTATAGCTCCAGCCGGAACGCTGCGGAAACACGCGCCCCATCTCACGGTAAATCTCCTCGGCCGCACGCACATCCAGCAATCGTTCTCCGTAGGGAGGGTTGCAGACTACCCATCCGCGATCGCCCTGCGGGGCAAAATCCGACACCGCTCTCTGCTCCACATGCAGCCGCGCCACCACGCCCGCTTTGCGCGCGTTCTCCATCGTGAGTGAGACAGCCGCCGGAGCGAGATCCGAGCCATGCGCTTCAAAGGCCGCGTCACGGCGAATCATCGAAAGAGCGCGCTCCTTTTCCCGTTTCCATACGCCGGGCGCGACCGACTCCCACTTTTCCGCCGCGAAATGCCGCCGCAGGCCCGGCGCAATGTTCAGGGCGTACAGCGCCCCCTCAATCAAAAGCGTTCCCGATCCACAGAAGGGATCGTACAGCGCTCCGTCCCAGCGCAGACGGGACAGGTGAATCATGGATGCAGCGAGCGTCTCCTTGATCGGCGCTTCCACAGAATTCCCACGGTAGCCGCGCTTGTGCAGGCCAGGCCCGCTGGTATCCAGCATCACGCTGACCTGATCCTTCATCAGCAGGAACTGCACCTGATGCAGGCTTCCCGTTTCCTCCAGCCACGGCACACCATACCGCTTGCTGAGACGCTCAACAATCGCTTTTTTGATGATGGATTGACAGGCGGGAACGCTGGACAGCTTGGAATTGAGGCTTCTTCCCTTCACAGGAAAGGCATCCTTCTTTCCGATCCATTCCTCCCACGGCAGAGCGCGCACCCCTTGGAAAAGCTCCTCAAAGGTGAGAGCCCGAAAGCTGCCAAGCTGGATCAAAACACGCTCTCCGTACCGGCACCACAGGTTCGCGCGGGCCAGCAGCTCATCTCCTCCTGTAAAGAGGACGCGCCCGTTCTGCGGCTCCACGTTCTGCGCTTCCATGGCGCGCAGCTCATCCGCCACAAATCCCTCGACCCCCAGAAGGCAGGGGACCGCCATCTGATATTGATTCATGTTACCGCTCCTTGCGCAGCCTTCGCCGCAAAATATTTTCAGGCCCGGATCGTCTCATCCGGAGCGATCTCCCGTTCCCGCAGGATCCGCCCGATCACAAGGGCATAGACCGTGATGGACGCCAGCCCGCACAGGATATCCACCGCCGGTTCGGCGTAAAACGCGCCCGCCGCCCCCAGAAAAATTGGCAGCACCACCGTGAGTGTCAGATACAGCAGTTTGCGCGTCAGAGAGAGCGTCACAGCGAGTTTTGGAATTCCCAGAGCCGTAAAGCCATCCACCACCTCATATTGCAGCGCCAGCGGAATTACTCCCAGCGTAAACACACGGATTCCCCACACGGAAAGCTCCACCTGCTGTGGGTTTTGCGTAAAAATCCCGACAAACGCGCCTCCGGCCAGCTGGCTGACCAGAAACATCCCTGTGGTGAAAGCCAGGCACAGTCCAAAGATAAAAAGATAAGCTTTTTTGATCCGCGCGATCTGCTTGGCCCCGTAATTGAAGCTGAGGATCGGCTGTGTTCCACCGGTGATCCCGGCCAGAGGCATGGTGATCATCTGCATATAGCTCTGTACAATGGTGGCACACGTCACATAGACATCGCCCATCTCCGCGCCGCCGTGCCGCTGCAAGACGGTATTGAGGACAATCAGCAGGATGCTGTCCGTGGCCACAATAATAAAGGGCGAAAGACCGAACAGAAGAACCTTGCGCATGAGAGCCCAGGAATACCCTCCAAAAGAGAGCCGCACATGCACCCGCTTTCCCAGAAGGAACACAATGACAAACACACAGCTGGCCGCCTGGGAAATCACCGTGGCGATCGCCGCTCCGCGCACCTCCAGGCCGAGAAGAAAAATGAAAACGGGATCCAGGGCAATGTTCAGCGCCGCACCGATCAGCACCGTCGTCATTCCAATCCCCGAAAAGCCCTGGCAGATAATGAACTGGTTCAATCCCACCGAAAGGATCGCGAAGGCGGTTCCCAAAACATAAATGGTCAGATAGCTGTCTGCGTACACGAAGGTTTCCTCGCTGGCTCCGAAAGCCATCAGCATGGCGTCCTTCGTCAGAAGGAGAACCACTGTCAGCACAACAGCGAGAACCGTCAGCATCATCGCACAGTTGGAAAGAATCCTTCTGGCCCGTTCGCGATCTCCTGCTCCCATGCTCATGGCCATGAGCGGCGCACCGCCCACACCGACAAGAAAGGCAAAGGAGGAAATAAGCGTCACAATGGGGCCGCAAACTCCTGCTCCCGCAAGCGCCGCGTCTCCAATCACCGGAATATTTCCGATATACATGCGGTCCACGATGCTGTACAGGACGTTGACAAACTGGGCAAGCATTGAGGGAATCGCCAGCCGGAATACGAGCGGTCCAACCGGATCCCGTCCTAGATCATTCGTTCTTGCCATGGTTTCAGCCCTCTTCGTGTCTCTCGTTGTCGTGCGGCAGCGCACGGAGGATCCCGTCATAATCCGGAGCCGCCCGGCGCAGGGAAACTGGCCGCCCATCGCTCAAAAAGCCGTGACTGCTCTCTCCCGCGCAGCGCAGCATACCGGAAGCCGCGTCCTCTATCTGATAGGACAGAAAAAGCTTTGCGCCCGTATACCCTTTGACGGAAACCATAATCCGCACGGTTTCTCCAAAGCGGGCCATGGATTTATAATCGCAGGAAACCTTCAGCACCGGGCTGACAATTCCCCGCGCTTCCACCTGCTCAAACGGCATCCCAATCTGAGCGAGAAAGTCAACTCTGGCCTCCTCAAACCAGCGGATGTAATTGGAGTGATGGACAATCCCCATGCCGTCCGTCTCGTAATACTGCACTTTATGAAAATACGGCTCCCACCGCATAACAGAATTCCTCCTCAAAAAGGAAGGAGAAGGCGGGCCGCCTCCTCCCCATGCACTTTCCCTTATTTTGTGTAATTATCGAAATAACCCTGCACATACACAATCGGGGTTCCCTTGTCACCGCTTCCGGAAGTCAGATCCGCCAGAGAGCCGATCAGATCCGTCAAGCGGCGCGGCGTGGTACCCTGTGTGACCATGGTTCCCTTAAGGTTCTCCGCGCGCTCATCCTTTTCCCGGATCGCGGTGCGGATGGCATCACGCAGGCTTTCGCCGGACAGGCCTGCAAAATCATTATCCGCGAGGTACTTCAGCTTGACCTCGTTCGGCGTTCCGTCCAGGCCGGGAGTGTACGCCGGCGAGACAACCGGGTCGGCAAGTTCCCAGATCTTTCCGACCGGATCCTTGAACGCACCGTCGCCGTAAATCATAACCTCCACGTTTTTACCGGTCTTTTCCAGAAGCAGCGCATGGATGCGATCGACCATCTCCTGGCAGTGAATCGGGAAGAGCTTCACGGTTTCCTCCGTTGCCTTGTTGGAACCGAGCAGGCCATAGCTGTCGTTATAGCCGCTGCCGTTCACACTCTTGGTCATAATATCGTCAAGCCCGTACACTTTTTCTGCGCCGGCCGCCTTGAGAATCCTCTTGGTGCGGGCACGTGTGTGAATGTCACAGGTCAGAATGTTCTTGGTATAGGAGAGAATCGCCTTCGGATTGTTGGCGAACACAATTTCCACCTGTGCCCCGCTTTCCTCAATCAGGGTCTTATAGTACTCCACATAGTCCACACCGGTGAACACATGCTTCTGATAGCCGAACAGCTCGCGGTATTTCTCCTCCGTAAGCACATCGCTCCACGGGTTCACACCCTTCTCATCCATCTCATCCAGATCAATCAGGTGATTGCCCACCTCATCGGAAGGATAGCTGAGCATGAGCACGATTTTGCGGCAGCCCTTTGCTATGCCCTTCAGACAAATGGAAAAGCGGTTGCGGCTGAGAATCGGAAAAATCACTCCGACCGTTTCCTCTCCAAACTTTTCTTTCACATCCGCGGCAATGGCGTCGATGGACGCATAGTTTCCCTGCGCACGGGCCACAACGGCTTCCGTCACCGCCACAACGTCCCGATCGCGGATATCAAAGCCCTCCGCCTGAGAAGCGTTCAGCACGGAATCGACCACGATCGCCGCGAGGTCATCTCCCTCCCGGATGATCGGCGCGCGAACACCGCGCGATACGGTTCCAACCATTCTTTCCATCTTTCTGATTCCTCCCTGTCAAATTTCCGGAGCCTCTGATTTCCAAAGGCTCCGGCTCAGAATGTTTGTTAATTTTGAAGTTTTGCCTTTGTATGGCTCAATTCAGCGCTTCGGGCTCTTTCTCCCGGATAACGCTCAGTGCGGCTTCATCAGCCACCACAGTGACATCCGGGTGCAGCTGAAGCACGGAAGCAGGCACCTGCGGCGTAATCGGGCCGAAGAAGGAGCGATACAGAATATCGGCCTTGTCCTTCCCGCTGGCCACAAGAAGAATCTTTTTCGCGCTCATGATCGAGCCGATTCCCATGGTGACGGCGTAGCGCGGAACTTCATTCTCCGAAGCAAAGAAACGGGAATTCGCCTCAATCGTTTTGGGATTGAGCGCCACCCGGTGCGTGAGAGCCGGGAAGTCATCGGCAGGCTCATTGAAGCCGATATGTCCAGTGTGCCCGATGCCGAGAAGCTGGATATCGGCTCCGCCCAGAGAACGGATCAGCGCGTCATACAGCCGTCCCTCCTTCTCCGCATCCTCTGCCAGACCGTTCGGGATATGGGTATGCGCCGGATCAATATTGATATGGCGGAACAGATTTTCCCGCATGTAGTACGCATAGCTTTGGTCGTGGTCGGGGGCAAGACCGCAGTATTCGTCAAGGTTGACGCTGTGAACCTGCGAGAAATCGAGCATCCCCGCGCGGTGCCATTCAATCAGGCAGCGATAGATCCCCAGCGGCGTGGAGCCTGTCGCAAGCCCCAGCACGCTGCTGCGCTTGAGAATGACCTGAGCCGCCAGAATTCCGGCAGCCTTTTTACTCATCTGATCATAATCCGGAGTAGCAATGATTCTCATAAAATACATCCTCCTTCTTCACCGAGGGAACAACGGATTCTCTGCACAGCAGGTGGTCCGCTTTTCCGCTTCTGCCGCTATTGTAACACAGGAGACGAGTAAAGTCACCCTTTTCCAAACTTTTTCCGCAAGAAAAAGTTCATAGACCGTTTCCGTCCTCCTTCATTTCCCGCAAAAGTCTCCCCGCACAGATTCCCCCTTGTTCGCTGCAGGATTTTCATGATACAATAAAATCACTAAAAAATACATCTCCCTGCGGCGGCAGATTGGAGCAGCCGCCAGGGAAAACTGATATGGGAGGAATCACACGATGGCACAGCAGGAAAGGCCGGACGTCACACCCGTCCGGGAGCTGGGAGAAAAGCTGATTCAAAATATTGAAACCGTTATTATGGGCAAACAGGAGATTATTCGAAAGGCCGTCATCTGCCTGCTGGCCGGAGGACACATCCTTCTGGAGGATATCCCCGGTACGGGAAAGACCACGCTGGCCAAAGCGATCGCCCGATCGGTCGGCTGTTCCTTTGGACGAGTTCAGTTTACCCCAGATCTGCTTCCCTCTGATTTGACCGGCGTGAGCTTTTACAATCAGAAGGAGCAGCGCTTTGAATTCAAACCGGGAGCCGTGTTCACCAATATCCTGCTGGCGGATGAAATCAACCGCGCCACACCTCGCACTCAGTCCAGCCTGCTGGAATGTATGGAGGAGCGTCAGGTGAGCGTTGACGGAGTCACGCATCGTCTGGAAGAGCCCTTCCTCGTAATGGCAACACAAAACCCCATTGAGATTCAAGGAACCTTCCCTCTGCCGGAAGCACAGCTTGACCGTTTCCTCATGCGTCTTTCCATGGGATACCCTGCCGCGGAGGATGAAAAACGGATGCTGCTCGGCTTTTCCGCTTCCAGCCCGCTGGACACGTTAAAGCCCGTGGCACAGGCGGAGGAAGTAATCCGGGCACAAAGACTGTGCCGTGAAGTGTTTGCCGGAGAAGCCGTGTGCGGCTATATTGTGGCAATCGCGGAAGCTTCCCGCACAGATGAAGGCCTGCGCTATGGCGCAAGCCCCCGCGCCTCCCTCGCACTGCTGCACGCCGCACAGGCGCACGCAGCTCTGGAGGGGCGCGGCTACGTACTGCCGGACGATGTGAAGGCGGTCTGCGCCGATGTCCTGTGTCACCGTGTCCTGTGCCGTGCCGCCCGCGGAGCACAAGCCAAAACGGAAGCTCTTGAAATTCTTCGTCAGATTCTGGTGCGTGTCCCGGCTCCGACCGAAGATTCCCTGCGCTGAGGACCGCCATGGAACTGATTGTTTTGCTGCTGCTCCTTGTCGCCGCCATTTGGCTGCAAGGTGTCTTGTACCGAAAGTATGCCTTTCGCCGTTTGGACTACTCCTGTTCGCTGGACCGGCGCGAAGCCGTTGAGGGGGATCGTATCCGGCTGCAAGAGGTCGTCTCCAACCGCAAGCTGCTGCCGCTGCCTTGGCTCAAATCGGAAATCACCACCTCCAAATGGCTGGAATTTTCCGAACTGCAATCCGTTGTTACGGGAGACACGCGCTTTATTTCCAGCTTTTTTCTGGTACGGAGCTTTCAGCGCGTTACCAGAACCTGGGAGGGGCGCTGCCTCAAACGCGGGGTGTTCACCATTGAAAAGACAGTCCTTGTGGCCTCCGATCTCCTTGGCGGGGCCTCCTTTTCCTCGACTGCTCCAGCGGGAAGTCAAGTGGTAGTATTCCCGAAAGCGCTGGATCTCGAGGAGAATTTTATCTCGATAAGCCGGAACATGGGAGAAACCTGCGTGCGCCGCAGCCTTCTTCCGGATCCCTTTTTCATTGCGGGAGTGCGGGAATACCAGCAGGGAGATCCGATGAACCACATTCACTGGCCCGCTACTGCGCGGGAAGGCCGCCTGATGGTCTACCAGAACGATTCCTCCTCCTCACAGAGCCGGGCTGTCATTCTCAATATGCAGACGCGCGAATATGCCAATTCCGGCGCAGTGGACGCCGATCTGCTGGAAAACGCCATCCGCACCTGCGCCGCTCTCTTTGAGCAGACAGCCGGAGAAAACATCCCTCTGCGTTTTCTGGCCAACACACCGGATGCCATTGCAACCGAAGAAGCCTGGGGAGAAAGCTGCCTGCACAGCCTTTTGGAGCTTCTGGCCCGCCTTCCCTTAAAGAGCGGCGAGCATTTTCCCTTTTACCTCAACGCCCTTCACGACAGTTTGACGGCAACCGATATCATCCTTGTGACCTGCTATCTCGATGACGCGATTCTTCGCTTCGCCCATGATAAGATGGACGCCGGTGTTCCGATACGCCTGTATCTTCTGGATCCCAATCCCCTTCCTGCGGAAGCGGGCGATCTGGATATCTGTATGGTACAGGCGCCGTCCGCGCAGAAGGGAGGCGCGGCGTTATGACACAGTCCAAAGGATCGCGCCTGCTGCGGGTTCTCAAGCTGCTGGGCCTTCTGGCTGCATTCCTGCTTCTTTACCCTCTCTGCTATCTTGCCTGGTTTCTGCGTGGAGAAGCCTCCGTCCCACTCTCTCTTTTGGGGGAAGCGGCCGTCATTGTCTGCGGTTTCTGCGGAGCTGGTCTTCGCACACTTCTGGATCGCCGTAAGCACCCCCTTCCAGCGGGAAATATCCTTCTCCTGCTTGCAGGGATTTTGCTCTCCTTGGCTGTCTTTTTTCTTTTCGGAGCCAACCTCCTGCCCGGCCTGCCGCTGGCTGTCTCCTGCCTGGCGGCCTTCCTTGTTGGAGATCGGATGACGCTTCTTCCCTATGACACTGTTGCAACCCGTGCCTTTTTCACCATTGCCCTTGTCGGATATCTGGGATGCGGCGCCGCCGTCTGGGCGCTCCAATCTCTGCGGGGATTCTCCGGAAGCTGTCTCCCCCTCGCCATTTTGCTGTTCTGCACGCTGGGAATCCATGAGCTGTCCTGCAACCAGGCACAGATTGACTTTCTGATGCAGCGGCGCGGTCACCGGATGGATCAGCTTCCATCGAAAATCCGCCGCTATAATCTTGCGCTGGTGCTTGTAGTGCTGCTTGCCATTCTGGTCTGCCTGCTGTTTTATCGTCCTCTTGGTGCGGCAATCGCCTTTGTGCTGGATCTGGTGCGTCAGCTTGCTGTTCTGATTCTTCAGGGACTCCTGTATCTGTCCTCTCTTTTTTCTTCTTCCGATGAAATCAGCACAGGAGAAGAAATGCAGGATCCTTCCGATTTTTTCCCTTCGCAGGGCGAAGAACAAGCGGGACCGGATTGGGTGACGCCCCTTCTTCTGCTGGCAGCCGCTGCTCTGCTGATTTGGAAACGCCGTGTGATCGGAAATGCTGTCCGGCAGGTACTGCTTGCTTTGATCCACCGTCTGCGTGCGCTGTTTGCCGTTCGCCGCCGTGCACCGCACAGCGAAGAGGAAACCGGATATTTCGATACGGTAGAAGAGCTGACCCATGATCGAGAGAGCCTGCACTTGTTTTCCCCCTCCTCCGCGCGAATCTGGAGACGCGATCTGCGGGCGCTGCGCAGGATGCCCGACGGAACTGAAAAACTTCGGCATGGCTACGCCCTGCTGGCCCGTGGTCTCAAGCTGGCTGGCGTGGAGCTTTTGCCCAGCGATACGCCAGAGGAGCTTTTGCGGCGAGCCTCCGAAGCCGCACCGGGTCTTGGAGCGGAGCACGCCGTTGCGGCTTACGAGCAGCTGCGCTATAACGAGGAAGAGGCTGCTCCCACCTCTCTCTCTGAAATGCTTTCCCTGCTGGAGCGTCTGTCCAAACGGTTTTAACGTGCATTTTTAATTTTCTGAAAACACTGTTGCGAAGCCTTGACATCCCGATAAAAACAGGATAGAGTTACATTTAGAAGGAATCTTTCAATTAGGAAAGAGAAGGGAGGATGTTATGAAAAAAATAATAGGGATTCTTCTCGCTGTCTGCCTGGTATTCTCATGTGCAGCCTGCGGCGGCGGAGAGAAAAAGCCTTATGCTTCCGTGGAGGAATTCGTGCAGTCCGAGGAGGTCCAGCAGCAAGTGCAGAAGGCTTCCGAACAGTATCAAGCGGACGGCCTGACCATTACGGCTTCGGCGGATGGAGATAAGCTCGTTTTCACTTATGCCGTTTCCACACAGATTGATGCGGCCGCTACCATCCCCGCTTTGGAAATGGAGTTTGATGCACAGGCTTCCTCCTTCACAGAGGTCATCCAGCAGATGCGCGAACAGATCGATGTGGAGAACCCTTCCATCGTTCTGCGCTATGTTAACGCGGACGGCAGCGAGATTCTGTCCCGTGAGTTCACAGGCAGCGTGGAAAGCGAAGCTTCCTGAAAGGGCGTAAATTATATATAAAATAGCAAAAAGAAGAGAGTGGCCGTTTGCCACTCTCTTCTTTCTGTTTGACATCACAACCACACTCTTACGGCAAAGTTGCCTTTGAAAAAGTAGGTGTTCATGTAATGTCCATCTGGTGGCTCAAAAGCGATCTCATACGAACACTCAGAATCTGCACTGTCGAGACTATCCACAATAGACGGCTCCAGCGGAACATCAATCCCACTCTTTCCTCCAATGTGAAACTCAAGCTTGAAATGATCCTCGTACAGATATACGGCAACCAGAAAGGCATCGAACAGCTTCGCCTGAAAGGCTCTGTCCTCGACGCTGCCGTCACGGTAAAGAGACAGCGCAGAAATAATATCGTCGCGTGAGAAGGAAACCAGGGAGGCATTTTCTTCGGCAAGCCGTGAAACAAGCATGGCTTGTTCCCGTTCAAGTTCCAGGAGACGTTCTTTTGTGGACTCCGTGATAATTCCCATTTCAATGGCTGCGAGAAGATTCTTCGTGGCCTTTTTGTTTTCGGCGAGCTGGGCTTCGAGGGCTCCGATGCCGGTTTCACCCCGATAATCCTTCGCCCAGGCAATCGCTTTGTCTGCAAGCCACTCAATCACGTCATCACGCAAGATGTACTCTTTCATCGCAGCGGCGACCTGCCGCTCGATGACATCACGGCGGATATTCTGCTTCTTGCAGCTCTTCTCCTGTCGCCGTTTCTGGCATATATAATAGTGGTGCAGCTGCCCGTTTTTGCCGGTGCCGGAGACGCCGACCATCGGGCTCTTGCAAAGCCCGCAGAACAGCTTTCCTGTCAAAAGATAATCGCCTCCGCCGCGCGGTCGACCTTGTGGATTATTTTTCGTTTTCAGCACCTCCTGTACCCGATAGAAAAGCCCTTTATCCACAATCTGCGGAATGCCCCCTTCTACGCGAATGTCTCCATAAATATACACACCGGTATAGCGCTCGTTCGAGAGCAGTGCGTGAAAGCTGCTCCTCCCCCACCGGCCGCCGCGGCTTGTTTTTACGCCGCGGGCGTTGAGATCCTCGGCGATAGAGACAAACGGCTCGCCACAGGCGACGCGGCCAAAAATCTCCCGCACAATTTCATCGTTCGGCGGGTCGAGAACATAGTGAAGATTTTCGTCCTTTTTGTAACCGAGCGGCAGCGTTCCATTCGTGACCTTGCACTGCATCGCGTTGTCACGCAGGCCTCGGCGGATATCCTCGGCCATATTTTCAGAATAGAACTGATTGACGTTCATCATCGAGCGCAGGGCAAAGCGCCCAGCGGCTGTGTTATCGAAGTCCTCTTCCGCGTAGAGCACGCGCACGCCCAGTTCGTTGAGACGGGCTTCGTTCATCATCGCCTGCAGCATGTTGCGGCCCATCCGGTTCGACTTCCAGGCGACAACATACTGAAATTTCCGCTTTTCCGCGTCTTTCATCATCCGCTGGAAGTTCGGGCGTCGATCCGTCTTACCAGAGATGGCTCTATCCTCATACGTTGCCGCGATATGGATGCCCTGCGCCTTCGCAAAAACCAGACACTCCCGCACCTGCTGCTCAATACTGGCATCCTTCTGTGCGTGGCTGCTGTAGCGGGCATAGATGACGCCGGTTTTCTCTCCAGACGTTTCCGCTTTTTTGCCCATACGCTCACCCGCCCTGCTCGATCTCCACTTCGGCCTTGGCGACGCCATATATTGCCTCTGATGTCGTAAATTCCTTTTCATCGATAAGAACGGCAGCGATTTCCTCCGATGTAAAGTCCGTCCCCCGCATGTAGGCCAGCGCAATACGGAATGCTTGTTCATTCCACACATCACCGCAATGATCCGCTGCCCAGTACGCGTCATCAGAAGAAAATCCGTCTTCGCGCAGACGATCGATCAATGCACTGCGGGAGAGCGGCTCGGCGTCAAGCAAATCGAGCGCATAGGTTAGTGCGTCAATATTTTCCTGTGTATACGGAGGTTCGGAGGGAGCAAGTTCTTCCCTCACTTTTTCGAGCTCCGCAGAAATCTCTGCGGAGGCCGAGGCTGCCAACGCATCTTCCTCCGCCTGCCTCGACCTGTCTGCAACAGAAATGATGATACCCACGGCAATAGCGGCAAACACAACGAACAGTACGATTCTCATCACCCATGTTTGAGTATCTCCCTGCTGCCTTTCACTCGATTGCTGCAGATCCGGCTCTTCCTCCGGCAGCTGTTCTGAGAATTCCGATACAGAGGCTTCTTCAGAAAGCTGATTTTCTTCCGGCAGAGAGCTCTCGTTCATGTTCTTGCGATCATCCATACATGGTTCCTCCCTTCTTCTATAATTTATTTCACCCTGCTCAAAAACGCGACAGCCTTGCCGAGAATCCGGAAATCCTGCAGCTGCTCGCCGCTATACACGAGCGGCGGGTATTGGGGATTCTCCGGCTGCAATACGACCTGCCCCGGATACTTGTACACTCGCTTGAGCGTGGCCTCGTCCCCAATCAGTACGGCGGCGATTTCTCCGTTTTCCACGTCGGGCTGCTCCCGAATATAGACCAGATCGCCGTCGTAGATACGGGCGTTTATCATGCTGTCCCCCCGGCAGCGGAGAGCGAAATCCGCCTCCACTTCATCGGCCGCTTCGACATACCCCTCAAGATTTTCCTCCGCCAGGATCGGCTCGCCGCAGGCAATAGTGCCGAGGAGCGGGACGCGCTTTGTTTTGGGGAGAGGGAGAATATCAGGGGACTGCGGGAAATCGGAGGCTTTCTCTCGTTCCATGGGAACATCCAGGCCCATGAGCCATGATTCACTAACACCCAGCGCAAGGCCAAGAATGGTCAGCTTCCATTGCCCGGGAATCACTTTTCCATTTACGAACTGACTCAGATCACTTTTGTTTAGTTTGATATGGTATTTATCACAGTAGGGTTGCGCCATTTGCAAAATGTCTGCTTGCTTCAAACTTCTTTCAACCATTATTTGTTTTAATCTTTGTGCTGTAGTCTGCATAGTAAAGAGGCTTCCCTCCCTTCTGTTTTAAAGAATATCATAAATTGAAGATAAGTTCAATATAAAAAACAAAATAATTCAATTTTTTGAATATCCTATTGACTTTCATGAGTGCAAGCGGTAATATGATGACAGAAAGTTCAATATTGAACAATGAAAAGAGGTGAATATGATGCCTTATAACTATGCAGCACTCCTCGGGAAAATCGTTGAGACGTTTGGCACACAGGCAAAATTCTCTAAAGCGATCGGGCTGTCTGAACATACTGTTTCGCAAAAATTGAACGGAAAATCTGAATGGAAGCAGACAGAGATCCTCAAGGCGTGTAGCCTTATGGGAATTGAGAAGGAACATATACCCAAATATTTTTTTGCTATATAAGTTCAATATTGAACTTATGCGTATTAACTTTAAGAACAAAGAAATGAGCGCTATATGTTAACCAACTATCTGAACTCTCTTCTGGGGAAGGAATTTGCTCTTGAGATTGTAGATGCACTCCGGAATCAGAAAACCATTCTGATTCGCGGGGCGCAAGGCTCCACGGGGAAAACGACACTGTGCCGCATCCTTCGGGAACACGGAGTCGCCGCCGTGGAAGAGAAGGACGTTTATGAGGTGATTCTGGATACCCCTCTCGAAAACCGTATCCCGCATTTTAATCCGGAAACCATTTCGAAATCCTGAAAGGAGAATGCCCCATGAAACCCACCACCCCCGCCGCGGTGCGGCTGCCGCAGATGCGGCTTGACTTTGCCCCGCAGGATATTCCCGAGCACGTCCTGAAAATTATGGCTATGGCTTCCTGCGGCCTGACGGAGAAGATCCTTCGCGAGCCCGGAGGACGGGAACGGCTCGACGCCGAGACCAGGAGAAGAAAGCAGGGGATGACCGGATGATCCGCTGGACACAAGAGGAACTCGCGTCCATGCGCGAGTGGGATCGGCAGGTGGAACGCGACGCCGCGCCCAAGCGCAGCCCGGAAGGAAAAGCACGTGCAAAAGCCAGAGACGCCGCACGCCATCGTGCCCGCTGCGCTGCCAAAAAAACGGAGAAACAGGAAGAGGGAACAGAATGAATATCAAGACGCTTGCGTATATTCATCGGATTCTGAGCAGTCAGGAAAGAGTCTTGCAGAAGCTGTACGAAAAAGACGTCGAAAACAACGCCGGAGAGAGCACAATCGGCAGCAGTCTTACGAAATGGGAGGAAGCGAAAGAAGCACTCGCGGATTTCGAAGGAACTGAATGGTAGTTCCCCCCGCGCTGCGGCGTGTCATGTGATCATCTCGATTTCTACATAACAAGGAGGAATTTTCATGCGTCCCATAAACAACTGCAAAGCCTTCGCTGTCTACCTCTCCCTTTGCCGTCGACTTGAGCTTCCGGCCTCCACCAGCAATTTCCTCGAGTTCTGCCGTTCCGGCTATGACCTGCTCGCGCTCGACTGGCCGTGCCCCAGGAAGGAGGGATCACCGTGTACCAATGCGTCGTGATGATGGGCCGTCTGGTGGCGGACCCGCAGCTTTCGATGACAAAAAGCGAAATCCATGTAACGAGCTTCCGCATCGCGGTTGACCGTCCATACAAAACAAAGGACGGCACGCCCTCCGCCGACTTCTTCGATGTCATCGCCTGGCGCTCGCTTGCGGACTTTATCTGCAAGCATTTTCGTAAGGGAAAGCCAATTCTTTTGCAGGGCCGTATGGAAACGCGCTCCTACACCACCCAGCAAGGGGAAAAGAAATATATCACCGAGCTGATCGCTGAGCAGGCGCGGTTCTGCGGTGACAGCTCCGCGAAGCATGATGCGCCTCCCCTCCCCGAACCACCCGCAGCTGGCGCACAGGAGGACGAGGAAGGCGACACGCTCAGCGGGGACGACCTGCCGTTTTGACGGGGAAAGGATGTGATGCACATGAGCAGAGAAAAGAAAAATCTCCGCCGGCTGAGCGTTCTCGTCACCGCGCAGACAGCTGGAAACCTTAAAAAGCTGACGGCTATGGCGGGCTTCCGCGACCATGGACGGACAATCGACAAGCTCGTGCGCGAGAAGATGCTGAGCCTTCGGGGGAAGGATGTGTGCAAGCATGATGAATGAGCTTATCGTGGACAACTTCGCAGGTGGTGGAGGAGCCTCCACAGGAATTGAGTTGGCAACAGGCCGTCCCGTGGACATTGCTATCAATCATGATCCCGACGCCATTCTGATGCACCAAACGAACCATCCCTTCACACAGCACTACTGCGAAAACGTTTGGGATGTCGATCCCGTGAAGGTTTGTAAAGGTTGTCCAGTCGGTCTCGCATGGTTTTCACCGGATTGCAAGCACTTTTCCAAAGCCAAGGGAGCAAAGCCTGTCGATAAAAACATCCGCGGTCTGGCATGGGTAGCGCTTCGCTGGGCGGGGCTTGTTCATCCCCGCGTCATTATTCTGGAAAACGTTGAGGAATTCCAAACGTGGGGGCCCGTCAGGAAAGGAAAACCCGTTAAATCAAAGTCTGGACAAACCTTTCGCAAATTCATCCGTCAGCTCCGTGGGCTTGGATACGCCGTGGAATGGAAGGAACTTATCGCAGCAGATTACGGGGCGCCTACCACAAGAAAGCGTTTCTTCCTTGTCGCTCGCTGCGACGGCAGACCGATTGTGTGGCCAAAACCAACACACGCACCCAGGGACAGCGATACTGTAAACCGCGGCGAACTTTCGCCCTGGCATGGTGCGGCAGAAATCATTGACTGGAAACTTCCGTGTCCATCCATTTTCGAGAGCAAACAGCAGATCAAAGAACGATATGGCGTAACAGCGCAGCGCCCACTGCGGTCGAACACGATGCGGCGGATTATCCGTGGTGTGGACAAATTCACCATCAAAAGCAGGAGACCGTTCATTGTACAATGCAACCATATAGGAGCAGGACACATAAAAGATCCGGCTGCACCGCTGGGAACAGTGCTTGCTCACCATGCGGAAGGAATAGCGGAGCCTGTTATTGCGCCGGTTACATTTTCAAACACAGGAAGTTCCGTGGGAACAGGTGCGAAAGAACCGATACACACGATCAGAACGGCTGGCGGACAAATTCTATCAACGCCCTGCCTTATGGCCATCGGTCAGATCGGCGGCGGAGATAGAACCAGAAGTCTTCGAGTGCCAACGCATACGCAAGTTTCGAAAGCCGAGGAATGTGTTCTAGCGCCATCACTCATCCAGTATCACACAGAGCAGAGTGACCATGTCAGAGCGTCGCAGCTTGAGGAACCAATCAACACCATTGATGCTTCAAATCGCTACGGCTTATCCTCCGCCTGTCTGGTGGAATATTTCGGAAACGGGAATCCGCTCGATGTAACCAAGCCAACACATACAGTTACCACAAAAGATAGAGAGGCCGTAGTTGCCGCCCACATTTGCAAATTTAAAGGACAGGACTTAGGGCAGACGGTAAGTTCTCCCTTGCATACAATTACAGCCAGTCCGGGAGAGTTCGCAGAAGTAAAGGCTGTCATTGTGAAGTATCACCCAGATGCAGATATGAGATACTGGCCGGAAATCCGCGCGCTTTTGAATGAGCATTGCGGGTACGCACTTGCGGAAGATGAAGTTATCCTGCTGAGACTGGGGGAGGCATGGTATTTTATTGCGGACATTGGCCTGCGGATGCTTACGCCTCGGGAACTGTACAATGCAAACGGTTTCCCTGAGGACTACATCATCGACCATGATTATACCGGCAAGGAATACCAAAAGGCAAAACAGGTCGCCCGGTGCGGAAATGCTGTTCCGCCTCCTTTCGCTGCCGCACTGGTTCGGGCAAACCTGCCCGATTGGTGCACACAGCGATATGAGACCATGGCGCAGCTCAAGAAAGCAATTACAGCTTGAAACGAAGGAACGACTATGAGATATCAGTGCGATTGCCCGGAATGGGCGGAACGTCCCTGCGACAATCCAAATGAGGAGCTGGAATGTGAGGATTGTCAGTACGCCAGAGAACAGGAAGATGCGGAATGAAGCGGAATTGCCGTTCCGCAAACAAGGAGGAGCGTTTTATGGTCAGATATTTCAAGGCCACAGAAATTTCAGAGGAAGAATACATTGCAGCAACCGGGGAAGATTTGGGCTTTTGGAATGCGTGTGTGTCTCCTGAAAATGACGGTGTCTATGTCGCCCTGGATGAGGAGAGTGAGTATGAGTTTACGATAGAAATTTCAGACTTTGATGAGCTCCGCTCCCCGGAGGCCTCCTCATGAGCGCGCTGCAAAAGACCTCCTCCCCGCCCTCCCGGCCGCTCTCGGCGATTACGGAGGAAATCCAGTTTTACAAGGCGCAGGCGGGGCAATGCATCGTGGAAATCGGCAAGCGCCTGCTCGAGGCGAAGGAGCAGCTCCCGCACGGACAGTGGGAAGCCTGGCTCGAAAAGAGCGTGGAATTCACGCCGAGAACGGCGCAGAATTTCATGAAGATCGCATCTGAATTTGACCCAAAAACGAAACCGGTTTCGTTTTTGCCCTACACAAAGCTCCTCGCCCTGCTCCAGCTCCCGCCGGAGGAGCGGGAGGAATTTATCGCCGAGCCGCACACCGTGAACGGGCGGGAAAAGACGGTCGACGAGATGACAAAGCGCGAGCTGCAGGCCGCAATCAAGGAGAAAAACGAGGCTGTCAAGGCGCGGAAGGAAGCGGAATGGGAACTCTCCAAGGAACGCATCCGCGCCGAGCAGGCGGAAAAGGAAAAGGAAGGCCTTGTGTACAGCCTGCGCGCATCGCGCGATACTGCCGAGACCCTCCGCAAAAACATCGACGCGAAGGAAAACGCGCTCACGTCCCTGCGCGAGGAGGTCGATCGTCTGCGTGCCCGGCCGTATCAAAAGCCGGAAATTCCGGAATCGGAAAAGGAAGCCCTTCGGCTCGAGGGCGCGCGGGTGGCGAATGAGGCAAACCGCCGCCAGCTCGAAGCGCTGCGCGAAGAGCTCGAGGAGGCGAGGACCGCGAAGCTCGAGCCCGTCCCGGAGGACGAGGCCGTCGAGGCGGCTTTCCGCTTCAATCAGACGGTGCAGGCCGCGGCAGATCAGCTGCGCACGTTCTTCCGGCTTGTGCCGGTGGATGTGGCCGCACGGGAACTGGAGCTGTGTGCGCAGCGGCTGGAACGGCAGAGGGATGAGCTTTACACGATGGCGCAGCGCGCCGCGAATCTCGCTCTTGCGGATTCCGACGGCACGCTGCCGCCGATAGAGGAGGATGAATCATGAAAGCAATCTACAGCAAACGAATTTATGATACACAGAAAGCAGAAAAAATCCTGGACTTTGGCGACAACACGCTGTACCGCACGAAAAAAGGAAACTGGTTTCTCACGGACGCCTCCGGCGTGCAGCCCGCCCTCTACCCTGTCCCGCCGGAGCGCGCCGCTGTGTATGTGGGAATGTACGCCGCCGAGCGGTATGTCGAATTCTTTTCTGCGGCAGAATTGGAGGAAGCATGATGGCGGAAGTGGAACGTCAGCTGGCGATTGTCACAAATTCCTGCTGTGAGTTTTCCGGACATGGCAGGCCCATTTTTATTTTGTTTCTTCGGTTGGTTTCCGGGATGGATAAGGGGAAAAACCTGCAAAAAACATATCCTTACGGAGAGGAGCTTCCGGACTATCTGCGGCGGGATCTGCTGCGTCTTTCCTGTCCGGTTTCCAGTCCGAAGGACTTGCCGTTCCTGAAAGACAAGCTGCGCGGCGTGATGGTGCGCATCGCCCTGGAGGATGGCAAAATACATATCAACGATTATTTCGGGCGCGGAGACCCGAACAAATACCAATGACGGGGGAATGTCCATGGATACCCACATGATACCCTGGGAGCTGAAAGCTCTGCCGCAATGGGTATGCCACCGCTACCCGAATAAAATGCCCCTCTCCCCCTTCCCGGACGAGCGCGGGAAGCTTCCCCCTGCGGACTGCCGCAGCACGGCGACCTGGGGCACCTTTGAGGACGCCTGCCGCGCGATCAGGCAGTACGGTGCGAAGGGGCTCGGCATCCAGCTCGGCCGCGGCATCTGCGGAGTCGATCTTGACCACTGCGTGGAGGATGGCGAGCTGAGCACACTGGCCCGCGAATTTCTCTCTGCTCTGCACAGCTACGCGGAATTTTCCCCCAGTGGGACAGGCGTCCATATTCTGTGCAAGGGTTCTCTTCCGTCGCGGGAAGGGCGGAAGGTTCCCGCTCTCGGCCTTGAAATGTATGACTCAGGCCGCTACTTCACGGTGACGGGCTGTGCCGTCTGTGACGAGAACGGAAAACCATATCCGCTGCGCGACTGCTCCGCTGAGCTTGCCCGGCTGCATCAGAAATATTTTGCACGGGAGACGCCGGAACAGACAAAGCTGTCTCCGGCTCCCTCCCCCGTGCCGGGAACCGTCCGCGATATGAGCGACGATGAAATTCTTCGCATTGCTTTCCGATCCAGAAACGGGGAAGAAATGGAACGGCTGTACCGTGGAGACTGGAGCACCTCCCAGTATCCATCTCAAAGTGAAGCGGATTATGCGCTTGTCAATCACCTGGCGTTCTGGTTCAACGGTGACTTGGACCGGATCGACCGGGTGTTTCGCGCTTCCGGGCTTTTCCGGCCGAAGTGGGATCGATCGGCCGGAGGCGGCAGGACATACGGCCAATATACCATCCAACGCGCTGTGCGCCAGCTGCAAACCGGATTTGTCCCACGGGAACGGGAACACGCCGGCCGTCCCTCCAGACCTCCCCTTCCCGAAGAACCGCCGGAAAATTTCCGTTTCTCTCCCCCGCCTGCTTCCCCATCCGGGAACACACCCGCCGGGAGTCCGATTTCCGCCGATCCATCACTTTACACCTACGACGACACGGGAAACGCATACCGCTTCCGCGACGCCTATTACCGCGACGTCAAATTCAATCACATTGACAAGGTCTGGATGCACTGGGACGGATGCCGCTGGATTGAGGATCAGACAGGGCAGATCAAGCGTCTCGCGGATGAGCTTTTGCAGCGGCTTGTCCAGGACGCGGAAACTCTGCCGAACCGGGAAGAAATCCTCAAACATGTACGGCGTACGCGCTCCAGCAAAGCGAAGGAAGCCATGCTTCACGAAGCGCAGCATCTCACCGGCATTCCAATTTTGCCCAACGAGCTTGACCGCTACAAAGATGCCCTCAACGTCCGAAACGGGATTCTCGATCTCAAGACAGGACAGCTGCGTCCGCATGACCGGAAGCTCTGCTTCTCCATGCTTGCCGACGCTGAATATCTGCCCGACGCCGTGTGTCCCCGCTGGCTTGCCTTTCTTGACGAAATCACAGGCCACGACAAGGCGCTGCAGCTGTACATCCAGCGCATGGTCGGCTACTTTCTGACCGGCTCCACGCGGGAACAGTGCATGTTTTTCCTGTTCGGCAGCGGCTCCAACGGCAAGAGCACCTTTGTGAATACAATCTCCTCCCTGTTCGGGGATTACACGAAGAACGCGCAGGCCGAAACCATCATGCGCAATGACCGCGGCGGCGGCTCCGGCGCACGCTCCGACCTTGCCCGTCTCAAAGGCGTGCGACTGACAACGACCTCCGAGCCATCCGGCGGCTGTGTACTCGATGAGGCGCTCGTGAAAACCATGACCGGTGATGACGTGATTACGGCGCGGCGGCTCTACAAGGAGGAATTCGAGTTTCGGCCGGAGTTCAAAATCCTGATGGCCACTAACTACAAACCGATTATCAAGCACTCGGACTACGGCATCTGGCGGCGCATCCGGCTCCTGCCGTTCACCGTACAGATCCCGCCGGAGAAGAAGGATCCCCAGCTCGGCGACAAGCTGCGCGAGGAAAAGGCGGGAATCTTCCGCTGGGCGGTACAGGGGGCGATCGACTGGTACCGCGAGGGTCTGCCGCCGTGTCCGTGCATTGACCGGGCAAATGAGGAATACCGGCTGGAAATGGACAAGATGCAGCAGTTTGTGGGAGACTGTCTGACGCGGGAACCGGGCAGCACCATCCCCTCCGCTCGCCTTTACGACGTCTACCGCGCCTGGTGTACGGAGCATGGGGAACGTTTTCCCCTCTCGCAGGTACGTTTTTCCGGCGAGCTGCAAGACAATTACCACTTTGAACGACGAAAAACCAAAACCTGCAATGAATTTCTTGACGCAGCTCTCACTGAAACCGGACAGGAGCTCGCTCTTTCCGCACCGGAGAGCTTTCGGTGATCGATTTTTATGTCTTGGTGGAGGGTGGTGGAAGAGGTGGAGGGTTTCCCGAAACTTTTTCTTACTTTTTTCCTAGGGAACTTTTCCGAAAACCCTCCACACCCTCCACCACCCTCCACCACCCGCATTCCGCCTGGATTTTTTGCTCCTCCCCCTCCTTCGCAACCCTCCATAACCCTCCACCCTCTCACAAAATATTCTCTTTCTTTTTGTTTCTTTCCACCAAAAGAAAGAGAAAAGTTGAAAAGGAAAATCCCTTCACAGGAAACAGAAAGGACTTTCCGCTCCCCGACAACCTTCCACAACCCTCCACCCTTCACGCCAAACGAGAAGCGTTGTTTTTGTACAATGACGACAAAAGAAAGGATCGTGACGTCTATGACAGATTTTCAGCAGGAAAAGCTGCGCCGGTATCTGCTCGCCCGTGACCGTCTCCAGCGCAAATGCGAGGAGGTGAACCGCTGGAAGGGCATCCGTGCGGAGCTCACCGCCCTGGGCGGCGCACGCCCAGACGGACGAAGTCGGTCCGGCGGCGGGCAGGACACTCTCCTCGAATTGCGCGAGGAGCTGGAACGCGCTGCCCTCGAGACGAGGGAGCTCCGCCGCGAGCTGCAGAAGGCGCTCGCCCAAATGCCGGACGGCGACCTGCGCGGCCTGCTCGAGGATCGTTACCTCGTCGGGCGTTCGAAGCGCGAACTGATGGAGCACTACTGCCTTTCGGAGCGCAGTTACTACCGCCGCCTCACCCAGGCGGCGCGCTGCCTTGACCGGTGCAGCACATTCTTCCGCGCGCCCTCCTGAAAAGTTGGCGCGGAATGTCACGAAATGGCAGGGAACGGCACAGTTTGTCAGCTTGAAACGCACGCCGTTCTTGAAGTATAATCATCATGCAGAGGTGTTCCCGCAAGGGAGCGCCTCTTTTTTTCTGCCCGAATTTCTTTCGCGGGTCCTTCCGGAGGGCGACCCTCAAGTGCGGCGCATCCGAGCCCCGAAATCCGTCTGGATAAAAGCGAAAAAAATCACTTTGAATCCTTGACGGGGACCTTTTCCGCCAAATTTCAGGGATTTTTGGGCAGGGTGACGGAGCTTTGCGAGACGCGGACCGATCCGGCGATTCGCCGAAACGGGGCTGTGGTTTTTGGGGATTCGCGGAGGGATCACGGATCCGGACGCCGGGGGTTCGAGCAACAGGGGAAGGGGGATTCTATGGCCGAAAAGAGCGAGCTGTACTTCGAGGACGGGACCATCATCGCGAGTACGCGGTATGCTGCCGCTTACTTCGGCGTGACGCCCGCAACACTTTCAAATTGGGGAAAGAGCGGATGCCCTCATTTCAAATACGGATTCTGGGATATCAAAGCGGTGACGGCGTGGTGCACGGAAAAGGACGGCGAACGTCTGGCGGAGGCGGCGCGCACCGATCCCTCAAAGATGACGCCCGCCCAGCTCAAGACGCACTATGAGGCTCTCCTCAAACAGGAGCAGCTTGAGGGGGCACGGCTCCGGAACCAAATTGCAAACGGCGAGTTTCTTCGACGAGGGGACGTCGTGCGCGAGCTCTCACAGTTCTTCGCCGTCTTTCGAGCGTCGTCGTTCGGCCTCGGCGAAGCGCTGGCGCAGCTTGTCTCCGACCACACGGACAGCGAAACGGGCCGAACGGCAGCAGGGCTCATCCGCTCGTGCATCACACAGGCGCTCTCACAGATGGCCGTCTCCGGCGTCTGGGCTCCCGATGAGGAGGCGGACGCGTGACGGGCTGGCTCTCCGAGGCGCTGCGGGCGCTGCGGCCTCCGCAGGAGCTGACAACGGCGCAGTGGGCGGAGCAGTCCCGCATCCTCTCCCCCGCCGAGTCGGCACGGCCGGGGCCGTGGCGAAACGACGTCACGCCGTACCTGGTGGGCATCATGGACGCTTTTGATGATCCCGAGGTGGAGGATATCACCTTTGTGAAATGCACGCAGGTCGGCGGTACATCGGTGATGCTCAACATGATCGGCAAAGCCATCTGCTGCGATCCCGGCCCGATGATGATGGTCTACCCGAAGGACGATCTCTGCGAGCTGGCGAGCGAAGAAAAGCTACAGCCGATGATCCGCTCCTGTCCTCAGCTGCGGGAACAGTATGACGAGAGCAGCAAGCGGCTCGACCTGGTTTTCGACTCGGCGCGCCTGGCTCTTGTCTCCGCAAACTCGCCGTCCAACCTTGCGAGCCGCCCGGTTCGGTACCTGTTTCTGGACGAGGAAGACAAATTCCCCGTCCGCGCCGGGAAGGAAGCCTCCCCGGCGAAGCTCGCCATGGAGCGCCAGCACACCTTCGCGACGAGCCGCAAGACGGTGCACGCCTCTACGCCGGTCTTTGAGACCGGCCCCATCTGGCAGGGCTGGCTGCAAGCCGGAAGCCAGATGGAATACTTCGTCCCATGCCCGCACTGCGGAGCCATGTGGACGTTCAAACTCCGCCAGCTCAAATTTCCGGACGGCTGCACGGAGGATCAGGCGCTCCGCGAAGCCTGCTATGTCTGCGAGGAGTGCGGCTGCGTCATCAAGAATTCCGACAAGCCGGGAATGCTCCTCGCCGGGGAATGGCGGCGCACGGGAGGAAAAGGCGGCAAACGCCGCATCGCCTTCCGGCTCAACGCCCTGTACTCGCCCTGGGTGCGCTTCGGCGAGGCGGCAGCCGAGTGGATCGACTCACAGCGCGCGCCGGAAAAGCTGCAAAACTTTGTCAACTCCTGGCTCGGGGAACCGTTCCGCGAGGTGGAGCGCACACTCGACGCACAGCGATTGCTTGACGAAAACGAGAGCAGCTATCCCGCGGGGATCGTGCCGCCCGGCACTGTGTTCCTCACAGGCGGAGTGGATGTGCAGAAAAAGAGCTTCTTCTGGACGGTGCGCGCCTGGCTCTCCGATCTGTCAAGCTACAACGTCGCGCACGGACAGGCATTCTCCTGGCCGGAGATTGAGGAGGTGATGAACGCGCCGTACCGGGGGACGGACGGGAATCCGATGCTCGTCAACCTTGCCGCAATCGACTCCGGCGACCAGACGGACGATGTGTATGCCTTCTGCGCTGTCAACCGTGCCTGGGCGGTAGCCGTCAAGGGTTCCAGCACGCGGCTGCTCGATCGGTATAAAACGTCTGTCATCGCAAAGGATGGGCTCGGCAAAGGGATGCCGCTCATTCTGGTGGATACGGCCTATTACAAGGACATGATCTTCTCCCGCATCCTGCGCGGTCAGGAGAGCGGCGGCTGGCTTCTGCACAGCGGCTGCGACCCGGAGTACGCCGAGATGGTGACGGCTGAGCACAAGGTGATCCATCGTGTGCGCGGCCATCTCGTGACCCAGTGGGAACCAAAAGTCACGGGCGGCGATAACCACTATTTCGATGCAGAAGTTTATGCCGCGTGTGCGGCCGACCTGCTTGGAATGCGGAGCATCTATGTACGGGCGCAGGAGAGCATCCGGGAAGAGGGGGACGCCTTTGCGGAGACAGCTTCTGCCGGATGGACAGCTCCGGGACAAGGCACATCCGGAGGCACCTTCCGGAGAAAGGGGAGATAATTTTGATGACAGCAGAATACAGGGTGCGGCGGGAAAGCCTGATGAAGGCGATTGAAAAAATTGAGAACGGCGCGCAGGAATACCGCATCGGGAACCGCACCGTCCGCCGGGCCGACCTCGCGTCACTGTACGCGGAGCTTGAGCGCGTCGAGGCAAAGCTTTCGCAGCTTGAGCGGCCCTCCATCACGGCGGCGGTGCTGCCGCGCAGGAGGTGAGACGGTGGGCAATCGCATGAGTCTGCTGAACCGGATGCTCCTCCCCCTGGCCCCGCGGCTCGCATGCCGCCGGGAAGCGTGGCGGATGCTGGCGCGCTCGGCCTACACAGCGGAGGACGGCTCCCCGCGCAGCGCGGGCTGGGAGCGAACGAACCGCACCGGCGAAGCCACAAACCAGGCGGGGCGGGATGTCATCCGCGCCCGGGCGCGGGACCTCGAGCGCAACAGCGACGTGATGGAAGCCATCCTTGGCGCGATGGAGCGCAATGTGGTGGGGACCGGTTTTGTTTTGCAGGCCAAAACGGAGGATGAATCGCTTAACGAACGCATCGAAACAAACTGGCGGGATTGGTGCTCGCTGCACTCGTGTGAAATCACGGAGCGTTGGACGCTGAATGAGCTGATCGCTCTCTGTGTGCGGCGGCGAATGGTGGACGGCGGCGTGCTTCTGCTCCTTGCCGTACAGGACGGGCGGCTGCGGTTACAGCTGCTCGAGGTGGATGAGCTGGATACCTCCATCACCGTCTGCGGGAAGAACCGCGTTTACGGCGGCGTGGAGGTGGACGAATACCGCCGCCCGGTGGCGTATCACATCAAGGTGTACGACATCTGGGGAGCCTGGCTGCGAACGGAGCGCTATCCGGCGGAGGGTGTGATTGATCTGCCGTACCTCACGCGGCCCTCGCAGGTCAGAGAGATCTCCCCCGCCGCGGCGACGCTGCCCCGTGTGGATGACCTCAACGAGCTCATCGACGCGGCCATTGAGAAGGAACGTGTGCTCGCACACCTCTCCGTCGCGGTGGAAAAGGAGCAGGGAACACTGACAGGCTCACCGTTCTACGGCCGGGGCCTGCCGGGAGCGGAACCCGACGCCTCCAAATCCGAGCAAACGGCCACAGAGCTTCTCCAACAGGGAAGCATCACCTATCTGAAACCGGGCGAGAAGGTTGCAACCATCTCACAAGCGGGAACCAGCAGCGTGGTGGATCAGACGCTGCGCACGACGCAGCGCCTTGCCGGAAGCGGGCTCGGGTTGAGCTATGAAGCCGTCGCCCGCGATATGTCGCAGGTCAATTACTCCTCGGCGCGGCAGGGACTGCTCGAGGACCAGCGGACGTACCGGATGCAGCAGCAGTACATCATCGACCACCTGCTCGACGTGATCTATCCGCTGTGGCTCGATCTCGAAGCGCTCTCCGGCCGATTGACGCTGCCGGGCTACTTTGACGCACCGGAGCGGTACCGGGCGCACGTATGGGTAACGGCGGGCTGGGAGTGGATCGACCCCCAGAAAGAGGCGAACGCAAACAAAATTGCGCTCGAGACAAACCAGACGACGCTGCAATCCATCTGCGCCGGGAAGGGCCGGGACTGGCGCGAGGTGTTGCAGCAGCGGGCACGCGAGGAACAGCTGGCGGAGGAGCTGGGCCTGACGCGCGCCGAAATCACGCAAACGATACTGTACGAAGATGAGGAAGGGGAAGAAAATGAATCGAAACCATGAGGACAGCGCGCGGATGCTGTTCCGCTCACTCGAATGCCGGGCCGCGGAGGAGGGTGCAAACCGTTTTGAGATCTCTTTTTCGAGCGAAGCGCCGGTCAGCCGCTGGGGCTGCCGGGAGATCCTCCTGCACACAAAGGACTCGGTCGATCTCTCCCGCTTTGCGCCCGGCGGAGCGGGCAGCCTGCTCTTTGCCCACGGGATGGACCCACGCTACGGGAAGCTGCCGGTCGGGCGCGTGGTGCGCGCCTGGCTTGACGAAGCGGAGCGCAAATGCCGCGCGGTGATTGAGCTCGACACGGACGATCCGGACGCGCAGCGTCTGCAAGGCAAGCTCGAGCGCGGGATGCTCTCCGGCGTAAGCGTTGGCTGCAAGGTGAATCAGTGGCTTGAGCTTGCTGCGGGCGATACAAGCCCGGACGGGCGCATCGAGGGCCCGGCGTCCCTCGGCATCCAATGGACGCCGTATGAAATCAG
This sequence comes from Anaeromassilibacillus sp. An200, assembly GCF_002160025.1. Classification (GTDB taxonomy): domain Bacteria; phylum Bacillota; class Clostridia; order Oscillospirales; family Acutalibacteraceae; genus Caccousia; species Caccousia stercoris. The sequence goes on from NZ_NFJU01000013.1 coordinate 75,499, forward strand.
TCTGGAGCCGGTACCGGCCGACGCAACCGTCGGGCTGGGCCGCGCGATGGAAATGGAAACAGAAAGGGAGGCAAACAGCATGGGAAACATCACAAGAAACGAGTCAGGAACCATCCCGGCACAGAGCGCTCCGGCGGCTCAGGAAGCTCCGGCAGCGGAGGATCCGGTGCTTGCGGAGCGCCGCCGCGCGACGGAGATTGAGACGCTCTGCCGCAGCTTCGGCGAAGACCCAGGCGCGTACATCCGGGAGGGCACAAGCGTCGAAACAGTGCGCGCCGCCATTCTTGACAGGCTCTCGCAGGAACGCACGCCAATTGTGGGACGCAGTTCCGCCGAGACGCGCGGTGTGCAGGTGACAACGGACGAGGGAGACAAGCTCCGGGCGGCGGCGACGGACGGCCTGCTCCTGCGCAGCGGCGTTTTCGTGGAGCATCCGGCGGACGGCGCGCGGGAATTCCGCGGCATGGGCATCCAGGATGTCGCGCGTGAATGCCTGCGCGTGAGCGGTGAAAACGCCGCCCGCCTGAGCGCCGACGAGGTGCTGCGCCGCTCTCTGACGCCGGACAGCGCGTTCGTCAGCATCACCTCGAACGCGGCAAACCGCGCCGTCCTCGGCGCGATGCAGCACGCCCCAACCACCTACCAGGCGTGGACGAGTGTCGGCTCCGCCAAAGATTTTAAGCCGACCAACATCTACGAGGTGAACGACGGAGGCACGCTCCGCGAAATTCCGCAGAGCGGCGAATTCACGGAGGCAAAGCTCTCTGACGCGCCGGTAGCCGTGCGGCAGCTCATCACCGTCGGCAAGATGCTCAGCTTCACGCGGCAGATGTTCATCAACGACGAATTTGATCTCATTCTGCGGATGGTAACGGCGCATGTACAGGCATTCCAGCGCGGGATCAATCAGGCGGTATATGCGCTGCTCAAGGCCAATCCCGCCATGCTCGACGGTGATCAGCTGTTCAGCAGCGCGCACAAAAATCTCGGCACAGCCGCCGCGCCCGGCACCGACTCTTTCAGTGAAGCGCGGCTCCTGATGCGCCGCCAGACGGAAGCGGACGGCGTCACCCGTCTGAACCTCTCCCCCGCCTTCGTCCTCTGCGGCGCGGCGGACGAGACGAAGGTGGAGCAGCTGCTGCACTCGCTTGCGGCTCCCGAGGGGACAAACTCCGGCGTCGCGAACGTGTTCCGCAGCGCGATGACGCCCGTCGTTGACGCGGAGCTTGATGTGGACGGCGGCGCGCAGCCGTTTTACTTCGCGGCGCATCCGTCGCTTGCGCCGACGATCGAGGTCTCCTACCTCAACGGCGTCGAGGCTCCGACGGTCGAAACAGAGACCGATTTTGACCGGCTTGGCATCCGCTACCGTGTCTACGGCGACCGGGGCGTGACGCTGCTCGGCTACCGCGGACTCGTGAAGAATCCCGGCAAGGCGTAAGGAAGGAGGAAAACGTAATGGCAAGATACGTACAGCCCGGTAAGGCGATTGAGTACACAAACGCCGGTGAGGAAACAATCCGCTACGGCGACGTCGTGGCACTGACAAACTGTGTCGGCGTGGCCGCCGCAGACATCGCACCCGGCGCGACCGGCGTAATTGAGCTCTCCGGCGTCTACGAGATGCCCGCAGACACTTCCGCCGCGTTCACCCAGGGGCAAAAGCTCTACTGGGACGCGTCCGGCAAAAAGGTGACAGCAACCGAGGGCGACATCGCGGCAGGCATTGCCGTCGAAGCAAAGCAGGATTCCGCCGCTGTTGCTCTCGTGAAGTTGTAAAGGGGGCAAGAGATATGATAACGCTGAAATGTCCCTTTTTCTGGAATGGCAGACTGATCCGGGAGGGAGCACGAATTTCGCTTCCCGCGGAAGTGGAGGAAAAATTTCTGCGCGCGGGAAATGCCGTACCGACAACGGAAAGCGTCTCTCCCCCGCCTTCTCAGAGCGCACCGGAAGCGGGCAAGGAAAGCCGGGAGGAGAACACGCCGGAAAAGAGTTCCCCGAAATCCGGACGAAAGCAGGCGGAGCAGGTCGAGCTCACGCTGGGAAGATGAGCTTCCGGGAACTGGTCGAATCGGACAACCACGAGATTTTCATGAATCTTGACGAGCTGGCGGAAGAACGCTCCATCCGGTACGACGGGACGCTCTATGAAAGCATCCCCGTCGTCCTCACGGGCGCTGAGGAGCAGGCGCGAAACCGCCTCTCCCACGACCATGCCGAGGGCCTGTACCGTGTGACAAGTATTCTGTACTGCCCGGCGGAAGCCCTCGGAGGTTGTACACCGGAACAGGGGCGGACAGTGGAAATCCATGAAAACGGAACATTTTTTTACCGGTATCGTGTGGAACGCTCTGTGTGTGAAATGGGGATGCTGGAGATGGAACTGGAGGCGATCGACGAATGAATACCGTTTTCTTTGACGAAATCACCGGACAGAGCCTTGACCGCGCGGAGAAGCTGCTGGCCGGGATTCCGGACGGTGCACGCCGTGCCGTGAACAGTGCTCTCTCGCGCGCCGCGCAGCATGGCCTTACAGTGGGAATGCGGATTGTCTCCGGCGAGTATGCCATTGGACAGAAGGAACTCAAATCCCGGACAAAGCAAATCAACCGTGTGGTTCGGGACAATGCCGGCGGATATGAAGTCACCTTCGGCTACAGCGGCTATGTCATTCCACTGCTCCGCTTTGACACGCAAATCGGATCGGACGGCCGGATCTATGCTCGTGTACTGCGCTCCAACGTGCGCAAACTGATTGCAAATGCCTTTGTCTCCCGTGTCAAGGGACAGCATACAGGCGTTTTTGTCCGCGAGGGAGATGCACGCCATCCAATCCACGAGCTCTTCGGCCCCTCCGCTGTAGCGGCGTTTTATGCGCACGAGGAAACGGTGGACAAGATGGACGAGGAAATCCGCTCCACGTATGAAAAGCGTGTGGAGCACGAAATCACAAGAATTCTCAACGGGTGGGGCGGCAGATGAACAGAGCGGTATTTCTGGAAGAACTCAAACGCTTTACGCTTGATGCGACGCGCGATCTGCTGCTGCCGGTGCGTGTACAGTCGGCGGAAGAGACGCCGTCGGAGCGTCCGGCTGAGGTGCACCTGATGCGTCTGCCGGACAGCGAAGCGGCAAAGAAAAAAGCGCCGTATATCATCCATCAGATCATCACCGGCAAGGATGCGCAAAAGCCCGGCGAACAGGCGGCCTGCACAACGGAAATTCGCTCCATCTTCTGTGTCTACTGCCCCGATGAGGAGGAAGGCGGGATGCTGCTGCTGAACCTCATGGAGCGGCTGCGGATTGCCCTGCTGCGGCAGGTTGTGCTGGATCAGCGGTATCAGCTGGACCTGGAATCGGGGCTGGAGATCATCCTGTACCCTGACGACAGCGCCTCCTACTACGCCGGAGAAATGGCGAGCCGGTGGAGGCTGCCGGGAATAGAAAGAGAGGTCAGACCATGAACGAGAACGAAAAGAAAGAAGAGCTTCAGACGGAGCAGAAGCCCTCCGCAGGAAGGAAAGCGGCCAGAAAAACCGCCGCAAAGAAGCCGGAGGCGCAGGGCGGCTACTGTGTGTACCTCGGCCCCAACATCCGGGGCGTCATTCAGCACGGGAAAGTCCTGCGCGGAACGAAAGACCAGGCGGCACAGCAGCTTGCACGGGCGATTCAGGAGTACCCGCAAATCGAAAGCCTGCTGGTGCCTGCGGATCGACTCATCGAATCGCGGCGTAAGCTTCAGACGGGCGGCAGCCTGCTCTCCCGGATTTATGGGGAGCTGTGCGCCGCCGCAGGAAAGGGGAAATGACAATGAAGCATGGCGTATATGTAACAAAGGAAGCAAAAGCCAAAACCGCACCGGAAGTGGTGGACAGCGGAATCCCGTTTTATATCGGGGCCTCACCGGTACAGGGGGCGTCCTCGCCCGCAAAGGTGGGAGTTCCGGTTCTGTGCGAAAGCTTTGAGGACGCGCGGGAAAAGCTCGGCTACTCGGACGACTGGACGTCCTATCCCCTCTGCGAGGCAATGGACGTACATTTTCGTCTCTACGGCATGGCCCCGGCCATTTTCTGCAACCTGCTGGACCCCGCGTCCATGCGGGAAAGCGCGGAGGCTGCCGATATCCCCGTCGGGGACGGGCAGGCAAAGCTTCCGGCGGAAGCGATCCTCGACGATACTCTCGTTGTCAAAGAGCAGGGCGGCAGCGGGGAACCGTATGTGGAGGGGACGGACTACAGCGCGTTTTACGATGACGATGGAAAACTTATCCTCGAAGTGCTCCCGGACGGCTCTGCCGCTGAGGCGGCGCAGCTCAATGTGGCGTACAGCAAGGTCACGCCCTCCTCTGTCACCGCGGACGAGGTGGCGATTGGCCTGGAAGCCGTGGAGCGCTGCATGGTGACGGTCGGCAAAATTCCGGATCTCCTCTGTGCGCCCGGTTATTCCCAGGATGCGGGCGTTGCCGCCGTGATGGCCGTCAAGGCGGCAAATGTGCAGGGTATGTTCCATGCGAAGGCGGTTTTGGATCTCGACTGCACCGACGCTACGACAGGCAGTACAGCCATTGCCAAAAAGGCAGAGCTCGCTCTCACGGATAAAAATCAGATCGTCTGCTGGCCGATGCCGCAGAAGAATGGCAGGCTGTATCACATGAGCACCCATCTGTGCGCGCTCATGGCGCGGGTAGACGCGGGAAACGGCTGCCCGTATGAGTCGCCCTCGAACCGTGCTCTGGAATGCGACGGAGTGGCGCTGGCCGACGGCAGCGAGGTGCTGCTCACGCTCAGTGAGGCGAACGAGCTGAACGCGGTCGGGATTGTCACGGCGCTGCACGGCTTTGACGGGTGGATTGCCTGGGGAAATTATACGGCGTGCTATCCTGCGGACACGGCCCCCGAAAACGCCTTTATCCCCGTTTCCCGCATGTTTGACTGGGTGGGAAACACGCTTGTGAAAACCTTCTGGAATCACCTGGACAAACCGATTCTGCGGCGCAGGCTCGACAGCATCATCGACGGGGCAACCATCTGGCTCAACGGACTGACGGGCAGCGGCTATCTCTACGGGGGCCGGGTGGAAATTCCCGAGGCGGACAATCCGAAGGAGAACCTTGTGGCCGGCATTGTAAAGCCGCGCATTGCCCTGACTCCTCCCTCTCCGGCACAGGAGATTACCACCACACTGACCTACGACGCGAGCTACGCCGACTCGCTGTTTGAGTAAAGGAGGGAACGACATGGCAGGTTTTGATGAATCCACCATCAATTTTACCGTCTTTGAGGACGACATCGAGCAAATCGGCGTCGCGACAGCGACACTGCCGACGCTCTCGGCCATCATGCAGACCATCTCGGGCGCCGGGATTTCCGGAAACGTGGAGGTTGGCATCGCGGGGTATTACGACACGATGGAGCTGGGGCTCGCCTTCCGCAATTTCACGTCGTGCAACGTGCGGCTTTCGGAGCCGCGTCTGCACACCATTCAGCTGCGTGCCGCCATGCAGGTGGAAGACCCGACGGACGGCGTTGTGAGAATTCAGGAGATCAAGCACGTTTTCACCGTGCTTCCCAAGACGGATGCGGGCGGCAGCGTGGCCCCTGCAAGCCCCACCAACGGCTCCGGTACCTACGCGGTGCGCTATTGGGCGACCTACATTGACGGCGAACGCGTGCGCGAAATTGACCCGTTCAATTCGATCTGCTTCATCAACGGGACGGATTATCTCGCAGATGTGCGGGCCGCCCTCGGTAAATAAGGAGGATGCCTCTTATGGAAGAACAAACCCTTTCCGTCGTACAAGAGAAGGCTGTGGGCGCTTATACCCACACCTTCAAGGAACCCTTCTCCTGGCAGGGGCACACCTTCGAGGAGCTGACCTTTGACTTTGCCTCCCTCACGGGCGGCGACAGCCTTGCCATTGAGGAGGAGCTGCTCCTGCTCAACAAGACAGCTTTTGTGCCTGCCTTGTCAGGGGAATATCTCGTTCGCATGGCCGCAAGAGCCTGCACGACCGTGATTCAGGAACCGGGCGGACGCCGAACGCGCATCGGCACGGACGCGCTGCGGGCCATGCCGATCACGGAGTACAACGCGATTATCGGGAGGGCACGCAATTTTTTGCTCAGTGCAAAATAAAAGCCGGAGACGGCGGCGCGTGGCTGCGGCAGCAATGTCTGGCGCTGGCGCGCGCCAACGCCACACCCGCACCGTTCTGGCTTTCCCTTCCGCTGGTATCTCTTGCGCGGTGGATTGCGTCCAGCAACCAGCTCACAGAGGATGCTATACGGGAACGAAACCGCCTGAGAAAAATCTGAAAAGGAGGTGAGGCGAAAAGATGACAAAGGAATATGAGATGCTGTTCCGGCTGAATGCGCAGACCGGTTCTGGGTATACCAAGGCTTTTCAGCAGGCACAGCAGGAGCTCAAGGAAGTCACACAGCGCATCCAGGATCTTCAGCAGGAGCAGAAAGACATTACCGCTTATCAGAAGCAGCAGGAGGCACTGGAGAAAACAGAAGTCAAACTGAATCGGCTGCAAAAGCAGTATGATAATATCCAGCGTGAGATTCAGGAAACAGGCTCGTTCTCCTCTGAACTTGAAAACAAGCTGCTTTCCAAGCAGGTAAAAATCGACGACACCTCCGCCGCCTACGAGCGTCAGAAGGAGCGCCTGAAAGAACTACAGAAGGCAATGGAGAACGCCGGGATCGATATGAACGATCTCGGCCGGAGCTCTGCCGAGCTATCCGAAAAAATCCACACACTGAAGGAAAACCAGGAACAAGCGGCTGTTCAGGCACAAAAACTTGGCACATCGGCAAGCTCGGCTTTTGAACAGATTGGTCAGGCTCTTGCCGCAGCCGGTATCACCGCAGCAATACGGGAAGCTGCTCAATATTTTGCCGACTGCGCGCAGGCGTCCATGGACTTTGAGACGGCCGTCACCGGTGTGGCAAAAACGACCGACCTCTCTGACGAGGAGCTCGCCGCCATGGCCGACTCCATCCGAAGCCTTTCCACAGAAATTCCGGCAACCACAGAGGAGATTTCTGCCGTCGCGGAGGCGGCCGGACAGCTCGGGATTCAAAAAGAAGCCCTTCTCGACTTCACGGAAACCATGGTTATGCTCGGCACGGCCACCAACATGACGGCGGACGAGGCCGCCACAGCTCTGGCGCGCTTTGCCAACATCACGGGCATGGGCGCAGGGGAGTACGATCGCCTGGGCGCGACCATCGTTGATCTCGGAAACAGCTTCGCCACAACGGAGCAGGAAATCACCGAGATGGCGACGCGCCTTGCCTCCGCCGGAACGCTGGCCGGAATCAGCGAACCGGGAATCCTTGCCCTGGCCGCGGCAATGTCAAGCGTCGGCATTGAAGCGGAGGCCGGAGGCACAGCCATGACGGAAACGCTCAACGCTATCGAAACCGCCGTCGCGGGCGGCGGAGAAGCGCTTGACGAGTTCGCGCGTCTGGCCGGTATGTCCTCTGAGACTTTTGCGGAAACCTGGCAGAACGACGCGCTCTCCGCGCTGACCTCCTTCATCGGCGGGCTCGGGCAGCTCGACGAACAGGGCGAAAGCACCGTGCTGGTGCTCGAGAGTCTCGGCCTGACAGGCGTGCGGCAGAGCAACATGCTCAAATCCCTCGGCCTTGCCGCGGAACAGATGACCGGAGCGGTAAATCTGGCCAACACCGCCTGGGAGGAAAACACCGCTCTAACCGAGGAAGCATCAAAACGGTACGCCACAACCCAAAGCCAGCTGATCCTGCTGCAAAACAGCTATCGGAATATACAGGCCGCCATCGGCGACGCATACACACCGGAACTGAAAGAGGCTTACGCTGTGGGAACCGACGTCCTCAACGGCGTGGCGCAGTTCATTCGGGACAATCCGGCGCTGGTCAAAGCCGTCGTAACGTTTACGGGCGTCATCGGCGGCGCGACGGCGGCAGTGGCCGCCTACACGATAGCAGCCAAAGCCGCCGCTCTGGCCAGCGCGGCCATTCCAGGGCTGAACATCATTATGGGGGTGACGGTGGGCGTCGCCGCTGTCACAGCGGCCATTGTCGCACTCAACGATGCGGCGTCCAAAGAGGCCGACGAACTCGCGAAGCTGACGGCGACTTCCCGTGCCCAGTATGCAGAAATGCAGGAACTCCAGGCCGAATACGGCGAGGTGTGCGCGTCAATGGGCGACACCTCCTATGAAGCCCAAAGGCTGAAAGCGGAGCTCGACGAAGCAACCGCCGCGTTTGAGGAACAAAAGCAGACGGCGGAAGAGCTGGAAGCCGCGCACCGCGAAGCCATTGACGCGCACAATGAACTGATGGCGTCCTACGACGAGACGGTCGAAAGCCTGAACAAGGAAACGCGCAGCAGTGAAAATCTGATGGCAAAGCTGGAAGAGCTGATGGCTGTCGAGGGAAAATCCGCCTCGGTCAAGCAGGAAATCCTCGCTGTGGTGGATCTGCTCAACGAAGCAATGCCGGAGCTGGCTCTTTCCTATGATCAATACGCGGACAGTTTGAATCTGTCGGCCGAAGCGATCCGAGGCGTCGTAGAAGCCGAGTTGGCGAGAGAACGCCATGCGGAAAATTATGAACAGCTGAAAAAGCTCATCGGTGAAGAAGGCAGTCTGTATCAAACACTGCAAGCCGACATTGAGGAAACCAAAAACCGGCAGGATGAGCTGACCAACGCAAAAAAGCAGTACCTGGAATACTATAACGCATACCAGGATGGCGGATGGATGGAAGCGGATGGAGACGCCTATCTGGCAACCATACGCGAATACGGCGATGCAGTCGCTTCCGCACAGGAAGCCTGGGAGAACGCTGCCGCCGCCGAGGAGGAGGCACGGACCGCTTACGAGGAAAATCAGGACGCCATCGCTGATTTAACCCAGGAACTTTCCGGCTACACAGAGGAAATGGACGAAAGCGGAATAGCGGTACAGGATATCCTCACCTCTGCGAACGCGAAAGTACAGGAACTCGCGGCAAGCTACACGGAAGCCTACACCGCCGCCCTCGAAAGCGTCTCCGGACAATATCAGCTCTGGGACCAGGCGGCGGAGGTTGTCGCTGTCGGCGCGGACGCCATTAATTCCGCTCTGGAGAGTCAGGTTTCCTACTGGCAAAGCTACAACGACAATCTCGCAAATCTGACCGCGCGCGGGGAGGATATCGCGGGGCTCAGCGAAATGATTGCAAGCTTCGCGGACGGCAGCTCCGACAGCGTGAACGCGGTAGCCGGCATGGCTTCCGCTACCGACGAAGAACTGGCCGCCATGGTTTCCAACTGGCAGGAGCTGCAGGCGGAGCAGGAGAAAACCGCAGGCAGCATGGCCGATCTGAAAACGGATTTTTCGGCTGCCATGGACGAGCTGCAAACGGAACTGGCTGCGGACATTGAAGCCATGAACCTCGGGGAAGAAGCTGCCGCAAGCGGAAAAGCAACGATTCAGGGGTATTTGAATGGTATAACCATTATGCTGCCGCAGGTGCAGGCTGCATATCAACGATTAGCCGGCGCGGCATCCAACGCCCTCGGCAGCGCTTCTGTGCCGGACAGAGGGTTCGCATCCGGCACACCGGACGCACCGCCCGGCTGGGCCTGGGTCGGCGAGCTGGGCCCGGAGCTGATGCGGCTGCGCGGCGGGGAAACCATCCTGCCTGCCTCCGTATCACAGGACTTCGCTCTGGCTTCCCAGGAGATGCAGACTCTCTCCTCCGTTCCGGAGTTTACGGCTTTGCTGGCGGCACAACAGGCGGAAGCAGCGATTCCCTCCGCCGCGGCACAAACCGCACCCATCGGCGGAGAACTTTCCCTTGTCGTCTCCCCCTCCTATCAGATCAGCGGCTCTGCAAACGCCGGGGAAATTCGGAATGTGCTTGTCTCCCGTGATGAGGAGCTGGTGGAGCTCATCCTGCGGACTTTGGAAGAGGCCGGTATTGACGCGGCAAGGAGGGCTTACCGATGAAAACCTATACCACCATACAGGGCGATATGTGGGACTCCATTGCCTACCGGGAAATGGGAGGAGTGGAGTATACGTCCCGCCTTATGCAAGCAAACCGGCAGCACCTTGATTTCTATCTCTTTCCCGCGGGAATCCAACTGACCATTCCAAACGCCGCCGCGGAAGAAAATTCCTCTCTGCCGCCCTGGAAGGAGGCCATGGGATGAGCGAAACTTCACAGTCCCGCCGGGCAGCGGTGGAACTCTCATTTGCCGGGGTAAATATCACGGATTCCATTCGCCCCTATCTGCTTTCCCTCACCTATACGGACAACGAAGAGGACGAAGCCGACGATCTGCAAATCAAATTGCAGGACAAGGAAGGGATCTGGCTGACCAGCTGGCTGACCGGAGCGGTGGACGCGGCTGCCTCCGCCGGTTCCCAGACAGCCTCATCTGTGTCATCGTCACAAGCTTCCCGGTACCGCGTGACGCCCGCGATCGGGCTGAACGTCCGCACCGGACCGGGCACAGGATATCAGAAACTCGGTGCTCTGCCCTATGGAACGGAGATCTCTGTTTCTGAGATCTCCGCAGGCTGGGCAAAAACCGTGTATCGCGGGCAAACGGCCTACGTCTGCGCGCAATACCTGACGGCAATCGGAACCGAAAGCGCTTCGGACTCCTTTTCTGTGGGGGATACGGTGGACTTTGTGGGAACCCGCCACTATGTCAGCTCAACGGGAAATCAGGGGTATGCGGCAAAACAGGGCCCGGCAAAAATCACACTCAGCAATCCGGGCAGCCTGCATCCCTGGCACCTCATCAACACAGACGGAACCTCGAATGTGTACGGATGGGTAGACAAATCGGATATCCGCGCGCAAGGCTCCAAAGCCCAGAACGTCACGGAAGAAAATGAGAATCCCACGCAAACAGGGTTTTCCATACAAGCTGTCATTCTGCGGGAAAACTGGACGGGTAACGGCAGAGACGATCTGTTGGAATGCGGCGCCTTTGAGCTTGACAGCATCAAGGCGTCCGGCCCTCCGGCCGTCATCACCATCAAGGCCACCTCCCTTCCCTACTCCTCACAAATCAGGCAGACAAAGAAAAGCAGAGCCTGGGAATCGTACAGCCTTTCCGGCATCGCGCGGGAGATAGCAGTCTCCAATGAAATGGCGTACCTGTTTGAATCCGCTTGCGATCCCTCTTACTCGCGTGTGGAGCAGTATCAGGAGAGCGACATCGCGTTTCTTTCACGGCTTTGTCACAGCGCCGGAATCTCACTCAAAGCATCCAACCGCATCCTGGTGCTCTTCGACCAGGCAGCATATGAACAGAAGCCTTCCTCCTTCACGATAACACGCGGAGACGGAAGCTACCTCAAATATGATCTTTCCACAGGAACGGCGGACACGAAATATTCTTCCTGCCGGGTACGGTATGCGGACCCGGCAACCGGAAGGACGTGGGAAGGCATCGCCTATGCGGAAGATTACAAAGAGGACGCAAAAAACAACCAGCAGCTTGAGGTGACGGCGAAAGTATCCAGCATTGCACAGGCGCAGGAGCTGGCCGCCAAACATCTGCGTCTGCACAATAAATTTGCACGCACAGCAACCTTTACTTTTCCGGGCAGTCCGTCGATCACGGCGGGAGTCACGGCAACGCTCCAGGGATGGGGTGCGTGGGACGGCAAATACATCGTCAAACAAGCCAGGCACAGCGTCAGCGGCTCCGGCTATACGACACAAGCGGTGCTGCGGCGTGCATTGGAGGGATAGCAATGGAATTGGAAAACATCGTGGCGCGCATGGTGCAGATTGGGCGCGTCAGTTCTGTTGATGAGGCAGGCCGCCGGGTCCGCGTGATTTTATCCGAAACAGGCATTGTCTCTGACTGGCTCCCCTATCTCAGCCGGTTTCGTCATAACCTTCCCGACCAGCTGCCCAAAATCAATGACAGGGTCGTTGTACTGTATCTGCCTGTGGCGGATGGGGACGGCTTTGTGCTGGGGGTGCTGCCATGAGGATCGGCACGCTTGGCAACCTGGTGTTTCAGGTTTCCTCTGAAACCGTACAGACGATCGACGATCTGCAATGGTCGGGATCGGCGCAGTACAGCACGCACCAACGGCATCTTGCCAAAGGCCTTCTGGAATTCACCGGCGTCGATCCGGACGAGCTGTCCTTTTCGATTTTCCTCTCCCGCTCGCTCGGTGTGGAGCCTGAGGAATCTATGGCTCTGCTTCGGGAGTACGAACAAAACGGAACGACGCTCCCCTTCTCTCTCGGAAGCCGTCCCTATGGAGAGTATCGCTGGGTGATTGTGAGCCATAAATTACAGGTCACACAGTTTGACGGCCGGGGGCGTATCGCGGCTGCGACGGTATCCGTCAGCCTGCGTGAATATAGCAAGGAGTGAGAAGATGCGCTATCAAATTACAACGGACGCTGCCGCACCTCTTCGTCTCAACGAGACGGATCCCGTGGCCTCTGTTTTGCAGAGTCTGCGCATCCTGCTCTCCACACGAAAAGGCAGCGTCCCCCTGTATCGGGATTTTGGAATCTCCATGGAATTTCTCGATTGCCCTCTCCCCACTGCACAAGCTCTTTTGACGTCGGAGGTGCAGACTGCCATCCAGCAATACGAGCCGAGAGCACGGTTGATCAAAGTTGTCGTTCAGGAGACTTCCCCGGGAAATCTGAGCCTTGCGGCGGAGGTGGAACTCAATGGCTAGAAATGTGGAATACCAATACGTCAGCACAGACGTCAATTCCGTGATCTCCTTTTTGACCTCTGCGTATGAGAAAATCACCGGCACGGCTGTTGAGCCCTCCAGTCCGGAAAAACTCTTTCTGCAATGGGTGGCCGGCATTGTTATACAGGAGCGGGAATCCATCAACTATGTGGGAAACCAGAATCTCCCCAGCCGTGCGGAAGGAAAAAACCTTGATGCGATCGGAGAAGAACTCTATCGTGTCAGCCGCCCTGCCGCACAGCCTGCCGTCTGCACGGAACGCTTTTTCCTTTCTATTGTGCAAAGCTCAGCCATCCTGATTCCAGGCGGAACACGAGTGGCAGCCGCAGGCTCTTCCCTGGTGTGGGAAACAGTTTCGGACGTCTATATCCAGTCTGGAGAAACCTTCGCTGACGTTCTGATCCGCTGCCAGACGCCCGGCATAGTCGGAAATGGATACGCCGTGGGACAGCTGAACACCCTCATCGACCTGTTTCCCTACTATGACCGGTGCGAAAACCTCACGATCAGCGACGGCGGCTCGGATCAACCTTCAGACGACGAGTATTATGAGCTGATGCGGGCCGCGATGGATTCCTACAGCACCGCAGGCCCCAGCGGCGGCTACATTTACCACGCGAAAAAGGTTTCAACGGAAATTGCCGATGTGGTGGCGAATTCCCCGGAAGCGGGAAAGGTGGCGCTGTATGTTCTGATGAAGGATGGTTCCATCGCGCAGCCGGAACTCAAAAAAGCCGTTCTGGCCGCTTGCAGCTCCGACACAGTCCGTCCTCTGACGGATTACGTGTCCGTCGAGGATCCGGAAGTGGTGGAAGCTTCGATTCAAGTCACCTATTACGTCCCTTCCGATTCCGTACTCGGCTCGGCGGAACTGGAACAATCGGTCCATACCGCCGTGCAGGAATACATCAACTGGCAATGCGCCAAGCTTGGCCGGGATATCAATCCCAGCAAGCTGATCAGCCTCCTCATGCAGACAGGCGTCAAGCGTGTGGAGGTCACCTCCCCCTCTTATCAGGCTCTGCGGGATGGAAGCGATCGCAGCGTCCCGCAGATTGCGTTGTTTAACGAAAAATCCATCATAAACGGAGGGTTCGAGGATGAATGAACGCTGGGGACCGACCGCTGAAAACATGCTCCGCGCCCTGCCGGACGTTCTCAAAAACGACCACGGCACAGCGGCTCTCGCTTCCTGTGCTGCTGCTGCGTTAGCCGGAAGAAAAGCGGAGATTGACAGCCTGATTCTTTACGCGCGGATAGACGAGCTGCCGGAGCCGCTCCTGGATCTCCTGGCGCAGGATTTCAAGGTGGACTGGTGGGACGGCGATTATTCGCTGGAGGAAAAAAGGCAGACTCTCAGGGACAGCTGGCACGTTCACCGGACTCTTGGAACGAAAGCAGCTGTGGAAACCGCTCTTTCCGCCATTTATCCCAATACGAAAGTGATTGAATGGTGGGAATACGATGGCCCTCCCTATCATTTTCGTCTGTCCGTCAATGTTTCCAGCGATGAAATAAGTTCCTTCAAGCATCAGCGTGTGATGGCACGGCTTGAACTGTATAAAAATCTCCGCTCTCAGCTCGACGAAGTCGAGTACTACGACGGCGGAGCGGAAATCACATTATATGCAGGCGCGGCCATGGTCGGAATCGATCTGTGCGACGGCTGCACAGCAAGGGAGTGGTGAAATGGCGAATTGGGAAGGAATCCTTACGGATGCAGGCACACAACTGCTCCAGGCTTGGGTGGATCATACGTCTCTGCGGATCACTTCCGCTGCCGCGGGAGAAGGCTCTGTGGACACAGGTTTGCTCCCCTCACAGACGGCGCTTGTTTCCCGGAAACAGCCGGTCAGCCTTATCGGCAGCGAACCGGTGGAAGACGGAATCCGTCTGAAGCTCCGCCTGACTGCTCCGGAAATAGCCTATGTTCTGCAGCAGATTGGGGTTTGGGCCCAGCTGGAAGGCGGCGAAGAAAAGCTTCTGGCTGTCTTTCAAAATCGCAGGGGATATTTCATTCCGGACAAAGCGGCTTCCCCGGATTTTGTGTTCACTTTTTACGCGCTCATTTCCTGCAGCAATTCCGGAAACTGGACGGTGAATCTCGACGTCTCCGCTCTCGCCTCTCAAAAGGATATTTGGGAGGCAGCGGATAAGCTGGAAGAACAAATGCAGACACACATCCAGGCGGTGGAGGAAAAGTGGGATGACAGTCTGCACGCTCTGGGGGAAGATGTTGACGCACTCCGCGCCGATCTCGATTCCCTCTCCGGGCAGATTTCCACAGAGGTCGGGGAAAGCCTTGCGGAGCTGACAGGGCGTGTGGCAATGAACGAATCGAAGATCGCAACGCTCTGGGACGCAATCTTTACGAACATCACCGGCAACCCGTTCACGGTGGCCTTCTCATCGCTCTCCGGCAT
>NZ_NFJU01000130.1 GCF_002160025.1 Anaeromassilibacillus sp. An200
AGCGCGGACTGACGCTGGAACAGCTTGCGGAGAAAACCCATCTCTCCAAGTCCGCTTTAGGCAGTTATGAGGGGGACAACTTCAAGGACATCAGCCACTATGCCCTTATTGAACTGGCAAAGTTCTATGAAGTGACTGTTGATTATCTGCTGGGCCGTTCTCAAACAAGAAATCACCCAAACGCCGATCTTGCAGACCTGCATTTGAGTGATGATATGATTGAACTATTGAAAAGCGGGCTGGTGGACAATTCTCTTTTGTGTGAGCTGGCGACACACCCGGATTTTCCCCGGCTCATGGCCGACCTTGAAATCTATGTGAACGGCGTAGCGGGAAAGCAGGTGCAGAGCGCAAACGCCATTGTGGACGCTGTGAGTGCAACGATTATGAAACAACACAATCCCGGCTTGACTGACCCGCAGCTGCGACAGCTTATCGCCGCCCACATTGACGACGACAGCTTTTGCCGCTATGTGATACAGCAGGACATAAACAAGATAGCCCTCGACCTGCGGGAAGCCCATAAGGACGATTTTTTCAGCGTCCCGGAGGACAACCCACTGGAAGATTTCTTGCAGACCGCAGAGGAAACCACCAGAGAGGACAGCGACCCGGAGCAGGCGGCGATGGCCTTTATCTGCAAGCGGCTCAAACTGAACTATGGGAAACTGTCAGAGGAAGAAAAGAAGTGGCTGAAACGGATTGCACAGAAGTCGGATTTGCTGAAAAATCCAAACCCGCAGCGGGGGAGAAAGTAAGAGAGCGACAAATTCCAATTTGAACATCAGTAAATTATGACCTCTCAACAGAGGTTACAGTGTTTTAATAAAATCCTCCAAAAGCCTTGAAAATAAAGGATTTATCGCAATGTGTTCGCCTTATCTCTTTATAC
>NZ_NFJU01000131.1 GCF_002160025.1 Anaeromassilibacillus sp. An200
GAACCTGAAGCGGTTGATATGGAACACGAAATGACGCCAGTGAGCGTCTTTTTTTCTGCTCAAATTCCCATTGCTGATTTTCAGAGGCCACTTTGTCAACAGCTCCATGTTGGCCCGAAGCTACCTTGCGGCCTCTTTGGCCGGGGCTGTGCTGCGGGCGGCTTCGGCGGCCTCCCGTCCGCTCTGCCTTGCCCGCCAGTATTCGGGATTGTATTGCCGGATGGACTGATTGAGGTTTTCTTCAAACCGCTCTTTGTCCTTGATACGGTCGGGGATCTTCCAGAGCTTTTTGTCCAGCAGCTCCCGGAGCACTACGCTCTCCTGTGCGTCCTCCTCATAGCAGATATAGCCCTTGTCCTTAAAACCGCATTTTTTCGCCGCCGGAGAGAGGACGGCGGCCACCTCGTTTGCCACCATCGTTCCGCCGTGGCTGGCGGTGGATACCAAAAACACGCCCGGACAGAGAACTTCACAGCTCTGCACCTCTCCCCACGGGGAGGTCCGGGGCGCATGGAACATCCCGCCCGTCCGGTTCCGGTCCGCCTGCATGAGCGCCGCCTTTTCCAAGATGCCCTTCAGCTCCGGGGAAAAGTAGGCGTATTCCCGCAGGACACGGGCGGCGTCCCCGCCGCAGGCGTTCATCAACAGGGTATAGGCGTCGCTGTCCGCTTTGGTACAGCGGCCCAGCAGCTTGCCGTCATAGTAGCAGGCCGCGTCATAGCCCGTTCGTTTGCGTGGCATGGGTTTCGCCTCCTTTCCGCTTCGGGCCAGCATGGAGCTGTTGACAAAGTGGCCTCTGAAAATCAGCAATGGGAATTTGAGCAGAAAAAAAGACGCTCACTGGCGTCATTTCGTGTTCCATATCAACCGCTTCAGGTTC
>NZ_NFJU01000132.1 GCF_002160025.1 Anaeromassilibacillus sp. An200
ACGGTGATGTCCAACCATCACCTGCGGGACAAGTCGCTCTCGTTGAAAGCGAAGGGCCTTCTCTCCCTCATGCTCTCCCTGCCGGAGGAGTGGGACTATACCACCAAGGGGCTGGCCCGGATCTGCAAGGATGGCGTTGACAGTATCTGCGCCGGGGTGCGGGAGCTGGAGGAACACGGCTATGTGATCCGCCAGCGAGTCCGCAACGCAAACGGTCAGCTCGGCGCCATCGAGTACACCATCCTGGAGCAGCCCAGACCGCCGGAACCAAAACCGCAAAAACCTGAACGGGAAAATCCAGTCTTGGATAATCCTGAACAGGCTTCCCCTGTCTTGGAAGAACCTGAACAGGGAAACCCCGCACAATTAAATACTAATAGATCAAGTAAAGAAAAATCAAAAAAAGATCTATCAAGTACGGAAGGATCAAATCCTGTCCAATCAATCCCCCAAACCCCCAGGGGCTCGGACCGGAAAGGACGGGACCGGATGCGGGAACGGGAAAGCTATCGGGAATTGATTTTGGAGAACATCGAGTATGACTGCCTCATCCAGAACCACCGCCTTGACTGTGACCGCCTGGACGAGCTGGTGGAGCTCATGGTGGACACGGTGTGCTCCAACCGGGAGATGATCCGTATCGCCGGGGACGACTACCCGGCGGAGGTGGTCAAGTCCCGGTTCCTGAAGCTGAACAGTTCCCACATCGAGTATGTGCTGGACCGGATGTGGGAGAACACCACCTATGTCCGCAATATCAAGAAATACCTGCTGGCCGCTTTGTATAACGCCCCGGCCACCATCGACAGCTACTACACTTCCCTGGTGAGCCACGATATGTACGGCGGCGGAGATCGGAGGTGATGTG
>NZ_NFJU01000133.1 GCF_002160025.1 Anaeromassilibacillus sp. An200
CCAGGAACCTGGCATTGTCCGGCTTATCCTTTTTGAAATAGGCGCAGATGATGAGGCGGCTGTTCTGGTCGTTGGCACCAATGCACAGCGCCTCGTCGATTACCTGCTGGAGCAAAGCCGGGTGAGGGAAAATGGATGGTTGGGCCGTACCCTCGGCCTGGGCTGGCTGCTGAAACGCCGCAAAATCAAAAAGAGACATCTGCTGGCTCTCTTGGGTAGGGAGCTGCGGGATGTCCGTCTGAATGAAATATTCTTTTTTGTCAATGAGCTGGGCGGTCCAGCCTGCCACCACTTCCCAGGAAAATACAGATTCCTTGGTGCGGGATGGGTAAGAGCCTTCCCACATGAGCAGGCCATTCTCCTGGGGCTTATATCCCAGGCGCTGCCCGTCAGAGATGATCTCGGTGTACCGGTCCTGATAAGCGGATTTCAGATATTCTGCCCGTTCCTGAACGTCGCTGTGAACAGAGAAGAAAAGCTCGATCTGATTTTTCTTATATTTCAGGTCATCGTCCTTGTTGGCGATGATGGCCATGATCTGCTTTTCATCCAAAAGCGCAGGGAGCTGTTCGCCACCTGCGCTTTCTTCCTGTTCCGGCTCTTGGGTCGTTAGCTGTAAATCAGTTCTGCCAGCACCATTTCCTCCGCCGCGTTCTGCAGGTTGTTCATCAGACCCACCCATTTCATCTGGTCGCTGGCTTTCAGTTCCTCCGTCGCGCCCTGAGCCTTGGCCATCTGCGCCACGATCTGCTCCATCCGGCGCTGGGCGGTCTGCTGGATCTCCGCCAGATGGCTGTTCAGCTTGCCGCTGGTCAGCAGGTTGGTGTACGTCACCCTGCGGTGCTCCTTGAGGAACTTT
>NZ_NFJU01000134.1 GCF_002160025.1 Anaeromassilibacillus sp. An200
CCAGGAACCTGGCATTGTCCGGCTTATCCTTTTTGAAATAGGCGCAGATGATGAGGCGGCTGTTCTGGTCGTTGGCACCAATGCACAGCGCCTCGTCGATTACCTGCTGAGGCAGAGCCGGGTGAGGGAAAATGGATGGTTGGGCCGTACCCTCGGCCTGGGTTGGCTGCTGAAACGCCGCAAAATCAAAAAGGGACATCTGCTGGCTCTCTTGGTCGGGGAGCCTTGGGATGTCCGTCTGAATGAAATATTCTTTTTTGTCGATGAGCTGGGCTGTCCAGCCTGCCACCACTTCCCAGGAAAACACCGATTCCTTTGTACGGGATGGGTAAGAGCCTTCCCACATGAGCAGCCCATCCTCCTGGGGCTTATATCCCAGGCGCTGCCCGTCTGCGATGATCTCGGTGTACCTGTCCTGGTAGGCGGATTTCAGATATTCCGCCCGTTCCTGTTCATCCGGGTGGACGGAAAAGAAAAGCTCGATCTGCTGTTTTTTGTACTTGAGGCCGTCATCTTTGTTCGCGATGATGGCCATGATCTGCTTTTCATCCAAAAGCGCAGGCAGTTCATCACCACCTGCGCTTTCTTCCGGTTCATCAATTAGCTGTAAATCAGTTCCGCCAGCACGGTTTCCTCCGCCGCGTTCTGGATGTTGTTCATCATCTGCACCCACTTCATCTGGTCGCTGGCTTTCAGTTCCTCCGTCACGCCCTCGGCTTTCGCCATCTGCGCCACGATTTCCTCCATCCGGCGCTGGGCGGTCTGCTGGATCTCCGCCAGATGGCTGTTCAGCTTGCCGCTGGTCAGCAGGTTGGTGTACGTCACCCTGCGGTGCTCCTTGAGGAACTTT
>NZ_NFJU01000135.1 GCF_002160025.1 Anaeromassilibacillus sp. An200
GATAAGCCGGACAATGCCAGGTTCCTGGCAGAGCACTATGGCGAGAACGGCGCAGGCTTTTATCTGGATGGCCGACAGTATGCCATCTGGTACAACGCCGAGGGAATCCGCATTGCCCAGGGCGAAAGCGCCCAGCGTTCCAGCGCCACCCTCATCCCCTGGGAACAGGCGGCGGCCCGTATCCGGGAACTGCTGGACTTGGGCCGGTATATGCCCCAGAGCGAGCTGGACCGGGTGGACGGGTATGAACGCCAGCAACGGGCCGCGCAGCTATGGTATCTCCGGCAGGATTTTGCAGAAGGCACCGCCGATGCAGGCTATCTTCCCACGGTGAATGCCATTTACGGTAAAAATCATGGGTTTCCAGAGGAAAGTGCCGCCATAAGTGATTTGTTAGGCCATCCGGAGGGGCTGCAGAACCTGCGGGATGAGCTGGAGCAGTTTGTCCAGGCATACAGAGAGAACCGGGAACTGCTGCGATTCCATTTCCACCGTCCGCAAAAATTGCTGGAGCAGCTTTTTGATCTGCAGCGGGAACCGCTGCACTTTACCGCCGCAGAGGGATATGACCCCCAGCGGCGTTTTTTCATCTCCGGGGACGAGATCGACAACCTTCTCCGGGGTGGAAAACGCAGCATTGATTACCGGCTGGCCGTGTATTCTTTCTATCGCAACCACACAGAGCGCAAGGAACGGGAGAATTTCTTAAAGCACTACCACGGCGAGTACAGCGGCCATTCCGGTGGGA
>NZ_NFJU01000136.1 GCF_002160025.1 Anaeromassilibacillus sp. An200
GGAAAAGGGCAACACCGCTGCCGATCACCGCCGCGCCCAGCACGCCGATCCAGATATACAGGTTATAATCATCGCCTGTCTGCGGGACCGGCTTGGAAGGATTGGAAGGCGTTGTCGGGTTATCCGGGGTTTCCGGCTTATCCGGCGTTTCCGGGGTTTCTTCCTCCGGCTTTTCATTGAAGAAGCTCACCTCGGCGGTTTCATCAGCCTTAATCTCCACCGTGGCGCCATCCGGGATGATATAGTCCTCACTGGCCTTATTCTTAACCTCGGTCACAGTGTATTTGCCCACGCGCAGCCCTTCGATCAGGATGATACCGTCCTCCGGGCTTGTGAAAGTCTCGCAGTAGGTGCCATCCTCACTTTTCACCTCAAAGGCAAAGCCGTCCTTGCGGCCATCGCTGGAATCTTTTGTGATTTTCAGGTTGCCGCGGTACGCCTCATTCACAAATCCGCGGCCGGATTCGCCATTTTCCACAACAACAACCTGCCCGTCCGTAGTGATCTCAAAATAGTAGGCGTTGGGGTCCAGCTTGTGGCCTTCCGGGGCAGTTTTTTCTTTGACAAAATAGCCCTTTGCCAAGAGGCCGCTCATTTCATGGAACCCTTCATCGGTTTCCGTCAGCTCCCCGATCAGGGCGTCGCCTTCATCAAATGCCTTATCGCCGTTGGTGTCCTCATAAAGCTCAAAGACAGCGCCGGGCAGCCGGTGGAGGAATGGATTGTCCG
>NZ_NFJU01000137.1 GCF_002160025.1 Anaeromassilibacillus sp. An200
CGGACAATCCATTCCTCCACCGGCTGCCCGGCGCTGTCTTTGAGCTTTATGAGGACACCAACGGCGATAAGGCATTTGATGAAGGCGACGCCCTGATCGGGGAGCTGACTGAAACCGATGAAGGGTTCCATGAAATGAGCGGCCTCTTGGCAAAGGGCTATTTTGTCAAAGAGAAAACTGCCCCGGAAGGCCACAAGCTGGACCTCAATGCTTATTACTTTGAGATCACCACGGACGGGCAGGTTGTCGTTGTGGAAAATGGCGAGGCTGGCCGCGGCTTTGTGAATGAGGCTTACCGCGGCAACCTGAAAATCACAAAAGATTCCAGCGATGGCCGCAAGGACGGCTTCGCTTTTGAGGTGAAAAGTGAGGATGGCACCTACTGCGAGACTTTCACAAGCCCGGAGGATGGTATCATCCTGATCGAAGGGCTGCGCGTGGGCAAATACACTGTGACCGAGGTTAAGAATAAGGCCAGCGAGGACTATATCATCCCGGATGGCGCCACGGTGGAGATCAAGGCCGATGAAACCGCCGAAGTGAGCTTCTTCAATGAAAAGCCGGAGGAAGAAACCCCGGAAACGCCTGATACGCCGGAAACCCCGGATAACCCGACAACACCTTCCAATCCTTCCAAGCCGGTCCCGCAGACAGGCGATGATTATAACCTGTATATCTGGATCGGCGTGCTGGGCGCGGCGGTGATCGGCAGCGGTGTTGCCCTTTTCC
>NZ_NFJU01000138.1 GCF_002160025.1 Anaeromassilibacillus sp. An200
CGTTGATGATTCTGCCTCCCAAAGATGAACTGCCTTTCACCGTGGAAATTTTGAATGACCCAACAGATTGGCAGCTTTTAAAATTGGAAAATGGTTTCAAAAAAGAAATCGGAGAAGAACCCCTAACAAAAAAACATCAGAAGCAGCTTCAGCAAGCTGTCAAAGAAGGGAAGATTACCTTCTTTATCGCCAAACGTGGCTATCGTGCTGTTGGCATGTGCAGTGTCGCTCCATGCTATTCCACGTTCTCTTGCTCGAATACGGGTATCTATGAAGATTTCTATATTGAGCCTGTTTTTCGAGGCAAGGGACTTGCGCGGAAATTAGCGCAAGCGGCACAAACCTGGTGCAAGCAAAATGGTATAGCAAGCCTAACCGTGTGCTGTGATCCGTGTGATGAGAAAATGTATCAGGCACTTGGATTTGATATTTGTCTGGGAACAACATTTGCACATACAGATTGAATAACTGATACAAGAGCGGCGACTTGGTACTCCAAGTCGCCGCTTATTCATAAACTTACCGTTCTTAACTTCCGGTCATCGTGATGTGCCAGCCAGTCTTTGCCACCTTGTCAGCCACTTGATCCCCACGATGTTCCCCACATAGTCAAAAATAGCACCTTTCAGAAGCTGCGGGTTTCGAATGACGCTTCTTAGACTGATTTTGCAATTTGATACTTCATGCGATTGCCGTATTTTGCAGACCGAAGCAACCC
>NZ_NFJU01000139.1 GCF_002160025.1 Anaeromassilibacillus sp. An200
GGGGCCGGATCACCGGCGTGAGGAAGGCGGACGGCTCCACAGAGCAGTATGCCTATAACTTCGCGGGGGATATGGTGTCCTCCACCGACGGTGAGGGCCATACCACCCAGTATGAGTATAACCGCATGGGGAAGCTCTCCGCTATTGTGGATCCCACCGGTGAAAAGGAGAGCTATTGCTATGACGGCCAGGGGCGGTTGGTTCGCAGAACCGACCGCAGCGGCGTGACAGTGGAGCTGGGGTACAACCTCTATGGTGCGCCCCTGTTCAAAAAGGAAAAAGACAGCGCTCAGGGTGATTTTTACGAATACACCCCGGAGGGCTTACTCAAGTGCGCCATTTCTAAGGGAATGCGGTACGCCTATGAGTACGACGCCATGGACCGCATGACCCGCAAGAGTGCCAGCGGCCGCACGCTGCTGGCCCTGGCCTATGACAGGAACGGCAACAAGATCAGTCAGGCCGATGTAACAGGCAAAGTGACGGAATATGCCTATTCTCCTCTTGATCTGCTGGAAAGAGTGTGGGATGATGGAAAGGAACTGGCAGCCTATACCTATAACCCGGACGGTACGCCCAAGGCCGTGACCCATGGCCCCATCCGGCAGGAGTACGCCTATGACCTGGACAAGAACCTGACGGGCTTGACCGTCCGCTCCGGGGACGCGCTTCTGGCCCGGAACAGCTACGCCTACGACG
>NZ_NFJU01000014.1 GCF_002160025.1 Anaeromassilibacillus sp. An200
CTCCCTATTGTTCCAGGCCGCTTCCAGCCAAGTATCGTCGGCACCAGTGAGCTTAACTTCCGTGTTCGGGATGGGAACGGGTGGACCCTCACCGTAATCAACACCAACTATTCAGTTTTCGCCGGGAGTTTTTTCTGTCTCTCTTGGCGACTCCAATATATTATCACACCGTTTTGGAAAATGCAAGCCTTTTTTTCAAATTTTTTAAAAAATTTTTTGATTCCTCAAAAACCCCCGAAATTCGGGCATTTTCCTCTTACTAAATCCCTTTTTGACTTTTCTCTCCCCTCCTTTTATAATGTGAATCAGAAAACAGAGGAACGAGATACGGCACTTGTGTGCAGGAAGGGGACAAATATGAAAAAACCGCAGATGATTCTGTTTGACTACGGCCAGACGCTCTGCACCGAACGCTGGGATGACCCGCTGGGCGGATGCCGGGCGGTGCTGAAGGCCGCTGTGGAAAATCCGCGCGGCATCACGCCGGAGCAGCTGGACGCAGCCTTCTGGTCCATGGACACTTCGCTTTTCCGCCTTTCCAAGGATCCGTGGCAGACCGGCCCGGAGCTTTGCTGGCACGCCTTTGCGCGGTCGGTGTTTGAATCGCTGGAGCTGAAATTCTCCATCGGCTATCAGGAGCTGGAGGAGCTGTTCTGGTATGAGCGCACGGAGCCGACGGTGGCGGTGGACTACGTGCCGGAGCTTCTGGATTTCCTGAAACAGGAGGGGATCCGCACGGGCGTGGTGAGCAACCTGTGCTTCAATGAGAAAACGCTGTGCAAGCGGATCAATAAATGCCTGCCCAATCACGCGTTTGAGTTCATCATGGTGTCGAGCGAATATGCGTTCCGCAAGCCGATGCCGCAGTTTTACCGCCTGGCGCTGACGAAGGCGCATCTGGAACCCGGAGACGTGTGGTTCTGCGGGGACAACGCCGTCTGCGATGTGGACGGCCCGCAGGCCATCGGCATCCAGGGGATCTGGTTCACCGGCGCGATGCTCAACCCCGAAAGCCGGCGGCTGAGCCCGCAGAGCGAGGGCCACTGGGAGATCCAGGACTGGCGCGAGCTGCAAAGGATGCTGGAACAGTGCTGAAGCATCCGCTCCCTGAAACCGCTCTTTTCCTTGTGAAAAGTCTCCGGGTGTGGTATACTGATCCCATTGCACCGGCTTTCTGCCGCCGCGGGGCCTTCCTGCGCGCACACGGCGCAATTTTCCCCCGCCGGGGTGACACCGCCATTTTTTAAGGAGAAGTGAGAATACATGAAATTAGGTATCGGCGTTCAAACGCCGGATTTCATATCTCCATACCTCTCTATAAACGCCGCCAAAGCCTGATACAGCGCGGTTTTACGCAAAACCAACCAAATTATAACTTCATATTTCTCTATGCAGTCCCATGCGGAAATGGCGTAAAAATGGCGTAGAGAAATCGGCAGATTTGCAGATGAAGAAGAGCACTACTACTTTGAGAAAGAACAAAGATGAGCACGGCCTATACAAACGGGCCGTGCTCATCTTTTTTATACGGTCAAACGGTTCCGTGCTTACTTGTCATCGCTATTAGCGGGATTTTGACGAAAATCCTCTTGAACGCCTTCGTTCAGATCAAAGCACATGGTTTTTGCATCAGCAACCCAGAAGCCGCGAACGCGGTACCGCTTGCCCGGAACCCAATCCTCGCCCGTGGCGGCGCGGAGCGGTTCCAGCAAATTTTTGCTGGAAATCGTCACAACGCCCTTCTGTTCACCCCGCGGCTTGGAGAACTTAAAGCCCTTCGGCTCACTGCTCTTGCACATACGGATTGCAAACACCTTTGCCTTGGCATCCAGCAGGCACAGCACATAAGCGGGATAACCCATATCCTCCAACACCTTCTTGCTGAAGGTAACGCCGCTCTGGTTGAGGTACATATCCGGGTAAGCGTTGATGTTGGAGTCAATCGTTTCAAAATTCAGAGAAGAAAAATCAAAATTCATTGGTAAAATCCTTTCATTTCGTATTATCTTGTGTGTCATCGACAATTTTCATAAATTCCTGCCGTTCAGCAGGAGACCACCGGGAATCCAGAATCAAATACCCTTTGAACAGGCCATCTTTGACGCGGTGAGCGACAAAGCGGTTGCTCAGGAAACGCAGTTTCGCCTTATGGGGTGAAGTGTGCCGCTCAGACAACAGCTTTTGCACTTTCAGCCAGTCCTCTTTTTTGATAATTGCTGTATGGTGATTTTCCTTGAAGTACATATTCAGGTCTGTGTTTTTCACAGACTTGTGGGTGCGGAAATCCTTGGTGTAGGTTTTCTGCATCAAGGCATCACCACAGTATTTTTCGTTTCGGAGGATGCTGCGGACGGTACCGGCAGACCAGCTATCGTTGCCCATAGGGGATTTGATCCCCTGTTCGGTCAGTGCAACCGCAATCTCTGACGGCGATGCTCCTTCCAGACAGCTTTCGTAGATGTACTCAACAATCCTTGCCTCGGTCGGCTCAATCACCAGACGGCCAAAGTGGTCGCGGTAGAATCCCAGAGTATTCTGTACAGAGAATTTGTAAATCCCCTCAGCCATACGCCAGCGAATACCCGCTTTGATGACCTCGCTTTTCTGCTGGGACTCCATTTCTGCCAGCGCGGACAGAAGAACGATTAACAGATTGTTCTTTCCATCGCCCGTGTAGGTGATGTGCTCCGTCTCAAATTCCACCGAGACAGGAGGATTCAGCGCAGAAAGAACATTTAGGTTGTCCAGTATGTCTACAATATTCCGGCCAAAGCGGCTGATGCTCTTGGTAAGGATCAGATCAATTTTTCCGTCCACTGCATCGGCAATCATTTTTTGAAAACCAAGGCGCTTTTTGACGGTCGTGGCGCTGATGCCCTCGTCCTGATAGATTTCTACCAGCTCCCAGTCGGGATTACCTTCAATCCGCTGGGTAAAATGCCGGACCTGCATATCGAAACTGCCAACCTGTTCTTCTTCCTGTGTGCTGACACGGCAATATGCCGCAACACGCAGTTTGGGGCGCTCTTGCTGCACTTCCTGCAACTTCTTGGGCAGAATCACAATAACGCCGTTGCTGCGCTGATTCTCCGCAATCTCGTCCTGCATGAGTTTGCGCCGCTGTTCCCTGCGCTCGGCACGGCTGCTAAACTGACGGGCCGATTCTATCTTCTTGGGATCAAGCGGTTTCGCCATATCCTGCCTCCATCGAATTTACAGCCTTTTTCCCGTGCTGCATGGGTATGCCACCTCCTTTGCGCGAATTTGTCTTTTCACCTGTATCGCCTCCCTGTGCGTTTATTTATGACAACCCCTGCGGGACGAATCCCCACAGGGTAGTCACCATAAGAAAAAGGCAGCAGATTTCTCTGCTGCCCCATCAGAAACCATGAGATGCGGTTATTCACTTATTATAGGGCTTCGACCGTCTCCAAAAACTGCCCCATGCTCACCGCTCCGTGCGGCAGATTTTCCTCGTTCTGGAACACCATGTAATAGCGGTACTGGTTCCCAGCAGCATTCCGCCAAGCCGCACCCAGCTCGATTTTCTCCTGACTGTCATCGTTTTTCAGGTGTTCGCCCTTGGTTTCGGCGAGGATGATCTTACCGCTCTTGGTCATAATCATAATGTCCGGATAGTGGTTAAAGTAGCCGTTGATGGCAAAGTCGTGCCGGGCGATATTCCGGTGCCACCACAGCACATTGGGAATGGCCGTCAACTGCTTTACCAGCGCCTGTTCCAGCGTGTTCATGTCCTCCTCGGCCTCATAGAGCGACCTTCCGTAAATCGCCGTACTGCTTATGGGGTGGATTGCCGCAGGCAGGCGGTAATTGGGTTCACACACGATTTTGCCCCGGTCAAGCCAAGTGAAGAAAGTTTCCTTGTAGTGCTGTTCCAGCAGAGTCTCAATTTTGGCGCGAATTTTTGCGGCGAAGCCCAGCGGGGCTTTTTCCATCGCGGCAAGCTGCTCCCGATCCATCCCATCCACAATGAGATTGACATAGACGCGCAAGTCGCCGCCATCCACCATGTTCAGCTTGTCCAACTGGTGGATCATCATTTCTTTACATTGGCGCACCCGGCTCTCAGGCGGCAAGCTGCTGAAATGCTCCTTGAAATACCGCTGGTCGGCAGCTTCCATCTGGTAAGCCCTCGGCACACTGCGGCCAGTCTCCACATCGACTTTGACGATCTCATCGTCCGCTGCGGTAAAATCAATGTCGTATGCCTTGCCTTTCAGGGTAAAACCGTCGGCAAGCTGTTCCTTGCTCAACAGCACCTTGTCCCCATCGGTAAACAGGGATTGCGGAATCACCTGGAAAAACTGCGGGATCAGCAGCCCATCCGCGCTCTCCCGATACTGGGGAATCATACGGAATGTATTCACCTTGTCTCGCACCTCCCACGGCAGAGCGGCGGCAAATGGGTCGTTGTCTGCGCCCTGCACCGCCTGATTGTATGCGTCGCCCGCCTGCTGGGCCTCGGCAAGCATACTGTCCGCTTTTGGGGCGGATTCCGGCGAATTTTCGCTCTCTCTGCGCCGTTGCAGCTCCGCCCCGATGGATTTCCCGTCCAGCTCGGCAAAATCCTCCTGTGGGGCTTCTGGCTCAATAATCGGAAGTTGTTCCGGAACAGAAGCGGGTTTAACCGGTTCTACCGGCTCGGCAAGGCGGTAATCCCTGTCGCTGAAACCGGCGCTGTTCAGTCCACGGATGATCTGCTGGACCGTATCATTAAAGTCATTGGAGGAAGTCAGCACATAGGACATATTCAAGGACTTTGCCCTGCGCTCGGCGGTGTAGGGCAGGCGCAGAATGCGCCCTAAAATCTGCTCCACATCCACCTGACTGGTTTTGTTGGCAAGGGAAGCCAGAATATAGGCGAACGGGCAGTCCCAGCCTTCTTTCAGGGCGTTTACCGTGATGATGTACCGCACCGGGCAATCTGGGGACAGCAAGTCTACATTTTTCAGCTCGTTCACATCGGCGGTACGTATGGCAATGTGTTCGGCGGGAATCCCGGTGTTCACCAGCTCCGTCCGCAGCTTTTCAAAAGTGGTCGCATCCTCCTTGCCCTTTGGTTGGGCTTGGAACAGGGCGATGGGACGGATGTATTTTCCGCCATTCTGATATTCTGCCGCTGCGATTTCTTCCAGCCTGTCCCGCAGGTCGATCGTGTCCATCAGCACCTCGGCCTGACTGTCCCGGTTATAGACAATCACCGGCAGCTTGACCATGTGCTCCGCTTTGAGCTGCACCGCATCCACATAGGAGATGATGTTGCTGCGCTTCTTGGGGGTGGCGGTCAAATCCAGCACAAAGCAGGGGTTGAAATTGGCGAGCATTTCAATGCTTAGCTCCGACCGGGCGTGATGGCTCTCGTCCACAATCACCAGCGGGTTGAGCTGGTTGATGACCTGAAACAGCGCCGTCTCGTCCGCTTTCTCGATTGGATTTTCCGGCGTGCCCAACACCTTGGCAAAGGCGGCAAGGTTGCTGTTCTCCTGATAGGCTTTCAAGCCCTCCTTGCCCCGGCCACGGAAGGAATCGTAGGACAGCACCATAATGGAGAGCTGTTCGGTGACGGCGGTGGGGTTGAAATTCTGCCCGTTCAAAAGCTCCTGCTTGGTGTAGACTTCCACCCGCCCGCCAAAATCCACATCGATTTTCTGCCGGTAGGGATGGCGTGGGTCTTTCAGGGTTTTGACTGTCTGTGTCAAAATTGCGTCAGATGGCACCAGCCACACCACCGCTTTTGTCTTGGTGAACGGCAGCGCGTCAAACACGGGCCGGACGGCGTTGCAGGCGAGAAAGGTTTTCCCGCCGCCGGTGGGCACCTTGAAGCAGAGATTGGGAACGCCGGGCAATACATCCTGATAGCTACCCAGCGTAGGCGCGCTCTTCTCCTGCCAAAAGAGCCGGAAGGAAGCACTATAGTCTCTGGTTTCGCCCAGCAGTTCCAGATAGCGGTTCAGATCGGCGATAACCTGCCGCTGATAGGTTTTCAGTTCCATGTATGTCGCCTCCTTACAACCGGCTGATGTCTCTGGGAATTTTCTTGAAAACAATCCCCATCTGCGACAGCTTATCGTCATCGATGGAGCAGCGGTCGGCGTAAATCACGGTGCCGCCTGCTTTTTCGGTGACGGCAGCCAAGAAATCATAGTCCAGCACCGTGATCCGCTGCGGTTCGTAGTAGAAGTAATAGCCGGTATCGTTGTGCTTACCGAGGTAATAGAGATTCTCCCCAGCGGCGGGCGTATAGGGCGTTTTCGTCTCCATGAACCAGATGTACTCCCGGATTTTTTCGGGCGCAACAGCTTCGTTCAGGTTTTCGCCGATGAGCAGCGGCTCGCCCAGCTCGTAGTAGCTGAAATTGCCGCTGGTGCCCTCCACTGCGCTCTTACCCTCGCCGTAGCCTCGGATGACCCGGCGTACCCGCTCGGCGGTGATGCTGTCGGCGTAGTCCATCATCTCCACCAAGATGAATTTGCGGTGCCCGCCGTCTGCCTTGTTCATGTTAAGGACGGCGTGGGCGGTGGTGCCAGAGCCTGCAAAGGAATCAAGAATAATCGAATCTTTTGCCGTAGCAATTTGGATAATTCGCTGAACTAAACGAACAGGTTTAGGATAATCAAATGTAGCCGTTTTCCCAAAAATAGTTGTAATTTCCTTAGTTGCCTCTTGCGTATGGCCAACCTCGGTGTTAGGCCACCAAGTCCATATGTTACGACCTTCGCGTTCAGACAAATATGTTTTTTTCCTTGGAACTCCTTTTCCATCTGCACCAAACCAAATTCGACCAGCGGCTATTTCTTCGTCCATTCGCGCTTTTGTAAATCGCCAACATAGATTGTCCGGCAAGTCAATAATACGCCCACTTGGTGTAATCATTGTGTAAAACTGATCTTTTGTCCCGTGGCCAGCTTGCGCTGTACAGTCAGTTGAAACCCATGGGCCACGAGGATCATTATCGGGATTTTTATATTTTCTTTTATCCGCATCAGAAAAACTAAGCTGATTAATGGAATTATCGGCCATATTAATGTTTTTTAGATATGCACAAATATACTCGTGTCCAGTACTTACTTTCCTGCGAGCATCTGGAGAAGTACGCTTTTGCCAAACCATTTGTGCCAGAAAATTTCTTGCACCAAATATTTCATCACAAATCATACGCAATAGCATTTGAGCATTGTCATCAATGCTGATAAAAATAACTCCATCCTCCGCCAGCAGCTTTTGCAGCAGTTTCAGCCGGGGGTACATCATGCACAGCCACTTGTCGTGGCGGGTCAGGTCCTCGCCCTCTTTGCCCACCACTTCGCCCAGCCATTTTCTGATTTTCGGGTCGTTTACATTGTCGTTGTACACCCAGCCCTCGTTGCCGGTGTTGTAGGGCGGATCAATGTAGATGCACTTCACCCGTCCCTCATACCGGGGCAGCAGGGCCTTCAGCGCGTCCAGATTATCCCCGTGGATGATCATGTTCTCACTGCCGTTGCGCCCCAGGGCGGTTTCTCTTGCGCCTTCGGCGCAATTCACCTTCTCCCCGGCGTGCTGGCCGTTTTCGTCAAAGCTGTATTGCCGGTCAAGCACCCGGAACGGCACTTCCTGATGGTGGTTGATGACTTTCTCTTTTCCAATCCACTCCAATGTCGGCATGGTCGTTCCTCCCTATTGCTGCTATCGTAAAAGACCTTTCCCGTATCGGGAGGGCCGTATTTTGTCCAATCGAACCCGAACCGTGTTGCGGGCATCTTAATTTCGAGTGCAGTTCACGGTCAGCCAACCAGCGTTTTCAGTACATCCATAATCTGGCTGTACTCAATGTGGGCGGCATAGGCAAACTGCTTGCGGTACTTTTCCCACATGGCTTTGAGTTCCCGGCTGCTCTCGATGTTGTGCAGAATGGCGGACACATCCGCAATCTGATGAGCTGTGCCGCGATGGGTTGCGGTGGCGTTTAACGCTTCGGCGAATACCGCCTTATCAAATTTCTGTGTGGTTGCCAGAATGTAAGCATCGTAAAAATCTCTCGGTCGGGTGTTGAACACGCCGCGCCGCAGGATGGTCTCCACCTTTTCCGCCATGACGGTTTCGATGTTGTACGCCCATAGCTCGTAGGATTTCTCGTCATCGAAAATTTCTGAAAACCGGTACTGCACCGCGTGGGGCGTAATAGCGTCCCCGGTGGACACATCAATGCTCAGCGGGGTAATCAGCGTATCAAAATGGGCGTTCAGCATCACACGGTAGCCGCCGTAAATGTCATCCTCCCGGATAGGCAAGATTTTCCTCACCTTAAAGGTCACGCCGTCGTCAAAGGAAACGGCGGCCACCTGCTCCAATGCGTTGCGGATAGCCTCCGGGGTTAGGGGCAGATTTTTCAGCGTTGTGTCCAAATCCATCGTCGCCCGATTGTCCAGCCCCACGATGGCCGCCACCAGCATCCCGCCTTTCAACACAAACTTGTCCTTGTACTCCGATGCCGCAAGCCGGACAAGCAGGCGCTCGAACATATAGTTCTGCAAAATGACCTGTGCCGGGATATTTTTCTGCTTGGCGATGTTGCGGATTTTTGCTTTCAGACTCATGGCATTGCTCACAGTAGTACCTCCAAATATTGGCGCAGTACTCCCGACACCCTCATCTGATGGGCATACTCATCCAGCCGGTTCAAGTCCTTCTTCGGGCTGGCGGCGTACTGTTTCAGCGCCGATAAAAATGTCTCCGTCCCAATCTTGTTACGGCTGCGGATTACATCGCAGATGGTGCGCTCCAAATCGTAGCAGGGAACGGGATTTCCAGCGGGAGTTTCCAGCATTGTTTTGCCCAGCTCGAACAGCTCCGGCTTGATGTAGTACACCTTGCACTCCGCCTTGATGGCCGCAGACGGAATGCAGCCAGAGGGCGCAGTTACGGTGTGCTCAAAGGGTGTCCGGTCGGAAATTCCATGAAGAAACAGCGCCGTCTCGTGGGAAAAAATAATGTTTTTCGACCGGCGGCTGATGGACAGTAATTCGTCCTGCATATCCTCCGGGAGAACATATTGCCCCTTGACGATGCGGTGAATCTTTTCTGCTTTGCACAGCTTATAGAGCATCGCTTTGGAAATGCCGTACTGCGCCGCCGTTTTCGTTTCGATGATGCCGCCGTTTTTATTCGCAATCGCGGCCAGTTCCGCCATATAGTCCATCCGCTCACCTCGCAATAACAACCTGATAATAGTATATCCAAAATCACGATGATAGTCAACGGTTGCATTGGCAACATCAAGATAAAATTGAAGCCGATACTATGATGTAAGTCAATTCTCGTTACGAGTTAACAGGGGTTTGGGTGCTCCCAACAAGAACCAATGAGCAGAACGCCCAACAGGCAGGATTGCTCATTTCGCCGGTGTGTACGGACAGCGGCTGTGCTTGCTGTTCTCTGAAATTTCATATCCGCAGATTACGATGCTTCCGCTTTTTCCAAGGCCGGGAGCATTTTTATTTTTAAGCAGACCCCTGTTTTTCTCGGAGAAAATGTCCGTTGTAAATTGAAAAGTTTTTTGGGGAGATCCCCCCCAATTCACAAAAAATTGTCCGTTGTAGTTTGAAGGAGACGAATATCCAATGGCTGAACGCACAAGGCCGATCCGCATCGAGTTCTGCGTCACCGAGCAGGAGCGTCAGCTTATCCAAAGCAAGATGGCTCAGCTCGGTACTAAGAACATGGGCGCATATCTCAGAAAAATGGCAATCGACGGCTACATCATCAAAGTGGATTACACCCAGCAGAAAAAGCTGGCCGCAGCCGTCAGCCGGGTTGCCAGCAATATCAACCAGATTTGCCGCCGGATCAACAGCACCGGGCATCTCTACGCTGAGGATGTTGAGGAGCTGAAAGAACGGCAAGTCGAGATTTGGTCGCTGCTCAAAGAAAACCAGCGAAAGGAATTGTAATGACAGGAGGCCGTTATGCCGCGTATGAGTAAAAAGCGAAAAGAAGAATGGGCGTTCTTTCTGAATGACCGCAGGCGCATCGCCTATAACGCCCTTTGCCGCAGGTGCGTTCACAACTGCAAGCAAAGTTTCCGTGCAATGGTGATTGTCTGCCCGCATTACCACTCCAAACGATCCCACCGCCCGCCTTAATTTCCCTTTGCCGGAAAAAGGAAGTGATGCACCATCTACTACAAAACCAACACCCCGCTGCCGCCTTTCGTGCCGTTGCCTCGGTTTATCCTTCGGGGAGAATACTCAATCAATGCCAAACTGCTCTATGCGCTGCTGCTGGGACGCACACAGCTCTCTCAGAAATCCGGCTGGGTTTCGGAGGATGGGGATGTCTATGTGATCTACACCATCCGGCAGATGGCAAATGACCTGAACCGGAGCGAGCGGACGGTCAAGGCCGCGCTGGCCGAGCTGGAAAATGCGGGCCTTATCACCCGTGTCCGGCAAGGCTGGAACCGGGCAAATCGTATTTTCCTGCAACTACCCGATGAGGTGCAGCTTTCTTCCCGTCCAGAGGGCAAGTTCTGCCCAATGGATGGGCTGGAATCTTCCCCTTGTATGGGGCAAAATTTGCCCATAAGTAAGAAAGAGAAGAAGAAAACAGATTCCAGTCAGAATAACAGGAGGGAGAACGCCCGCCGCTGTTTTGGACAGTATCAGAATGTTTTTCTTTTGGACAGGGAATTGGCCGATCTGCAATCCACATATCCCGGCCAATACGAGGATTACATCAACCGGCTGTCGGCCTATATGGCATCCAGCGGAAAGCACTATGCCAACCATTACGCTACAATCCGCAAGTGGCTGGACGAGGACAGCAAACCGAAGCCCGGTAAAAATTACGACTATACAGAGACCTATGAGGAAGGAGAATGTCTGTGAATGTGAACCCGATTATGGCTGCAATCGTTGAGGCAGCAGAGACCCTAAACACCGCCCCGGATGATTACATCAACCCGGATGACGGGCTGAAATACTGCGGCAAGTGCCACACGCCCAAGGAAGCCTATTTTCCCGAACAGTACCGCAAAAACGGGTTGGACAAGCACCCGATTGACTGCAAATGCGCCGCTGAGGAACGGGCGCGGCGCGAAGCGGAGCAACGGGAGCTGGAACGGCTGAACCGGATTGCCATGCTCCGCTCCGAAGCGTTCCGGGATATTCCCGCCGCCAGATGGCGGTTTGAAAATGCCGAGGTGATGACTCCACAGCTTGTTAAAGCGAGAAGATATTCCGAAAACTGGGATAGTTTCCACCAAGATGGAACCGGGCTGCTCTTGTTTGGGAATGTTGGCACCGGGAAATCCTATGCAGCGGGCTGCATTGCCAACGCCCTGATTGAAAGAATGGTTTCCGTCCTATTTGCCGGGCTGTCCGATGTGGTGAACCGGATGCAGGGCAATTTCGGCGCTGACCGGGATGCCTACATGAAAATGCTGATGCGCCCGGAGCTGCTGATTTTGGATGACCTGGGCGCGGAGCGTAACACCAGCTTCGGCAGGGAGCGCGTGTTTGATGTGGTCAATAAGCGTTTGTTGACCGGCAAACCGATGATCGTCACCACCAACATCCCACTCTCTGTGATGCAGAAAGCTGCCGATCTGGATGAGCTCCGTATCTATGACAGGGTTTTGGAGGTCTGCATCCCCATCCAGTTTAACGGTGAGAATTTCCGAAAGGGCAATGCCGCGGAAAATGTGAAGCGGGCAGCAAGAATTTTGAATCAGGAAAATTGACGAACTTCTATTCTACGAAAGGGGCAATCAAATGGAAAATTCCATCGGCAAGGTGCCGATCCACCTGAAAATGACACTCACGGCAAAGGAAGCCGCCGAATACAGCAATATCGGAATCAATAAAATCGACAGTATGCTGCGTTCTCCAAACTGCCCATTCGTACTTTTTGTGGGCAGCAAGAAATTAGTGAAGCGCAAAGAATTTGAACAGTACATCAGTCAGGTACTCGTGATCTGACATTGCATTTGAAAAATTCGCGGAGAAGCCTTGAGGAAAAGAGCACCATGCGCTATACTATATAGTGTAGTAGTGTGCTCTTTTCTTCTCTGCGGGAAAGGAGCTCATCCATGGGAAAGAATTTCAAGGGAAAAGACTGCGGTAAGGGTATCTACCAAAGAAAGGACGGATTGTATAGCGCACGATTTGTTGATAAGGCCGGGAAGCGGCATGAGAAGTATTTTCAGACGCTGCCCGAAGCGCGAAACTGGATTGAGGACGCAAAGTACGCCGATAAGCATGACGATGTGTTTGTCGCTACCGATACGACAGTGGATGAATGGTTTGAATTCTGGATTGAAAATATTGTCGGGGATCTGGCTCCTAACACGCTCAGAAATTACCGGGAACGCTATGTCCGCAATATTCAGCCGGTCATCGGGAAGATGCTGATTGCCAATGTAAAACCGATGCACTGCAAAAAGGTGTTTATCCAGATGGATGCTGATTACGCAGGTTCCACCATTCGTCAGGCATACATCACGATGGGGACAATGTTTAAGGCTGCGAAGATGAACGACCTGATTGCAAAGCACCCCATGGATGGCGTTCGGTTTACAAAGCCTGTTCGCGCTGTGGATGATATTCACTATCTGACGCGGGAGGAACAGCGCCTATTTCTTGAAACAGCACGGCGCTCCCACAATTACAACCAGTATGCGCTCATCCTTGAGACCGGATTGCGCACCGGAGAAATGATTGGCTTAACATGGGATGCCATCGACTTTGAGCGCCGGACGCTTACGGTGAACAAGACCTTGGAGTTTCGTCACGCACAGAAAGTTTGGCGTGCCGGTCCTCCCAAAACTCAGCAGAGCTATCGCACTATTCCTTTGACGGATAAAGCGTATGACATTCTGAAAGAGGTGTGGGATAGCCGGAGCAGCAGAAAAGAATCCCCCCTGCTGTCACAAACGCTGGAATACATGGATAGGCGCACCGGCGTTACTTCCCGGCTTGTGATGCGGGATCTGGTCTTTATCAACTGGCGCACAGGGGAACCGGCGAAAAACAGTTCCTATGATACCCACCTCTATAAGCTTTGCGATGAAGCGGGGATCAACCGCTTTTGTATGCACGCTCTGCGCCATACCTACGCAACCCGTGCGATTGAAAGCGGAATGCAGCCGAAAGTGCTGCAAAAGCTGCTGGGGCACGCCAGCATCAAAACCACAATGGATCGGTATGTCCATGTAACCGATGAAACGCTGGATCAGGCAGTCAAGCAATTTCAACTCAGCAGCGTATGTTGATATAACTTAATACAAGTCAATGCGTAATTGGCGTAAAAATGGCGTAGCCGCCAAAACGTCAAAGTGCGAAAAACCTTGTAAATACGGCATTTTTTAAGGAGAAGTGAGAATACATGAAATTAGGTATCGTCGGTCTGCCCAACGTGGGCAAAAGCACGCTGTTCAACGCCATCACAAACGCGGGGGCGCAGGCGGCAAACTATCCGTTCTGCACCATCGAGCCGAATGTCGGCGTCGTGGCTGTGCCGGACAAGCGCCTGGACAAGCTGGCTGAGATGTACCACCCGGAGAAGTACACGCCCGCGACGATTGAGTTTGTGGATATCGCCGGGCTGGTGCGCGGCGCGTCCAAGGGAGAGGGGCTTGGCAACAAGTTCCTTGCGAACATCCGCGAGGTGGATGCGATTGTGCATGTCGTGCGCTGCTTTGTGAACGACGATATCGTGCATGTCGAGGGCAGCATCGACCCGGCCCGCGACATCGAGACGATCAACCTCGAGCTGATCCTCTCGGATATGGAGATCCTCGATCGCCGCATCGACAAGACGCAGAAGATGCTCAAGGCCGACAAGAAATACCAGGCGGAGCTGGACTTCTTCAAGCGCGTGCGCGAGGCCCTCGACGCGGGCAAATCGGCGCGCAGTGTGGAGTGCACGCCGGAGGAGGCGGAGCTGCTCTCCACCGTCTCGCTGCTGACGAACAAGCCTGTCATTTACGCGGCGAACATGACGGAGTCGGATTTCAAGGACGGCGTGGAGAACAATCCGTATTTCCAGGCGGTGAAGAAGATAGCGGACGAGGAGCATGCCGGTGTGCTGCCGATTTCCGCGGAGATTGAAGCGGAGATCTCCGGGCTCGAGCCGGAGGAAAAGGAACTGTTTCTCGCGGATATGGGCCTTTCCGAGTCCGGTCTGGATCGCCTGATCAACGCCTGCTACAGCCTGCTGGGCCTGATCTCCTATCTGACCGCCGGGCAGCCCGAGGTGCGCGCGTGGACGATCACGAAGGGCACGAAGGCGCCCCAGGCCGCCGGTAAGATCCATTCGGATTTTGAGCGCGGCTTCATCCGCGCCGAGGTCATCGCGTTCGACGATCTCATGGCCTGCGGCTCCATGACGGCCGCCCGCGAGAAGGGACTTGTCCGCAGCGAGGGCAAGGAGTACGTCATGCAGGACGGCGACATCGTTCTCTTCCGCTTCAACGTCTGAGCAGACTGAGTCTGCGCCTGCGGCGGGCATGACGCGCACGCCGCGTCCCGCGGCGAACCATGCAGAAAAACGACGGCCCTCATGCGATCTTGCGTCGCATGAGGGCCTTGTTGTGTATCCCGCGCTGTTCACACGGAGAGATACGGCAGGTTGGCTGTGATTTTGGGCCTGGTTCTTACATGGCTCCGCCAAAGCCGCCGCCTGTGCCGCCGGAACCACTGCCGGAGGAGACGTCCCCTCCCCCGCCGCCCGCAGGCGCGCTGGGGGCGGCTGGTGCGCTCGGTGCGCTCGGCGCGCTGGATTGTGTGCCGCCGCTGCCCGAAACATCCGGCGAACCTTCGGACTCCTGCACCTTCTCGGCGGAGGATTCCTCCTCTTCCTTTTCCAGCACGCTCTTGCAGTCCTCCGGATCCTCCTTGGGCTTGCGCATGGCCATCGCCAGCGTGTACATCCGCGGATTGTTGCGAAGCAGGAAACGCAGATCCTCCGGCGGGACGTTGTCGCCCTCGCGCAGGCTTGCGGCGATCTTGGCGCACTGCCGCAGAGTCTTCAGCTCCTTTTTCATTGCCTCAATCTGCGGATCCTTTTGCTGCTGCGGACGCATCAGGGCAATCAGCCCTTTGGATTTGGCCTTTTCCCTCTCCTTTGCACGCAGCGCGTCCACCACCGCGGCGGAAAGCTCCAGCTTATCCATACGGCTGGTGGAAAAAGAGGAGGAGCGTCCGGACTTCTCCTGCTTTTCTGTCTGCCGCATTGCCTGCGCGGCTTGCCCAATACGCGAAATCTCCATTTTTCTTCCTCCTTTCCGGTTCCTGGTGAACCAGATGCCTCCTCCCTCCTGAAACGCTGCTGCGTCTCAGGAGGGGTTCGGCTATTCTTCCTCTATATGGATCTATCGTCTGCTTCTGTGGTTTTATAAGCCTTGCAAAAAAGATTTTCCGGATTTTTCGTCAAATGAACGAGTTTTTTTCGTGTGGTTGTGGAAAATTAAGGGCAAAGTTTTCATAAAGTTTTCATTTTGTCTGTATCCGGGCATGAAATACGGGGAGTCAAGCTGAAATATTAGGCAAAGCAACCATAAATTTTTACAAAAAGGGC
Organism: Anaeromassilibacillus sp. An200; assembly: GCF_002160025.1. Lineage (GTDB taxonomy): Bacteria > Bacillota > Clostridia > Oscillospirales > Acutalibacteraceae > Caccousia > Caccousia stercoris. Next base: position 15,577 of record NZ_NFJU01000014.1, read on the forward strand.
TTGACTTTTATTTTTGCATGTTGTATAAATATAAACAGAATAAAAACGTTTTCGGAAAGACGCGGAGGGGAGGGCGTCCGCTATGCCTGCTACGATACAGGACGTTGCGAAAGCATCGGGCGTCTCAGTGGGCACGGTATCCAGGGCTTTGAACAATTACCCGGATGTGAGCGCGAAAACACGCGCGAAGGTGCTCGAGGCCGTGCGGGAGCTGGGGTATTCCCCCAACCTCATGGCGAAAAATCTTTCCTCCAAGCATATACAGAATATTGCTGTTATTCTCTCCGGTTTTCTGGAGGAGAAAATGTTTAACGGGTTTGAAACCATCCTCATGCGCGGCGCTTATGAGTACGCCGAGGAGCATGGCCTGGAGGTTTCCCTGTATGTCATCAACGGCAAAATCCAGATGGAAAAAAGCTACGAGCAGATGTGCTATGAGCACAATCTGGCCGGAGCGATTCTTCTGGGCCTGAAAACAACCGACCCATACTGCGAAACGCTCGGCGCGAGCCGGTATCCCTGCGTCACCATCGATCTTGAGGTCGCGGGCGATAACGTCACGAGCGTTACCATTGATCATATCGCGGCGTTTAAAGAGCTCACCCAGTATCTCATTGACTGCGGGCACAAGAAAATTGTCCTGGTGAATGGCCGCAAAAACGCCATGGTTACACTGGAACGATTGGCAGGAGCCTATGAGGCCATGGAGAAAAACGGCCTGACGCTCACAAACGACAACATTATCTACACCAATTTTCTGCGCGAGGAAGCGTATGACGGCGTGCTGCGCTATTTTTCCGAGCACAGCCCCGACAGCGCTACTGCATTCCTCTGCATGAGCGATATGCTCGCCATCGGCACGATGCAGGCGCTCCGCCAGCTTGGGCGGCGCGTCCCGCAGGATTATTCTGTTGTCGGCTACGACGGGCTTGAACTTACCGAGTACACCGATCCGCCGCTTACCACCGTCGATCAGAATATCTTCGAAAAGGGCTACAAGGCCGCGCAGGTTCTTCACTCCAGAATCCGGGGAGAACGAGTGCCGAACCGTGTTGTCCTTCCCCATACCCTTGCCATTCGCGGCAGCGTCAGAAACATCTGACGCCATTTTTTCAGGATATTCCAAAAACGTTTTCGACCCAATTTCCCCTTTTTCTCCCTGGAAAGGAAGAGGAATTTGCGCAAAACAAAAACGTTTTTGTAAAATTTTGTCGAGTTCTCCTTTCGGAGATCGAAATAGTAAAAAATTCCTGCTATTATTATTTAATTTTAAGGAGGAATCTGAAAATGAAAGCGAAAAAGATTTTGGCCAGTGTGCTGGCCGGCCTGATGCTTCTTGCCACGGCTGGCTGCAACAACAATGGGGGCGGCTCCACCGCTTCCGGCTCGACGGCTTCCGGCGGCAGCTCGAAGGGCGTGATCGAGGTAAGCATCCCGTCTTACAAGACGGGCGAGAACGTGGGCGCTGTGTTCTTTGAGCCCCAGGTTGAGCGCTTCAATGAGAAGTATGAGGGTCAGTACAAGATTAACCTTGAGACCGTGCCGCAGGACGGCTTCGGCGATCGTCTCAAGCAGCTGGCCCAGCAGAACAAGCTGCCCGTGCTGGTGCAGGGCGGCGACCTGGACTGGATCCTGAACGTCGTGATTCCCAACGGCCTGGCTTGGGATATGACCGACTGGCTTGAGGAGTCCGGCCTGCTCGAGCGTGCCGTTCAGGACAGCGTGGACTACAACAAGGACAAGGGCGACGGCAAAATCTACACCATCCCGAAGATGACCGTGCGTCCGACCGGCTTCTACTACAACACCGCCATGTGGAATCCGGAGGAGGATCTGAGCTCCCTGACCATGGATGAGCTGGTCACTCTCCTCGGCGATCAGAAGATTGCTTTCTCCACCGCGGAGAACGGCTGGGTTTCCGCTCTGTTCCTGACGGCTTTCATTGCCAACCAGGAGGGCGGCGTGGAACTGCTCCAGGCCGGCGCTGACGAGAAGATCACCGACTTCAGCGATCCGATCTTCGTCAATGCTGTGGCTTCCCTGCAGCAGCTTCTGCAGAACAATGCGGCTTCCAACTCCATCGGCGCGGCTTATGCTGACGCTGCCAACGCCTTCATGAGCGGACAGGCCGCCGTGATCGCGAACGGCCCCTGGATGTCCAGCGAGTTCAATGAGTCCAACTCCGCCAACTGGAGCAACGGCTTCGACGGCGCAAACGTGAAGGCTTCCCTCTTCCCCGGCAATGTGGGCATTGAAAACAACCGTGCTTTCGGCGAGTGGTGGATTTCCGCTTCCGCTTCCGAGGAGGAGATCGAGCTGGCCAAGGCGTTCCTCGAGTTCATCAGCAACCCCGAGGAGCTTGAGGCTTACCTGCTGGCCGAGGGCGGCGACGCTCCGAACATCGAGTACAGTGAGGACTTCAAGGAGAAGCAGGCTGAGACGCAGGTTCTCGCGGATCTGGCTGCCGACACCACCGAGGAGACGGTCTATGTGCCCTGCATCCTCGACGTGATTCCGAACTCCGTTGCGAACACGGAATTCGGCAAGCTCCTGCCCTCCCTCGCAAACGGCACCTATACTCCCGAGGAGTTCTGCGACTGGATGACCCAGAAGTCCGTCGAAGCTTCCGCGGAATAAGCAGAGATACGCAAAAAGGAAGTAAAACGGCGCGCCGGCCTGCTGACGATACAGTCGGCTGCGCGCCGTTTTTCCTTATGAGAGAATCCGACAAGAGAGGAGAGAGCCCCCGATATGAAAGCGCCAAAGAGCAGCCCGCGCGTCAAGGCCAGTAAAATGGAGCGGGCCAACTATAAATGGATTTATCTGTTCCTTCTTCCCACGGTTCTGATATTCCTGATGTTCTATTTCGTGCCGATCATCCAGGTGTTTCTGACCTCCTTCACCAAGTGGGACGGCTTTAACGCCCCGGAATTCAACGGCCTGACCAACTACATCAACATGTTCACCAACAGCGGCTTTACTTATGCGCTGAAGAACCTCTTCTACTGGTGCCTCGTCGGCATGTTCCTGCACGTCGGCTTTGGCGTGCTGACGGCTTTCGTGCTGTATCAGAAGCCGCGCGGATGGAAGTTCACCCGCATGGTGTTCATGATCCCGAACGTGATCAGCGCCGCCGCCTGGGCGATGATTTACCGCTTCTTCTTCAGCGACGATATGGGCATTCTCAACAGCTTCATCCGGCTGATCGATCCGAACTTCCATGTGCAGTGGTTCTATACCTCTCCGTGGGCGTTCTGGGCCGTCACCTTCACCTGGCTGTTCTATGCCGTCATCGTCACCCTGCTGGTGCTGGGCGATCTGATGAACATTCCGCAGGAGCTTAACGAAGCCGCGAAAATTGACGGAGCCTCCGGCTGGCAGCTCGTGCGTCACATCCAGCTGCCGCTGTGCCGCTCCGCGATCGGCACCTCCGTCATCTGCACGCTGACCTCCCGTATCTCCATGTACGAGCAGATCTCCCTGACCACGCAGGGAGGCCCCGGCGACGACACCATGAGCCTGTCCATCCTGCTCGTCAAGGGCATCACGGACTACCGCTATGGCTACGCGAATGCCATCGGCGTGCTGATGTTCGTCATCGGCCTGATCATTCTCGGCATCGTGAACAAGGCGTTCCGTATGGACGTTTCGGATTATTAAGAAGGGAGGGCTTTCATCATGGATAAAACGAAAAAGATTCTTACGAAAATCCTCCTGTACTTCGTGGAGATTTTTGTCATTGTCGTGTCCATTTTCCCGATTCTGTGGGTTATCGCTTCCTCCTTCAAGACAAACGGCGAGATTCTGTCCAGCCCTCTGGCGCTGCCCTCCTCGCTGTCGTTTGAGCCGTACATCCATCTGTTCCAGGAATACAACTTCCCGGTTTACTTCCTCAATTCGCTGCTGGCGGCGGGTATCTCCACCTTTGTCTCCCTGCTGTTCTACGCGATGGGCGGCTATGTGATCGCGAAGTTCCGTTTCCCCGGACGCGGCCTGCTGTTTGCCCTCTTCACCGTGACGCTTCTGGTGCCGGGCCACAGCCGCACGCAGCCGATTTTCTCCCTCATCACCCAGCTCAATCTGTATGACAGCATCTGGGGCGTGACGGTGGTGTACCTCTCCGCCGGTATGGCCATGTCGATCTTCGTGCTCAAGGCGGGCTTCATGGCGATCCCCGCTTCCCTTGACGAGGCGGCTGGCCTGGAGGGCTGCGGCTTCTTCCGCACCTTCTGGTCGATCAACCTGCCGCTTGCCAAGAGCGCCCTTTCCACCGCCGGAATTCTCATGTTCCTCGGCAACTGGAACGAGTACTATTTCGCGTCCCTGCTGACTGTTTCCGATACGCAGCGCACGCTGCCGATCGCGCTGGCTTTCTTCACCAGCGAATTCTCCTACAACTATACTTCCCTGTTCGCCGCGCTGACGGTCGTGGTGCTGCCGGGCATCATCCTGTACGCTTTCGCGCAGGAGCAGGTGCAGGCCAGCGTCGTGTCCAGCGGCGTCAAGGGCTGATGATACCCCATCGTTTTTGATTCCCCGGCCCTGGGGGAAGGCCGTTTTTCGCTTTCCCGGCCTTTCCCGGGCGTATTCTGAGAAGGAGTGACCGTTTCCATGAATTATAAGAAGGAACCCCTTGGCTGGATCATCGAGGAAGATGTATTTGATCCCCGCCGCACCGGAAAATGCGAGTCTATTTTCGCGCAGGGCAACGGCTATATGAACATCCGCTGCACGCTGGAGGAGAGCTATGTCGGCGAGCACCGCGGCGCTTTCATCACCGGCACCTTCAACAAGGCTCTGCCCGACGAGGTGACGGAGCTGCCGAACCTGCCGGACGTGACGGAGATGAAGATCCTCGTCAACGGCGAGCGCTTTGCCATGGACGCCGGAAAAACCGAGGGCTACAGCCGTACCCTCGATCTGCGCACGGGCGAGGTGGTGCGCACCGTCAACTGGACGAGCCCCGCGGGCGTGAAGCTGCGCTTTGCCTTCCGCCGCTTTGTCTCTTTGAAAAATGAGCATCTGGCTGCCTTCCGCATGGAAGTCACCCCGCTTTCCGGGGATGTCGATCTGGTGATCGAGAGCGGCATCAGCTCCCGCACCTCCAACTCCGGCTCCCAGCACTGCGCCGAGGGCGAAAAGCGCCTGGTTGAGGGCGGCGCGCTGCGCCTGATGACCCGCACCACGCAGTCCGACGTGCCGGTGGTGGTGCACTGCCTGCACAAGTTCACCCCCGCCCCGGCCGCTTCCCTGCCCGTCATGGAGCGCCGCTGCTTTGTGAACCGCTACACCTTCCATGTCGCGAAGGACGAGACGCTTTCCATGGAGAAGCTGGCGGCCTACCACACCGGCCGCGACCTTGTCTTTACCTCCTACGGCCAGCCCGCGGGCTCCACGAACGCCATGCAGGTCTGCGCCGCGGGCGACGCCTGCCTCGCGAAGGCAGCCGGACACTCCTATGAGGATCTGCTCGCGGAATCCGCCGCCTGCTGGAAGCAGTATTGGGACGAGCAGGATGTCGTGATCGAGAGCGAGGATCCGTTTGATCAGCTCGGCATGCGCTTTGCCCTCTATCACCTGAACATCATGATCCGCCGTGACGACAGCCGTGTGGGCATCGGCGCGAAAGGCATGACGGGCGAGGGCTACAAGGGCCATTCCTTTTGGGATACGGAAATGTTCCTCATGCCGCATTACCTCTTCACCGACCCCAAGGCCGCCCGCACGCTGCTGGAATACCGCTGGCGCAGCCTGCCCGGCGCGTTCAAGAAGGCCGAGGAGAACGGCTATTCCGGCGCCATGTTCCCGTGGGAGAGTGCCTGGCTGGACGACGGCGAGGTGACGCCGCTCATCGGCGGCGCGGATATCGTGACGGGCAAGAGCATCCCGATTCTCACCGGCATGATTGAGCACCACATCTCCGCGGACGTCTCCTGGGGCGTGTGGCTCTACTACCTCGCCACCGGCGACGACTCCTATATGGATCAGTGCGGCTGCGAGATTCTCGTCGAGACGGCCCGCTTCTGGTCGAGCCGCGTGGAGTGGCAGGAGGACAAGGGGCGCTATGAGATCCGCGATGTCATTGGCCCCGACGAGTACAAGGAGCATGTCGACAACAACGCCTTCACGAACTATCTGACGGCGGAGAACCTGGACCGCGCCTGCGATGTGATCGCACAAATGCAGGAGAGGTGGCCGAACGCCTATGCTTCGCTCTCCGAGAAGTATGATCTCGCGGCCCTCTCGGCACAGTTCCAGGACGTACGCGCGAAGCTCTACCTGCCCCAGCCGGACGCCGACGGCATCATTGCGCAGAACGATCAGTATCTTGGCCTGGAAAAGACCGATCTCTCGAAATACAAGGCGCAGACGGGCGTTTCCTCCATCTATGAGGACTACAGCCCTCACCAGATGAACCAGATGATGGTCTCCAAGCAGGCGGACCTCGTGATGCTCCTGCGCGTCATGCCCGACCTGTTCGACGCGGACACGCTGCGCAAGAACTTCCTGTTCTACGAGTCCCGCACGCTGCATGACTCCTCGCTGAGCCATGGGCAGCACTGCGTCCTCGCGTCCTGGCTCGGCCTGGATGAGATGGCGCTCGACATGTATCGCCACGCCATCCACATTGACCTTGGCCCGAACATGACCTCCTCCGACGAGGGCATTCACAGCGCCTCGATGGGCAATGTGTGGCAGTGCGCCGTCTGCGGCTTTGCGGGCCTTCAGTGGCACGCCGATCATCTCTCGCTCGACAACCATCTGCCGGCCTGCTGGAAGCGCCTGGCCTTCCGGGTGCATTACCGCGGCGCCGTGCTGCGCGTGGAGATGACACGCGACGCGATGCACATCACAAAGCTTTCCGGCCCGTCCGTGAAGCTTGTGGTCAACGGCGTGGAGGACACGCTGTAAGGGGGTTGCTGCCATCTGACGGTGGGCTCCGCTTTTGCAGGATCGAAAAAGGGTTTCCCCGAAAGCACAGGCTTTTGGGGAAACCCTTTTTTCATATTAATTCATATGCTTTCAATCAGCCCGGCTTATAGCCGTTTTTGATCAGCAGGTTCTGGATCTTCTCGTGGGGATCGATCAGGGCGCTCATGGAAACGTCGTGGTTCAGAGCGGCGATGAGGTAAGCAATGTACTTGCTGCAATCCACCTCATAGAACCACTCGCGGCTGCGCAGGGCGTCGGTGCGGTATGTGAGGTTGGAGCCGAGCACACCGCTGATGATGCCCTTGCTGTACGCTTCATCGAACTGGTCGAGGCCATTGGTGAAGATCGGGTAAGTGGCATAGCAGAAGATGCGGCGGGCATTCTGCTTTTTCAGCTCGTAGGCAATGTCGAGCATGGACTCGCCGGAGGAAATGATGTCGTCCGCGATGAACACATCCTTGCCCTCCACGGAATCGCCCAGGTATTCATGCGCAATGATCGGGTTGCGGCCGTTCACCACGCGGGAGTAGTCACGGCGCTTGTAGAACATGCCGAGGTTGACCCCGAGCACGGAAGCGTAGTACATGTTGCGGTTCAGGGCACCCTCGTCCGGGCTGACGATCATGAAGTTGTCCCAGTCCAGCTTGAGGTTCGGCACCTGGTTGATCAGGGCCTTGAGCACCTGGTAGGTGGGCATGACGTTGTCGAAGCCCATGAGAGGGGCGGCGTTCTGTACGCGGGGATCGTGCGCGTCGAAGCTGATGACGTTCGCCACGCCCATGGCCTGCAGCTCCTGCAAAGCAAACGCGCAGTCGAGGCTTTCACGGTAGTTGCGGCGGTGCTGGCGGCCGCCGAAGAGAATGGGCATAATCACGCTCAGACGGTGGGCCTTGCCGCTGGCCGCCTGAATGAGACGCTTGAGATCCTGGAAATGGTCGTCCGGGCTCATGCTGTTCTGCTGGCCAAACATGTTGTACTTGCAGCTGTAGTTTCCCACGTCGACAAGCAGATACAGATCCATGCCGCGCACCGTGTCGCGGATCAGGCCCTTGCCGTCGCCGGAGGAAAAGCGGGGGCATTCGCTTTCAATGATGAAGGATTCCTTGGCTTCAGGGCTTCCCTGTGCCATCTGCACCAGGTAGCTGTCCACCTTTTCTCCCATTTCCCGTGCGCCCTCCGTCACAATCAGACCGAGGGACGCCGTGCGGCTGCCCCTGTGAAAGATCGCCTTCGCGTCCATATGCTCCACCGTTACCACTCCTTTTCGATGATTCCGTGTGTAATGTACCTTCATTTTACACGATCTTTACCTGATATTACAATCTCCCGGGCCAAAAATCTGCGATATACTGAAAAAATCGCCTTTTTTCTGTCTGTAATTCGACACAAAGCCCGCAGAAGCGGCTCTTTTGCGGAAATTTGGTGCAAAAAAGGAAAAAACCGGCCGGTTCAGCGGGGAGATCCCGCCGGACCGGCCGGCTGTTTATCTGTTTACTGCATGCCGAGCAGAGGCTTGGTCTGCGCGCGCAGGCGGCTGATGACATCGCGGCTTTCCGCGTCCGTTTTGCCCTTGCCGGAGAGATAGACCTTGATCTTCGGCTCGGTGCCGGAGGGGCGCACGATCAGCTTGCTGCCGTTGTCCAGACGGTACTCCAGCACGTTCGACTTCGGCAGGGTGATGGGGCTTTCCTTGCCGCCGTCGCAGCGAACGGAGGTCTTGTAGTCGCTCCAGCCTGTCACACGCCAGCCCGCGATCTCCTCGGGGGCCTTCGCGCGCAGCGAGTCCATAATGGAGGCCATGGCTTTCATGCCGTCCTCGCCCTCAAAGGCGAAGTTCTCGACCTCGTTGCGGTAGTAGCCGAACTGGTCATAGAGCGCATCCATCGCGTCCGCGAGCGTCATGCCCTTCTGCTTGTAATACCAGGCCATCTGGCAGATCAGCATGCTGGCGTCCACCGCGTCCTTGTCGCGCACATAGCCGCCGGAGAGATACCCGTAGCTCTCCTCAAAGCCGAGCAGGAAGCGGTCCTCCTCGCCCTTTTCCTCGAGCAGGGCAATCTGGTCGCCGATGTATTTGAAGCCCGTGAGGATACGCACACACGCAATGCCGTAATGCTCCGCCACGGGGGTGGCCATATCCGTGCTTACGATGGTCGTCACGGCGATCGGGTTCTTCGGCATGTCGCCGCGCTCCTTGCGCCGCCGGGCGATGAAGTCGAGCAGCAGCACGCCCACCTCGTTGCCGGTCATCAGGCGGTATTCGCCGTTCTGCTTCACGGCGATGCCGCAGCGGTCGGCGTCCGGGTCGGTGGCGAGCAGCAGATCCGGGTGGACCTTCTCGCACAGCTCCAGGCCCTTTTGCAGCGCTTCGCGGATCTCCGGGTTCGGGAACGGGCAGGTGGTGAAGTTGCCGTCCGGATGCTCCTGCTCCGGCACGATGGAAACCTCGTCCACACCGATCATATCAAGGATGCGCGTCACCGGAATCAGGCCCGTGCCGTTGAGCGGCGTGTAGACGACCTTCAGGCCCGTGCACGGCTCGTCGATCATGCTCTGCCCTTTTACGGCCATCAGGAATTCATCCATCACCTTGTCCGGGATCCAGGAAATCAGGCCCTTCTTCATGCCCTCGTCAAAGGACATGTGCTTGACGCCCTCAAAAATATCGGTGGCGGCAATCTCCGCGGAGACGTCGTTGGCCATCTCGGCGGTAATCTGGCAGCCGTCGCTGCCGTAGGCCTTGTAGCCGTTGTATTTGGCGGGGTTGTGGCTGGCGGTGATGCACACGCCCGCGTCGCATTTCAGATAGCGCACCGCGAAGGAGAGCGTCGGGGTGGGGGTCAGGCGGGGGTACACGTGGGCATGAATGCCGTTGGCGGCAAACACCGCCGCCGTCTCCCGCGCAAACAGCTCGGACTTGATGCGGCTGTCGTAGGCGATTGCGACGCTCGCGCCTGTTTTGTGCTTGTTGAGATAGTTGGCGATGCCCTGCGTCGCCTTGCGTACCGTATAGATATTCATCCGGTTGGTGCCGGCGCCAATGACGCCGCGCAGGCCGGCTGTTCCAAAGGCCAGATCCTGGTAAAAGCGGTCGTTGATCTCCTCCTCGTTTCCGCGTACAGACTCAAGCTCCTGCGTGAGATCCCGATCCTCCAGGGACTGAGAAAGCCATCTCTCGTATTCCGTCATTCTCTATCACATGCCTTTCCATTCCATAATGAGAGGCTCCGCCCGAGGACGAAACCCTTCTGTTATTAGCTTATCATTCCGGTGAAAACGTGTCAATGGGGAAAGGCTGTCACAGCCGCACAAGATTTGTCACGATTCCCGCCGGAGTCAGATCGACGATCCCATAGGATCCTTCCGTGCCGTGCAGGCTGCCGGGGTTCATCAGATACAGCCCGTCCTCGTAGTCTGTCAGCGGCTGATGGGTGTGGCCGAAGAGAAGAATATCCGCCTTTCGCTCCCGCGCCGCGCACACGATTTGATACAAACTGTATTTTACATTATAAGCATGACCGTGCGTATAAAAGATTTTCTTTCCCTCCAGCGTGATTTCCCCAATGGTGGGCAGGGTGGATCCCCAGTCGCAGTTGCCGCGCACCTGCAAAAACATCTTTTCCGGGAAGTTGGCCTTCATCAGGGAGGCTTCCTCCTCGCCGTCTCCCAGGTGGATGACCACCTCAGCCTTCGGCTGGCGCAGGATGGCGGTACGCAGGGCGTATTCGTCGCGGTGTGTGTCGGATGTGACGAAAATTCTCATCGGATATTCCCTCCAGGCATGAATCAAATAGGAGCCGCATACAGATAACACAAGGGGCTTTCCCCTGAAAACGAGACAAAAGGCGTGATGACGATGAAAGAGATCCATTCCGACGCGGACCGCCAGGCCCTGCTCCAGCAGCTCATGGGCCAGCTTTCCCCGGAGGACGAAAAATCCCTTCAAAAGATCCTGGCGGACAAGGACGCGCAGAAAAAGCTGCTCAGCACGCCGCAGGCGCGCGAGCTCATGAAGCAGCTGTTCGGAAAATAAGGAGGCCTTGCCATGGAGGATCTGAGCGGGAAAATCAATGAGCTGCTGGGAAACCCGGCAGCGATGGCACAGCTTCAGAGCCTTGCCGCCTCGCTCGGACTTGGTGGAGGAGACGGCGAGCATGGCTCCGGCGGCTCCTCCGGGGGACATTCCGGCGGGAACGCCGGTCCGGCCTCCTCCGGCGGCGGGGAGAACGGACTGCTGGCCGCTCTCTCCGGGCTTCTGGGGCAGGGAAAGGAAGAATCGCATCCCGCTGTGGCGGAGGGCGGGGATCTCACGCAGGCGATCCTGCGCATGGCCCCTCTTCTCGGCAGCCTGCGGGAGGAAACGGACGGCACCCGGCTTCTGCACGCGCTGCGGCCCCTGCTCTCGCCCTCGCGGCGGCAGCGGCTGGATCAGGCCGTGCGTCTGATGCAGCTCATGCGCGTGCTGCCGCTGCTCAAGAGCAGCGGGCTGTTCTGAAAAGGGGGGATTGAGATTGCCGCAGGACAATGAAATGCAGCGCTTGCAGCAGGAGGCGGTGCGCCGCGTGCGGGAGATGCAGTCCCGGGCGCAGATCGCCGCCCAGCCGCAGGCGCAGAGAACGGACGGCCACAACGGCGGACAGAACGCGGGAAGCGCAGACAGGCAGGGAAACGGCGGGCCGCAGAACGGCGGCGGGCACGACCGTCAAAACGGGCAGGAGCTGCGCCCCTCCCCCGGCCCGCAGCATCCGGCCCAGCAGGAAGGCCATTCGCCGGAGCTTCTGCGCATGCTCTTTCAGCAGGAGGACCGCACGCTGATCCTGCTCCTTCTCCTGCTTTTGGTGGAGGAAAATCAGGACCCTTCCCTGCTTCTGGCGCTTTTATATCTGGCGATGTCGCCGGAATAAGGCGTCAGCCCGGCTCACGGACGGCGTAGACGTATTCCTCGCCGGTCTCCGGGTCGGTTTTCATCACATACTCCATGTATTTCGACGGGCTTGGCGCGGTGTTTTCCGTGCCGGAGGACGTCTCCTGGGTGCGCCACGGGTCCGTGGGCAGCACGTAGCCGACGGTGAGAACGGTGGTATCGCCCTCGCGGCGGCTGCTCTCCGTGTACGGCGTCATCGCGCTGTCCGAGCTGAACACGGAGACGTGATAAGTATTGGTGGTGCTGTCGTACGTGTAGAAGGTTTCCTCCGTCGGGTTCGAGGGACTCAGCGAGCAGTCGGGGCCGAACAGCTCCTGGGCGGCGGAGGCCACCACACCCAGCGGGATAATGGCAAGGCCGTTGTCATCGTAGCCCGTCCACTCAGAGCGCTTTTCCAAAATGGATTTCCAGAGAGCCGCGTTCTGCACAAAGGTGGGATCGGCGGTTTCCGGGGAATCAAACGGCTCCGGGTCCTGCATCACGATGCAGGCCAGCTTTTCATCGTAGGCGCGCAGGGCGGAATCGTCCGTGGCCTGATCATAGATGCGCGTGCCGATCATCCCCGCCAGGGAGACAACGCCCACCAGCGCCAGCAGCAGCACCAGCGAGCCGAGCACCACGCCGTAGCGGTGGCGGCCGCGTGCTCTCGCGCTTCTCGCGCTGGATGCGGCGGCCGGGGCTGCCGGAACGGCAGCCCCAGAGCTCCAGGAGGAATCGTCCGGCTCCTGTGTGTCCTCTGCCTGAGCTTCCATGGATTCCTCTTTTGCGGAAGCTTCCGTTTCCTCCGTCTGGTCCGCCTTCCGTTTGGGGGCGGGCTTTTCCTTTTTCTTGGCAAATTCCCTGTCGTCGGGGAGATCCTCTCCCTCGGGCAGGAAATCATCCAGCTCGGAGTCTGTCCCCTCCTGCACCGGAGCGGACGCGCCCTGCCGGTAATCCGCCGAGAACGACGGAGCGTTTCTGTTTCCTTTGCGTTTCTTTTTCGCCATAGCCGGGTTCCCCTTCCGTGAGGTCAGCGGATCTGTCCGTCTCCCTCAATGATAAATTTTGTGGACGTCAGCTCATTGACGCCCATCGGGCCGCGCGCGTGGAGCTTCTGCGTGGAGATGCCGATCTCCGCGCCAAGCCCGAACTCGCCGCCGTCCGTAAAGCGTGTGGAGCAGTTGACATAAACTGCCGCCGCGTCGATTTGTTCCGTAAAGTGTTTTGCGTTTGCGTAGTTTTGAGTGATGATGCACTCGCTGTGCCCGCTCGAGTGGGCCGCGATGTGCGACACGGCTTCGTCGAAGTCCCGCACAACGCGCACACCCATCACCAGATCCAGGTATTCGGTGTCCCAGTCCTCGCCGCACGCGGGAACGGCGGCAATGCCGTTTTCCTGCAAAATAGCCAGAGCCTGCGGGCAGGCGCGCAGCTGTACGCCGCGATCGGTGAGGGCTTTCCCCACAAGAGGCAGGAGCGCCGGGGCGGCCTTCTCGTGCACCAGCAGCTTTTCCAGCGCGTTGCACACGGAGGGACGCTGCGTCTTGCCGTTGACGGCGATATCGACAGCCATCTGCGGGTCGGCGCTTTCGTCAAGGTACAGGTGGCAGTTGCCCACGCCTGTCTCAATAACAGGAACACGGGAATTTTCCACGACGGAGCGGATCAGCCCGGCTCCGCCGCGCGGGATGAGCACATCGAGATAGCCGGTCAGGCTCATCAGCTCCCGGGAGGATTCGCGGGAGGTATCGCGGACAAGCTGGAGAGAGCCTTCCGGCAGACCGGCTTTGTGCGCGGCTTCGGCCATGCAGTCGAGGATGGCGCAGTTGCTGCGGATGGCCTCCTTGCCGCCGCGCAGGATGACGGCGTTTCCGGCTTTCAGACAGAGGGCGGCGGCGTCCGCGGTGACGTTCGGCCTGGCCTCGTAGATCATCCCGACCACGCCCAGCGGAACGCGCACGCGGCGGATGAACATGCCGTTCGGGCGCACGCCGCCGCTCACCACGCTGCCGATGGGATCGGCCTGCGCCGCGACCTGCCGCACACCGGAGGCCATGGAGGCGATCCGTGCTTCGCTGAGCGAAAGGCGATCGAGCAGCGACTCAGACATCCCATTTGCGCGGGCGGCTTCCACGTCCTCGCGGTTCGCGGCGAGAATGGCGGGCGCGCAGTCCTCAAGGGCCTGGGCCATGGCAAGCAGGGCCTTGTCCTTCAGCGGCCCGGCGCAGGCCAGAAAACGGGCGGCGGCTTTCGCCTTCGCCCCCATGCTTTGCAGTTCTGTCATGATAAAAACCTCCTTTGCAAACCCTTTACACGGCGCAGCCGCCTGAAAGTTTTCGTCCACCTTTTTCAAAAGGTGGCGGGGTTATAGGGGCAGCGCCCCTAAATCGTAACCTTTTCCTTCCCAAAATGCAGGAGGGGAAGGAAAAACAGTCCGGGGGACTGTTTTTTCGCAGGGGGACCCACATGAGGGGTCCCCCTCGCACCGCCACGGGCGGGGCGCAAGTCGCTCAGGCCGCGACGGGCCCCTACTTTCTTTGCGAAAAGAAAGTAGGCAAAGATTCGCGAGGGGCTTTGCCCCTTCGAACCCCACGCTTTCTTTTCTACGTCAGCCCTGTGCCCCCTTTCCCTCGTCACGGCCGGCTGAAATTGCGCTGACGCGCAAAAACGCCGGCTGGTGGGGGAAAACCTCAAAATTAGCGTGGGGAATAATTTTGAGGTTTTCCGTGCATGGGGGTTACGGCTCTACAGGAGCTTGCGGTTTGCTCCCGGCGCTCCATGCTTTTGAAGCTGTCCAGATGGCAATTCCATCATACCAAACAGCGTGCGCAAACTTTATCGGATCCCGCCAAAGACGGTGCCGATCTGCTCGCCGTCGAACAGGCGGTACAGCGTTTCGGGAGTGGCCCCGCTCATGACACAGCAGGGGATTCCGTTCTCGTTGACCAGCTTTGCGGCGCGCACCTTGGTGGCCATGCCGCCGGTGCCGCGGTTCGTTCCCGCGCCGCCCGCCAGCGCTTCCACTTCCTCCGTTACCTCGCGCAGGTACGGGATGCGCTTTGCGTCCGGATCCGTGCGCGGGTTCGCGGTGTACAGCCCGTCGATGTCCGTGAGCAGGATCAGCAGATCCGCGCGCGTCAGTTTGGCGACGATCGCGGACAGCGTGTCGTTGTCGCCGATGTGGCTGCCGACCAGCTCGTCGACCGCGACGGTGTCGTTCTCGTTGACGATCGGAAGAATCCCCATGTGCAGCAGCTCCTCAAACGTGTTTTCCACGTTGCGGCGGCTGCGGTCGTCGTCGATGACGTCGCCGGTGAGCAGCACCTGCGCCACTGTGCGGCTGTACTCCCCGAAAAACTTATCGTAAATAAACATCAGCTCGCACTGGCCCACCGCCGCGAGCGCCTGCTTTTTCTCCGTCTCCGCCGGGCGGTCGTGCAGGCCCAGCTTGCCCATGCCCACGCCGATCGCGCCGGACGTGACCAGGATGATCTCCCGGCCGCCGTTCTGCAAATCGCTCAGCACGCGGCACAGCGATTCCACGCGCCGCAGGTTCAGTTTTCCGTTTTCATACGTCAGCGTGGAGGTGCCCACCTTCACGACAACGCGCTTTGCCTGTGTGATGACCGACATATTCCGTCCCCTTCCCCCGGGCGCGGGCCCGGCTAAAAGCAGAAGGGGCCGCCGCAAGCGAGACGCTTCCGGCAGCCCCAGTGAATGGCTTTTTTATTCCTCGCGGCTGCGCGGCTTGTTCGTGTTGGCGAAGAAGCCGTTGCTCGCGCGCGGGCGATCCTCGCGGCGCGGGCCGTGATCACGGCGGGGACGGCGCGGAGCGTCGGAGATCTCGTTCTCCGGCACAAGGCCCTCCACCTCGATCAGCGCGTCGCGGCGGGACAGGTTCAGACGGCCCTTGTCGTCGATCTCAAGCACCTTGACCATCACCTCGTCGCCGACGTTCACCACGTCCGTCACTTTCTCGGTGCGCTTGACGTCAAGCCGCGAGATGTGCACCAGGCCCTCCTTGCCGGGGGCGATCTCCACAAACGCGCCGAAGTCCATCAGGCGCGTGACCTTGCCCTTGTAAATGGCGCCCGGCTCCGGATCGTTCACGATCGTGTCGACAATCGACAGCGCGCGGCGGCAGTTGTCCGCGTCCAGGCCGGAGATAAAGACGTGTCCGTCCTCCTCCACGTCAACCTTCACGCCGCACTCGGCGCAGATCTTCTGGATGACCTTGCCGCCTGTGCCGATGACCTCGCGGATCTTGTCCACCGGGATGACGGTGCTCATCATCTTCGGCGCGTACGGAGACAGCTCCTTGCGCGGCTCCGGAATGGCCTTGAGGATGATTTCGTCAATGATATAGTTGCGTGCCTTGTGCGTCTTTTCGAGGGCCTCCTTGACCATCTCCGGAAGCAGGCCGTCGATCTTCAGGTCCATCTGGATGGCCGTGATGCCTTCCTTCGTGCCCGCAACCTTGAAGTCCATGTCGCCGAAGAAGTCCTCCAGGCCCTGGATGTCGACCATCGTCATCCAGCGGCTGCCCTCGGTGATCAGGCCGCAGGAAATACCCGCGACGGGAGCCTTGATCGGCACGCCCGCGTCCATGAGAGCCAGCGTGGAGCCGCAGACGGAAGCCTGCGAGGTGGAGCCGTTGGAGCTGAGCACCTCGGAAACCAGGCGGTACGCATACGGGAATTCCTCCACCGGCGGGATGACCGGCAGCAGCGCGCGCTCCGCGAGAGCGCCGTGGCCGATCTCGCGGCGGCCGGGGCCGCGGCTGGGCTTCGTCTCGCCCACGGAGTAGGACGGGAAGTTGTACTGGTGCATGTAGCGCTTGAACTCCTCCTCGTCGATGCCGTCGAGCATCTGCTGATCGCTGACGGGGCCGAGGGTGGCCACGGTGAGCACCTGCGTCTGGCCGCGGGTGAACATGCCGGAGCCGTGTGTGCGCGGCAGCAGGCCGACCTCCGCGTCAAGCGGGCGCATGTCGTCCATGCCGCGCCCGTCCACGCGCTTCTGCTCGTCGAGCAGCCAGCGGCGCACCACATATTTCTGCGTTTTATACAGGCACTCGTCGATCTGCGCCTCCTGCTCGGGATAGAGCGGATCGAAGTGCTCGTGAACTTTTTCATAAACGGGCTTCAGGCGGGCGTCGCGCACGTTCTTGTCGTCCGTGTCGAGCGCGGCCTGGATGTCCGCGAGAGCGAAGTCGCGCACAGCCTCCTGCATCTCGTCGCTGGCGTGCACGGCGGGGTAGGAGAACTTCGGCTTGCCGATCTGCGCCTGGATATCCTTGATGAAGGCGATGATCTTCTGGTTGGCCTCGTGGCCCGCGAGGATGCCGTTATACATCACCTCGTCGGAGACGATGTTCGCGCCAGCCTCGATCATCGGGATGCGCGTCTCGGTGGAGGCAACGGTGACAGCCATCTGGCTCACGGCGCGCTGGGCGGCGGTGGGGTTGATGACATACTCGCCATCGACCAGGCCGACGGAAACGCCGGAGATCGGGCCGTTCCACGGAATGTCGGAGATGGAGAGCGCGATACTCGTGCCGACCATGCCCGCGATCTCGGGGGCGCAGTCGTGATCCACACTCATCACGGTGCACACGACGGAAACGTCGTTGCGCATATCCTTCGGGAAGAGCGGGCGGATCGGGCGGTCGATCACGCGGCTGGTGAGGATGGCCTTGTCCGTCGGACGGCCCTCACGCTTCAGGAAGGAGCCGGGGATCTTGCCCACGGAGTACAGCTTCTCCTCGAAATCGACGGAGAGAGGGAAGAAGTCAACGCCCTCGCGGGGCTTCGCGGAAGCGGTGACAGCCACATGCACGACCGTGTCGCCGTAGCGCACGAGGCAGGCGCCGTTGGCAAGGCCCGCCATCTTTCCGGTTTCAATCACCAGCGGACGGCCGGCGAAGTCAGTTTCAAACGTGCGGAAATTTTCAAACACTGGGGAAATCCTCCTTTTCATCGTCATGTCGCGGGACGGTTTCCCAGCCTTAGCAATAAAATCCGCGCCCCCGCGGGAGGCGTGCATTTCACTGCTAAAACGGGACCCTTCCCCCTTGCGCGGCGTTCGGGAAGGCGGGCATGCCGCGCCCGCCGCGTTCTCCCTAATGCCACAAAGGCAGGCGGAAACACGTCCCGCCTGCCTGAAATATGCTCTTTTTTACTTGCGGATGCCCAGACGCTCGATCAGGGAACGATAACGCTCGATGTCGACGCGCATCAGATAGTTCAGCAGGTTTCTTCTCTGGCCGACCATCTTCAGCAGGCCGCGGCGGCTGTGGTGATCCTTCTGATGGGTCTTGAGGTGATCCGTCAGATCGTTGATGCGCTTCGTCAGAACGGCAACCTGAACCTCCGGGGAACCGGTGTCGCCCTCATGGGTCGCATACTCCTTGATAATCGCTGTCTTTTCTTCCTTCAGCATGGAAAATTCCACCTTTCTGTTTTTGATTCTCCGGCGTCGCAGGCCAGGGCCGGTGAACGTCCCCGTCCGGGGCTTGCCCCCTGATCCGCGGAGCGGAAAAGCTGTGTGAAAAATCACTGGTATAGTATAGCACAAATCTCACAGCTTGTAAATGATTTTCTTCGCCGTTTCGCGGTCCCGCAGGATCTGCTCGTGCAGCTCGCTCAGGCCGGGAAACCGGCGTTCCTCGCGCACAAAGCCGTGCAGCTCGGTGCGCACGGTCTCGCCATACAGCTCGCGGCCGTGGTAGTCGGGCATCCAGGTTTCGCACAGCGGGCCGTCCGAGCCCACCGTCGGCTTGACCCCGACATTTGCCACGCCGTAATATTTCTCCCCGCCCACATCCACAAGGGCGGCGTATACGCCGAAGCGCGGCAGAATGAAGCCGGGCGGGATCGGCTGGTTCACCGTCGGGAAGCCGAGCGTGCGCCCGAGCTGCCTGCCGTGCTCCACCGGGAAATCGTAGGAGAAGGGCCGCCCAAGCAGGCGGTTTGCCTCCTCGATTTCGCCCTGCGCGATGAGCGATCGGATCCGCGTGCTGCTCACCGGCTTTCCGGCCAGCAGCACCGGCTCCTGCACCGTGACGGAGAAGCCCAGCTCATCCCCAAGCCGCACCAGATCCTGCACCGAGCCCGCGCCATTTTTTCCGAAATGGAAGTTAAAGCCGCAGCACACCCGTTTGGCGCGGCACACGCCCACCAGCACCTCGCGCACAAAGCGCTCCGCCTCCATCTCCCGGATGAGTGAGAACGGAATCGACCAGCACAGCTCCACGCCCAGCTCGCCGAGCAGCTCCAGCTTGCGATCCTGCGGCAGGAGCACCGGCGCGCCCTTGCCGCCCTCGCGCAGGATGTCCGTCTGGAAGGTGAATACCGCCGGGGCTTCGGGCCCGCCCATCGCGGCGGTGATAACGCGCCGGTGGCCCATGTGCAGGCCGTCGAACACGCCGAGGGCGACGGCGGTGTCCTCCCCGGATGGGTGCAGGTCCTGATACAGCTTCATGCTTGTGTCTCCTTTCTTCCCGGATCCGCCGGGGCGGGGCCGCAGAACAGGCGCAGCACGCGCAGCTCCCCTCCGGCTGTCTCCGCCAGCCCGAGGAAGCGCATGTCCGGCCCGAGTACGCGCAGGCGTTCCCCGTCCGGGAGTGCCTTTCCCCGCAGGGACGTGCGGGCGGCATCGAGCGCGCCGCCGTTTGCAAAGCGCGCCGCCTGCGCCGCGCTCACCGTCACCGCCGGGTATACGGAGAACAATCCCTCCACGGGACGCACAAGGGCGGACAGGTCGTCTGTTTCCGCCAGACGGCGGGCTTCGTCGAGCGGTACGGCGTCCGCGAGCGAAAAGCCGCACGCGCGTGTGCGGCGCAAAGCCGTCATCGTGCCGAGCGTCCCGGCCGCCGCCGCCAGATCCTCAATCAGGGCGCGGATATACGTCCCCTTGGAGCAGGAGACCAGCAGCTCCCCGGTCTGCCGTTCTTCGTCAAACGACAGCAGCTCCAGCCGCGCGATCGTGATGGGCCGCGCTTCGCGCTCGACCTCGATTCCCTTGCGGGCCAGCTCGTAGAGCCGCTTGCCGTCCTTCTTGATCGCCGAGTACATGGGCGGGATCTGCAAAATGTCCCCGCGAAAGCGCGGCAGCACGGCGGCCAGAGCCTCGCGCGAAATGCGCGCGTCCGTTTGCCCGATCGCCTGGCCGGTGCGGTCGCCCGTGTCGGTGCGCGTGCCGAGCGCAAAGGCCGCCCGATACTCCTTCTCCGTGTCCGGCAGCAGCGCTTCCGCCCGCGTCGCGCGGCCCAGCAGCAGCGGCAGCACGCCGGTGGCCATCGGGTCAAGCGTGCCGGTGTGGCCGATCTTTTTCTGCCCGAACAGCCGCCGTGCCACAGCCACCGCGTCAAAGGAGGTGAAGCCCTCCGGCTTATCCAGAATGAAAACTCCCGTCATGCGCACTCCTCCTTCGTTTCTTCCCGCGCGGCCTGCGCAAACGGGGGCGGCGGGCTGTCCCGCCGCCCCCGTCCGTGGCCTGCGTGTGGCGTTATGATTCGGTGTCGTCCTTTTCCAGATCGTGCAGGATCCGGCTGATGTTCGCGCTGTATTCGATGGAATCCGTCGCCTTGAAGATCAGCTCCGGCACATGGCGCAGCTGGAGCCTGCGGCCCAGCTCACGCCGCAGGAAGCCGGAGGCCGAGCGCAGGCCCTGCACGGCCGTTTTCGCCCGATCCAGCCCCTCCATGGCGCTGACGTATACGGTGCAGTAAGACAGGTCGTTCGTGACCTCCACGCGCACAATGCTCAGAAGCATGTTCTGCGTGCGCGGATCCTTGAGCTCGCGCAGCAGCGCGGAGAGCTCGCGGCGGATGTCCTCCGTCGTTCTTCCCAGCTTGTGGCCCGGCATAGCGGGACCCCCTTTCCCGGGGCGTCAGGACTCGCGGTATTCCTCCATGACGAAGGCCTCGAGAATGTCGCCCTCCTTGATATCGTTGAAGCGTTCCAGGCCGATGCCGCAGTCGTAGCCGTCCGCGACCTCCTTGACGTCGTCCTTGAAGCGGCGCAGGGACGCGATTTTGTCCTCCGTGATGACGATGCCGTCGCGCACGACGCGGATCTGCGCGGCGCGGGTGATCTTGCCCGAGATGACGTGCGAGCCGGCGATCGTGCCGACGCTGCTGATCTTGTAGACCTCGCGGACCTCGGCGCGGCCCAGGGCGACCTCGCGGAACTTCGGCGCGAGCATGCCCTTCATCGCGGACTCAATCTCTTCGATGCAGTCGTAGATGATGCGGTACAGGCGCATGTCGACGCTGTCGCGCTTGGCGTTGGCCTCGGCCACCGGATCGGGGCGCACGTTGAAGCCGACGATGATGGCGTTGGAAGCGTTGGCGAGCATGACGTCGGACTCGTTGATCGCGCCCACGCCGCCGTGGATGACCACCACGCGGACCTCCTCGTTCGAGAGCTTCTCGAGCGACTGGCGCACGGCCTCGACGGAGCCCTGCACGTCGGCCTTGACGATGATCTTGAGCTCCTTCATCTCGCCCTGCTGCATCTGATCGAAGAGGTTGTCAAGCGTGACCTTCGTGCGGGAGTTGAACATTTCCTCCTTCTGCTCGTTGCGGCGCTGCTCGACCAGCTCACGCGCCAGGCGCTCGTCGGAAACGGCGTTGAAGATATCGCCGCCCACCGGCACATCGTCCAGGCCCGTGACCTCCACCGGCACACTCGGGCCCGCCTCGTGGATGCGGCGGCCGTGCTCGTCGGTCATGGCGCGCACGCGGCCCACCGTCATGCCTGCCACGACAATGTCGCCGGTGTGCAGGGTGCCGTTCTGCACCAGCACGGTGGCCACCGGGCCGCGGCCCTTGTCCAGGCGCGCCTCGATGACCGTGCCCTTCGCGGCGCGGTCCGGGTTCGCCTTGAGCTCCTTCATGTCCGCCACCAGCGTGACCATCTCAAGCAGATCGTCGATGCCGTCGCCCGTGAGCGCGGAGACGGGGATGCACGGCGTGTCGCCGCCCCACTCCTCCGGCACCAGCTCATGCTCGGTCAGCTGCTGGAGCACGTGATCCGGGTTTGCGCCCGGCTTATCCATCTTGTTGATCGCGACGATGATGCTCACATTCGCGGCCTTCGCGTGGTTGATGGCTTCGATCGTCTGCGGCATGATGCCGTCGTCCGCCGCCACCACGAGGATCGCGATGTCCGTCACCTGCGCGCCGCGGGCACGCATCGTGGTGAACGCGGCGTGGCCGGGCGTGTCGAGGAAGGTGATCGTGCGATCGCCCAACTGCACGCGGTACGCGCCGATGTGCTGGGTGATGCCGCCCGCCTCGGTGGCCGTAACGTGCGCGTTGCGGATCTTGTCGAGCAGGGAGGTCTTGCCGTGGTCGACGTGGCCCATCACGACCACGACCGGGGCGCGCGGCACGAGGTTCTCGTCGTCGTCCTCGCTGTCGTCGATGATGCGCTCCTCGATGGTGACGACGACCTCCTTCTCCACCTTCGCGTGGAATTCCATCGCGACAAGGGAGGCGGTGTCAAAGTCGATGACATCGTTGATCGACGCGAACACGCCCAGGCCCATCAGCTTCTTGATGACCTCCGCCGCCGTCGCCTTCAGGCGCAGGGCCAGCTCGCCCACGGTGATCTCGTCCGGCACCTGGATCGTCATGTGCTTCTGCTTTCTCTCCAGCGCGATGCGGCGCATCCGCTCGGCCTCCGTCTCCTTGCGGGAGTTGCGGGGCTTGCCGCGGTACTGGCTGCTGCGCTGCGTGAGCTTCTGCTTCTGCACGGTGTTCTCCACCTTCATCTTCTCGGAAGCGAGGCGGTCGTACTTTTCATTGTATTTTTCCAGCTCCACATGGGACGCGCGCGTGTCAACGATGCGGCCCTCGGGACGGCGCACCACGTTGTCCTGCTGTGCGTTCTGGGCGGGCTGCTGGGCGGCAGGGCGTGCCTGCTGCTGTGCCGCCGGGCGCTGCTGGGGCGCGGGCTGCGCGTTCGCACGGTTCTGGTTATTCCCATTGTTCTGCGGGGCACGGCGATCGTTCTGCCGCTGCCCGTTCTGGGCGTTCTGGCCGTTCGGGCGGTTCGGATTGTTCTGCCGCCGGTCGCTGCCGTTGTTCTGCGGGGCGCGGCGATCATTCTGGCGCTGTCCGTTCTGTGCGTTCTGCGGCGCGCGGTCGTTTCTGCCGCCGTTCTGCCGGGCAGGCTGCTGGGCGGGCTGCTGCGCCGCTGGGGCCTCCTTCGCGGGCGCTTCCTTCGCGGCGGGCTTGCGGGCCGGCTCTTCCTGCTTCGGCGCGGGAGCAGCCTTTGGCTCCTCCTCCGCTGTCACGGTCACCTCCGGCTCACGGCCGGACGCGAAGTAATCGTCCAGGCTTGCGGAGGAGTGGCTCTGGGTGAAGCTCTCAAACACGACGTCGAGCTCCTCCTCGGTGAGCGCCGTCATGTGCTTCTTTGTCTCCCCGCAGTATTTCTGCAGCGTGTCAAGGACCTCCTTGTTCGGGACGTTCAGATCCTTGGCGACCTCGTGGACTCTGTATTTAATCATCAATAGAATCAACCTCCTCAGTCATTCCTGCCGGCGCTGCTTCCTCCAGCATCGCCCTGAGCTTTCCGGCGAAGCCGCTGTCGTTCACGGCGAGGATCCCGGTCCGTTTCCCCACCGAGAAAGCGATTTCGTCCATCGTGACGCCGGCGGGAAGCACCGGCGTGCTGGCTGCCTGCGCTGCGGCGCGCGCGCTGCGCTCCGAACGCTCGGACAGATCCGACGCGAGCAGCAGAAGCTTTGTCTTTCCCTTCTGCATGGCTTCCTGTGCGGCGTCGGCTCCCATGGAAAGCTTCTGGGCCCTTCTGGCGATGCCAAGGAAGGACAGAAGCCTCTCCTTCTCATTCATTCCGGCTCAATTCCTCCTCCATCCGGTCGTAAACCGTGTCGGGGATCCGGCAGGAAAACGCCCGTTCCAGCCTGCGCGCCTTGCGCGCTGCCTTCAGGCACTCCGCGCTCCTGCACACATAGGCGCCCCGTCCCGGCTTTTTGCCGGTCAGGTCAAGGGAAACCTCTCCCTCGGGGGATTTGACCACCCGCACCAGCTCTTTTTTCGGTTTCATCTCGCCGCAGCCGGTGCACATTCTCATCGGGATTTTCTTTTGGTGCATCACGCGGGTCACCTCGCTTCTTTTCTGGGGTTTATTCGGCCTCTTCGGAAGCGGGGGCGGTCTCAGGCGCCGCCTCCGCAGGCGCTTCGGCTTCGGGCTGTGCGCCCGTCTCCTGCGGCGCCGCTTCCTCCTGGGCCGGGGTTTCTTCCTCTTCCTTTATGGGGGCGGGCTCTTCGTCCTCCCCGTAAAAGCCGCTTTCGGGCTTGATGTCAATCTTCCAGCCGGTCAGCTTCGCGGCCAGGCGGGCGTTCTGGCCCTTGTTGCCGATGGCGAGGGAGAGCTGGCTGTCCGGCACGGTCACGCGGCAGGAGCGGGAACCGTCCTGCGCCACCGTGACGCTCACCACGTCCGCCGGGGAGAGCGCCGAGGCGATGAACTTCGCCGGATCGTCGCTGTACTCCACGATGTCAATTTTTTCGCCGCCGAGCTCCTCGACGATGCTCGACACACGGCTGCCGCGCGCTCCGATGCACGCGCCGATGGCGTCGACGTCCGGGTTGTGGCTGACAACGGCCAGCTTTGTGCGGGAACCGGCTTCGCGGGAGACGGCCTTGATCTCCACGGTGCCGTCGTAGATCTCGGGTACTTCGGTTTCAAACAGCCGCTTGACGAGATCCGGGTGCGTGCGGGAGATAACGGCGCGCGGCCCGCGCTCGGTCTCGCGCACATCCACGACGTACACGCGGATATGTTTGCCCTCCTCGAGCACCTCGCCGCCCACCTGCTCGGAGCGCGGCAGCACAGCCTCGGCCTTGCCGATGCGCAGCGTCGCGGCCCCGGTGCGCGGGTCGATGCGCTCCACCAGCGCGCTGACCAGCTCTTGGTTCTTGCTCTGGAACTCCTGCATCATCTGGCCGCGCTCGCCGTCGCGGATGCCCTGGCGGATGATGTTGCGGGCCGTCTGCGCCGCGATGCGCCCGAATTCCTTGGTGTTCATCGTCACATACACGTCGTCGCCGACCTCGACGGTGGGATCGATCTTGCGTGCCTTCTCGAGCAGGACCTCCTTACCGGGCTCCCACACGTCGTCGACGGCGATCATCTTCAGCCGCACCTCAAACATGCCGGTCTCCGGGTTCAGGTCGATGACAGCGTCCTCGTTGTCATAGCTGTTCTTGCACGCTGTGAGAATGGCCTTCTTGATCTTCTCCAGCATGAAGTCCACGGGGATGCCGCGCTCCTTTTCGAGCAGCTCCAGCGCCTCAAAAATCTCATTTTTATTGTTTTCGGGCTTGTCGTTCTTTTTCTTCGCAGATCTCCCTGCCATCTTAACTGTTCCCTCCATCCACGTCCTCGTCGTCCAGCAGGCGCACCTTGGAAACGGCCGCCTTTTCCAGCGTGAGCGGCTCTTCGCTGCCCGCGTCCAGCGTCATGACGTTGTTTTCATACCCTGTGAGCGTTCCGCGCACCTCGCGCCTGCCGTCCGGAAGCGGGCGGATCAGCCGCACCAGCACCGGCGCGCCCAGAAAGGCGGCAAAGTGCTCCGGCCTTGTCAGCTCGCGCCCCAGCCCGGGGGAGCAGACCTCCAGGCAGTATTCCCGGTCGATGGGATCCAGCGCGTCGAGCGGATCGTTGACGGCGCGGCTCATCGCCACACAGTCGTCGATGCCGATCCCGCCGGGCTTGTCAATATAGATGCGCAGGAACCAGTCCGCGCCCTCCTTGACGAAGCGGACGTCCCACAGAAGATAGCCAAGGCTCTCCGCGATTGGCCCGGCCAGCTGCCGGACAACGGCGGCGGTGTTCCCGCCTTTTTTCTTCTCAGCCAACACCCGTCACCTCTCCTTGAAAATTGGGATAATACAAACAAAAGAGCGGGTCGCCCCACTCTTTCATCATTCCACCATATCAAACATTGTTATTTTAACACAAGGCCCATGAAAAATCAAGCGGCTCCTCCGCAAAACGGCGAGCGCTTTTGCCCGCCGGAATTGTGGAAAATGAGGGAAACCGGGCGTTCAGCTTTCCATCTGGCGGCCCAGGAAGCTCGCCGCCACCTGCGCCAGCTTTGTCTCCGCGTCCCCCAGGGCCGCGCCGCCCTCCGGCTGTAAAACCACGACCGCGCCCGTCACATCGCTCTCGGCGATGATGGGGTACACGATCGACGCGGGGCGGCTGACGCCCTCCACCGGGCGCAGGCGGCTCGCGCCGTTGCTCACAAAGCTGTGGCGCGACTGCATATATTCCTCCAGCTCCGGCGAGACGCGCCGCTCCAGATACTCACGCCGCGGCACCCCCGCCGCCGCCACCACATGGTCGCGGTCGCACACGAGCGTCGGCAGGTTCGCCGTCTTGCTCAGTACCTCGGCATACTGGGACGCGAAGGACGAAAGCTCCCCCACCGGGGAGTATTTGCGGAACACCACTCCGCCCTGCGCGTCCGTGAAAATTTCCAGCGGGTCACCCTCCCGGATCCGCAGCGTGCGCCGGATCTCCTTCGGGATCACCACGCGCCCCAGATCGTCGATTCTTCTCACAATTCCCGTGGCTTTCATACCATTCCTCCATAGATACAGCCGGAAGGATTCCGGCGAAATTTCTCATGGGTAGTATTGCCGGGGCATGAAGAATTATCCGTTTTCAGAGGGCTGATTTGACGGGGAGATTTCTGCGGGTGCGGCGGCTTTGCCGGAAGAATCCATGTTTGCCGTTTGCGCGGGAGCTGGAGCCGGGGCGCAAGGTTCCTGGCCGGCCGCGGCCACTTTTCCGCCGATCATGCCGGAAAGCAGAGCTTTCACATCAATGCCCATGCCCTGGGAAATCCCCTCGGTGATCTGCGTGGTTCCGTTGATGATGTCCTGTAAAAGCTTGGCGCTGTTGCCATCACCGTACATGGTGATCTTATCCACTTTTGAAAGAGGCTCGGCCACGTTCCGGGCAATCGCGGGCAGGGCGTTCATGACCATCTCAATGACAGCCGCCTGGCCGTATTTTTTCATAGCCTCCGCTTTCCTGTCGATGCCCTCCGCCTCTGCCAGCGCCTTCGCCTGGATGGACGCGGCCTCCGCTTTACCCACGGCGGAGATACCGGCGGCTTCCTGCTCCTTGGCGAAGCGGGCGGCTTCCGCCTGCTTTTTCACGGCCTCCGCCTCTTGCTCCTGCTCGTACCGCCTGGCTTCCGCGTCCTTCTGGCGCTGGAACAGAGCGGCCTGCGCCTCCTGCTCCTTGCGGTAACGGTCGGCGTCCGCTTTGGCGCGGATCTCCGCGTCCAGCGCCTGCTTGGCCACCTCTACCTCCTGCTTTTTCAGCTCGGCTTCGCGGGCGGTTTTGGCGATCTCCGCGTCCACTGTGGCGGTACCGATGATCTTCTGCTGGGCCTGGTTCTGGATCTCGTAGGCGGCTTCCGCTTCGGCCTTTTTGGTGTCTGCCGAGATCTTCAGCTCCGCCCGCTTGATCTCCAGTTCATTCTGCTTCTGGGCGATTTGGGTCTGGGATTCCACCTTGGCGTCGTTGGCCGCCTTGTCCGCGTCGGCCTGGGCAATGGCCACGTCCCGGTCCGCCTGGGCTTTGGCGATGGCGGCATTCTTCTTGATGAGGGAGGTGTTTTCCGCGCCCAGATCCTGGATCAGGCCGTTTTCATCCTGCACATTCTGAATGTTGCAGGAGAGGATCTCAATGCCCAGCTTTTCCATGTCCCGGGAGGCCTTCTGCATCACCTGGTCGGAGAAGGAGTCCCGGTCGGTGTTGATCTTTTCCAGCGTCAGCGTGCCGATGATCTCCCGCATGTTGCCCTGGAGGGAATCCTTCAGATCCTGGGCGATGTCAACGCCTTTCTTGTTCAGAAAGTTCTTGGCTGCCAGCCGGATGCCTTTTTCCTCCGGAGAGATGCGCACCTTGGCCACGGCATCCACGGAGACATTGATGAAGTCGTTGGTCGGAACGGACTGCTCCGTCTTGATGTCCACCGTCATCTGGCCCAGATACAGTTTGTCCAGGCGCTCCAGAAAGGGAATGCGGATGCCCGCCTGCCCGATGAGGATGCGGCTGTTTTTCCGCAGGCCGGAGATGATGTACGCCTGATCCGGCGGGGCTTTGACATACCCCATGAGCAGTATGATGAGGATCACAATAACCGGGATAAGGATCGGTAGGGAATTCCACAGAAAATTCATGCATGACACCTGCTCTTTCTTCTGTATGTTAGGGCTTGCTGGAAGCATGATCCCCGCTGTTTTTTTCTCCGGGAGCGGCTGCCTCCTGCCGCTGTTTGTCCAAAATCCGCTGCGTCGCTTCCACGGACTTCCGGAGCGCTTCCTGGTTGCTTTTTTCCAGTTCCCGCAGGTGGCCTGCCAGGTCCTCCTGCATGGAGATCAGTGCCCTGGTGGTCATCTGGAACCGGCCGGCGTCCTCCCCGTGGGAAAGCTGCCAGTCAAACCACGCCCGGTACCGCTTGCGCTCTTTGGGAAGCAAATAGACCAGAAGGCCGTCCTGCTCTTTGCCGCGGGGATAGTAGACAGGACCGTCCACCTGCATTTCCCATTTCTCCGGGGCGGCGCGGTACAGAGCCATGATCTGATCAAAAGTCAGAAGCAGAATCTCTCCATTTTGGGAACGCTCCCGCAGATACACGGACTCCTTTCGCAGGATGTGGAGGGAAAGAAGAACCAGGATCAGGGCCAGCGCCGCACAACCGGCGAGAATGCCTATCGTGATCGGGGTATCCATAACAACCTCCTCTCCTTCGGAACTACCCTTAGTATAGCGAAAACAAAACTCAATTACAACACTTCCCGTGCGGCTTTTTGTTTATTTTATACACTTTCCCCGCGCTGTCCTGCCGGAAAATTCTGGGATTTTCTCCCGAGCGGCCCCGGATCTTTTGTTTTCTTGCACGACGCATAAAATGTTCGATTTTTGTTCGAAAACAGCTTGCAAAATAAGAACATATGTGCTAAACTAAGCACATGGTCGAACAAAATATCGAATATAACAGAACATACGGTTGGAGGGAATGGGCGATGATGGAAATTGGAATGGTGACGGCGATTGCGGCGGCAGCAATGTTTTTCTGGTACCGTCCGCGCTGGGGCGAGGGAGCAAAGCTGTGCGCGCTGTGTTTTGTGATGGGATTGGCAGGCATGTTCATGGGCGGGTGCGGGCCTCTGCTCGCGGTGCTGGAGGGGCTGCTGGCGATGGTGGCGGGCGTGTGCTGCCTGTTTTCCCTGCACCGGGAAAAGCTGGCCCGCCTGCGGGCACAAAAGCGCCGCGCACACCAAAAAGCGCAGCCCGTCCCGGCACAGCAGCCCGCCCCGGCGCAGGCGGACAGGGCCGCAGCGTCGGATCGCGCCCCGCTGCTGACGGTGCTGTACGGCGGGGAGCCCCGGGGACGCGGCTGCGCTTGACAAGCTCTCCCGCCCGGCGGTATACTGGTACAAAACCGGCGCTGAGCCGGATAACGGGGGATTTTATCGGATGACAGGCTACATTTATGTTTTCCTGTGGTTTGCGGTGGGGCTGCTGCTTCTGTTCCGCTTCGGCAAGGAGAATAAGGTCTTTTACCCGCTCGGCGGCTTTTTCCTTCTGCTGGGCGTGTGGTGGCTGGTGGATACACTCCAGGGCGGCACGATGTTCCAGGGCGTGTGGGGCTGGGTGCTGCGTGTGGTGACAGCCGGCGCGCTGGTGCTGGCGTGCACCGTCTATTATAAGGAAACGAAGCGCTCCCGCGAGGAGGACGAAGCCCGGAAGCGGGAGCAGGCCGAGGCCCGGAAGGCCGCCATGCTGCCGCGCGACGGCGAACCTCTGAGCGAAAAAGCCGGAGACGAAACGGACGCGCCCGGCGAGAACGGCCTGCAGGAAAACCCGGACGGCCCCGGGGCGGACGCACCCGGAGGGGAATCCTCCGGCGGGGACGCGGACGGCGAATAGGAAACGGACAGAGCGCTCCTCTGCGCCGCACGGAAACGCGCGGCATGGAGGGGCGCTCTTCTCTTGTGGAGACGGTCGAAGTGTGGTAGAATACGAAGATAAACTCCGGACGGGGAGGAAGGAAACAAGATGGCGGCAAAAAGGGGAAAGAGGGATCGCGAGGCGGTTCCGGTGGTGAAATGGGTGGGAGGAAAGCGTCAGCTTCTGGCGGCGCTCGATCCCCTGCTGCCCAAGCGGATCCGCACATACTGCGAGCCGTTTGTCGGGGGCGGGGCGATGCTCTTCCATTTGCAGCCGGACAGCGCCTTTGTCAACGACGTGAACCCGGAGCTGATCAACCTCTATGAGGTCATCCGGGACGACGTGGACGGCCTGCTGCACGAGCTGTCCGCTTTCTCCAATGACGCGGAATGTTTCTACGCCGTGCGCGACTGGGACCGTGATCCGCAGTCTTACGCGCAGATTGACCGTGTGCGGCGCGCGGCGCGGATTGTTTACCTGAACAAGACGTGCTACAACGGCCTGTTCCGCGTCAACAGCGCGGGGGAGTTCAACACGCCGTTCGGACGGTACAAAAATCCCGGCATCGTGAACGAGACCGCGCTGCGGGCGGTGCACCGCTATTTTTCTTCGGCGGACATTCAGTTTTCGTGCGAGGACTATGCGAAGGTGCTCGACCGCCTGCCGCCGCAGACGTTTGTGTATCTGGATCCGCCGTATGATCCTGTGTCGGATACGGCGAACTTCACCGGATACGCCAAGGCGGGCTTCGGGCGCGAGGAGCAGATCCGGCTGCGCGAGTGCTGCGATACGCTGACGAAGCGGGGGATCCGCTTCATGCTCTCGAATTCCGCGACGGCCTTCATCCGCGAGCAGTACGCGGCGTACCACATCACCGCCGTGAGCGCGCGCCGTGCCGTCAACTCCGATCCGAGCAAGCGCGGAAGCGTGGAAGAGGTGGTGATCCGCAATTATGAGTAAAGGGAGAAACGACGAGGCCTGGGAGGCCATTTTCGAGCGCTGGGACGTGCCGGGCACGGTGGAGCGCGAGGGCGGCTTTGTGATCTCCGCCGATCAGATCCGCGAGTACCGCGAGCCGCGCCTGATGGCGAAGTTCGATCACAGGGTGAACCTGCCGGACGTGTTTTTGCAGCATTCGCTGGCGATTCTGCCTGTGACGCGCGGGGATTATCTGATCGGCCCGTTTGAGGCATACTGCCGGTTTGAGGAGAGCGCGGCGGCGGTGCGGCGCTTTTCGCTGCCCGCGTCGCTCGAGAGCCTGGACGGCGGGCGGATCCCGAGTGAGTCCATCGCGGTCAACTGCGCGGCGGCTTCGGGGATTCTGGCGGATTTCCTCGGCGAGGAAACGCTGGTGCCGACCGTCTCCGGGCGCATGAATTCCGACCGCTTTTCCTTTTCCATCCAAAGCGCGGACGGCCGGGAGCTCCCCGTGCAGGTCGACCATGCGCAGATTGAGATCGACGCGGCGTTTGAGGGCGCGAACAGCCTTGCGCTGATCGAGGCCAAGCGCGATCTCTCCGAGGATTTTCTGGTGCGTCAGCTGTATTATCCCTTCCGCGTATGGAGCGCCCGGGTGCACAAGCGCGTGCGCCCCGTGTTCCTGATCCATTCGAACGGCCTGTTCCGGCTGTATGAATATGAATTCACCGATCCGTCGTGCTATAATTCCCTGCGGCTGGTGCAGCAGAAAACCTACAGCTTGGAGGACACGGACTTCACCCGCCGCGACCTGCTTGACGTGCTGCGTGAGACGCCGCGAAGCGAGGAGCCGGATGTGGCTTTCCCGCAGGCGAACAGCCTGGAGCGTGTGTTTAACCTGTGCGAGCTGCTGCAGGCCCAGCCGATGACGCCGCAGGAGGTGACAGCGGCGTATGATTTCACGCTGCGGCAGGCCGGGTATTATACGGCGGCAGCGCGCTTTCTGGGGCTGGTGAAGAAGGACGGCCCCTGCTTCCGTCTGACGCAGGAGGGCCGCCGGATTCTGGAGCTCAGCTACCGCAAACGGCAGGCGGCGCTGTGCTCGCGCATGGCGAGAAGCCTTGCCTTCCGCGAGCTGCTGAACCTTGGCGCGCACAAGCCCGAGCCTGTGACCGCCGAGGAAGCGCGGGAGCTTCTGCGGCGTGCGCGTCCGCCGGAGGTGTGGAGCGAGGAAACGCTGACGCGCCGCGCTTCCACCGCCGTGAGCTGGGTCAACTGGCTTCTGCGCCCGCAGGGTGAGGAGGAGCAGCAGCTGACGTTTTTCTGAACGAGGGATATAGAACAAGACCCCCTTGCGGTGTGAATCGCAAGGGGGTCAAATTGTGTCTGGATTTATTCCGCTGCGGAGCTGCTGGCGGGTGGGGTGAAGGTGTAGAATTCGGAAGCGTGGTAGGTGGCGATGGCGGCATCGTTGAAGGTGACGCCCTCATAGGACTCGATTCCGGCCTTCACCATGTCGAGGTATTCCTCCGATTTCATGCTGGAAAGCAGGGTCTGGCGGTTGCCCTCCTGGCCGATGTAATCGTCCGCGGAATCTGCCACATTGTTCTTGCGCACAACCACGATTCCCTTGCTCAGGCCCGTGACCTCAAAGCAGCGGACCTCGCCGTTCTGCATTTCATCGAGGTTTGTCTTAATCTCGGAGGGGAAGGAGGAGTTGATATACTCTCCGTCCACCAGCTGGTTGGACAGCTGCTCATCCTCAGAGGAAATGACGGTCTTGAAATCCTCTGCCGCTTCCTCCATCGTCATTTCGCCCGCGTTGATTTTCTCCGCGTAGCCTTCAAACAGCTCGCGGCGGGCGGCGGTTTCCTCCTCCGTCATCGTGGTGTCTTCCTCGTCGCCGGTCAGCTCGCCGGAGGTCTTATAGGCCAGAGAGGAGAAGATATAGTCGAAATCATAGTAGGTTTCTTCGAAATACGCGCGCAGCTCGTCGTCGCTGACAGCCTTTTCGCCGCCCTCGCCATAGATGGTGTTGAACAGCTTGGTGTACATCATATTTGCCTCGCCGTAGGCGATCTCAAAGGATTCCTGGGAGACGTACTTCTTGACGGAAGCCGGGATATAGCCCCATGCGGCCGCGGCGTTGCTCTTGCCCTGGGCCTTCTCCTCGTCCGTCAGCGATGCGCCGAGCGCGTCAAGCTGATCGCGCAGGTAGAAGTATTCCTTCGTGTAGCGCATGGCCTCGTCACGGATCCAATCCTCGGCGGGCTGGCCGTCGATCTGCTGCTCCAGCAGGGAGACAGAGCTGTCCACGCCCTCCTGCTGCTGTGCCGCGGCGATCGCGGAATAGAAGTTGTAAACGTAAACGCCGACGGGGAGACGCTCCCCATCCTTTTCCACGCTCCAGCTCTGGTCGGCAGTGGAGCAGGAGGCCGCTCCGAAGGCGGTCAGAACGGCGAGCAGCAGGGCTGCAAGCTTTTTCTTCATTTTCATTTTCATGACTCAACTCCGAAATCAAATTGAAATTCTGCCGGAAAATCCGGCATTGGCTCTCTATTATACCCTTTTTTCTTCCTGTTGTCCAGAAGAGGGCGCGGCGGAATCCAAGGGGAAGCCGGCTTTTTCCTCTATGCGGTAGCGCGGGCGGGCCTTGACCTCGCTGTAAATTTTCCCCACATAGCCGCCCACAACGCCCACGCACAGAAGCTGGATGCCGCCGAGCAGCCAGATCGAGCAGATGATCGCCGTCCATCCCGCCACAGTCTGGCCCATAAAATGGGAGATCAGCGCGTACAGCAGCCCGAGGATGCTTGCCATCGAGACGAAGATCCCAAGGCGCGAAATCAGCCGCAGCGGGCGCACGCTGAAGGAGGTAATCCCATCGAGCGCAAAGGAGATCATTTTTTTGAGCGGGTATTTCGATTCCCCGGCAAAGCGCTCGTGCCGGTCGTAGTAGACATAATCGCTGCGGTAGCCGATCAGCGGCACGATGCCGCGCAGGAACAGGTTGACCTCGCGGTACTCAGAGAGCGCGTCGAGCGCGCGGCGGCTCATCAGGCGGTAATCCGCGTGGTTGTAAACCACATCGACGCCGAGCATGTGCATGAATTTATAAAAGCCCTGCGCCGTGACGCGCTTGAAGGCGGTGTCCGTGTCGCGGCGGTTGCGTACGCCGTACACCACATCGCAGCCCTCCCGGAATTTCTCCAGAAACTGCGGCAGCACGGACACATCATCCTGCAAATCCGCGTCCAGGCTGATCGCGCAGTCCGCGTGCAGGCGCGCTTCCATCAGGCCCGCCAGCAGGGCGTTCTGGTGGCCGCGGTTGTGGGCCAGCTTCAGGCCGCGCACAAACGGGTTTTCCCGGGAAAGCGACTCAATCAGCGCCCAGGTGGCGTCGCGGCTGCCGTCGTCGACAAAGAGCATCCGGCTTTCCGGGGCGGCCAGCCCCTGCGCCTGCATAGAGGAAAGCTGTTCGGTCAGGCGGCGCGCCGTTTCGGGCAGCACCTCCTCCTCGTTGTAGCAAGGGATCACCAGATAAACAATCGAAGGCAAAACCGTTTCCTCCTTTTTATGGACGATCTTCTGTGTCTCCGGCAGGAAATTCCTGCGTTTCCGGTTCCGGTGGACTTTCCGCTTCAGGAGCGGGAACGGCCGGATCCTGCGGATACGCGGGCTCCTGCATGCCGGAAACGCTCCGGGAAGCCGAATCGCCCTGCTGTGCGGACGCGGGAACCGGACGGCGGGCGGCCGCGCGCGCCGTGCGGTCAAAGCGGCGGGAGAGCAGCAGGTACAGCACGAGGATCAGCACACCCGCGGCGGAGACAGCCGCGCCGAGCTTCAGACCGGGCGTCTCATAGGTAAAGCGGATTTCGCTTGTCCCGGCGGGCACCTTCACCGCCATGAAGCCGACGTTCACCTTCTCAATCACAGCCGGTTCCCCGTTGACGGTGGCGGTCCAGCCGCCCTCCCACGGGACGCTGAAAAAGACCAGCCGTTCACGGTCGCCGGTGAAGGTGGCGGAAAAACCGCTGTTGTCGCGCGAGAAGCTGCTGCACGACATGGAGCGGCGGTCGAGACAGTCCTGATAATACGCTTCCTCGGAATACAGGAAGGTGATATCGGAGCCGTCCCCCTCAGACGGGGAAACGATCACATCCTGCACGCCGGGAACGGAGCCGTCCTCCGTTTCCTCCGGCAGGGAAAGGGTGTCGACATGCGTGAGAAGATCGCCGTATTGTTCGGCCTGCTCGTCGAACAGCACGAGAGCCTTGAGCAGCACCAGATGGCGGTTCCCCTCGCTCACCGCGTCGTATTCCTCGCGTGTGATGTAGTAATCGTAGGAAAAGCCCATCGGGATATAATATTGGTTCTCCCAGATGTCGAAGCCGTTCTGCGTGGTGTAGTATGTCCAGCCGGGCATCTGCGGATCGCTGCCCTCCGCGCCGCCGAAGCGGTCGCCCGTGGAAACCGGGTCAAAGAGCCAGCGGCAGGAGGTCAGGGCGCGCAGGCCGTACACGTCCGTTTCCGGCCGGGAAGCCACGTCGCGCTGCACGCCGATCGTCGGGTAAAACTCCATGATGGAGCCGGGAACGATGCTGTGGAACGCCTGGATGGTCGGAATCTGCCAGAACATGGCCTGGTTGTCCATGCCGTCGAACACGTCGACGCGGCAGTTCTTCGTGTCCGGCAGGGAAATGTCCTTCCCGCCGTTGAGACAGTACGGAATGATATGCTTGTGGGTGTCGTCGCTCTGCGTTTTGCCCAGCGCGATGAAGAAGATCGAATAGACGACCGTGATCAGCATCGTGCCGCGGATTGCATACCGCAGAAAGCGCCGCTTGCCCCGGCGGATCCATTTGAGGAGGATTGCCAGCAGCAGAAGGCTCAGAAGGGCGATCGCCACATAGCTCCAGAAGCGCGTGGGATAGTCCTCAAGCCCAAAGGTGATCGTTTCCACGCCCTCGGTGTCCGTCGTTTTCTCCCACATCAGGCCGATCGGCAGGGCGATGCCGAGCGTTATCCCGCAGGTGCGGCGCAGAGCCCGCAGCCAGTCGGTGTGCGGCGTGTCCACGGCCAGCACGGTGGCCAGGCTCATCATCAGCGTGAGCATGTAATACCAGCGCGCGTAATAGCTCGAGTTAAAGAGCTGGAAGGACGAATTCAGGATCGGCACGAACGCCATGAGGAACAGGATCGGCAGGAACGTTTTGAGCCAGTGGCGGCCGCGCCGGTGCAGGAAGCCGAGCACACCCGTCATGCTGAACAGCGGCAGCCACGCGCCGAGGGAGGCCCATTTCGCCTCGCTGTCCGGCGTGAAGTTTGGCCGCGCGGGGATGTCCGGCGGGAAGAAGAAGCATTCCAGAATGTGGATGTAGCGCTGGTTCCAGCCGTAGAGAAGGGCGCTCCAGCCGTTGGGAGGATTGTCCACGCGCGGGTTCTGCACCACGGCGAGGATCGTCGGCACCAGCAGCACGCACGACATGAGCACGCCCACAACGGCTTCGCAGAACAGCAGCAGGAAGTCGCGCAGATTGAGCTTGAAGGAGCGCGTGAACAGGCGCAGGAAGAAATAGATCAGCGTGAATGTCACCTGACCGACGAAGAAATAATAATTGACAAAGCAGCACAGGAACACGGTGAAGGCAAACACGCCGCGCCGCCGTGTGGCGATGTATTCATCGAGCGCCCAGAGCATGAGCGGGAAAAAGACGATCGCTTCATGGAAATGGTTGAAAAAGATGTTGTAAACGGAAAAGCCCGAAAACGCATACAAAAGCCCGCCGAGCACCGCCGCGTCCCCGCGCGTGACGTAGCGCCGGATGTAGTGCGCGCCCGTGGCGGACGCACAGGCGAACTTGAGAATGAGCAGCGGCCCCATCAGATACGGCACCGCCTGGCTCGGGAAGGGAATCGTCAGCCAGAAGAACGGGCTTCCCAGCAGATAAAAGGTATAGCTGCCGATGAAGTTCGCGCCGAGATCCGTCGTCCAGCTCCAGCCGAGATTGCCGCTGCGCACGGCGTCATGGCACATCTGGTAGAACGGAACCTGCTGCACGTTGAAATCCCCGTAAAAGAGGAAATAGCCGTTGTCAAACAGAATAAACGGGATAAAAAAAAGAAAAGCGGTGGCAAAGGCAATCCAGAACGCGCGCAGAAGATAGCTGGATCGCCAGCGGTACAGGAGCCGTCCCCTCAGCTCCGCAAGTTGGATCGCATCAGTCGGCATGGAAAAACCTCCGGGCGGCGTGAGCCGCAGGCAGAATTTCACAGAGCAATTTGAAAAAAGCGTGTAACCTTTGCTCCGTCCCGCGCGTGTTGCGGGTAAGGAAGAGACAGGGACGGCGCGCCGCCCCTCAAACGAATGTGATCATTATAGCACAGTCTCCCCCAAAGAAAAAGTTAAAAAACTGTGACGTCGCTTGCAAAATCAGCCCGCTTCCCTTATGATAGGAAAGAGTATGGGCGGTTTTCGGGGGATTTTCCCGAACGATCGCAAAGGAGGGAACGGCCCTGCGCCATTTTTTCGCCGTTTTGTCGCGCATGAAGCATATCCGCCGCTGGGGGCTTATGCGCTGCACCCGGGAAGAAAACCTCTGCGAGCACAGCTTTGAGACGGCGGTGCTCGCCCACGCGCTGGCCGTGCTGCGCAACGAGCGCTTCGGCGGGAGCGTTTCGCCGGAGCGGGCTGCCGCGCTCGCCCTGTTTCACGACGCCTCCGAGATCTTCACCGGGGATCTTCCCACGCCGGTCAAATACGACAACCCCGCCCTGCGCAGCGCCTACGCACAGGTGGAAAGCCACGCGAGAAGCCGCCTGCTCTCCATGCTGCCGGAGGATCTGCGCCCCACCTACCGCCCCCTTCTGGAGGAGGGCGGGCCGGAAGAAGCGGAGCTGCGCCGCATCGTCAAGGCCGCGGACAAGCTTTCCGCTCTGATCAAATGTATGGAGGAGCGCCGTGCCGGAAACGCGGAGTTTTCCCGGGCGGAGCAGACGCTGCGCCGCGCCGTGGAGGATATGCGCCTGCCGGAGGCGGACTGCTTCCTCACTGAATTTCTGCCTTCCTACGCCCTGACGCTCGACGAGCAGGAGGGCGATCCCACTGAAATCACCGAAGGAAAGGATACGGGTTCCCATGAAAGAGAGCTTTGAAGAGAAGAACGGCCGCAAGCTGCAAACAAAGCCACGGCAGCCGAAGAGCGCCCTGATCCGAAATATTGCCATTCTGGTGCTGAGCGTCGCTTTCCTTGTCACCGGCGTGACTATGGTATATGCCGAGTCGCTGCTGGGAAGGATCAACACCGTCGTGGACGAAAGCACGGCGGGCGACAACCCCTTTGAGCAGACGAGCGCCGATCCCGGCACCATCGTGGAATCGAAGCCCGAGGATCACCCCGAGGCCGACGATGAGGGCCTGAAAAAGGTCGGCGGGCTGTGGCACGATGATATGATTGCCAATATCCTTGTCATGGGCGTGGACGATTACCAGCCGAACGACCCCGGCCGCACGGACAGCATGATGCTTGTCACCATCGACACGCGCCACCGGCAGCTGAAGGTGACCTCCTTCATGCGCGATATGTACGTCGCGATCCCGGGCTGCAGCTCCAACCGCATCAACACGGCCTATTCGATCGACGGCCCGTCGCTGCTCGTTTCCACCATTGAAGCAAACTTCGGCATTGATATCGACCGCTGGGTGGTGGTGGATTTCTCCGCCTTCAATGAGATCATCGATGCGATGGGCGGCGTGGAGATCACCCTGACGCAGGCCGAGGCCGATCTGGTCAACCGCTATTCCGGCGACCCGCGCTGGAACCTGAGCGAGGGCACGTTTGTGCTCAGCGGCGCGCAGGCCCGCTACTACAGCCGTATCCGCGCCATCGGCGACGACTTTGAGCGCACCGAGCGCCAGCGCAAGGTGTTCGCCGCCATCGTCGACAAATTCAAGGATTCGGACATCGCCACGATCAACAACGTGCTGTACAACACCCTGAACCTGATCCAGACGAATATGAGCCGCAACTACATCCTGAATCTCGCGAGCCAGTCTTTGACGTACCTCAACTACGATCTGTATGAGATGCGCATCCCCGGCGACGGGCAGTATGAGGCGGCGTATGTGACCATCAGCGGCACGCGCGCCGCCGTGCTGGTCCCGGATCGCGAGGCGTGCAGCGAGAGCCTGGTGGACTTTGTGTTCGGAGACGCGGCGGAATATGAGGCCGCGCAGAACGCGGAGTGAAAACTTGGCAAATCCGACCAGGAAGCGGACGGAATCCTCTGGCTTTTTTCTCCCCTTTGTGCTAGAATAAGGGCAGCTCCCTCCGGCGGGGTACGCTTTCCCGCCCATTGGGATATTTTGTCAGGATTGTGAGGGGTTCTGTATGAAACTGATTTTCGCGATTGTGAGCAACGATGACAGCAGCATGGTGGCGTCCGCGCTGACGAAGAACGGCTTTTACGCCACGAAGCTGGCCACCACCGGCGGCTTTCTCAAGGCGGGCAACACCACCTTTATCTGCGGCGTCGACGACGAAAAGGTTGACCGCGTGATCGACATCATTTCCAAGCAGAGCAGCCGCCGCACCCAGCTGGTGCCGAGCGCGACCACCATGGATGTGGGCATGTACACGTCCTTCCCCGTGGAGGTCACGGTGGGCGGCGCCACCATCTTTGTCCTGAACGTCGACCGTTTCGAGAAGGTCTGATTTTCTCAAGCGGCAGCGCCTCCGTCCGGCGGGGCGGCCTTCGGGCCGCCCCGCCGGGGATCGGGGGCCTTTTGCGCGGAAAGGGGTTGTTCCATGCAGTTCGGTTCGCTGGTGGAAAAGGAAGAGCTGAAAAGCCGCCTGTCGATCGCCTTTGGAGGGGATCGATTCCCGAACGCCGCCGTCCTGGAGGGCGGCACGGCAGACGGGCGGCGGGAGCTCGCGCTGTTTCTGGCGCGGGCCGCTTTGTGCTCCGGCGAAGGGGAGCGTCCCTGCGGCGTGTGTTCCAACTGTGTGAAAGCGCTGGCCGGGTCGCACCCGGATCTGCGCGTGGAGGGCGGAAGCGGAGCCGCGCGCTCGTTCCATGTGGACGTGGTGCGCAGCGTGCGCGACGACGCCTTCATCCGGCCAAACGAGGCTGCGCGCAAGGTCTTTGTGCTGCTGGAAGCGCAGGCTATGTCGGAGCAGGCGCAGAACGCCCTGCTCAAGGTGCTCGAGGAGCCGCCGCCGTCCGTGCTGTTTCTGCTCACTGTCCCCTCCGCTTCCATGCTTCTGCCCACGGTGCGCTCCCGCTCCCAGCTGTTCCGGCTCGACGGCGCGGAGCCCTGCACGGCGGATCCCGAGCTGCTTTCCCGCATCGCGGCCGCTCTGTGCGCTCCCGGCGAGGCGGAGCTTTTGTTCCTGACGGCCCCGCTCATCCGGGATAAGGAGTCCCTCTCTGCGGTGCTTGAAGGGCTTACCCTTTTGTTCCGCGATGCCTGCGCCCTGCGCGCGGGGGCTTCGGCGGGCTGCCTTTCCGGCCTGCCGGATGACGCGGCGGCTTTGTCCCGCGCCCTCACAAGGGACAGCCTGTTCCGCCTGCTCACCCTCACAAGGGAGGCCGCGGCGGCCCAGAAGCGCAACGCGAACGCCGCCCTGCTTGTCACAACGCTGTGCGCGCGTTTGCGCGCCGCCGCCGGGCGGTGATTCCCCGGGGCAAGGCCCCGTTCTTTTTTGGAGGTAATCTATGGCCGAAATCATTGGCGTTCGTTTTCGTAATGTTGGAAAAATATATTATTTCGATCCCGACGGCGCGAGCCTGCGCCAGGGCGACCGCGTGATTGTCGAAACGTCGCGCGGCGTGGAGTGCGGCGAGGTCATGATGATCAACCGCGAGATCGATGAGGAGAGCGTGCCGCAGCCGCTCAAGAAGCTGATCCGCCTTGCCACAAAGGAGGATCTGGCCCGCATCGCGGAGAACGCCGCGAAGGAAAAGACGGCGTATCAGATCTGCGCGCGCAAAATTGAAGCCCACAAGCTGGATATGAAGCTGGTGAGCGTCGAATATACCTTTGACAATTCCAAGATCCTGTTCTATTTCACGGCGGACGGGCGCATCGATTTCCGCGAGCTCGTGAAGGATCTCGCGTCCGTGTTCCGCACCCGCATTGAGCTGCGCCAGATCGGTGTGCGCGATGAAGCCAAGATGCTGGGCGGCATCGGCATCTGCGGGCGGCCCTTCTGCTGCGCCTCCTTCCTCAGCGGGTTCCAGCCCGTCTCGATCAAGATGGCGAAGGAGCAGGGGCTTTCCCTCAACCCCGTGAAGATTTCCGGCGCGTGCGGGCGGCTGATGTGCTGCCTCAAATACGAGCAGGAGGCCTATACCGATCTGCTCCGCAACACCCCGCCGATCGGCTCGCTTGTCTCCACCCCGGAGGGGCGCGGCGTCGTCACCGAGGTCAATCTCCTCACCGGGATGCTGCACGTCCGTCTCGA
The DNA here is from genome assembly GCF_002160025.1 of Anaeromassilibacillus sp. An200. GTDB lineage: Bacteria > Bacillota > Clostridia > Oscillospirales > Acutalibacteraceae > Caccousia > Caccousia stercoris. The sequence continues at coordinate 56,811 of NZ_NFJU01000014.1, forward strand.
CGGCGCGGCGGAGGGCGTGCTCAAGACGTTCCATGTCAAGCAGCTGCGCGTCCTGCGGCCCGGAAAGGGCAAGCGCCTTTCCCAGGAGGAGCTGGAAAAACTCAAGAATCTGGAGAAGGGCTGATTTTCCAAGATTGTTGCGGGAGTGTAAAATCTTACGCCGCTCTTGCATTTTGGAATTTTTATGGTATGATAGGAATATCAAATTATGGAGGTGTATTCCCAATGGCATATGTTATTTCTGACGAGTGCATCGCTTGCGGCGCTTGCGCTGCTGAGTGCCCCGTGAACGCGATTTCCGAGGGCGACGGCAAGTATGTGATCGACGCTTCTCTGTGCACCGAGTGCGGCTCCTGCGCCAACACCTGCCCCGTGGGCGCGCCGAAGGCCGAATAATTTTACACTCAGGCAAAAAAGGGTTCAGGATTGCCGCGCGGCGTTCCTGGGCCTTTCTTTTTGCCCGCGAAAGGGGGATTGGCGCGTGGAGGAGCTTTCCTGGGAGCCGCTGTCGCCGCAGGCGGCCGTGCGCGTCTCACGCGTCCACCGGTTCAATACGGATACCATTCTGCTGGCGGATTTTTCCATGCCGAAAAAAGGGGAGCGGTGCGCGGAGCTGGGCGCGGGCTGTGGGGTGATCTCCCTGCTGTGGGCGCTGCGGAGCGAGCCCGCGCGCGTCTTTGCCGTGGAGCTTCAGGAGGACGCCGCCGCGCTGTGCCGTGAGAGCGTGGAGCATAACGGCCTTTCCGGCGTCATGGAGGTGATCCGGGCCGACCTACGGGACAGCGCCCTGCTGCGCGGCTTTTTTGAGCCGGGCTCGCTTGACCGTATGGCCTGCAATCCGCCGTACCAGACCGCCGGGACGGGCGTGGAGAGCCGGGAAGCGGGGGAGCGCATCGCGCGGCACGAGGTGGCCTGCACTTTCGCGGACATTGCCGCCAGCGCGCGCTTTTTCCTGCGCTGGGGCGGAAAATTCTGCTGCTGCCAGCGCCCGGAGCGATTGCCCGCCGTCATGGCGGAGCTGTCCCGCGCCGGGCTGGAGCCGAAGCGTCTGCGACTGGTGCAGCAGCGTCCGCAGAAGGCTCCCTTCCTCTTTCTGCTCGAAGCCGTGCGCGGCGCGAAGCCGGGATTGCGCGTTGAACCGGTCCTGTTTGTCGAGGGAGACGCAGGCGGCTGGTCACAGGAGATTTTGGGAATATACGGAACGTATAAAGAGGGAAGAATATAAAGAAAAATACAGACAGAAAGGATGCTGCGCATGAGCGGGACATTGACGATAGTGGGGACACCGATCGGGAATCTGGGGGATTTCTCGCCGCGCGCGGTGCAGGCGCTGGAGGAGACGGATTTTATCGCGGCGGAGGACACGCGGGTGACGCTCCGCCTGCTTAACCATTTCGGGATCAAAAAGCCGCTGGTCAGTTACTATGAACACAATAAACGCGAGCGCGGAGAGCAGATCTGCGCTCGCATTGAGGCGGGGGAAAACTGCGTGCTGGTGTCGGACGCGGGGATGCCCGCCATCTCGGATCCCGGCGAGGAGCTGGTGGCGCAGTGCGCGGAGCGCGGCATTCCGGTGCTGGCGGTGCCGGGGCCGAGCGCGGTGGTGACGGCGCTGGCGCTCTCCGGCCTGCCGACGGGACGGTTCACGTTTGAGGGCTTTCTGAGCATGAATAAAAAAAGCCGCCGGGAGCATCTGGCCCAGCTCACCGACGAACGCCGCACGATGGTCTTTTATGAAGCGCCGCACAAGCTTCCGACGACGCTCCGCGATCTGTATGAAGCGCTCGGCGACCGGCGGGTTGCGCTGGCGCGCGAGCTGACGAAGGTGCATGAGGAGGTGCAGCGCACGACGCTGCGGGAAGCCGCCGCGCGGTACGCGGACGGGGGCGCGCGCGGGGAGTTTGTGCTGGTCGTGGAGGGCGCGCCGGAGCCGGAGCAGGAGGAAACCGTCTCGCTCGAGGATGCCGCCCGCGCGGTGCGCGAGCTGGCCGAGCGCGAGGGTGTTTCCCTCTCCGAGGCGGCCCGGCGCGTCGCGGCGCTCACCGGCCTGAAAAAATCCGCGATTTATCACGCCGCGTCCGCTTCCGAATAAGCTGCGCTTCCGGCGGCAGCGGCATAGCCGCATAAAAGTTTTCGTCCACCTTTTACAAAAGGTGGCGGGGTATGGGGCGGAGCCCCACAAAATTTCGCGAAGCAGTAGAAAAGCTAGAAAAAAGAGCGAAGCGAATTTTTTCGGACGGCGGCAACACCCCACTGTGCACCTGTGTAATCCGTGCGCAGCGCAGCGCAAAATCCTGATCCTGAAACACACGCGGGAGCACCGCGTCGACGTTCAGGGAGCCGTCCGGCTGCAAAAGGCCGAGCGAGCGCGCTTCCCGTTTCGGCACGCTGACGGTGATCGAAAGCCCCGCGTAGACTTCACCCGGCAGCAGGGAGCTGCTCAGCGCCGACCCGGCGGGGGAATCCTCAAACGGAATCCGGTAGATTCCCGAGGGAATCGGGGAATCTGTTGGGAATTCCATCTCCATCTCCGCAAGAAGCAGCCCGTTGTCGTTCGGCACGTCTGTGTCCAGAAACACCACGTCGCTGCCCATGCCGCTGAACAGCGTCAGCTCTGTATTCTCGCTGTGGATCCACAGCCCCAGCGCCGTGCCCGCGCACAGCACAAGCACCAGAACAGCCGCCAGCCCCATGCGCAGGCGGAGCCGCGAGCGTTCCCTGCGCTCCACGTTTTCTGAGGCCTGCCGGGTGAGCGCGGCGCGTTCCTCGCCGGTCAGCTCGTCGAAGCGGCCGAAATCCGGCTCCAGATCCCGCGCGGGCAGGGGCGTTTCCTCATGGTTCAGCGCGTTGTACAGCGCGTCCGGCTCCATGCTTTGCGGCAGGGAGACCCCTTCCAGCGCGTTCAGAATCGAGGTGCATTCCTCGTGTTCTCCGCGCAGCTCCCGCAGGTGCTCCGAAAATACAACGTCGCGCTCTCCGGGAGACTCCAGCAAGCGGCGGATCTGCTCGACCGAAAAGCGGTATTCGCGCAGGCGCGCCACCAGCCGCAGCCGCTGCATGTCCTCCGGCGAATAATCGCGGTAGTCGTTTCCCTGTGTGACGGCGGGGCGGATCAGCCCCTTTTCCTCATAAAAACGGACGGCTCTTCTGGTGAGGTTCGTCTGCTCGCAGACTTCCTTGATTTTCATTCGGATCTCCTCCTTCCGCCTTCATGATACGGTGTGACGCAGGGGAACGGTCAAGTGTTTTTTGTCTTTTTTTCAAAAAAACGGAGATTAGGTGAACATTTTTCACCCAATCTCCGTTTTCTGTTTTTCGGAATTCAAACTCCGCACACCCAGCTCCCGGAGCGATCCGGCGGGCTTTCGGGGGTGCAGGAGCACCGCCAGCCCGTGACGGCTCAGATAGCGCGCGTTGTCCTCCTCCTGCCCGGGAATGGGATCGAACACCGCGAGCGGGATCCCCGCCGCGAGGGCTTCGGAGGTGGTCAGGCCGCCCGGCTTGGTCACGAGCAGATCGCATGCGTGCATGTAATCCGCCACGCGATCCGTGAACAGGATCGGATGCAGCCGGTGGCGCGAACTGGCGGACAGCTTCTGAAAGCGGCGGAACAGCTTTTCGTTTTTGCCCGTGATGACCACGGCCTCAAACGCGTCCGGCAGCGCGTCGATCGTGCGGAACGCACGCAGCACGCTCCGCACGCCGAACGATCCCGCCATGAACAGCAGCACGGGCAGCGCATCCGGCAGGGAAAGCTCGCGGCGCAGGGCGGCGCGGTCCGGCCGTTCCCGGAATTTTGGGTTGATCGGAATGCCGCGCACCGTGATTTTTTCCTTTGGGACGCCGCGCCGGATCAGTTCTTCCCCGGCTTCCCCGCACGAGGCCCAGTATTCGTCGGCTTCCTCCGTTACCCACGCGGCGTGCGTGCCGTAGTCCGTGAGCAGGTGCGCGACTTTTGCTTTCAGCAGCCCTTTGGCCTTGAGCAGCCCCACGAACTGGCATGAAAACGGATAGGCGCACACGACGAGATCCGGCTGGTGGCGCTCAATGACGGGCAGAAGCCGTTTCGCGAGCGGCGCACCCAGGGCGCGCATGGAGCCGCTTCCCCCCTTTTTGCGGTCGGTCAGGCGGTAGCACACCCCGAAGGCGCGGGGGACATACTTTGCGGAAAAGCGGTAGAGATCGCAGCAAAAAAAGTCGATCAGCCGTCCGAAGGGCTTGGTGGAATCCTCCAGAGCGACCTCCCAGCCCTGCTGCTCCAGCTCTGTTTTCAGCGCGCGGGCCGCGCTCAGATGGCCGCCGCCCGCCAGCGCGTATAAGATGACAGCCTTCATGCTTTCTCCTGCCCGCTCTTCTGCGTCAGCTCGTTGAGCAGGGAGAAAATATTGCGGCTTGACGCGGATTTGTCAAACGACCCGCAAGATTCCCGCATGGCTTCGAGACGCCGGGAATCCTCCAAAAGCGAGATAATTTCCTTCGCGCAGTTTTTGCGGGAGTCGAGAGGGATGGCCATGTTGTGCGAGATGAGGAAATTCGCGTTGTCCTCCTCCTGCCCGGGGATCGCGTCGAACACGGCGAGCGGGATATCGCACGCGAGGGCTTCGGAGGTCGTCAGGCCGCCGGGCTTCGTCACCAGCAGATCGCACGCGTGCATATAATCCGCCACGCGGTCGGTGAAAAACACCAGTTTGGTCGGCTTGGGCGAGCGCAGGATGATTTTCTGGAACGCACGGTATAAGCGCTTGTTGCGGCCTGTAATAATAATGATCTGGAACGGGAAATCGGTGCGCACCAGATCCTTGTAAATGCCGAGAATGTTCATCACGCCGAACGATCCCGCCATGAAAAGGACGGTTGGCAGGGAAGAGGACAGGCCAAATTCACGCAAAAGCGCGTGTTTGTCCGCTTTGCTGAAAAACACATCCTCCACCGGGATGCCGAAGGGATGGATTTTTTCCTCCGGTACGCCCCATTCGGTCATCTGGGAGGCCATGGCCTCGTTGGCGACGACGTAGGCGTCCACATGCGGGGCGATCCACGCGCGGTGCGGGCCGTAGTCCGTCATCAGGCAGATGAGCGGAGCCGTCACGCGGCCCTTTCCCTTGAGATGGGAGACCATTTCCGTCGCAAAGGGGTGCGTGGAAATGATGACGTCCGGTTTTTCTTCTGTGAGCAGGGGCATCAGCCGCACGCCCACCGCTCCGTTAAACCGGGACACGAGAGAATACAGCGGCGTGTCCATGTTGGTCGCACGGTACAGGCGGCCGAACACGCGCGGCGCTTTGGTGGCCATAAAATGGTAGCCGTCGCAGCAGGTTTTATCCAGAATGGTGTTGATCGATTTGAGCGCGTCCGCGATCACCACCTCGTTGCCTCCGGTGTTTTCTCTGATATAAGTCTGCAATGCGCGGGAGGCCCGAAGATGGCCTCCGCCTGTCGCCGCGGAAAGTATTAAAATCTTCAAAACGCTCACTCCTCTTACACCTGCGATGGGCAATTCGCGCGCCTGCGGCGGGCAAGCCGCGCAAGACGGCTCCGCCGTCCCGGCCATGTGGGTCCGTATGTTTGGCGTCCCGCGCTGCTGCCGCAGAGAAGCACGGGAGTAGGTCCAGACCGTCCCGCGTCTGGATTTTCTGCGTCTATTATACCATATCTGGAAGAAATAGCAAAGATGCTTCTGTATAAAACGCAGAAACCGCGCGGCTGCTTGTCTTTTCGTCTGCTTTATGGTATCCTGATTTCAGCGCTGTCGAGAAACGTCAAGCGGTTAGCCCCCTGCTTTTCGGGGGACTTCTTTTTCCCCCGGATCCGCATGGAAAGGGGGGATGAGAATGGTCACATATTCGGATCTGATTCAAATCGGTATTCTGGTTGTAGCCATTATTGCCCTGTTTATGCAGGCAAATAAAAAGAAGTAACCGCAGGCCTAGCAATGCTCACGCGGTTACTTCTGTAATCCAAGTGGGGGGCTGACCGTTTTCCGGCAGCGCCCTCTGCTTCTGCTTTCATTATAGTTCTTTTCTTAAGTCGTGTCAACAACATGTTGGAGAAGCGGGCGGAGCGCATGAGAATGCCGTTTTCCCCCTTTCCCGAACGATTGCAAAAGATTTACAGTTTTCTTAAAATGCTTTACTTTTTCCCATAAAAGCGATATGATGAATTAAGATCTGTTAGGAATACTTCGGGAGGAACATTCATGGCATATGCAGAAAATAGGCCGGGTCCCGCCCATATGGAACCGGATAAAAGAAAAAAATCATCGAAAAAAGGGATGATAGCGACTCTGTGCGTTGTCGCGGTTCTCGTTGTGGCCGGAGTGGGCGGCTGGTTCCTTTGGGATCAGCAGCAGAAGGCGCAGCAGGCGGCCCATGAGGCGGAGGTGTCGGCATTGCTCGACACGGATACCTTTTATCAGGGCGTGCGCGTTGACGGGATTGATCTCGGCGGCAGGACGATGGAGCAGGCGCGAGAGCTTCTCAATACCTCAGAAACGGGGGTCCCTCAGACCTTCACCGTCACTTTGACGCATGAGGATCAGTCATTTACCCTGACACAGGCCGATGTGGGCTACAGCGTCGATACGGAGCAGGTGCTGGAGGAGGCGTATCAGTACGGCCGCACCGGCACGCGGGAGGAGCGCTATGAGACAGTCAAGGCGCTCCAGACGACTCCTGTCGATTTTGATCTGTCCGCGAGCATGCAGGACGATACGCTGAGCGCGAAGCTTCAGGAGCTGACGGCTCCGCTTGCCCGCGAAGCGCAGGACGCGTCCGTTGTGTCCTTTAACGCCGAGACGGAGGAATTCACGTTTTCGGAAGGTCAGACCGGTATTGCCGTCGACCTTGACTCCCTCACCCAGAAGGTAAAGGACGCCATTGCGGCCGGGGGAGGTACGGTCGAAGTCCCTGTCACGGAAACGCCGTACAACATCAGTGCCGACGATCTGCGCCAGAATCTCAAGAAGCTCGGCACCTACAGCACCACCTCCACCAACACCGCCAACGGCAACTATAACATGGCGCGCGCCATGTCGTCCATCAACGGCACCTGTTTGCAGCCGGGCGAGACGTTCTCGTATTTCGGCGTGGTGGGCCCCGCCGGGCGCGCGGAAGGCTATAAGGCCGCGAACGCCATCGTGAACGGCAAGCTGGTTCCCTCCTACGGCGGCGGCATCTGCCAGACCTCCACAACGCTCTACGGCGCTGTGCTGCGCTCCGGCCTGGAAATTGTCGAGCGGAGCAACCACTCGATCCCGTCCACCTACTGCCCCATCGGCCAGGACGCGGCTGTGAGCTGGCCGAATATGGATTTCAAATTCAAGAACAATACAGAGTATCCTATTTATATCGTCGCCGGGATGGAGGGCAAGGTGCTCACCGCCACGCTCTATGGCTGGCAGTCCCCTGAGTATGACACCATTGAGGTGACTTCCTGGTATACCGAGACGATCCCGGCTTTGACGCAGGGGACGTATGTGCAGGACAACAGCCTTGCCGAGGGCGAGGTGAAGCTGGATGCTGCCGCCCGCAAGGGCTATCGCGCCGCCGCGCAGCGTATCTATTATAAGAACGGCGTGCAGGTCAAGTCCGAGCCTCTTGACAATTCGTACTACCGTCCTTCGGGCCCGTTCTATTCCTATGGCCCCGGAACCGATATCAGCAGCAATCCCGGCCCGACTTCGGCGCCCTCGTCCAGTGCGGCTGCTTCCAGCACGCCGCCCGCCTCGAGCACACCGCCCGTCTCAAGTGCGCCTGCTTCTTCCGCCGCCCCGGCCTCCAGCGCCGCGCCTTCTCAGGAGCCTTCCTCGGAAGCGCCCGACGTTTCCAGTGAGAACACGGGTTCGGAAGGGGCTGAGCTGGAAGCTCCGCCCGCGGAATAAAGCGGCGCAGGCAAAAGCCTTTGCGGCTTTTCGAAGAAAGGATGTGTCCTTTTGAGTGATTCAAATCAGACTCCTGTGATTAGCCTGATTATTCCGATCTACAACGCGGAACGGTATCTCGCGGAGTGCCTGGGCTCTCTGGCTCGGCAGACCTTCCGCGATTTCGAGGTGATCGCAGTGAACGACGGCTCCACGGATGGGAGCCTTGCGCTTCTGCGCCGTATGGAGCGCCAATATTCCTTCCTGCGCGTCATCGATCAGGAAAACGGCGGCGTTTCCGCTGCCCGCAATAACGGCATGGCCGCCGCGCGCGGCGAATATCTCGGCTTTGTGGACGCCGATGACTATGTGGCTCCGCAGTATCTGGAACGGTTGTACCGCACCTGTGTGGACAACAACGCGGAGATCTCCTGCTGCTATTACTATTACAAGTTTGAAGCCCCGGATTTTCTGTGGAAGTATCCCTTCCGCTGCCATGGCGTGTTTGACCGCACGCAGGCCATGAACAAGCTGCTGCATGATACGCAGATGCAGGGGCTCATGTGGAATAAGCTGTTCCAGCGCCGTCTGTTTACCGAAAATAACATCACCTTCCCGGCCATGAAGTGCCTGGAGGATATGATCGTTATGAACCAGCTGTTTGCTCACATCAACCGGCTGGCCGTCATCGACGAACCGCTTTACTATTACCGCAAGCATGGCGGCAGTGCCCTTGCCGCCATCACGCCTTCCAAAATCAACGATTTCATGAAGGCGATGGTGCTGGTGCGCGGGATGCTCGAAAAGAGCGGACGTTTCGCCCAGTACCGCCGCAGCTATCAGGCGCTTCTGAAAAAGACGGGGACCTGCTGCTACCTGTATACCATCAAAATGCATGCGCGCCAGCTGCACCCGCAGGGCTGCCTGCAAAATCTCAAGGGATTGCACCGTGCTCTGCGCTTTTTCGCATCCGATGATTTTACTCCGGACGCCGATGTGGAGAAGCTCTCCGACGTTGTGTATCTTGAGGGCGAGCTGGAAAAGGATTATATTCGCTGAGACAGGCGGCGTTTCACAGCCGCAAAGGCCCGTTTTTTGCGGGATGCTGTTTCGATCCATCACACGGGAGGAGGACGCTTTTGCTTTGCGAAGCTTCCTCCCCCGTTTTTTATGACGGGAGGAAATGATGACAATGAACGACGGATTTTTCCGGGCGGCGGCGGCGACGCCCGCCATTCGTGTGGCGGACTGCCGCCACAATGCCGAAGCGGTCGCGGAGCTGATGGAGGAGGCCGCGGCGCGCGGTGTGCAGGCCGTGGTATTTCCTGAGCTGTGCCTGACGGGCTATACCTGCGGCGATCTCTTTCTGCAAAAGCCCCTTCTCGACGCGGCGGAGCGTGAGCTGGCGGCGCTGATCGAGCGCACGTCCGGCCTGCCGGTGCTTGCGGCGGTGGGCGTGCCTGTCCCGGTGAACGGGGCGCTGTATAACTGCGCCGCCGTGTTCTGCGGCGGGCGGCTGCTCGGCCTTTCCGCGAAAAGCTGTGTGCCGAATTACGGTGAGTTTTACGAAGCGCGCCATTTCACCCCCGCGCCGGAGTGCGTGGAGGTGTCCTTTGCGGGCTTTTCCGTGCCGCTCGGCTCGTCCCTGCTGTACCGGCCCGAGGACTGGGAGGATTGCGCCGTGGGTGTGGAGATCTGCGAGGATCTCTGGTCGCCGGAGCCCCCCTCCACACGGCTGGCCCTTGCGGGGGCAACGCTCATCCTGAACCTCTCCGCGAGCGACGAGGTGATCGGCAAGGCCGCGTACCGCCGTGAGCTGGTCAGCGGACAGTCCGCGCGCCTGCTGTGCGGCTATGTCTACGCCGACGCGGGCGAAGGCGAGTCCACAACGGATCTCGTGTTCTCCGGCCATAACCTGCTGGCGGAAAACGGCGCGGTTCTGGCGGAGTCCGAGCCGTTCACCACGGGTCTGACGCAGGCCGATCTCGATCTTTCCCGCATGGCGGGCGAGCGCCGCCGCGTCACCACGTGGCAGGGCGGCAAATATACCGCCGCCCGCACGATTTCCTTCCCGCTGCCCGCCGCCCCGTTCCGTCTGCACCGCCGCGTGGATCCCGCGCCGTTTGTCCCGAAGGGCGAAACGGATCTGGCCGCGCGCTGCGAGATGATTCTCAACTTGCAGGCTGCCGGGCTGAAAACGCGGCTGTCGTGCGCGCACGCTTCCCATGTTGTGGTGGGCGTGTCCGGCGGACTGGATTCCACGCTGGCTTTGCTCGTCTGCGCCCGCGCTTTCGACAGTCTGGGCTTGCCGCGCGAGGGGATTCTTGCCGTCTCCATGCCGGGATTCGGCACGACAGGGCGCACGAAGTCGAACGCGCAGAAGCTTGCCGAGCTGCTCGGCGCGTCCTTCCGGGAGGTGCCGATCGGGGAATCGGTGCGGCTGCACTTTGCCGATATCGGCCATGACCCCGAAAAGCGCGACGTCACCTACGAAAACGCGCAGGCGCGTGAGCGCACGCAGGTGCTCATGGACCTTGCGAACGAAAACGGCGGCCTTGTCATCGGCACGGGCGACCTCTCCGAGCTGGCGCTGGGCTGGGCAACGTACAACGGCGATCATATGAGCATGTACGGCGTGAACGGCTCGATCCCGAAAACGCTGGTGCGCCATCTGGTGCGCTATGCAGCCGGGAAATTCGGGGGCGAGCTGGCGGACGTACTGCTCGACGTGCTCGATACGCCTGTCAGCCCGGAGCTGCTGCCGCCGTCTGGCGACGACATTGCGCAGAAAACCGAGGACATCGTCGGCCCCTACGAGCTGCACGACTTCTTCCTCTACTACCTGCTCCGCTTCGGCTTCGGCCCGGGCAAGATTTACCGGCTGGCCCTCGCCGCCTTCGACGGCGTGTATGACGCGGCGACCATCAAAAAGTGGCTTTCTACGTTCTTCCGCCGCTTCTTCGCCCAGCAGTTCAAGCGCTCCTGCCTGCCGGACGTCCCCAAGGTCGGCACGGTGGCCCTCTCGCCGCGCGGCGACTGGCGGATGCCGAGCGACGCGAGCGCCCGTCTGTGGCTTGAGGAGATCGAAGCTCTGTGACGCCGATCGGGATCTATCTGCACGTCCCGTTCTGCGCGGCGAAATGCCCGTACTGTGACTTTTATTCGATGCCCGCCGCGCCGGAGGTGCAGGATCAATATACAAAAGGTATTATTCAAAGAATAGAATCCTATTCGGATTCTCATTTGCCCGCCGATACCGTCTATTTTGGCGGCGGCACGCCGGGGCTGCTCGGTGCGGAGCGTCTCGGGCGGATCCTCTCGGCGGTGCGGCGGTCGTTTGATCTCGCCCCAGACGCGGAGGTGACGGTGGAGACGAACCCCGGCTGCGGGGATGACGCTCTGTTTGACGGTCTTGCGGCGGCGGGAGTGACGCGCATCTCGCTCGGCCTGCAATCCGCGAACGCGGACGAGCTTCGTCTGCTGGGCCGCAGGCACACGGCGAAGGACGCGGCGCGCGCGGTCGAGCTGGCACACCGCGCCGGGATCGAAAATGTCTCGCTGGACTTGATGATCGCCACGCCCGGCCAGACGCAGGAAAGCCTGCGGCAGTCGATCGCCTTCTGCGCGCACACGGGTGCGTCGCACGTTTCGGCTTACCTGCTCAAGATCGAGCCGGGCACGGACTACGGCAGACGGCAGGACACGCTCGATCTTCCCGGCGAGGACGAGGTCTGCGATCTCTATGAGACGGCCTGCACGGAGCTGGAGCGTCTGGGGTACGCCCAGTATGAGATCTCGAACTTTTCCCGTCCCGGCCGGGAAAGCCGCCACAACCTCAAATACTGGCGCTGTGAGGAATATCTGGGCTTCGGTCCGGCGGCGCACTCGTTCTTTGAGGGACGGCGCTTCTTTTTCCCGCGCGATCTGGGGGCGTTCCTGCGCGGCGATCCGCCTGTCGACGACGGCGAGGGCGGCGATTTTGAGGAATTCGCCATGCTGGCTTTGCGCTTGTGCGAGGGTTTGCGGGAGGATGCTTGCCGGGAGCGCTTCGGCCATCCGATCCCGGCGCAGGTGCGGCGCAAGGCTGTTCCCTTGGAACGCGCGGGCTGCTGCCGCGTGACGCCGGAGGGGATCTCCCTGACGCGCGCGGGGTTTCTGGTATCAAACGCTGTGATCGGCGCGCTCCTTTTGTGAGCGCGCCGCTTTTCGTTTTAGGTCAAGCCTTTTTCAAAAGGGCGCCGTGTGCCGGTGGCACACAAACAAGGCGCCGACCGGAGCGGCAGCGGAGACGCGGGGTTTGGGGGCGCGGTGCGCCAGTGGCGCACGAATTAGCGCCGACCGAGCCGGCAGGCGAGACTCAGAGCCCCATAAAATCTGCGCGAAGCTCAGAGAAGCTAGAAAAAGAGCGAAGCGAATTTTTCGGACGTTTATCGCAAAATGAACCTACAAAAAAATTTTCAAAAATTTTCTGAATCCATGAATGGATCCTTCTCCGCCGATCGTATTAGGGATGAAACCGGTTCAAACAAAAACAAACAGCCGGACAAACGGGAAATCCCCGTGCGGCGGATCATGGGAGGAAAACAAAATGAAAAAAATTCTGGCAGCGATTATGGCAATGATGATTCTGGCAAGTGTGGGTACGATGAGCGTTTCTGCGGCAGGGCGTGGATATGGCGCCGGGAACGGCATGGGCGGCGGCCGCGGCTGGCAGTCCACAAGCACCAGCACTGTGACCGGCGGCCATCACGGCAATTACGTTGACGCGAACGGCGACGGCGTGTGCGATAACTGGGGCACGGGCGTTGGCGGAAACGGCGGCAGCTTTGACGATGCCAATGGAGACGGCATCTGCGACAACTGCGGTACGGGTCTCGGCAGCGGCCATTTTGTGGATGCGAATGGCGACGGCGTGTGTGACAACTGGGGTACGGGCGCAGGCGGCAACGGCGGTAATTATGTCGATGCGAACGGCGACGGGATCTGCGACAACTACGGCACGGGCTCCTGCGGCAGAAGGGCGCGGAGCATCAGCGAGAGATAAACTTTGAAGTGAGGCGAAAGCCATGCGGAGCGAGCAGGAGGCAAACAGAGCGATCGAGCGGTACGCCGACATGGTGCGGCGGCTCTGTTTCGTGCACCTGAAAAACGAAGCGGACACGGAGGATATCTTCCAGACCGTCTTTCTCAAATATGTGCTGTATCACGGCGAATTTGAGAGCGAGGAGCACGAAAAGGCGTGGTTTATCCGCGTCACGGTGAACGCCTGCCGCGATCTGCTCCGCAGCTTTTTTCGCAGCCGCACCGTCCCCCAGGAGGAGCTGGAGGGCGTTGCGGCTGCATTGCCGCAGGAGCGCCGTGAGGTGCTCGACGCGGTCCTCTCGCTTCCCGCCAAATACCGCGACGCGGTGTACCTGCACTACTACGAAGGCTACACCGCGCCGGAGATAGGGAAGCTGCTCGGCAAAAACACGAACACGGTCTACACGCTTCTGACGCGCGCGCGTCAGCTTCTGCGGGAAAAGCTGGGAGGTGAGCACGATGGATGAAAGGCTTCGGGAAGCGTTCGGAGACGTGCGCGCCTCCGATGCGCTCAAGGATCGCACAAAAGCCTATCTCGCGGGCGAGATTGCAAAGCGGCAAAAACGCTCTGCTCCGGCTCCCGTGTTCCGCAGGCTGGCCCCTGTTTTGGCGTGCCTGCTTCTGCTGGTGGCGGGATTTGGCGGCTACCAGTTTTATTTCACGCCCGTGGCGGCGATCCGGGTGGAGATCAATCCCTCGCTGGAGCTGGGGGTGAACCGTCTGGGCCGCGTGGTGAGCGCCGAGGGCCTGAACGAGGACGGCGCGGCCTTGGCGGACGAGACGGATGTGCGCTTCCTTTCCTATGAGGACGCGCTGGAAAAGCTGCTGGCGAGCACGCGCGTCACAGCCTGCATGGAGCAGGGGGAAACGCTGTCGATCTCCGTCATCGGGGACGATACGGCGCACACCAATGCGCTTTTGGCCGGGGTGGAATCGTGCACGGCGGGACACCGGAATGTCGCGTGCTGTGCGGGGAGCACCGAGGAAGCGGCATCCGCCGCCGAAGCCGGGCTTCCGATGGCAAAATACCTGATCTATGAGGAGATCCGCGCGCTCGATCCCGCCTTCTCCGCGCAGGAGGCTGCAGGCATGACGATGCGGCAGCTGCGCGACCGTCTGGACGCGCTCACATCGAATGATTCCGGCACCGAAAGCGGCGATGGATCCGGCAATGCGGGGTCCCCGGAAAGCGCTTCCTCCTCTGTGGGAGGAAACGGTTATGGCAATGGCGCAGGTGCGGGTAACGGTGCGGGCGCAGGCCATGGAACAGGTTCAGGCAACGGCTATGGTTATGGTGCGGGCAATGGCAGCGGCACGGGTGCCGGAAATGGTGCGGGCAATGGAACCGGTGCAAATGCCGGAAATGGAGCCGGTGCGGGCAACGGGTACGGTTATGGAGCAGGCCACGGCGGCCATCACGGCGCGTGACGGTTTCCGGGGGAAACACCGTAGCGCTGCTTGTAGGCCTTGCTCAGATGGAATTCGTCGCAGAAGCCGAAGTTTGCGGCGGCCTGCCGCAGGCTCACGTCCGGATGGGAGAGCAGGAAAGCGCGCACGGCTTCCAGCCGGTACTTGCGCTGGAATTGGCAGGGGGTCTCCCCCATGACGGCGGAAAAGCGTCTGGAAAGCGTCTTTTCGCAGACAAAAAAGTGAGCGGCAAGCTCCTTCTGTTGGAAAAAGCGGTGTGGATTTTCCTGCAAAAAACGCACGACATTCTGGACAAATTCCTCGTTCGGAGATGGCACGGGCGTGTGCTCCGCGTCCCAGAGCGCGGCCAGCAGAAGCTGGAACAAGGCAGAAAGCCGCGTCTCCCGCAAAGGAGAAACGGCGGCGAACTGCTCCGCGATCGCTTCAAATAAGCGAAGCACCTCCGGACTGCGGCGGCAGGGAAGAAAGGTTCCGAGCGGCAGAAAGGAGGGTGTGGGCATGTCCGCGCTGTCCGCCGCATGTCCCGGCCCGTGGACATGCAGATACACGGTGCGCGTTCCGTCCCGGCAGGGGCGCAGACCGTCGTGGTGCCGTCCGGCTTCCAGAATCAGCACGTCCCCTTCGTGAAGCGTGTAACAGTCCGGCTCCCCGCCGCCGGGCGGCTCCTGCCGGATCTCCCACTCGCCCTCCAGCAGATAGATCAGGTCGTGATCCTCCATCACGCGGTTTGGATGGGGAATCCCCGTGACAAAGGTGTTGTGATACGCTTCGCGGATCTCGTAAGGGACCGAGGGGTCAAACGCGGTGCCGTCCATGTGCGTCGTCCTCCTTTTGTGCGTTTCCGTTTTCCAAATGATACAAGCTTTTGGCCGGAATATCAATGGTTTTCCGTTGTCTTCGTGCTATCATGATATTGTTCCCGGGTTTCGGGAGTCAAGAGATACGCATACGCCGCACGGCGGCAGGAAAGGGAGAATCACCATGGAAAACGGAAAGTTGAAGGCGGTGGTCGTCGGGTTGGGCTTCGGCGGCGCGTTTGTGCCGATCTGGCGGGATCATCCGAATGTGAGCGAGGTTGGGATCTGTGATGTGAACCGTGATCTGATGGATCGTGTGGCGAAGGAACACGGGATCGCCTGCTGCTATTCCTCGCTCGACGAAGTGCTGGCGGATGAAAGCGTGGACGCGGTGCATCTGGTCACGGCCATTCCCGACCACGCGGATCAGACCGTGCGCGTGCTCGACGCGGGCAAGCATTGTGCCTGCACCGTGCCGATGGCGACCAGTATGGAGGGGATCCGCGCAATCCGCGACGCGGTACAGCGCAGCGGGAAAACCTACATGATGATGGAAACCACGCTGTACACCTACCAGTATTTTTATGTCAAAAAGCTGATCGAGAGCGGAGAGCTGGGACGGATCCAGTTCCTGCGCGGCTCGCACTATCAGGATATGGAAAACTGGCCGTCCTACTGGATGGGACTGCCCCCGTTCTGGTACGGCACGCATGCGATCGCCCCGCTTGTGGCTCTGTCGGGAAGCCGGATCGAAGCGGTGTCGTGCCTTGGCTCCGGCAGCATGCGCCCTGAGCTGGTGAAGCAGTACGGCAACCCCTTCCCGGTGGAGACCGCGCATTTCCGCTTTGCGAACGGGCTGGCCGCGGAGTCGACGCGTTCGCTGTTTGAGACGGCCCGCACCTATCAGGAGGGCTTGTTTGTCTACGGCAGTAAAATGTCGTTTGAGTGGGGCTTTGCGGACGGGGACGCGCCCTATATCACGCGGCTTTTGCAGGCGGACGGCACGGGCAGCGCGCCGCGCGGGCTTCCCACGCCGGTGCAGCAGATCGATCTGCCGAACGAATACGCCGATCTTCCGGAGCCGCTTCAGCGCTACACGGTCGGCGGCGACTACGATCCCACAAACCCGCAGCTCAGCCTGAAAAAGGGCGCGGGCGGCGGTCATCACGGCTCCCATCCGCATCTGGTGCATGAGTTCGTGCGCAGCATCGTGGAGCAGCGCAAGCCGTGGATCGACTGGGAGCTGGCCGCCAACATCACCGGCGCCGGAATCCTCGCCCACAAATCCGCCCTGCGCGGCGGCGAATGGCTCAAGGCAGACTGAGTCTGCACGCAGCGGCCCGCGCGTTGGCGGTGTGAAAATGGTTTTGCACGGCGGCGCGGGACAGTCTGAACAAACTCCCGGTCAGGAGTCCTTTGCTTCCGGACGGTATTCCATCAAATCGCCCGGCTGGCACTGCATGATTTCACACAGCTTCCCGATCGTCTCTGTTGTCACGGGACGATCGTGCCGCAGCCGTTGCAGCGTCTGAGCGTCGATACCTTCATTTGCCAGACGGTAAAAGGAAATATGCTGTTTTTTCATCCATTCCCGCATTGGGTCAAACGAAATTCCCATAGCAATCCTGCTTTCCGGCTATGTTCCATGATTTCTTTTATTATATCTTCTTTTCCCCGCTTTTTCATTCCTTTCTATTTTCCTAATAGGAAAACTTTTTCTTTCCTAACTTTCCAATCCCGGTCTGTTCCCAGGAAGAAAAGCGTGGTATCCTAATTTCGAAAGGAAGGGATTGCGGATGGAATGGAAGCTGGCGGAGCAGATCCGCGCGTTCCGGCAGGAAAAGGGCATGACGCAGGAGCGGCTGGCCGAAGCGGTGGGCGTGACGGTGGGAGCCGTCTCCAAATGGGAATCGGGCGCGTCTGTGCCGGAGCTTTCCGTTCTGGTGGAGCTCGCGTCGCTGTTTGGTACCTCGGTGGACACGCTGATTGGCTATGAGGTGCCGGACAACGCGCTGCCCGCTCTGCTGCGCCGTCTGCGCGCCTGCCGCGACGCGCACCAGTTTGACGAGGGGAACGAGGTTGCCCGCCGCCTTCTGCGCTGCTACCCAAATTCGTTTGAAGCGGTGTATCATACAGCAGGCTTTTATTATTGTCAGGGACTGACACAGGCGGAAAATCAGGAGATGCGCCGGGCCATTGCGTTATATGAGCGGTCGCTGGCGCTGCTCTCGCAGAACACGGATCCGGAGATCGGGGAAATTTCGATCCGGGAATCCATCGCCAGCGCACGGATTTCACTCGGCGAAGAGGAGGAAGGCGTTCGCGAGCTCAAGCAGCACAACGACAACGAAATCTATGATTCTCTCATCGGCATAACGCTGGCGTATACCGATCAGAAGGACGAAGCGCGGCGCTATCTGTTCCGCTCCTATCTGCGGCTTACCGCGGATCTGGTTCGTATCTCGTTCGGCTTTGTCAATACCGCAGAGGCTTGGGATGAACAAAAGCAGGTGCTGGAGCTTTTTGACCGGGTTCTCTATTTTCTGGACGGGATGACCGAGCCGGGCCGGGTGTCGTTTGTAACGAAGGCGGAGGCGTTGATTCTGGCGGTGTGCGCTCATCTGTGCGTCGGGCTGGGGCAAAACGCGGAGGCGGAAACGTATCTTCGCCGGGCCTGGGAGACGGCGCGGCGTTTCGACGCGGCTCCGGATTACAGTGCAACGGCAATTCACTTCTGCTGCGGCGATCCTCCGCCTGCCGCCTTCGACGATATCGGGGAGACGGCTATGCGGGGAGTCGAAAGATTTATCAAGGAAACGGAAGAGACAGCGCCTGTGCTTTGGCCGCTGTGGGAGGGATGGAGCCATGAAAAAGCGTAACGGCCTGCGCCACGAATTTTTCCGAAAGAATCGCCTGATGTTTTGCGTGGTGATCGGCGTATCCGCGCTGGTAGCGGGACTCAACCTGGTTCTCTCCGTGCTGCTCCAGCAGGCGATTGATCTCGCTTCCGGTGTTTCCACCACCTGGACGCTGCCGCAGCTGATTGTGATTTCCGTCCTGGTGCTGGTGGGCGTTCTTGCGGCGGGGATTGGTACTTGCCTGGCAAAACCGCGTTTCCTGCGCCGTGCCATGCAGCAGTATAAAGAAGCGGCCTTCCGCGAGCTGGCAAAGAAGGGGACGGCGGCTTTTTCCAGGGAGAATACCTCGCTGTATCTTTCTGCTCTCTCGAACGACGCGAACAGTATCGAAACAAACTATCTGGAAAAGATGTTTGACTGTGTGGTACAGCTTTTGCTGTTTGCCGGAGCAATCGCCCTGATGCTCTGGTACAATCCTTTTCTGACGCTGGTGGCGGCGCTGTTCTCCGCGCTGCCGGTGATCGCCGCCCTTCTGACGGGCGGGAAGCTGGCTCCGGCAGAACAGAAGGTGTCGCAGAAAAATGAAAGCTTTGTCGCTGCTCTGCGGGATTGCCTTTCAGGCTTCCCGGTGATCAAGAGCATGAAGGCGGAGCAGCAGGCGTTCCGCCTGTTCTCGGAAAGCTGCCGGTCGGCGGAGCAGGCCAAAGCCCGCCGCCGTGGATTGAACACCGTCATTTCCACCATTTCCTCTATATCCGGCGCGGCGGCACAGCTGGGAGTGATCCTCACCAGCGCGGCTATGGCGGCGGCCGGGTTTATTACCCCCGGCGTAGTGATGATTTTTGTGCAGCTGATGGGATTTATTCTGGAGCCGATCTCTGTTGTGCCGGAATTTCTCGCAAACCGCAAGGCGGCCCTCGCGCTGGTGAAAAAACTCGAGGACGCGCTGGCGATCCGCACGCCGGACGGCGGCACGGAGATTCCTCCCGTCCTGCGCGACGCGGTGGAGCTGCGGGACGTTTCGTTCTCCTATGTGGAGGGCGAACCGGTGCTCAACCACCTCTCCGTGCGGTTGGAAGCGGGAAAAAGCTATGCGGTTGTCGGCACGTCCGGCAGTGGAAAATCAACGTTTCTCAGCTTGCTGATGGGTTCTTTTCCCACCTACGCAGGGGAAATCCTGGTAGATGGGGTGGAACTGCGTGAGATCCGCCTGTCGTCCCTCTATGATTTGATGTCCCTCATCCGGCAGGACGTATTCCTGTTCCAGCGCAGCCTGCGGGACAATCTGACGATGTTCCGCGATTTCCCGGAAGAAGTGGTCCGGCAGGCGGCTTCCCTGGCGGGGCTGGGGGATCTGGTGGCGGAGCGCGGGCTGGATTTCCCGTGCGGCGAAAACGGGAACGCGCTTTCCGGCGGCGAGCGCCAGCGGGTCTCCATTGCCCGGAGCCTTCTGCGGAAAACGCCCGTCCTTCTCGCGGACGAAGCCACCGCCGCGCTGGATCGGGAGACAGCCTTCCGCGTCACGTCCTCCCTGCTCGATCTTGACGGTCTGACGCGCGTGGTGGTGACGCATTCGCTTGACGAGCCGCTTCTGCGGCGCTTCGACGAGATTCTCGTCCTGCGCGGCGGCGTGATCGAGGAGCGCGGCGCCTTCGATTCCCTCATGGCCCGTAAATCCTGCTTCTACTCTCTCATGCAAGCCGGCAAGACTGAGTCTTGACGCAAGTCGCGCACGCCGCGTCCCGCGGCGAACCGTGGTGAAAGAAATCGACCCCTTTGCGATCTTACGTCGCAAAGGGGTCTTGTCGTGTGTCCCGCGTTGTTTTCATGGAGCGTTCGGGAAGGTTGGCTGCTGTTTTCAGCGGAGTGCGGTCTTGACAAGAATTTGGGAAAGCGATACACTCGGCATGGTTCCCTCACCCATGCCTCCGGTTGATCAGCATTTGCAGCCGCACGAGGACGGCGGGGGCGAGGGAAAAAGCAGCCACCGCGCCCCAGGCGGCGGGAGTGAGCAAAGCCGCGTCAAACAGCGCCGCCAGCGGCGGCACGAGCAGGACGGAGCATTGCAGGAAAATGCACAACAGCGCGGCAGGCAGCAGGCGGCTGCCCCGGCGGGCCGGGGAAAAGAGCGGGCCGCCGCGCATGTTGAACGTGTGGGCGATCTGCGCGAGCGAGAGCACGGCAAAGGCCATCGTGCGCCCGACGACCGGGTTCATCGGGTCGGGGTCGAAGAACACGCGGCCTACAGAGTATGCCGCCAGCGTAAACGCCCCGATCAAACATCCCTCAATCGCGATACGCCAGCCCATGCCGCCGGAAAACAGGCTTTCGCCGCGCTTGGCGGGCGGGCGCTGCATCACGCCCGGCTCAATCGGCTCCACACCGAGAGCGAGCGCGGGCACGGAATCCGTCACAAGATTGACCCAGAGAAGCTGGATCGCGAGCAGCGGCGAGGGCAGGCCGATCAAAAATCCCACGAACACCGTGAGGATCTCCCCGATGTTGCACGAGAGCAGGAAATGTACCGTGCGCCGGATGTTCGCGTACACGCCGCGCCCCTCGCGCACCGCCGCCACGATCGTCGTGAAATTGTCGTCCGCCAGCACCATGTCCGCCGCGCCCTTGGCGACCTCCGTGCCGCTCTTTCCCATCGCGCAGCCGATGTCCGCCGCGCGCAGGGCGGGAGCGTCGTTGATGCCGTCGCCCGTCATGGCGGCAACCTCGCCGTTTGCCTGGAAGGCGCGCACAATCCGCACCTTATGTTCCGGCGAGACGCGGGCGAACACGTCGCAGGTGCGCACGGCGCGCTTCAGATCCGTGTCGGAGAGCGCGTCCAGCTCCTGCCCAGTGAGCACCTTGCCGTCGCGGCGCAGGATGCCCAGCTCACGGGCGATCGCGGAGGCCGTGGCGGCGTGGTCGCCTGTGATCATCACCGGACGGATTCCGGCGGAGCGGCACTGGGCCACAGCCTCCTTCACCCCGGCGCGCGGTGGATCAGAAAGGCCCGCAAGCCCCACAAAGGTCAGGTTCTGCTCCATTTCGCGCTCAGTGGGGAGCGCGTCCGTATCGCGGAAGGCCACGCCGATCACCCGCAGGCCGGAGGACGCCATGGATTCATTTTTTGCGAGGAACCCGGAACAGCTTCCCACGCAGTAACGGGCCAGCACGTCCGGCGCGCCCTTGCAGATGATCCGGTAGCCGCCGTCCGGGCGGCGGTGCACCGTCGTCATGCGCTTGCGGGAGGACGAGAAGGGAATCTCATGCACGCGCGGCCAGCGGCGCTCCAGCTCGCTTTTTTCCTCCGGGCAGGCGGCGGCAAGGGCTGTCTCCGTCGGCTCGCCCCGATAGCTGCCCGCCCCGCCCGTGCAGTTGCTGCACAGGCAGGCCAGCGAGAGGATGCGCTTTCCCTCCTGCGAATGTGCCGCCACTTCGCCGGACGCACTCGCCACGGTGCGCACCGTCATGCGGTTTTCCGTGAGTGTGCCGGTCTTGTCGGAGCAGATGACGCTGGCGCTGCCGAGCGTTTCCACCGCAGGCATCCGCCGCACAATGCTCTTTTTCGCCGCCATGCGCCGCACACCCACGGCCAGCACGATCGTCACCACGGCGGGCAGCCCCTCCGGGATAGCCGCGACGGCCAGGCTGATCGACAGCAGGAACATGTCAAGCGGCGGTGTGTGCTCCAAAAGACCAATGAGAAAGATCAGCGCGCAGATGGCGAGTGCTCCGGCTCCCAGCCAGCGTCCCGTCTGCGCCAGACGCTTTTGCAGCGGGGTTTTCGGCGGCTCCTGCGACGCAATCATTCCGGCAATGCGTCCAACCTCTGTGCGCATGCCTGTGGCCGTCACCACGCCAAGCCCGTTGCCTGCCGTGATCTCCGAGGGGGAAAACACCATGTTTTTCCGATCCCCAAGCGGCGTTTTCTCCGGCAGCACCACGCCCGCGTCCTTCGCGGCGGGCAGGCTCTCGCCCGTGAGCGCGCTTTCGCCTGCGCTCAGGCCGTGCGACTCAATCAGACGCAGATCCGCCGGGGCGATATCCCCCGCGCGCAATCGCACGAGATCGCCCGGCACCAGCTGCGCCGCGTCCACGGTTTCCTCCCGGCCTCCCCGGATGACGCGCGCACGCGGGCTGCTCAGCTTTTTCAAAGCCTCCATGGCGTGCTCCGCGCGGCTCTCCTGGATCATCCCTGCCACCGCGTTGAGCACCACGATCGCAAGGATAATGATGGAATCCACATAGTCGCCCGTGCCCTCGATCCGCGAAGCGAGGAACGAAACCGCCGCCGCCGCGAGGAGCACGAGCACCATAAAATCGGAAAGCTGTGCGAAAAACCGCGCGAGAAGCCCCTTGCGGCGCGGCCCCGCCAGCTCGTTTGTCCCTGTTTCCTTCAGACGGCGCGCGGCTTCCGCGTGCGAAAGCCCCTTTTTCCCGTCCGAACCCAGACCGCGCAGGCACTCGGCTGCCGTCTTGTTTTGCCATTCCACCGTGCGTCCACCTCCCATGTTTCGCGGCGCGCTTGCTGCCGCTGGTATCAAATATATTCCGTCCGGGCGCGTGGTAGTCGTTCTTTCTCCGATCATCGCAAAATTTCGTGACGAGCCTGTTTTGGCAGGCCTTTTGAAAGGATGTTTTTCATGTCTCTTCCCCAGGATCCGATGATTCTTCTGAGTTATGTCAACACCAAGCTGCGCGACGAGTACCCCTCGCTCCGTGAGCTGTGCCAGTCCCTGTGCGAGGACGAGGACGATCTGCGCCGCCGTCTCGCCGAGGTGGATTACGAGTACGACGAAACGCTCAACCGTTTTGTGTGACTTGTGTTTTTTGCTGACCCGGTGTAAAATGGGGGTACCCGAAGGGGAATCCTGTTGAAACCGGGAGGAATTTGTCTCATGCGAAAATTTGCGGCCGCTCTGCTGGCGGCGGTTTTCCTTTTGTTTGCCGGATGCGCCGTCGTTCCGGCCTTTGCGCCGGGGGAGGAAGCGTCTCCGGCTTCCTCCGGCGCTTCCGGCGCTCCCGAAGATCCGGAGAGCACCCCTGCCCCGCCCGCGGAGGAGGATACCACGGTGCGCGTCACGATTCCGGAGGGCTTCACCGTTCTGCAAATCTGCCAGCGGCTTGAGGAAAACGGCGTGTGCTCCGGGCAGGAATTTTTTGAAGTGTCGCAGTCGTATGAGCCATCGTCGTTCACCGTGCCGGAGGACGAAAACCGTCCGTATAAGATGGAGGGCTATTTGTTCCCGGCGACGTATGAGTTTGAAAAAAACAGCGATCCCACAGACGTGCTGATTGAGATGCTCAACGCCTACCGCTACCGCGCCGGGGATCTGACGGACGAGCAGCTGATCATCGCGTCGATCATCGAGCGGGAGTCCCGGAGCGTGGAAAATGCCGCGCTGGTGTCCTCCGTCATCTATAACCGGCTCGACGCCGGGATGATGCTCCAGATGGATTCCACGCGCGAATACATCAACGACGCGGTGACGGATTCCCCCTATCTTACGGGAGACACCTCCCGTTTCGCGGAGCTGTACAACACCTACAAATGCCCCGCCCTGCCCGCCGGGCCGATCTGCTGTCCCGGAGAGCGCGCGATGGAGGCCGCCCGCAACCCCGCCGAATCGGAGTATTACTACTTTTTCTTCGGGAACGATAACGAAAATCACTACAGCACGACCTACGAGGAGCATGTGGCCGCGATCGAGGAGTACGGCGTGCAGTACGGCTGACGGAAACACGGCGTTTGCCGCGCTCCCGCGCGGATTCCGCTTGCTCTCAGCCCCCGTTGTGTGTTATAGTAAAAAGTAAGTGTGACCGGCGGATCGCCCGGGGGAAGGAGAAAAACAGCATTGAGCTTTTCCAAGGATAAAATCAGGAATTTCTGCATCATCGCCCATATCGACCACGGCAAGAGCACGCTCGCGGACCGGATTCTGGAGCAGACGAAGGCCGTGGCTCTGCGTGACATGGAGGACCAGCTTCTTGACAATATGGATCTGGAGCGCGAGCGAGGCATTACCATCAAGGCACATGCCGTGACGCTGGTGTACCATGCGCAGGACGGCGAGGATTATATGTTCAACCTGATCGACACGCCCGGCCACGTCGACTTCAACTATGAGGTGTCGCGCAGTCTGGCGGCGTGCGAGGGTGCGGTTCTGGTCGTGGACTCGTCGCAGGGCATCGAGGCCCAGACGCTGGCGAATACCTATCTGGCTGTGGACGCCGGGCTGGAAATCGTGCCGGTGATCAACAAGATCGATCTGCCCAGCGCCGACCCGGACCGCGTGCGCAAGGAAATTGAGGACGTGATCGGCATCCCGGCGGAGGACGCGCCCGCGATCTCCGCGAAGCAGGGGATCAACATCGGCGCGGTGATGGAGCAGGTGGTCAAGCTGGTGCCGCCCCCGCAGGCCAACGATGAAGCCCCTCTGCGCGCGCTGATCTTCGACTCCTACTACGACCCGTACCGCGGCGTAATCGCCCATGTGCGGCTCAAGGAGGGTACCGTGCACCCCGGCGACACCATCCGCATGATGAGCGTGGGGAGCGAGTTCACCGTGGTGGAGTGCGGCTACATGCGCGCCACGACGTTCGAGCCCGCGAGCGAGCTTTCCTCCGGCGAGGTGGGCTATATCACCGCGTCGATCAAGGCGGTGAAGGACGCGCGCGTCGGCGATACCATCACCCGCGCGGACAATCCCGCTTCCGAGCCGCTGCCCGGCTACCGCGCCGTGCAGCCCATGGTGTACTGCGGCATTTACCCGGCGGACGGGGCGAAATACCCCGATCTGCGCGACGCGCTTGAAAAGCTTCAGCTCAACGACGCCGCCCTCTCCTTTGAGCCGGAAACATCCGTGGCGCTGGGATTTGGTTTCCGCTGCGGCTTCCTCGGCCTTCTGCACATGGAGATCATCCAGGAGCGGCTGGAACGCGAATACAATCTCGACCTGATCACCACGGCCCCCAGCGTTGTGTACCGCATCACGAAGACGAGCGGCGAGGTCGTGTTCATTGATAACCCGACGAACTATCCCGACCCGTCCCTCATCGCGGAAGCGGAGGAGCCGATGGTGAACGCGCACATCTATTCCCCGACGGATTATGTGGGGAATATCATGGATCTGTGCCAGGACCGGCGCGGCACCTTCCGCGACATGACCTACATTGACGCGGACCGTGTGGACATCCATTATGAGCTGCCGCTCAACGAGATTGTCTACGACTTCTTTGACGCGCTCAAGTCCCGCACGCGCGGCTACGCCAGCTTTGACTATGAGCTCAACGGCTATCAGAAGAGCAAGCTGGTTAAGCTCGATATCATGCTCAACGGCGAGATTGTCGACGCGCTCTCGTTCATCATCCACGAGGATAAGGCGTATCCCCGCGCGCGGAAGATGGCCGAAAAGCTCAAGGAGAAGATCCCGCGCCAGCTGTTTGAAGTGCCGATTCAGGCGTGCATCGGCGGCCGCATTATTGCGCGCGAGACGGTGAAGGCTATGCGCAAGGACGTGCTCGCGAAGTGCTACGGCGGCGATATTACGCGAAAGAAGAAGCTGCTCGAAAAGCAGAAGGAAGGCAAGAAGCGCATGCGCCAGCTTGGCACGGTTGAGGTGCCGCAGGAGGCGTTCATGTCCGTCCTCAAGCTGGATGAATAAAACTTGAAGTTTTCGCCCGCCTTTTACAAAAGGCGGCGGGGTTTGGGGCAGAGCCCCATCAAATCTGCGCGAAGCCAAAGAAAGCCAGGAAAAAGAGCGCAGCGATTTTTTCCGGACGGCTGCCCACAAATCTATAGAATAAATCTTTTGTTGCTCACAAAAATCGTCCCCTCCGCGGTTCCTTACACCGCAGAGGGGACGATTTCTATTTTGAAGCGTATTATTTTTGAGCAAAATCCCGGATATCCTTAGCAAGAATATGGATCAGAGAAAGCTGATCCAGCGTGCATTGCGACAGAACGGTCTGAATTTGAGAGAGAATCCCCTCCCGATCGCCTTCTTCGGCCTGCGTGGAAACAGGGATCAGATCATCCAGCGAAATTTTGTAAACCGTACAAAGCTCCACCATCCGTTCCAGACTCAGCCGTTTCCGGCCGCGTTCCGCTTCTCCATAATACTGTGGGTCAATATTCAGCAGATCCGCGACGGTCTTTTGCGTGTATTCATACTTTTCGCGGTATTTCCGCATATTTTCCCCTATCGTTGCCGTCAGGTCGTTCAGCAATGCAATCACCCTCATTTCTGAGTTTAACAATATCAAATTTACATATAAATGAAAAGAGAAACATAGTGTATATATCATTTATAAAGTTATGATATGATAATAGTTGCTATTTATTATTAAATTTGATAAAATGATATGTAAAGAAATAAATGGAATGGGGCATGACAGATGAAATGCCAAGTCGATAGAGGCAGAAGAATGATCCTTCCAAAAGAAGTCTGTAAAATACTCGACATACGCCAAGGGGATTATTTGACCGTGAAATTGAAAGGAACAGCGATTCTGTTAGAAAAAGAAGAAACCCGTTGTGTTTTTTGCGGAAATGAAAAGGATTTGCAAAAAAAGTACGGAGAGATCATTTGTTCCTCCTGTCTGGAAAAGCTGATAAAAGCGGGATTTGAAAGTGATAAAAAATAAAATGCACAGCGTATCTAAAATGAACTGCACCCCATTTGTTAGACAGTATGTTATACTGAATAACAAGTGGGGTGCTTTACTATGCCAAAAGGAATACCGAACAAGAGATATACTCCAGAATTCAAAAAAACTGTTGTAGAAACCATGCGGAAGGAAAAGCTGAGTTATAGCGAAACAGAGCGCCAGTACGGTGTAGCTCGTAGCCGAATTCGTGCATGGGAACGCATCTACCTAGAGGAGGGGGCAGAAGGGCTTGCTGTAGAACGACGAGGGCGTAAAAGTACCGGACGTCCGGTAAAGCTGTCAAAATCTGTTGAAGAAGATCTTATTGCTGAAAATCAGCGGCTGCGTGCAGAGGTGGAATACTTAAAAAACTTGCAAGCCTTGGTTTTGGAGAGAGAGCGAAGCCAGGGGAAAAAGCCCTGGTAGTCCAAAAACTAAGGCAAAAATATTCTCTGCCGCATTTACTTGAAATCGCTCGCTTGCCTCGAGCAACCTTCTACTACCATGTAAAGAGGATGGGACAGGCAGACAAATACGCTGCAGCAAAAGCGAAAATCGAAACAATTTACCACGAAAACAGAGGTCGATACGGCTATCGACGAATCACTATCGCACTTCGCAACAAAGGGATTTTTCTGAACCACAAGACCGTGCAGCGGCTTATGAAACAAATGGGGTTGGTTTGCCGTGTAAGAGCCAAAAAATATCGTTCTTACAAGGGTGAAGTAGGCAAAATCGCCCCCAATCTGTTGAACCGGGATTTCCATGCAGAAAAGCCAAATCAAAAGTGGGTCACCGATGTGACAGAGTTTAGTCTGTTCGGAGAGAAGATTTATCTCTCTCCAATCTTGGACTTACACGGTGGTTACCTGGTTAGTTATACGATCTCTGACAGACCGATTCTGAGCATGGTTACTACCATGCTGGACAAGGCTTTTGAAACAATACCGGATGGAACAGGGCTGATCCTCCACTCTGACCAAGGTTGGCAGTACCAGCATAAGCAGTATCAGCGTATGCTTTGTGAGAAAGGTATTCGGCAGAGTATGAGCCGTAAAGGTAACTGTCTGGATAATGCTGTTATGGAAAATTTCTTTGGCTTACTCAAAAGTGAGTTGCTGTATCTGCAAGAATTTGAATCCATGGAACACTTCAAGCTGGAACTAACTGCCTATCTGTAAGCGTCAAACGTAACGGCGCATAGACAATCCCAGCTCAGAGATGATTCTCAGAGCTGGGATTGTCTCATCATTTTACTTTACACGTCTCCAGAGCCTTCCAGGGGAGGAGACTCTGGAGTATGTCCGGTCTGGTCAGATCTGTACCGTTGGCCATTTTCAGCAGCCAGGTCAAGTAGCGGTAGGGATCCAGTTGGTTTTCCAGGGCTGTCTGGATCATAGAAAAAATTACAGCACTGCCAGCAGCCCCATTGGGCGTATTGGCAAACAGAAAGTTCTTCCGGTCAATCACAAAGGGCTTTATGCTTCGCTCAGCACGATTATTGGAAATCTCCAATCTGCCGTCCCGCAGATAGTTGACCAGGTACGGCCATTGCTCCTTCAGATAGGTAAATGCTTTGCCCAGGGCAGACTTCGGCGCTGCCGTTCTGGTATTTGCCCATGCCAATAAAGCGTCCAGAACAGGTTTTGCCTGTTCCAGCCGCTGGACGTATCGTTCTTCTGGAGAAAGGCCGCTGAACGTATCCTCCAATTCAAACAGCTTATTGCAATAAGCCAGGCCCTGCGTGGCGGAACCACCTTTTGCCTTCCCTTTGGGCAGAGATTTGACTGCTTCATCAAACTTCCGCCGGGCATGGGCCCAGCAGCCAACCACGGTGATTTCATCCGAAAGATTGTGGTATCCGGCATAACCGTCCGTGTGGAGGTAGCCCCGGAAGCCTGTCAGAAACGCTTTTGGATGCTTGGCGCCCCGGCCCGGCTGGTACTCGTACAGGACAATGGGCTTGTCCGTATCTCCACTGGTCCGGTACAGCCACATATAGCTCTCACTCTGAGGCTTTTTGTCCGGTTC
>NZ_NFJU01000140.1 GCF_002160025.1 Anaeromassilibacillus sp. An200
TCATTCTGGCTCCCCAAGTTGGACTCGAACCAACGACCCTGCGATTAACAGTCGCATGCTCTACCGGCTGAGCTATTGAGGAATATTTGTGTTGGCGTCTCCCTATTGTCCCAGGCCACTTCCAGCCAAGTATCGTCGGCACCAGTGAGCTTAACTTCCGTGTTCGGGATGGGAACGGGTGGACCCTCACCGTAATCAACACCAACTTCGAAGCATTTTCACTTCGACTGCTGCTTCCTCAATCACCAGGGAAGCTTTCTTTGTTTGCCTTTCGGCTGGTGACCCGTGCGGGATTCGAACCCACGTTAACGGCGTGAGAGGCCGCTGTCTTAACCGCTTGACCAACGGGCCATAGTTTCGTCAGTCGGGGAGCCGGAGCCTCCGGCCCCTCTCTGACTTGTGGTGCACCATCAGGGACTCGAACCCGGGACACCCTGATTAAGAGTCAGGTGCTCTACCAACTGAGCTAATGGTGCAGACGGTACGGTCAGCGCTCAGCTTCCGCTTTCTCGCATGAACCACTGAGAATGTGTTGTGCACTCTCAAAACTGGACAAAGATTTGAAACGAAGAGGTGTTGCTGTAAAATCAGACTGACCAAGAAGTGATGGTCAAGCCCTCGGCCTATTAGTACTGCCAAGCTACATGCATTACTGCACTTCCACACGCAGCCTATCAACCTTGTA
>NZ_NFJU01000141.1 GCF_002160025.1 Anaeromassilibacillus sp. An200
GGGAATTCCTCCGCCTGTACATAATAATCGTAGTAGTATTCGGGGTCATCCCAGGCTGCGGAAACCGGAGCACACATGGATGCAGCCAGCATACCGGCCAAAGTGATACACAATATTTTCTTATTCATTCGCCTCATTCCTCTCTTCCTTTTCTTGCGTTTCTTCTGCCGGGGGAATCACAGATTCCTGTCTTAACCTCCTCCTTCCTCTGAAATACAGAACTGCCAGCACAATACTGGCTCCCAGGCTTACAGCAAAGATAGCTGTGAGTGTCCATACAATCCAGCTTCTGTCCGGCTCCGGCGGAGGGATTGGCTCTCCGCTGTAGGTCAGGGTATACAGGATATCTTCCGTTGTTAAGGTAACATCACCACTGTATCGCGCGGTGGTGATATACCCTGTCGCGTAGCTCCTGCTTCCAACAGCGCTATAGGACGCTGTGGCTGTGTAGGACGTGGGGATCAAACTGCCATTTGCTCCTGTTCCGCCTACACCCTGCCAGGATACACCGGCAAGCGTCAGTGTCATTCCGTTTTTCTCCACGGTTTGCGGAATGAGCGACTTAATCTGATGAATTAACTGTGTAGCAGTTTTCTTTGTCAGCCTGATGGTCTTATCATACATCTTCTTTTTCTCCTCACATCACAATTTAAGTAAAATTTCCTTCCGCTC
>NZ_NFJU01000142.1 GCF_002160025.1 Anaeromassilibacillus sp. An200
GTGAGGTAGCGTTCTCTTACGTTTGCTCCCTGTCAGTGGCTCGCACATGCGAATGCTGATATGAGCAGGGGTATGACTTCGCCGCAGGCTCGTTCGGTTGTCAAGGTACGGGTAGCGCACCGAAGGTGCACTGGTTACACAAAAAAGGAAGGTCCATTCCCGCAGCACAGAAGGGAACAGACCTTGACAAATGTATCCAAAACGCGCTATAATATAACGCAGTAATGGCGTTCACAGAAGTCAGTTGGTACGCTCATACCTTCTGGCGGGGCGGCGGTTGATTTGGTAGATCAATCGTCGCCAGTGAATGTTATTTTCTTTTTTGGTAACCTACTCGTATATTATACCACTAAATAATGGAAAGAGCAAGTCTTTTTGATGGTATTACAGAGTTTCCGCGTGGGGACTCTGTTTTTTGTTGTTGAAAGGTAAAAGCGGACACGTGTCCGCTTTTCTGAAAACCCTCCTGTTTGATTCAGCGTTTGGAAATCAGATTCATTTGCTGGCTGAGAAAATCCAGATGGGGACGGGGATACCTGTTGAGTGTAAACGCAACGTCGGTATGTCCCATCAGGGTAGACAGTGCCTTATAGTCCACGTTATTTTCGACCATACGCGTAGCAAAAGCGTGACGGTATGTGTGGTTGGAAACAAAAGTTAAGC
>NZ_NFJU01000143.1 GCF_002160025.1 Anaeromassilibacillus sp. An200
CATGGAGCACCGCTCTGCCAAGCAGCTCTTTATGCAGCTGCTCATACACTGGGGTCAGATAATCCTCCGCTGCCCGCAGGATCCAGTTGGACATGGTCTGCCGGCTCAAAGAGATACCCTGGCGACGCAGCTCCTGCTCCTGTCGGTACAGCGGACTGCCCATCACAAATTTCTGCGTCATAATGTGGGCCACGGCTTCCGGTGTGGCAAAGCTGCCGGGGATGATATTCTTCTCCCGGGGTGCTTTAATAACCGGCGTCTTAATGTCCTCCTGGTCGCAGGTCCGGCAGGCGTAAGTGTGGTAACGGTGTTCCTCCACAACCAAACGGATGGGCTCAATCTTGAGCCGTTTGACCACTTCCACACCGATTTCCGCCATGGTATCTCCGCATTGGGGACACACCAGTTCCTCACCCTCCAGACGGTGTTCTACCACCTCCGTGGGCATGCCTTCCGGGATGTTGTCCAGGGTATATTCATGCTTTTTGTGGCGCGTATGAGCAGCCACAGCGGTAACTTCTTCCTTTTTGGGCTGGTCAAATACCTCCACTTCATTGAACAGGAAACGGATCTGCTCTGTAA
>NZ_NFJU01000144.1 GCF_002160025.1 Anaeromassilibacillus sp. An200
ACGGCCAGGGGCGGTTGGTTCGCAGAACCGACCGCAGCGGCGTGACAGTGGAGCTGGGGTACAACCTCTATGGTGCGCCCCTGTTCAAAAAGGAAAAAGACAGCGCTCAAGGTGATTTTTACGAATACACCCCGGAGGGCTTACTCAAGTGCGCCATTTCTAAGGGAATGCGGTACGCTTACGAGTATGACGCCATGGACCGCATGACCCGCAAGAGTGCCAGCGGCCGCACGCTGCTGGCTCTGACCTACGACAAGAACGGCAACAAAATCAGTCAGGCCGATGTAACAGGCAAAGTGACGGAATACGCCTATTCTCCTCTTGATTTGTTGGAAAAGGTGTGGGATGATGGAAAGGAACTGGCAGCCTATACCTATAACCCGGACGGCACGCCCAAGGCCGTGACCCATGGCCCCATCCGGCAGGAGTACGCCTATGACCTGGACAAGAATCTGACGGGCTTGACCGTCCGCTCCGGGGACGCGCTTCTGGCCCGGAACAGCTACACCTACGACGGCAACGGAAACCGCACTTTGAAACGTCAGCTGGGAGGTGAGACCC
>NZ_NFJU01000145.1 GCF_002160025.1 Anaeromassilibacillus sp. An200
CAAACTTTCCTTTATACGGTTCCAGCACCTGAGCGCACACCTGTGCTTCCTGCCTGGCTTCCTCCGGGGACGTGGCATAGCTGAACCAATACGCGCCGACATGCAAGCCAGCACTCAGCGCCCCGAAAGCGTTCTGCTCAAAGCGCGGGTCGATCTGAGTTATGTATTTTCCCATTCCGGCCCGGATAATAGCAAAATCAATTCCTGCCGCCTTGACTTTTTCCCAGTAAATCAGCTCCTGATACTTTGATACGTCAATACCCTTCACGCAAACACCCTCCCTTTACTTTGCCGTTCCGCCGTACTCCTCCGGAACCAGCTCCGGAAGGCCGCTGTCGATCAGCACCTCAGCGCATCCGGCCTTGAGTGCCGCCGGAACATCCGCAAAAGCTGTCTTACCAAGGATCACTCTCTGTGCAAAAAACATAGCCATCATTTGTACCATCCTTGTATTATAGAGTAGTAGTTATTAAAGCCCCTCTCCAAGGGCTGTGCTACACTGTAAGGGATGCTGTGGATTGGTAGTGTCCTCCTACCACAAGATGGTTCGCGA
>NZ_NFJU01000146.1 GCF_002160025.1 Anaeromassilibacillus sp. An200
AGGTGCCCTTCGGGGAAAGTTGAGACAGGTGGTGCATGGTTGTCGTCAGCTCGTGTCGTGAGATGTTGGGTTAAGTCCCGCAACGAGCGCAACCCTTGTGATTAGTTGCTACGCAAGAGCACTCTAATCAGACTGCCGTTGACAAAACGGAGGAAGGTGGGGACGACGTCAAATCATCATGCCCCTTATGACCTGGGCCACACACGTACTACAATGGCCGTCAACAGAGAGAAGCAAGACCGCGAGGTGGAGCAAAACTCTAAAAACGGTCCCAGTTCGGATTGCAGGCTGCAACCCGCCTGCATGAAGTTGGAATTGCTAGTAATCGCGGATCAGCATGCCGCGGTGAATACGTTCCCGGGCCTTGTACACACCGCCCGTCACACCATGGGAGCCGGTAATACCCGAAGTCAGTAGCCTAACCGCAAGGGGGGCGCTGCCGAAGGTAGGATTGGCGACTGGGGTGAAGTCGTAACAAGGTAGCCGTATCGGAAGGTGCGGCTGGATCACCTCCTTTCTATGGAGACATGACCGGATGAAACAGGC
>NZ_NFJU01000147.1 GCF_002160025.1 Anaeromassilibacillus sp. An200
TGAACGCCATTACTGCGTTATATTATAGCGCGTTTTGGATACATTTGTCAAGGTCTGTTCCCTTCTGTGCTGCGGGAATGGACCTTCCTTTTTTGTGTAACCAGTGCACTTTACAGTGCATACAAACAGTACCTTGACAACCGAACGAGCCTGCGGCGAAGTCATACCCCTGCTCATATCAGCATTCGCATGTGCGAGCCACTGACAGGGAGCAAACGTAAGAGAACGCTACCTCACAAAAGGGGAGCGCTTACCCAAAAGCAGGCACACGACCCTGAATCGTGTGCGCTTGAAGGAACCTTCGTCGGAGACAGGCCATCAAGCTATGACAACATTCCGGGGCAGCACCACCTGCTCCGATTGTTGTCATATCTAAGCCCTGAACTTTTTTATCAGCGTTTAGATATGACAACAAGGCCGGTTTCCCGGCCTCTCGTCATTCTGGCTCCCCAAGTTGGACTCGA
Source organism: Anaeromassilibacillus sp. An200 (assembly GCF_002160025.1). Classification (GTDB taxonomy): domain Bacteria; phylum Bacillota; class Clostridia; order Oscillospirales; family Acutalibacteraceae; genus Caccousia; species Caccousia stercoris. Next base: position 465 of record NZ_NFJU01000147.1, read on the forward strand.
ACCAACGACCCTGCGATTAACAGTCGCATGCTCTACCGGCTGAGCTATTGAGGAATATTTGTGTTGGCGTCTCCCTATTGT
>NZ_NFJU01000148.1 GCF_002160025.1 Anaeromassilibacillus sp. An200
TTCGGGAGCTTGTGGTGGGCTTAGGTGGACTCGAACCACCGACCTCACGCTTATCAGGCGTGCGCTCTAACCGGCTGAGCTATAAGCCCATAATTCCGGACCAGGTTCTAACCCTCGCCCCAGCTCCGCTGGACGGACGCTCGCTGCGGCGACTCCGCGCCTTGCTCGTTCCTTCTCAGAAAGCTGCTCCCTTTTCGGGAGTTTGTTCAGACTGTCCCGCTACACTTAGCTTGCCATTTCGCTTTCGCTCAATAGCGGGCCTTTGCGTGCAGACTCAGTCTGCTGGTGGAGATAAACGGGATCGAACCGTTGACCTCCTGCTTGCAAAGCAGGCGCTCTCCCAGCTGAGCTATACCCCCATATCTTTGGCGGCGTTCAGTGGGACGTTTCTTTTCCGTTTGCCACCGTGAAGATTCTGTTTTCTTCCGTCCAGCACGTCTAACTTTACGAACGTGAAGTTAGACCGCCGACGAAGTCGGCAAAACCTTCAAAATTAAACAACGATTGATTTCTTCCATATCCGTAACCTGACCTTGGATGTCT
>NZ_NFJU01000149.1 GCF_002160025.1 Anaeromassilibacillus sp. An200
AAGAAATACCTGCTGGCCGCTTTGTATAACGCCCCGGCCACCATCGACAGCTACTACACTTCCCTGGTGAGCCACGATATGTACGGCGGCGGAGATCGGAGGTGATGTGAGTGCAGGAAGAAATCACCCAGGGCGTGGTCTCCCTCTCGGTGGAGGCGAGCAAGATGACCGCGGACCTGCTCCAAAAGGCCGTGAAGAAGGTGCTGGAGGAGATGCAGAAAAAGCCCTCCCAGCGCAGCTTACACCAGGGAAAACAGACCCTGCACCAGCTCAAACAGCATGGTGCCTCCCTGACCAACATCGAGATCACGGAGCAGAACATCAAGGCGTTTTCGGCGGTGGCGAAAAAGTATGACATCGACTATGCCCTGAAAAAAGACCCCACAACCGACCCGCCGCACTACTATGTGTTCTTCAAGGCGAAGGACAAGGACCAGCTCCAGCCGGCCTTCAAGGAGTTCACCGCCATGACCCTGGGCCGGGAGAATCGCCCCACCATCCGGGAGAGGCTGGCCCAGGCTCAGGAACAGTCAAAGACCA
>NZ_NFJU01000015.1 GCF_002160025.1 Anaeromassilibacillus sp. An200
GCAACCGGACTACGCCTGCTGACTTTAGTGTAGCAGATGCCGCCGTCCTATGCACTGCCTTTATTTTCATTCTCAGCTGTGATGGCATTTCATGAGGCGTTGAAAACTGCATACCCATTCATCAAGCACATTCCCGCTGCTTTGGCGAAAGCCAAAGCCCAGGTAGCGGCTGCGCGGCGATCTGCCGGGAGAAAACAACGAGACACCACCGAAAAAAGAAATTGTAGGTCTTTGGTTTGTTCTTCCCGGCAAGGAGCGAGAAACAGCAGGCTGCCAGTACCGGGCGGCTCCCGGTACGGCCATGACCAGCAGCGGGGACAATGATACTCCCGTCCAGCCTAATGTCCGAGCGTTGAAGCGGTTTACTGCCGTGATCCGTCGCAGGCAATGGGGGCGGTTGCGTGAGAACCACGCGAGGGGTGAGATTCCCCGTGGAGCTGGTGAGCCGCCAGCCGTTTGATGACTTCCCGCAGTGTTCCGGGGTGTCGAGGACAAATAGGAACACTTTGAAATATGGGCCGTACAGCAGGACGGGCCAATGAAAACAGAGGATTGTTTTATCTATCCCCGGCCTTCATTCTGTTCTGCTGTCCGGCTCTACATAGGCGGCACTTGCCGCCTGCATTTCAAAGGGAGGTCATAAGCATGAACAGAACATATCATCGCGGCGATATGTACTATGCCGATTTGGGCCGGGGAATCGGCTCCGAGCAGGAAGGCTATCGCCCTGTCCTTATTATTCAGAACGATACTGGAAACAAGCACAGCCCCACGGTCATTGTGGCGGCCATATCCAGCAAAGTGGACGCCAAGGCCAAGCTGCCCACCCATTACCTTCTCAAAGCAGAGAACGGCCTGGAGCTGCCTTCTCTGGTGCTGATGGAGCAGCTCCGCACCATTGATAAAAGGCGGCTGGAAACGTACATCGGACATCTGGAGGAACCGCATATCCGCCGGCTCAACCGCGCTCTGGCAGTCAGCGTGGGATTGATTGAAGAAACGCCGAAAAATTTAATCATGTGCCTTTGTCCGGCCTGTGCCAATAACTTCTACGGCACAGGCTCTTATTATTTGCGCCGGGTCCACCCTGGCCGGGTGGAAAAGGACATCTGCACCTACTGCGGCCAGCGGCCCGGTTTTGACTATGAAGTGATAAAGAGAAAACAGGAGGCTGAAAAATGACCATAGACAGCGCATATCAGCTTATGTTTTCGGAATATCCCGATATAGTTACGGTTCCGCAAATGTGTAAAATGCTTGGAGGAATCAGTCTAAAGACCGGATACCGGCTTCTTAAAAAAGGCGAGATCGAGTCGTTCTCTATCGGGCGAATCTACCGTATTCCCAAAATCAGCATTCTCCAATATTTGGGGTTGAACGAAGAATCCAATGCGTAAAACCTCGTCGCACATTTGCCGTGTTTAGAAACTCTTGCTACAATAAAAGGGTCAACGGCAGATGAATTGCGCTGCACCACCAAAGGAGGTTTTATTTTATGGTTGCAGGACATCTGCGTGAAAAAAGAGGATACTATCATATCGTCCTCAGTTATACAGACGAAAACGGAAAGCGTCAAACGCCTTCCAAATCCACAGGGCTGCCCGTCAAGGGCAATAAAAAGCGTGCCGAAGCCATGCTTCAGGAGGCGCGCCGCACGATGGAGGCTGAATTACAGCTCCGTCAGATGGAAAGGGAAAAAGGATACACCGACAACCCTGCGGACATTCTTTTTACCCGGTTCCTACTGGATTGGCTGGAAATGATGAAGGCCAGCGTGGAAATCACCACTTATGCGGCTTATTCATCCGGTATCAAGAATCGGATTGTCCCTTATTTTGAGGAACACCATCCAGGGCTTCGGCTGAGGCAGGTTACGCCTAAGCAGTTGCAGGACTACTACACTTACGAAATGAAGGTAAATGGAGTGTCGGCCAATACGGTGATCCACCGCCATGCCAACATCCGAAAGGCCCTGCAATATGCGTTTAAGACGGGGCTTCTGTCGAGCAATCCGGCGGATCGAATTGAACGCCCCAAAAAGCAGAAATTTGTGGGCAGCATTTACGATGAGCATGAGCTGGAAAAGTTATTCCAGATCGTGCGCGGCGATCCGATTGAACTGGGCGTCATACTGGCGGCTTTCTACGGGTTGCGCCGGAGCGAAGTCGTGGGTTTGAAATGGGACGCTATTGACTTTAAGAAAAAGACCATCACCATCCGCCATACCGTGACCCAGGTGACGCTCAACGGGAAAAGTACGATCATTGAAAAGGACCGTACCAAAACCAAGTCCAGCTACCGCACGTTGCCGCTGGTTCCACCCTTTGAGGAATTGCTGCACCGGTTAAAACTCCAACAGGAGCAAAACCGAAAGCTCTGCGGCAAGTCTTACAACACCGAAGCCGAAGGATATATCTATGTCAATGAAATTGGCGAACTTGTGAAGCCGGGTTATATCACACAGCACTTTCCGCTGATTTTAGAGAAGTATGGCCTACGAAAAATACGATTCCACGATCTCCGTCATAGCTGTGCGAGTCTGCTTTATGCCAACGGGGTCAGCCTGAAGGAAATACAAGAATGGCTGGGCCACAGCGATATTTCTACGACCTCTAATATCTATACTCATTTGGATTTCAATTCCAAAGTGGCGTCTGCCAACGCGATCATGGGGGTATATCCTACGGTGGTCCATGACTGAAATGGACCTCCAAATTTGCCTCAAAACAGGAGGTCCATTGTCAAAAAAGCCTGATTTTGCTGATGTGCATGGAGAAGAATCCAATGCGCCAAGCAAAAAAGAAAGCCCGCAAACCCTTGATTTTACTGGGTTTGCGAGCCATTGAATTCTGGTGCCGGTGGTGGGACTCGAACCCACACACCCTTGCGGATAACAGATTTTGAGTCTGTCTCGTCTGCCAATTCCGACACACCGGCATTTATATTTTTAAGTCTTACCCCGGATGGAGCCTCTGAGAAATCGGAGGTCCATCGTGGGGGGACATTAAAAATCACTTACATATTGAATTGTCAAATTTCCTTGAAAAATCAAGGGTTCCGGCCGAAGTGGTAACAATAGACGAACAAGATTTTGAGTCCACTACGTCTGCCAATTCCATCACACCGGCAAAAGAACGAAAATAATTATATCTGATTTTCCCTCAAAAAGCAAGAGGTTTTCAAAATATTTTACAGATTTGCAAACCGGTATTTTAAAAATCCGGAAGCGGCGGAAGCCGATCCGTGATCATGCAACAGGAGGCGTCTCAGCGTTTTTACGCCGCAGACGCCTCCTGTTTACTTTGCCGCCTTTTTGCCGCCGCACGCCGCTGATCGAATCCGGAGAAGCAGCAGAACGATACTCACACCCAACAAAATGTGGCCAATCCCCGCAAACCCGGAAATGGCCGCGCTTGCTCCACTTGACAAAGAGATTTCCAACGTCTGAACAATCCCCCTCACAACCAGCATCGCACTTGTCAGGTTCAGTCCCACATGGTAAACTGCCAGCACACGCTTTGTTTTTTCGGCGGTAAAAGAAAAATTCCGCTCCAACAAAAGCAGCATCAGAAACCACACCATTCCCAGCAGAAAATAATGCGTATGTACCATTGACAATGTGGTTCTGCCGGTAAAGCCATTGAATTTGGTAAATTCCTGGTAAAACACACCTCCCGCCATGGCAAGAATCGCATACACCAAAGCAGCATTACAATACCGTTTCATCGAATTCCTCCTTCTTAACCTCTCAAGCGCTGCCGCAAAACACATTGGTGCAGGCAGACGCTTCGCAATATGAACATTGTTCATTATAACAGATCCGGCATATCCTGTCAATTTTTCTTGCTAAATTCCCACCATATTACGCTCCTCCCTCACTCGGGGACGAAAGCATTAAAAAGCATGCTGTGGGAATGATCTCACAGCATGCTTTTTCTCAATTTGTATTGTACCGGGGCTACTGCACAGCGCTCCAGTGCGCGGGGACAGCGGGACAGGCGGAAGAGCGGCGGGCCGCCCGAATTTCCACATAGCATCCGCACAGATTACAGGTGGCGTTCACAAGTTCCGTGCACTCCTTACAGGCGGCAAGCCTTGCATCATACACATCGTCCGGTGTGCGCTCTTTCTCCGGCAAACGCGCGCGATAACGGCGGACGCTCTCCAGATAATCGCCTTCTCCCAGTTCCTCCAGCAAACAGCGTCGGCAAACGCGGCCGGATGCTCCAACTGTACGGTCCATCGCGGTTATTCCAACGCGATGGCAGCGACACTGCACGCGGGAAGTGTCATCTTCACACTGCCGCCGCAGCGCTCAAAGCCAGTGAAATTCTGCGGCTTGACCGTCTCGGGAGCCTCAAAGGTATTGTGGGCGCCCATCGCTCCTGCCAACAGGCGAACAGAAATGGATGCATTCTCTTTGCCCGACACACAAAGCTCAATCTCCTGACTCTCTGTCGCGGAGAGGTTTGCTACTGTGACGTGGATGCGGCCTTCGGCATCCATGGAAGCAGACTGGTGCAGTGAGGGAACCTTCTGATCGCCCACACCAATTTCATGCGCCTCCACATAGCTGTCAAGCAGCGTGGCGTCCTGATGCTCCTTGTACAGATCAAACACATGGTAGGTCGGCGTCAGCAGCATTTTCTCGCCCTCGGTAAGAACAACGGCCTGCAAAACGTTGACCATTTGGGCAATATTGGCCATAACGATTCCGTCGGCGTGGCTGTTGAAAATATTCAGTGTGACAGCAGCCAGAACAGCATCGCGCATGGTATTCTGCTGGTAGAGGAAGCCGGGATTGGTACCGGGCTCCACATCGTACCATGCACCCCACTCGTCCACAATCAAACCGACACGGCCTTCGGGATCGTGGCGGCGCATGATGCTCAGATGGTTGCTTACCAGTTCCTCCATCCGCAAACCCTTTTTCAGAGTACGGTAGTAGGTTTCCTCGTCAAAGCCTGTCGCCGCACCTTTCTCCTGCCAATTATCATTGGGAAGCGTATAATAATGCAGCGTCAAAGCGTCGGCATACTTGCCGGCGATCTCCATCACCTTGTCCGTCCACTCATAATCCCCTGCGTTCGGGCCGCAGGCAATCTTGAATACCTTGTTGTCGCCGTAATTGCGCACATACGTCGCATACCGGCGGAACAGATCGGCGTAATACTCCGGGCGCATATTGCCGCCGCATCCCCAGTTCTCGTTGCCCACGCCAAAATACGTCAGCTTCCAGGGCTCCTCACGGCCGTTCTGCTTTCTCAGCTCCGCCATCGGGGATACGCCGTCGAACGTCATGTACTCGACCCACTCGCTCATCTCCTGCACCGTGCCGCTGCCCACGTTGCCGTTCACATACGGCTCGCAGCCGATCTGGCGGCACAGCTCCATAAACTCATGCGTGCCAAAGGAGTTGTCCTCCACCACGCCGCCCCAGTGGGTGTTCACCATGCGCTTGCGGCCCTCCTTCGGGCCGATGCCGTCCTTCCAGTGGTACTCGTCGGCAAAGCAGCCGCCCGGCCAGCGCAGAACCGGTACACGAATCTGCCTGAGCGCCTCCACAACATCCGTACGCATTCCGTTCACATTCGGAATCGGGCTGTCCTTTCCCACAAACAGTCCGTTATAAATGCAGCGGCCCAGATGCTCGGAAAAATGGCCGTAAATATTACGGTTGATTTTCGCTCCCTTTTTTTCTGTGTTTACAATCAGTTTTGCCAATGAGGATTCCTCCTTTTCCCCTATGCGCGGCGCGCCTGAATTTCATGGATTCAGTATAGCGTCTTGCCCTTTTTCCGGCAATGATTTATAATAAGGAGAAATTGACTTATCCTATGATTTTTCAGGGCCTGCCTTATGGATAAGGAGGTGTTTGTACGTTTACTGTGATTCAATGCGGCTATCGTTTTCTTCACCGCGAACCGCTTCGGATCGATCGCTCCGGCCTTCCCTTTTATGTCTTTGTCTATTTTCGGGCGCAGGCGCAGGCGGAGCTGGACGGCAGAACCGTTCCCCTGCATGGACATTGGATCCTGTTTCCTCCAGGCTCCACACAGCACTACCGTTCCGCTTGCCTCCCCTATGAAGATGACTGGGTGCATTTTACTGCTCCTCAAGCGGAAACCTTTCTGCGGGATCTGGGAATTCCGCTGAGCTGTCCTGTCCTTCTGCCCGATCCTTCGCCCATTGACAGAGCCATTTTAAGCATGCAGAATTTACAGGGACAAAAGGCTGCCTGGATGGATTCCCTGATCGCTTCCTACCTTTCCTGCATGTTTTATGATCTCAGCAAGCTGTCTCCCAGCATCGGCGTGCAAACCGGTTCGCACCGCTACTATCAGGAACTGTCACAGCTGCGTACGGAGCTGTTCAGCAATCCATCCGCAGGTACGACTGTGGAAACTCTGGCTGCGCGCATCGGTCTGAGCGGTTCCTATCTTCAAGCTCTGTATAAAACAGAATTTGGTGTATCCATCGGAGAGGATATCATCCGCGGCCGCTTGGATCGGGCCAAGTATCTGCTGGCCAACAGCGAAACTCCTGTGGCCAGAGTCGCGGAAGCCAGCGGCTACCGCTGTGAGGCCCATTTCATGCGGCAATTCAAGCGTATGACTGGTATGACGCCGGGTGAATACCGCCGCAGCACCCGTATCTGAAAAGACTCATTTTATTGACTTTTCTCACCCCCCATGATACGATAGCGTCACATAAGTTAGAATTTTCTAACCATAACCGATTCGGAAAGGAGAAATTCTATGCAGCTTTCCCTTTTATGGGCGGCGGGAGCAACCGGCTTCACCTTTGCGATGACAGCTCTGGGCGCCGCTCTTGTGTTTTTCTTCCGCAAGGAGATCCGTCCGCAGATTCAGCGTCTTTTTCTCGGTTTTGCCGCCGGTGTCATGATCGCTGCCTCTGTGTTCAGCCTTCTGATTCCGGCTATTGAGCAATCGGAGGAGGCCGGAATCCCCGGCTGGATCCCGGCGGTGGGAGGATTCGCCCTGGGCGTTGCCTTCCTGATGGCGATGGACGCCTTTCTCCCCCATCTGCATCCCGGCTCAGAGGAAGCGGAGGGACAGGCCTCCTCCTGGAAACGCACCACCCTGATGGTCGCCGCTGTGACCCTGCACAATATCCCTGAGGGAATGGCAGTGGGCCTAACCTTCGCTTTGGCTGCACAGCAGGAGCCTGCAAACCTTTCGGCTGCCGCCGCGCTTGCCCTGGGCATTGGCCTTCAGAACTTCCCCGAAGGCGCCGCTGTCTCCCTCCCCATGCGGCGGGAAGGCACCCCGCCCGGCCGCGCCTTTTTATATGGGGCATTTTCGGGAATTGTAGAGCCTATTTTCGGAATTCTGATCGTGCTGGCCGCCCCCGTTCTTCAGCCGCTCATGCCCCTTCTGCTGAGCTTTGCCGCCGGAGCCATGCTGTATGTGGTGGTGGAGGAGCTTGTCCCAGAGGCTCATCTGGGCGACCACTCAAACACCGGCACCCTGAGCGTTATGGCCGGCTTCCTTTTGATGATGCTCCTCGATATTGCTCTCGGCTGAATCAACCGCCGGAAAACTCCTCACGGCTCAACCGGTATACATCATGAGGCATTTCCTTTCCTCTCACCAGTTTCACAAAACGCTCTCCGGTAGGGCGCATGCCAAGCCGGCGCGCTACCGCGATGGAGGAGGTATTTTCAGGCCGGATATCTGCCCACAGGTCTGAAATTCCATACTTGGCAAACGCATAACGCGCCAGACCGGCGGCTGCTTCCGTCGCATAGCCGTTCCCCCAGAAGGCTTCATCAAAAATCCAGCCAAGCTCCCAAACGGAACGGCCTGCCATCTCTCCCCGCATCAGGCCTGCCTGCCCTACACAGACCCCATCTTCCCGCCGCAGAGCAAGGAAATAGCCCGCTCCATCGCGCGCGTACCGCTCCTGGTTTCGCGCGATCCACGCAAGCACTTCCTCTTCGGTAAATGCATACTCCCACGCATACATAACGCGAAGGTTTCCCATAAAATGGAGCAAAGCGGGGGCATCCTGCTCCGTCATCTGCCGCAGCGTTAGGCGCGGCGTCTGCAAAAATTCCATACGATCCATTCTCCTTCGTTTTCAGCGTACCAGGGCAAGCAAAAGCAGAAGAGCTCCGCCCGCCCAGGACAAATCTTTTTCCGTTCGTCGGGCAACACGCCTGCCCAAACGGCAGCCACCAGCCACCGCACCGGCCGTGGCGGCAAAGGCCAGCATAAAAATCAAAATGGCTCCGCCTCCCGCAAGACCGGATCCGAAACCTGCCGCTAAACCGTCCAAGGAAAGTGCCGCGGCCAAAGCAGCCGCCTCCCTGGGGGACAACACACGGGAATCGTCCGCATCCGCTTCCTGCGGATCCGCATAAATCTGCAAAATAAAATGGAGTCGGAGCGCGGAAAAACGAATCTCGCGCTTCCCTCCCTGCCGTTTTCGAATCCAGCGTTTCAGCGAGCTGTCAAACAGCTTGCACAAGCCCAAAGCAGCCAGAATCAACACGCTGAGCCAGTGCGTGACACCCTCCGGCAGAAAAGGCGCGAGAATTCCTCCCAGCAGATGCGACAGCGCCAACGTGGAGGCGCAGATCGCACTGACCGCCAGCAGAGAAGCGCGTGGGACGGCGATCCTTGCCGTTCCATAGGAAAAGCTGGCCGCGAAGGCATCCACCGACGAGGCCAAAGCCAGCAAAAGGGCCGGGAGAACGGCCCGCAAATATTCACCCACAGAAATTCCCCCTTGTGCCGTATCTTATTCGGGACAAGGGGGTTTTTGTGCATCCGAATTACAAACCGAGCGCCTCCGCCCACTTCTCGGGCCGGAAGCCTGTCAGAACGCGATCCTCCAGAACCAGGATCGGTCTTTTGACCAGCATCCCGTCCGTAGCCAGAAGGGCAAGCTGCTCCTCTTCGCTCATGCCGGGTAAACGTTCCTTGAGATTCATGGAACGGTACAGCTGACCGCTCGTATTGAAAAAGGATTTGAGCGGAAGCTTTCCCTGCTCCTTCCACGCAGCAAGCTCCTGCGCGGTAGGATTTTCCTCTACGATATGGCGGGCGGTAAAGGATACGCCGTGCTCCTTGAGCCAGGCTTCCGCCTTCCGGCAGGTGGAACATTTGGGATACCATACAAACAAAGCCATTTTCTGTTTCTCCTTTCTCATTCCCAGGTTTTCCAGATCTCCGGGCAATACCCAACCGTCGCCTGGCGACCGTTGCGCACAATCGGGGTGCGAAGCAGCGTCGGGAATTCCAGCAGCTTTTCTTCCTTTGCCTCATCGGAGGACAGATATGGAAGAAGAAGGGCCTGCTCCCCCTTCGCTTTGGGATCGATGAGAGCATCCAGGCCGCCAACCGCCGCTTTCACGGAGGTCAGTTCACCGCGGCTCATTCCCTTCTGCGACAAATCGATCCGCTGAAACCGGATTCCTCTTTCCTTAAAGTAACGTTCGGCCTTCTTGGTGTCAAAACATTTCGCCTTTCCAAAAATCTGAATATTCATTAGCCATTCACTTCCTTTTCAGCGGATGCTTTGTGCCATCCGGCTCCAGCACGGTGATCCCGTCCAATTGAGAGCGAAGGCTTTCCCGAAATGCCTTAACATACTCTGTGCGAAGGGCCGCACGTTCTTCCGTCTCTTCCGGTGTTAAGGGGCCTTCCTTTGCCTTTCGAGCCAGTTCATTGATTCGATCGATTTTTTTCTGATCCATTGCGTTTCCGCCTTTCCGGGCAGGAGATCCCACCCTGTATTGTCTGAGCGTATCACACGGGCTTTTCCTTGTCAAGGCATAAAAAAGCGGGGATCGTGTGGTCTGGTGGCCATCGATCCCCGATTCTATGAAAACCTCCTGGGAGGATTGCTTTTGGTCTGCCGGGTGTACCGGGCCGGTATTCCGTCCACTCTCCGGTTCCTTCAGCAGTAAAATAAATATGAGAGAGATGAGAGATTTTTCTGTTCCTATCTCTAAGGTACGAGTTTAGTATACCCACCCTCTGTGACGGCTGGATGATGGAAAAACAAACAGTTTTGGCTTTTTTTATGAATGAATTGTTTCGGTTCCCGCGAAATCTGTATCTTTTTCCACCTGATTCCTCCTTCCCCGTTTCTTCCGCCTGGATATTGTATGGAAAAGGCTTCCTGGTTATGACCGGGAAGCCTGGCAATTCCCCGCGCCCTGCAGAATGGCGGACAGAAACAGACATACGCAGACGAACGCCCCCACTATCGACAAATACTCCATGCCAAAGAGGAGAGGCGCAAGGGACAGGACTGCCGCCGCTGCTGTGCACAAAAACACCGCGTTCCTCAGGCGAAGCAAGCGCAGCGGATGTAACGCGGAAATAATTCCGGCAAAGAGACTGAAAACCGTCAGCAATCCCACCAAAAGCGGAAAGAAATTGGCATATCCGAACACAGTGAGATCAAAAAAGGAAAAGGTTCGCACGATCCGTTCCGTTGGGCCCGGAGCCATCACCAACACAGCGCCAAACGGCAGAAGCTCCAGAATCAAGGCTAATACCAGACACCCCATCCCAATCCGATAGAGAAGCTTCCCATTCCCACCGCCTCTTTTCAGAAAGAGACATACCGCCGCGCCAATCGGCGCGAGCCCCAAAACCCAGACGCCGCTTTCGCTTTGTGTGGTCACCACCAAGGGCGTGAGAAGAAACAATATTCCCACAATCACCAGACAGAGACCGGCAGCGCGTGCAGCTGTCCGATGGGAGTAACGCATGGCCTCCACAAGAATGGAATCTGTCTCCTCCTTTGTCTGCTCCGGCGGCATCCGTTTTCCTGCCAGGAGCTCTCCCACGGAAACCCCTAAAATATCGCTGAGAGGTTTGAGCAGTGAGGTATCGGGCAGCCCCTTTCCGGTTTCCCAGCGCGAGATTGCCTTGTCCGTCACCATCAGCTTATCGCCAAGCTCCTTCTGCGTATATCCTTTTTCCTTTCTGAGTTCCGCCAAAAAGCGGCCTGTCGTTTTGGCATCCACTTGCATCTCCTCCTTTCGCTTTCATCATAGCATATCAAAGGCGAGAATGCACTCTATGAATCGTAGAGTGCAGAAAATGTCCTATTTTTTCGCTGCCTGCGCAAGCTCTGAACTTTGCTGCTTAAAATGGATGAAATCACAAACTGGCATTATGATGGCTTATCTTTTTGAAACACAGATAGAATCCTTCCTCCCCCACTCGTTCCGTCACACTTTGTAACCCAGCATTCTCGCAGATTGTTTGAATGGAGGTTTTGTCCTGCGCATCCAGTTTTCCGATCCCATAGGTTGTAGAGATCTGTTCTGTGGGCAGCTGAACCTGCACATCCACGCAGAACGGCTCTAGGTACGCAGATGCAATCTCGCAATCCCATATATGAATTTCACCGCCGCATTTCAACACCCGTACCGCTTCCATGATAGCTCGTCTTTGTTCTTCCGCGCTCATAAACATCAAAGAATAAAAGAATGTTGCATGGTCAAAAGAACAGTCGGAAAAGGTCAGATTCACTGCATCCATCAGCACTTTCACAAATCCCGAAGGCGCTTCGTCCAACTCCTCCTGATATTTGTCAATCGCTGTCACCTGTTCCCCGTAAAGACGGCCGATGATCCCTTCCCCTCCGCCGCCAACATCCAGTATTTTACCCGACAAATCCTTGTTCAGCGTAATCACGATTCACATTCCTTTCTTGCCCAAACAGAGCAAAAGGGGCTTGCCGCCTGCTTTCTGTTGGCAGCAAGTCCATTTTGCATTTCTCTTTTCTGTTAGTTTCTGTTGGAATGACTGGGGCGGCTGTTTCTTACGCCACAGGTGCAGTTACCACTGCGTCAGTTCCAGATACAGATCCTTATACTGTTTTGCCGAATTCTCCCACGAGACATCCTTTTCCATATCCCGCCGGACCACCTGGTTCCACTGGTCACGGTTGGTGAAATACAATGTCTTGGCCCGGTTGATGGCGTCGAGAAGCAGACCCGCGTCATAGCGGTCAAACGTGAAGCCGTTGCCGTCTCCGGTAAAGATATTGTAAGGCTGCACGGTATCCTTCAGGCCACCGGTCTCGCGAACGATGGGAAGCGTGCCATAATGCATCGCGTTGAGCTGCGTCAGGCCGCACGGCTCAAAGCGGGAAGGTACCAGAAGCGCGTCCGCACCGGCATAAATGCGGTGCGCTCTCGCCTCGTCGTACTGGATGCAGGCGCTGAACGTCCCACGGTTTGCCCCCTCATAATAGCGGAAGGTATCCTCATACTGCTTATCGCCGGTACCCAGCACCACCACCTGGGTATTGCCGTCGAGAACCTGCGGAATGATGGAGCTGACGAGATCCAGCCCCTTCTGATTGGTCAAGCGGGAGATCAGGCCGATGACAAACTTGCCCGCGTCCTCCTCCAATCCGAGCTCCTTCTGAAGGGCCAGCTTGTTTTCCATCTTGTGCTCCAATACGGTATCGCGGTTATAATGAACCGTCAGCGCGGAGTCGGTCTCCGGATTCCACATACCGTAATCAATACCGTTGACAATTCCTCTGAGCTTTCCGCTGTGGTAGCGCAGATGGTTTTCCAGATGCTCGCCATACTCAGCCGTCTGGATTTCATACGCATAGGTCCCGCTGACGGTGGTAATGCGATCCGCATAAGCGAGACCGCCCTTGAGCATGTTTGCGTCCACATAATTCTCCTTGAGAGCGCCCATGCCGAACACACTGTCCGGGAGACCGGACCAATACTGAATGGTCGGAATGTTGTAGATACCCTGGAAACGAAGGTTGTGGATCGTCAGAATGGAGCGCGCATGACCAATCGGAGAATCCTGGAATAAGGTGCGCAGATACACCGGCACAAGAGCCGCCTGCCAGTCGTGGCAGTGAACAATATCAGGAATCCAGTTCAGATAATTCAGCGCGGCAAGGGCAGCCTTGCTGAAAAAGCAGTATTTCGGGATATCATCCACAAGATTCAGATACGGATTTCCGGAGGAGAAAAACTCCTGATTGTCAATAAAATCGTATACCACGCCATCACAGACATACTCCATGATGCCTACATAATAGTTGCGTCCGGTCTTTCCCAGATCCATGTAGAATTCGCCGCGGTAAACCATCTGATCCTGATACTTCTGCGGAATGCAGGCATAGCGCGGCAGGATGACGCGGACGTCACAGTTCAGGCGCACCAGCTCGCGGGGCAGCGCATACATGACATCTCCCAAACCGCCTGTTTTAACAAACGGATGGCATTCCGAACCGATAAACGCAACACTCCGGCGAGGCAAATTCGACATCACATTCACAGCTGAAACCTCCTCCACAGCAGATGCGGCCTCCACTGCGGCAGGAGCAGATTTTTCTTCCACAGACGCCGCCTTTTTCGCAGAGGTCCTCTTCTTTCCCTTGGCAGGTACGGCCTTCGCCGCAGCAGAAACAGCTTTTTCCTCTGCAGATGCAGCTTTTTTTGCAGAGGTTCTTTTCTTTCCCTCAGCAGGTGTGGTTTTTGCCGCGGCAGGATCCATCTTTTCCTTCGCCGGCGCTGTCTTTTTAGCAGGAGTCTTTTTCTTCTCCTCCACAGGAGGAGCCTCTGGTGCGGCAGGAACGGTCTTTTCCTTGGCAGACACTGTTTTCTTTACAGGAAGCTCCTTCTTTTCCTCAGGAGATGCGGCTTTTTCCGCGGCCACAGCCGTTTTTTCAGCAGCAGGTACTGTCTCCTTCACAGCGGAGACTTTCTTTTCCTCAGCAGGTGCGGCTTTCTCCGCAACCGGAGCTGTTTTTTTCTCAGCAGATACCGTCTCTTTTGCAGCGGGTTCCTTCTTTTCTTCAGTCGGCGCGGTCTCTGTCACAGCAGAAATGGCTTTTTCCTCCACAGACGCTGCTTTTTCCGCAGCCGGAGCGGCAACCTTCGTTGTTGCCGGTTTCTTTTTCACAGAACTTGCCTTTTTTCGTGCCATACCCAAACCTTCCTTTCACCTATTCAGAATCATTGAGGTCCTTTTCGCTGCCTCCAATGGATCTGGAAGTCATGCAAGCGGGAGAGAGCCGCCCGAAAGCGTGCGGTGTTTTGGGTACACACCTGCGTCTCTCCTTTCTTACTATCATACCATATTGGACGCGGAAATGCACTCTATGAATTGTAGAATAGGGGAAAATTTGGCAGTTCTTAATGTTTATCTCATGTCTGTCTTTTTTGATACAAAATAATCTCCGGATCGGCGCCATTGTCGCCATATTCACACACCAACAGGTGCGTTTCATCCGCTGTCAGCCCATAACAACGATTGCTGTCTGCCTTACAAATCTGATTGCCCAGATAAATTTTATTGTCGTCCCAGAAACGGATCGTCTGCCCGCTGGGGAGAGTATATTCCAGATTAACAAACGAACCTTTGAGGCAGTTCAGCCCGGTCACCCGCGCCATACCGGGAATTTTCAGAGCGTTGTATTCCGCGATCAGCGTTTCTTTCAGCTTACAGTGTCCGTCACATGCTTCACAGGTTTCCTGCCCTCTTTCCCGGCAGCATTGCGCCACCATACATGGCCCGCCAAATGGATGTCCCTGTGTTGCCGCACACCCGGCACAGCTTTTCGACATAGGACAAGCGCCACAGTCAATTCCGCAAACGGATGTTTTCATAAAATCCCTCCTTGGTATCGTTTGGTATTTTCCACCCTATTCCCCGCGCCGCGAACGGATAATTCCCTGTGCGGCAAAGCAGGTCGCAAGCAAATAGCCCCCATAGATCAAAAGGAGAACTCCTGCCGTTGCAACTGCTCCGGGAAGGATGTTGATTTCCATTTCAGAAAGAAAAGTCCGGCGCAGCACCTCCAGTCCCACGGCGGAGTGAACCAGCGCCAGCGCCAGCGGGAGGCAGACATACAAGGCAATCTGCGAGAACAGGGCACGCCGCACCGCTTTTTCTTTCGCTCCCAGGCGGCGCAGCAGCCGGTAATTCTCGGCGCAGTCCGCCGTTTCCGAAAGCTGCTGCAAACCCAGGACAGCGGCGCTTGTGATCAGGAATACCAGCCCAATATAAATTCCCAGAAACAGCACAATGGTTTTGGCGCCAATGCTGCTGTTCATCACTGTCTTGCGGGTGATTTTTTGATCGTACGGTCGCCAATTTTTCTCCATATCATCCCGGGGCCGGGTGTAAATTTCATCCAGAACCTCGACAAAATCCTCCTCTTCCACCTCATCCAACAGCTGAATGTTCAATAGCTCCGCCAAAACCGGCAATTTCTCTGCCGCTTCATCCGGCAGAATAACCGCCAGAATATGGATCGAATTCACGCCTGTGCTGAGCGGCTCCGATACGCATGCTTCCTGTGCCGGAAAGAAAGTTTCTCCCTCCACCGTCACCGCAAGACCGGATGCGCAAAAGGAGCCAAGCTCCTGCGCGACCGCCGGTTCCACCCAAAGCAGATATTCCCCTTCTTCGACAGACACCTCCGGCTGGTTGGCAAGCCGGCGCATGGCGTTCCATTCACTTTCCGCCAAAACGTCGCAGAACGGGGCAAAAACCGAATTTCCCTGCTTGCGGAAGGGCCCTTCCTCATCGGGAAGTCCAACTTCCAGAAAAAAATGCAGACCGTCCTCAAACACCACTTCGGCCGTGTGAATTTCCATCTGGCTGGAGGAACGGACAAATTCATCGTACGGCACGCCATCCGCCCGCAGCTGCTGCTCCATGTCCAGCGACGGTTTCGCCCCCTGATCCACATAATAGAGAAGGCTTGCGCTGTATGGGTTATTCGCGCGCGCCTGTGTACTGAATCCCTCCGATGTGCTCACCCCACCCGCCAGCGCGCTGATGGTCAAAAAGAGCATCAGACAGATCACGCTCATGGAGAGCGCTGCCGTGTTGACGCGCGCGTTGACCTGGCGCAGAACAAAGCAATTCAGCCCGCGAAAATAAAAACGCGGGAACAGGCGCGGGAGCGCGGAGAGAAAACCGGAAAGGGAGAAAAAGAAAAGAACGGTACCAGCACATCCCAGTACTATCTGTTTTCCAAGCTCCGCGCTGAACAGGCCCGTATGAAGCACCCAAACATATGCCGCTCCAAGCGACAGCACGGAGAGCAGAAACAGGATGAGCGATACCCTTCCTCCCCGCACGCCGGAGCTTTCGTTTTTCCGGCCTGCTGTCAAAAGCTCCGACAGACGGCAGCGCGACACAGACACCATATTAAATACAATCACAACGGCGAAAATCACGGCGAAGCAGAGCACCGTTTTCCCCACCGCCTCCGGGGAAAGAATGAAGTGAAAGGACGTCAGATCTGCTTCAAAAAGCCGCGCGGTAAACACGGAAACAATCTGCGAGAGGAACACACCCGCTGTCAATCCTGCCGCAAGGGCAAACAAACCGATCAGAAACGTTTCGGCAATCAGGATCCTCGAAATGCCGCTGCGCTCCATCCCAAGCAAAAGATACATGCCCAGCTCCCGCTTTCTGCGCTTCATCAAAAAGCGGTTGGCGTACACGACAAGCAGACCGAACACCACGGCCACAAACACGGAGACATAGGCCATGATCTCTGTCATTTGCGCCACATAAAATTTCTGGGAATCGCTCAGGGCAATCATTGCCTGCTGGGCGTCGATGGAATTGAATACGTAAAACAGGCACACACCAAAGGCAAGCGTCAGAAAATAGACGGTAAAATCCCGGATGCTGCGGGTGACATTGCGGAAGGCCAGCTTACAGAGCATGAGCGCTGTCACCTCCCAACAAAGACACAACCTCCATGATGCGGTCAAAAAACTCCCCGCGTCCCGCCTCTCCTCTTCTCAGTTCACTGAACAGCTTTCCGTCCTTGATGAAAAGGATACGGCCGCAGTAGCTCGCGGTAAAGGCGTCGTGCGTTACCATGAGAATGGTGGCTTTTAAAGCGCTGTGCAGCGTACCAAGGCTTTCCAGAAGAACGCGTGCACTGCGGGAATCGAGCGATCCTGTTGGCTCATCCGCGAGGATCAGCGAAGGGTTTCCCACAATGGCCCGTGCCGCCGCGATGCGCTGCTTTTCCCCGCCGGAAAGCTGGTACGGATATTTCGGCAGGGCGGAGAATACGCCAAGCCTTTGCGCCACCTCCTCCACACGCACCCGGATTTCCTTTGGCGGTGTGCGGCGGATGGTCAGCGCAAGCGCGATGTTTTCAAAAGCCGTCAGCGTGTCCAGAAGGTTGTAATCCTGAAAAATGAAGCCAAGCTCCTCCCTGCGGAATGCGCTCAGACGGCGCTCTCCCAAAGCGGTCACATCCCGGCCTCCAACAAAAATATGCCCGGCACTTACACGGTCAATGGTGGCAATGCAGTTGAGCAGCGTTGTTTTGCCGCTGCCGGACGCGCCCATGACACCGACAAACTCTCCTTTCTCCACGGTAAAGCTGATGTCATCGACCGCCTTTGTCACACTGCCTCGGCTGCCGTAATACTTTTCCACGTTGCGGACTGTCAGAACAGGTTCCATGTCATCCTCACTCCTTGCCGGATGGGTGCACCAAAGCCGCGGCACAGCCTCACCCTGATACCTCTATTGTAACAGAATGGCACTTGCCCCTTCCATCGATCCGCCTTACGGTTTTCTTACATTTTCGTAACATACACCCTCAATCAGGCTGCTGCGCGGAAAACGAAGCAGTGCGCGTGTGCCGCCCTCCGGCGGCGATTCCACCGCGAAGTTCATTCCCATTTTTTCACACAGCACACGGCACAGGTAAAGCCCCATTCCGCTTGCCCGTGTACCGCTTCTTCCGTTTTTTCCCGTAAACCCCTTTTCGCAGACACGGGGAAGATCCTCGGGCGGGATTCCCGGCCCGTTGTCTGTCACGGCGAGAACGACGCATTCCGGCTCCGCTTTGCCCTCAAACCGCAGGCGCAGAGGCTGTCCGGCGTATTTGACAGAATTGGTCAGAAGCTGCGACAGGATAAAATCAATCCATTTGGGATCCGCCGCGACCGATTCGTCCAATCCCGCGCGCTCGACAGCGGCATGACTCTCAATCAAAAGCCCCGCGCTCCGCCGCAGAGCGGAGGAAACCAGCTCACTCAGTGTAATGCGGCGCAGAAGATAGTCCTTTTCCACCTGGCGGCTTCGCGCATAAAACATGGACTGCTCCACCAGCGCGTCAATACGCCGCAGTTCCCGGATCATTGCGCTGGACACCTCGCCCGGATGATTTTCCGCCAGCAGAAGCGCTGAAGCGATCGGTGTTTTGACCTCATGCACCCAGACCTCGACGTATTCGCGGTATTCCTCCTCGGCACGGCGGCAGGCGGCGATCTCGTCATTCATGCTCCTTCCCGCCTCACACAGTGCCCGCCAGCAAAGCTGCCCTTCCGGAAAATCCGGCTCTTCCAATGTTTCCGCCAGCAAATATTTCCGGTCAAGCGCCTGAAGATTCTGCTCAAGCTCCTGATAAAAGCGCCGTTTCTGCAAATACTCCAGAAGAAGGGCTGCAAACAACCCTGCCACAAACACCCCACTGACAAAGAAAGAAGCATATAAGTCCGCCCCAAGGCCTGTCAGCAGCACACCGCAGAACAGGGCCGTGAAAAGGGAAGCAACCAAAAACAACCATTTGCCCTTTAAAAAACGAAACAGACTCATATTTCGTACCCTTTCCCCCGCCGTGTGGTGAGGAAATCCCGCACACCGATCCCTTCCAGCGTCCGGCGCAGACGGTTCATGTTGACCGTGAGTGTGTTGTCGTCAATAAATTCATCCGACTGCCACAGCTCATTCATCAGTTCCTCTCGCGAAACAATCTGTCCCGCGCTTCGGAACAGGAGGGAAAGAATCCGGCTTTCATTTTTTGTCAACTCCGCCTCACGGCCCTCAAAGGAAACCGTGCCGCGTCCCGGATCGTATGTCACGCCCCGGTGTGTCACAGTCCCTGCGTGCAAACCGCTGCGCTTGAGGACAGCGGCGGTATGCGCCAGCAGGATCTGGCGGTTGAAGGGCTTGGCGATAAAGTCGTCCGCTCCAAAGCTCATGCTCAAAAGCTCATCGGCCTCCGTGTCACGGCTGGTCAGCACAATCACAGGGACGCGCGAGACAAGCCGCAGTTCCCGGCAGATGCTGTAGCCATCCTTGCCGGGAAGCGTCAAATCCAGCAATACCAGATCGGGATTTTCCCGCAGGATCGCTTCGGGCATATCCGTAAAATTGGTCGGGGCCGCGCAGGTATATCCGTATGTTTCCAAAAGCAGCTTCAATTCCCGGCGCAGGACCGCGTCATCCTCCACCAGCACGAGCTTTGCCATGTCAATTCCTCCTTGGGATCAGGTTTCTGCTTCATGATAGCAAAATATATCCGGTTTGTAAAATCGCTGTGAATTTCCTTGTATAGATGTTGACATTTATAAAATAATAATATATAGTATTTAATACTAGATAAAGAGAAATACACTCTGTCTGTCAGAGAGAAGGAGGCTGCTATGAGTTATTCCGTTTGTCTGTTTGGAGATTCTGTGGCAAAGGGTGTGATATTTGACAGCATCCGGCGCAAATACCGTGTGATCAAAGATTGTTTTGCGGCCTCGATGGAAACACAGGATCACCTCCGTGTCACCAACTATTCCAAATTTGGCTGCACCATTACCAAGGGTCGGGAGCTTCTGGAGCGCCATGCCGCGGAGCTTTCCTCTTATGATTTTGTTGTTTTTGAATTCGGCGGAAACGACTGCGACTTCGACTGGCATACCATCGCGGAAAATCCCGACGGCGAGCATCTGGCAAAAACGCCGATCGCCGTTTTTGAGGAGGAATACCGCAAAGCCGTGCGTTTCACCCGTGAGAACGGCGGGAATCCTGTACTGCTGAGTCTGCCGCCGATCGACGCCCACCGTTATTTCAACTGGTTCACACAAGGCGAAAACGCGGAGAATATCCTGAAGTGGCTGGGAGATATCGATCGGATCTACCGCTGGCATGAGATGTATAATCTCGCCGTGTGCCGCGTGGCTATGGAGGAGCAGGTTCTGCTTCTGGATATCAGCAGCCGTTTTCTGGAGCGCAGCCACTACGAGGAGCTGCTCTGTGAGGACGGAATCCATCCGAATGAAAAGGGACATGAGCTGATTTTTGCCTCCCTGCGGGAAGAGGCAGAAAAGGCTTCGCAAAGGACGCCGCAGCTCTCTCCGAGATTGGCGCTGGCATAAATATGGATACAGGAAAACGGCCGGAACACAGGATGTTCCGGCCGTTTTTTTGCTCTGTGTCAGCCCTCATTATAGCGGGCCAGGAAAGTTTTCAGACGCTCGTTCTGCGTATTGCCAAACACGTCCTCCGCGCTGCCCTGCTCCACAATCACGCCGCCGTCCATAAAAATAACGCGATCCGCGACGTCGCGGGCAAACTTCATCTCGTGGGTGACAACCACCATGGTCATATGCTCCGCCGCCAGTTCCCGGATAACACGCAAAATCTCTCCTGTCAGTTCCGGATCCAGCGCGCTGGTCGGCTCGTCGAAAAACAGGATATCCGGATTCATGGCGAGCGCGCGGGCAATGGACACCCGCTGCTGCTGCCCGCCCGAAAGCTGGCAGGGGTATGCGTCCGCTTTATCGGAAAGTCCCATCTTTCCCAGAAGCGCACGCGCCGTCTCTTCCGCTTCCGCACGGCTCTTTTTCAAAACGCGCACCGGAGCTTCTGTGATGTTTCGCAGCACGTTGAAATGCGGGAACAAATTGAAGTTCTGAAAGACCAGCCCCAGATGCAGACCGATCTGCACGCAGGTTTTCCGATCCGCGTATTTTGCTTTCCCGTTTTCCTCCCGGGCCAGCTGTTCCCCGCAGATGGTGATGCTGCCGCTGTCAATCTGCTCCAACTGTGTGATACACCGCAGCAGCGTACTTTTTCCCGAACCGGACGGCCCGATGACCGCCAGCACCTCTCCTTGATTCACATGGCAGGAGATGCCCTTGAGCACCGGCTGCCCGCCAAAGCTTTTCCGGAGGTTTTCCGCCAACACCATTTCCTTTGCCATCGTCCGCACCTCCTCAGCGATAATAGGAGAATTTCTTCTCCGCCACGGTAAAGCAGCGTGTGACAACGCCGTTCATCACCAGATAGAACACAGCCGCCACGAAGAACGGAACGGTCGATACGGAGGAGCTTGCAAATTTTTCGGTGACATGCATCAACTCCTGGACCGCGATCACCTGTGCCAACGAGGTATCTTTCACAAGGGTGATAAATTCATTTCCCATCGGCGGCAGGATCCGCTTGACCACCTGCGGCAGGACAATATGGAAAAAGGTCTGCGCACGCGTAAACCCGAGCACCTTCCCCGCTTCATACTGGCCCTCCGGGATCGACTCAATGCCGCCGCGGT
Organism: Anaeromassilibacillus sp. An200; assembly: GCF_002160025.1. Taxonomy (GTDB): domain Bacteria; phylum Bacillota; class Clostridia; order Oscillospirales; family Acutalibacteraceae; genus Caccousia; species Caccousia stercoris. The sequence continues at coordinate 21,343 of NZ_NFJU01000015.1, forward strand.
AAATCTCCGCGAAATACGCCGCATAGTTGAGCACAAACGCAATGATCGCCGCCTGCATGCGCTGCGGCTGGATGCCGAACAGCGGGTTCAGCCCATAGAACACAAAAAACAGCTGAAGCATGAGCGGCGTTCCCCGCATGATCAGAATGTAAAACCGCACCGGGAGACTGATGATTTTATAGCGGCTTCTGCGTCCGAAGGCAACCAGAAGTCCCAGCGGAAGCGAAAAAAGAAGCGTCAGGAAAAAGATCAAAAGAGTGCTCAGGCTGGCCTCCCCCATCTCCTGGAACAGCGTTTGCAAGCTGGCTAACGTTTCCGGATTCAAGATTTCTTCCCTCCTCTGTTTCCCGGCGCTGTCCGCGCCGTGCAAAAGGGGACCCGCCCCGGATCTACTCCGGCGGCAGGCCCCTGAGCTCTGGTTTGATTACACCTCGATGGTTGTAACGTCCTCTCCGAACCACTTTTCGGAGATCTCGCCAAGCGTTCCATCGGCTTTCATTTCGCTGAGCGTCTCATTCACTTTATCGCAAAGCGCCTGATCGCCCTTGCGGAAACCGATCACATAATCCTCCACCGCAAGAGACTCGACCGTTCCGTCTTCCTTCTCCAGGATCCGGTAAGCACCCGGATCGTTGGTCAGATAGAAGCGGGCCACCACCTCGTCGATGGCAATGGCTTCAATCAAGCCGTTCTGGATTTCCAGAATAGCCTTGCTGTAGTCGTCAATCGGTACAATCTCCGAGAGGGATTCCCGGAATTCCGTGGCTTCCTCACTGTTCAGCGCCGTTTCCGCCGAGGAATCGGACTGCACGCCCAGGCTTTTGCCTGCCAGATCCGCAAGGCTCTGATAGGAGGAATCCTCCTTGACCAGAATCACCTGATTATTCTTCATATACGCGTTGCTGAGCGTCTGCTTTTCCGCACGCTCATCGGTGTAGCTGTATCCGTTCCAGAGCAGATCCACGTTGCCGCCGTCCAGCTCCATTTCCTTGGTGTTCCATTCGATCGGCTGAAGCTTCAGTTCCACACCGAGACGGCTGCACACCTCCTTGGCTACATCCACGTCAAAGCCAATGATCTCGCCTGTCTGCGTATCGGTATAGCCCATGGGCGGGAAAGCGTCGTCCAGTCCCATGACAAGCTCACCTTTTTCCACTATCTTATCCCAGGAGTCGTCGGACGCAGGCTCCTCCGAATTTGCCGCGGCGCTTTCCGTTGTGTTCGACGCATCGTCTCCCACCGCGTTCGAATTCGTCTGCGCTCCGCTCGAACCGGTGCAGGCCGCCGCGGAACACGCGGTCAAAATCGCCAGCAGCAAAGCCGCTATTTTCTTTTTCAACATAGCAATAACGCTTCCTTCCCACCGTGCCCACGGCACGGATCTTTAATAAAATGCAGGAGCCAATCGATTTACCGAACAGCTCGAGTGGTATTGTAGCATATTATCACGCTAAAGTAAAGAGGAATTTTTCTTTATCACATGACAAGCAAACGATCCTGTGGTATTCTCAAACTGTACTAATCGAAATAGAACAGTTGAGTACACATCATACAGTTGAACTCAGCGGAAAGGAGGCCGCGCCATGCTTCTTCTCGACCACAAAAGCAGGCTCCCCATCTACACACAGCTTTACCAGGAAATTCTGCGTCTTTCCGCGCTGGGAGCAATGGTTCCCGGGGAACAGCTCCCCTCTGTGCGGGCGCTGGCGCAGGAGCTGGGGGTCAACCCCAACACCGTACAGAAGGCATACCAGCTTCTCGAGCACGACGGCTATATCTGTTCCGTGCCGGGAAAAGGCTCGTTTCTCTGCGACATGGGCGACGAAGCCGCGAAAAAGAAACGGGAAGCGGAACAGGCGCTGGAACATGCCATCCGCAGCGCTCTGGAAAATGCGGTGAGTCCCGATGAAATCCGCGCTCTGGTGGAACGCATACTGACAGGAGGCGAAGCGACATGATTGAAGTAAAGCATTTGACAAAACGGTTTGGGGCGATTACAGCCCTGGACGACATCAGCTTTCAGGTGGACAGCGGATCCATTTTCGGGCTGGTGGGCAGCAACGGAGCGGGCAAATCCACTTTCCTGCGCACGGCGGCGGGCGTATACCGTCCGGACGCGGGATCGGTTCTCATCGACGGCGGCGAGCCGTTTGAAAATCTGTCTGTGAAAGGCAATGTCTGCTTCATCTCCGACTATCCGTATTTTCCCCGCGCCGCCACCCTGACCGATATGGAGGATTTATTCTCACACACCTATCCCCATTGGGACAAAGAGCGGTTTCACTATCTCTGCTCCTGCTTCCCGCTGGATACCAAGCAGCGGATTCTGAACATGTCCAAGGGTATGCAGCGTCAGGCGGCAATCCTTTGCGCGCTTGGCGCACGCCCGACGCACCTTCTTCTCGACGAAATCTTCGACGGGCTGGATCCGGTGATGCGCCAGCTGCTCAAGCGGATTCTCTCAGGCGAGGTATCCGATCGCGGAATGACGGTGGTGATCGCTTCGCACAATCTGCGCGAACTGGAGGATATCTGTGATCATGTGGGACTGTTCCACCGCGGCGGCGTGATCTTTGACCGTGAACTGGATTCGCTCAAACTCGGCATCAGCCGCGTGCAGGCCATGTTCCGCCCGATGCCCGACCGCAGCGCGTTCGACTCTTTCGACCTCGTGACGCTGCGCACGCAGGGCTCTCTCGTCGATTTTGTCGCGCGCGGAACGCAGGAGGATATTCTGGCGAAGCTCAGCGCCATGAATCCCGTATTTTCCGAGCTTCTCCCGCTGACGCTGGAGGAAGTATTTATCAGTGAAATGGAGGCTGCCGGATATGACATCGACAACATTCTTTCGTAAGCCGGGCGGATTTTTCCAATCATACCGCGCGGCTCTGCGCCAGATCCGCGGCATCGCCCTTCTTTACACCGCCATCCTCGCGGTGGTGCTTCCCCTTCTGATGACGCTCACCGTCACACAGGCCAGAAGCAATTTTTCGTATTACAGTTCGGAAATGCCGATGGAGTACTACCTTTCCTCTCAGGCTTCCAGCTTTCTGTACAGTATTCTGTCCCTGTTTGTTTTGCCGCTGCTGTGGCTGTTCGCTCTGATTTTCACCGTCTCTTTGTTCCGGTATCTGCATGACAAGCGCAGCGTGGATCTGTTCCATTCCCTGCCCATCCGCCGGGAAACGATGCTTCTCAGCCGTCTGACCGCGGAACTGACGGCGCTGGTGGTTCCGCTTCTTGCAATGCTCATTGTCTGCTTTGCCATTCTGCTCTGCTTCGGCATTCCCATGCAGGCTGTGCAGGATGGGATGCTGGATCCCGGTCTGCTGTGGCTGCGTGCGCTGTTCCTGATCGTCAACGTCTTTGCGCTGATCGGGCTGATGATTTTCTTCCTCATCTGCTGCGGCACGGTCTTTGACGCTACTGTCAGCACGATTGCTTTCTGCGGCGGTCTGCCCCTTCTGCTGGCTCTCAGCCTGTCTTATCTCGGCTCCGCCCTGCCCGGCTTTTGCGGGAGTGATCTTCCCCGGTTTGTCTATGAAGGGATGAACCCGCTGATCGGCGCTTTCAGTCTGGCAAACGAGCCTGTTGTCCCGTGGCTGCTGTGGTGGCTGGGATACGGCGCTGTCCTTTTGATCGCCGCCGTGCTGCTCTATCGCAGAAGAGCGAGCGAAGCCGCGGAAAACGCCTTCGCCTTCCCGCTGCCGCGTGTGCTGATCCGTTTTCTTGTCTCCGCCTGCTTCGGCATGTGCCTGGGACTTTTGATTCACGGCATCTACTCCTCCTTCCCCTTCCTGCTGGGGGCTTTGCTCGGAGCATTTCTCTCCCATCTGGCCATTGAAATGGTCTACCGGCGCGGCGTGAAAAACATCTGGAAAACCATGCCCTCTCTCGGTGTGGTGGCCGGACTGTTTGTGGTATTCTATCTGATCTGCGCCACCGGCTGCTTCGGCTACACCTCTCGTATTCCCGCCGTGGAGGATGTGAAATCTGTCACCTTCACCACCTCCTTCGGCCAGACTCACAGTGCCAGCTTCTTCACCGGAACTCCACAGAGCCGCAACTACTACGGCATGATGGAGCCCATTGTGACGCAGAAAGAAAATGTCGAACAGATCGTTGCGCTGCACCAGGATATCATTGATTCCTACCACGCGATGGGGCCTCTGTATCCCATGTCGGAAGGCAGCGTGTTTGAAGTTTCCTATGAGCTGAAGGATGGCAGCAAGCTTCGCCGCCGCTTTTACAGCGCCGCTTTCCCTGAGGGCTTTCTCCAGGAGCTCGACCGCATCAGCCTGCTGCCCGAAGTGATCGAAAATACCACAGACTGCTTCTTCCTGACGCAGGACAGCTTTGACACGGTCTCCTTCTGGAATTCCAAAGAAAACGATGAATACCAATCCTTCACGCCGAACGCGGAACAGCGTTCCGCTCTCATCGAAGCGCTGCAACAGGATTTTCTTTCGGGGATGCCGCAGAGCAGCCAGTACGATGAGCGCTGGTTTGAAATGACGCTCTCCTATCAGGGAGACTCCTCCCTTCCCGCGTTTGCGGCGGAGGACAGTCTTGCCGCTTCCCTTTTCCACTTTGATCCAAACGCATCTCTCTATCTGGACTCCGGAAGCTATCTGATCTCTTCGCAGCACTACCCGAACACGACGGCTCTTCTGGAAAAATACGGATGGATCGAGTAAAAATGACAGAAAACGCGGCGGGTGCAAGCCTCCCTTGCACCCGCTTTTCGGGTGTGCTACAATAAAAGCGACAGGTCCGGCGCGCCACCAAGCCGCCGTAAACGATGGAATCAGGGGGAACGGAAAATGGATTTCAAGGAGATTATGGCGGACTGCCCCGTGATCGCGGCGGTCAAGGATATGGACGAGCTGGAACAATGTTTGAAAGCGGATATCAAGGTGGTATTTATTCTGTTCGGCACGGTGTGCAGCATCCCGCGCATCGTGGAGCGTGTGAAGGAAACTGGCCGCTATGCCATGGTGCACTTGGATTTGATCACCGGCCTGAGCGCGAAGGAAGCCAGCGTCGATTTTATCCGGGAATACACAAAGGCAGATGGGATCATCAGCACGAAGCAGCCGATCATTGCCCGAGCCGCGGAGCTCGGCTTCTGCACCGTGCAGCGCTTCTTTGTGATCGATTCCATGGCGCTGTCGAACGTCACGCGCCGCCACGATTCCTGTCATCCCGATTTCATTGAAATTCTGCCCGGCGTGATGCCCAAAATCATCCGGCGGATTTGCCGGGAAACACAGACTCCCATTATCGCGGGCGGCCTGATCGCAGACAAAGAAGATATCATGGCGGCACTTGGCGCGGGAGCCTGCGCCATCTCCACCACCAACCCCAGCGTCTGGTTTATGTAACGGTTCGTACAAAAAATCAGGAATTTCTCCTGTTTTTCAGATCTACTTGCAATCATTGCTTTTGTGTGCTACAATACAGATAGAATCGTGTGGAAAGCAGCAGAAGATTCCGCACGGCTTTGAGACGAACTGAATCTGTTTTGCGAGAGAGAGTTGAGTCAAGCAAAAAGAAACCCGTAAAGGGTTTCTTTGGCTTGGCTTTTTTTGCGTCCTCACGCAGCTTTTCCGGTTCGGGAACAGGAGGAAAGAGAATGGTTGACGTAGTCATCGTCGGAGGCGGCGTATGCGGCTGTTCGCTGCTCTACGAGCTGAGCCGCTATAAGCTCAGCGCTGTGCTGGTGGAAAAGGAGAACGACGTTTCCGTCGGTACCACAAAAGCCAACAGTGCCATTGTACACGCGGGATATGACCCGCATCCGGGCACCACAATGGCTCGGTATAACGTGGAAGGCAATGCGCTTGTCAAGGAGCTTTGCGAAAAGCTGGACGTTCCCTATAAGCAAATCGGCAGCCTTGTGCTCGCCTTCGACGCCGATCAGGACGCTCTGGTCCGCGAGCTGTTTGACCGCGGCACACAAAACGGTGTGCCTGGCATGAAGGTGCTCTCCGCCGCGGAGGTGCGCGAGATGGAGCCGAATGTGAGTCCCGAGGTCACCAGTGCCCTTTACGCTCCCAGCGCCGGAATCGTCAGCCCCTGGGAGCTGGCCATCGCACTGGCGGAAACAGCTGTGAAAAACGGGGCACAGGTAGAGCTGAACAGTGAAGTCACATCCATCCAGCCAATCGACGGCGGCTTCCGCGTTACGGCCGGCGGCAAGGAGATTGACACCCGCTTCGTCGTCAACGCCGCCGGAATCTGGAGCGATAAAATCAACGACATGGCGGCCCCTCACACCTTCACCGTCTCCGCGAACAAGGGCGAATATTTCCTGCTCGACAAGAGCCAGGGAACGCTGGTCAACCACGTCATTTTCCAATGCCCCAGCAAAGTGGGCAAGGGTGTGCTTGTCTCCCCCACCGTACACGGCAACCTGATTGTCGGCCCGAACGCTGAGGACGCGGAAAAGGACGATCTTGGAACAACAGGCGATGGGTTGGCCTTTGTCCGCAAAATGGCGCTCCGGTCTGTCCCCGACATCAATTTCCGGGACTCCATCCGCAATTTCGCGGGTCTGCGCGCCAACACGGAGATCGATGACTTCCTTGTGGGCGAGACGGAGCAAAAAGGATTCTTCAATATCGCAGGCATCAAATCCCCTGGCCTGACCTCCGCCCCGGCCATCGCGCGCGATGTGGTGCGGATGCTCGGGAAAGCCGGTCTGACGCTGGATCCGAAAGAAACGTTTGTGGACGAGCGCCATGTGGTGCGCTTCAAACATCTTTCCCACGAGGAACGCGCCGCCGCCATCGCGAAAAATCCGCTGTACGGACAGATCGTCTGCCGCTGCGAGACCATTACCGAGGGCGAGATCGTCGACGCCCTGCACCGTCCGCTCCCCCCCTGTTCCATTGACGGCGTAAAGCGGCGCTGCGGTTCCGGCATGGGACGCTGCCAAGGCGGCTTCTGCGGCCCCAGAGTACAGCAGATCATTGCCCGTGAACTTGGCATCCCGCAGGAAGCGGTCATGATGGATCGCGCCGGAACGGCTGTTATCACCGGCGAGACAAAGATGGGAGGGCGTACAGAATGAACGAAACCCTGTATGATGTCATTGTGGTCGGCGGCGGCCCCGCCGGTCTTGCGGCCGCGCTGGAGGCTGCGAAGGAAGGCGCCGGTAAGGTGCTGATCCTGGAGCGCAACAACGAGCTGGGCGGTATTCTCAACCAGTGCATTCACAATGGCTTCGGCCTGCAATTTTTCAAGGAGGAGCTGACCGGCCCTGAATATGCCAGCCGCTTTATCGACAAGCTGGCGGACGCGGGTGTGGAAGTGATGCTCGGCGCGATGGTCCTCGATGTGTCTGCGGATAAAACCGTTCACGCGATGAGCCGTGAGCACGGCTATATGCAGCTTCGCGCGAAATCCGTCGTACTGAACATGGGCTGCCGGGAACGCACGCGCGGCGCGATCGCCATTCCGGGCGATCGTCCCGCTGGCGTCTTTACCGCTGGCGCGGCCCAGCTTTACATGAATATTGAGGGCTATATGGTCGGCAAGCGCGTGGTTATCCTCGGCTCCGGCGACATTGGCCTGATTATGGCCCGCCGCATGACGCTCGAGGGCGCCAAGGTGCTGGCCTGTGTGGAGCTTATGCCGTACTCCAACGGCCTGAACCGCAATATCGTCCAGTGCCTGAACGACTATGACATTCCGCTTTATCTCTCCCACACAATCGTTGACATCAAGGGCGACAAGCGGGTAGAGCAGGTAGTGGTGGCGAAGGTGGATGAAAAACGCAATCCGATCCCCGGCACGGAGATCACCTTTGACTGCGACACTGTTCTGCTCTCCGTCGGTCTGATTCCGGAAAACGAGCTGTCCCGCCAGGCTGGCGTGGAAATTGACCGGCGTACCAACGGTCCTGTTGTCTATGAAAACATGGAAACCTCGATCCCCGGTGTATTTGCCAGCGGCAACGTGGTGCACGTCCACGATCTGGTCGACTTCGTGACGCAGGAAAGCCAGCGGGCAGGACGGGCCGCCGCGCTTTACGCAAAAAACGGCGAACCGCAGGGGCCGTGCATCGCTGTGGAAAACGGCAGCGCTGTCACCTACACCGTGCCGCAGAAAATCCGTACGGAGAACGTGGATAAATTCGTGGAGATTTTCTTCCGCGTGAACTTTGTCTATACCAATATGGTGATCCAGATCTCGTCCGGCGGCGAGGTGCTGGCTCGTTTCAAGCGGGAACATATGGCTCCGGGCGAGATGGAAAAGGTCGCCTTCCCGAAGGCCTTGTTCCCGAAAATCCGGGATGGAAAAATCACGGTTTCCGTCGTGAAGGAGGAGGATGCAGAATGACCGAGCTGATTTGCATTGTCTGCCCGAAGGGCTGCCACCTGAAGGTGGATGAGGAAAACGGCTTCTCCGTAACGGGAAACAGCTGTCCGCACGGCGCGGAATACGGCCGCAAAGAATTGACCAACCCCACACGCGTTATCACCTCCACTGTCTGTGTGGAGGGCGGAACACTCCGCCGCGCCTCTGTTAAAACAAGCTCTGACATTCCGAAGGGAAAAATTTTCGAGGCGATGCGTTTGCTGGACAATGTAACCATCCCGGCTCCCGTCGCGATCGGGGATGTGGTGGTGAAGGACATTCTTGGACTGGGAGTTGATTTTATCGCAACCAAGAATGTTCCCAAGCTTTGAGAAAAAACAGCCAAACAGCCGGGGGATCCGATCCTCCGGCTATTTTTATCCGAGATTTTTTATCCATTTGCAAAAAATTTGTGGAAGATTTGACGAAAGAGTGAGAATGGAGTACAATGAAAAAAATAAGCGAATAAAGCGAAACTGCAAAAAGAAAAGGTGAATGGAACGTGATTCTCTCAAAACTGCTGCGAACACACGCCATGGTGCGCGGCCATGAGCTGGAAGGTCCAATTCCCACAGACGGTGCGCTCTTAAAGGAAACGCTTCGGATCGCCTGGCCCTCTATGTTGGAGTCCTTTCTGGTCGCTCTGGTAGGCTTCATTGATACCATCATGGTGAGCAGCCTTGGTACAGCGGCAATTGCGGCAGTCGGCCTGACAACGCAGCCCAAATTTATTTGTCTGGCCGTCTTTCTCTCGCTCAACGTCGCGGTTTCCGCACTTGTGGCACGGCGGCGCGGTGAGGACGATTCCGCCAAAGCTAATCGTGTGCTTGTGCAATCCATCCTGATTACGCTCGGCCTCACACTTGTGATCAGTACAGCCGCCGTGGTCTTTGCCGATCCTATCATGCGGCTGGCGGGAACCGCACCAGACACACATGAAGAAGCCACGGCCTATTTCCGTATTATCTCGGGCGGCATGGTGTTCAACACGCTGACCATGGTGATCAACGCCGCACAGCGCGGCGCGGGCAACACCCGCATAGCCATGAAAACAAACATTGTGGCAAACGCGGTCAACATCTGCTTCAACTATCTTCTGATCGGCGGAAATCTCGGCTTTCCCCGTCTCGGCGTACGCGGCGCGGCGATCGCAACCGTACTCGGCACCGTCGTGGCCTGCGGCATGAGCCTGCGCTCCGCCCTGCATCGCGACCATTTCATCAGCCTGCGCGGGAGAATCCGCATTTCCTTTGATCGGGAGACTCTGCGCGCCATTATGAACATCGGTTCCAGCACACTGGCCGAGCAGATGTTTCTGCGCATCGGTTTCCTTACCTACAGCATCATTGTGGCGAACCTCGGCACGACAGCCTTTGCGGCCCATCAGGTGGGCATGAATATCATGAGCATTTCCTTTTCCTTTGGAGACGGGCTTTCCGTGGCGTCTGTCGCGCTGGTCGGGCGCAGCCTTGGCGAAAAGCGGCGGGATCTCGCGCGTATTTACGGTGGGATCTGTCAAAAGGTGGGCGTCTTTTTCTCTGCTGTGCTCTCCATTATTTATCTGGTATTCAGCCGCCAAATCTTTCTCCTGTTTTCGGATGAAACCGATATTCTCTCCTATGGCGATATGATCATGCGGCTCATGGTTGTTGTGGTATTTCTGCAAATTTCTCAGGTGGTATTCACCGGCTGTCTGCGGGGTGCGGGTGATGCGAAATATACAGCTCTTGTCTCCCTGATCAGCGTTGCTTTTGTGCGCCCGTTCAGCGGCTGGCTTCTCTGCTACCCGCTGGGACTGGGACTGTTTGGCGCCTGGCTGGGACTTGCCACCGATCAGCTGGTACGTTTCCTGATGACTTATATCCGCTTCCGCAAAGGAAAGTGGGTCAATCTCAAAATTTAAACGATGGGTTCAACCGGATCCATGGGTACATAGGGAAAGGAGGGAAAAGGCTTGCAGCTTCTTGATCTGCTGCGGGAGGAATTTGTTCTGCTGAACCGCCGGCCCGCTTCCAAAAACGAAGCGCTGCTCCTGATGACACAGGCTCTGGAACGCGGAGGGGTACTGGAAGACTCCATGGAATTTTTGCGCTGTGTCTTGCAGCGGGAGCAAGAGGGCACGACAGGCGTGGGAGACGGCGTGGCGATCCCGCATGCGCGTTCTCCCGCGGTGCGCGTTCCCGCGCTGGCCGCTATGACTGTACCGGAGGGCGTGGAATTTGATGCTCTGGACGGACAGCCGGTGCGCCTGCTTTTTCTCATTGCCACACCGCCGGAGAAGGGTTCCGGAACACACCTTGAAGTTCTCAGCAGCTTAGCGGCCCTTTTGATGGAAAGCTCCTTTCGGGAAACACTGGAACGCGCCGGTTCACCGGAGGAATTCCGCTATATCGTTGAGCAGGCCGAGCATCGCAAAGCCTCCTCCTCCCTCTCTTCCGGCGAATTGCCGCGCGTGCTGGCTGTGACCGCCTGCCCAACAGGAATTGCTCACACGTATATGGCCGCGGAACAGTTGGAAAAAGCATCCGCACGCCATGGCATCTCCGTGAAGGTAGAGACAAACGGAGCGGCTGGGCGGCGCAACGTCCTGACCGATGAGGAAATCCGCGCCTGCGAGGGAATTATCGTGGCGGCGGACGCGGCTGTGGAGTTGGACCGCTTTCGGGGAAAACCAGTTCTGTTTGTACCAGTCAGCGAAGCGATCCGCCATCCGGACAAGCTTCTTTTTCAGGCGGTGTCCGGTGAAATTCCCAATTATGAGGGAGGCGTCTCCACCGGGCTGCACAGCATCTCACGCATTGCACACACCATTTACAGCCACCTGATGAACGGTGTCTCCCATATGCTCCCCTTTGTCATTGGAGGAGGCCTGTTGATTGCTTTGGCCTATCTGGTGGACTCCATTTTGGCCCCGGATGGGCCTGCACTCACCTTTGGCAGCAATTCCGCACTGGCCTACTTTCTGAAAGAAGAGGCCGGAGAAATAGCCTTTGGTTTCATGCTTCCCATTTTATCCGGCTACATTGCGAAGAGTATAGCCGATCGCCCCGGTCTTGTGGTGGGATTTGTAGCAGGCGCTCTGGCCGGAAGCGGAGGCGGCGGCTTCCTGGGAGCGCTTTTAGCCGGTTTCCTCGCCGGATATGTCATGCAGCTTGTGAAACGGATGCTCCGATTTCTCCCGGCGGGAATGGAAGGAGCCAAGCCTGTTCTGTTTTATCCGGTGATCGGCCTGCTTTCTGTCTGCGCTCTGACGGTGCTGGTCCTGGATCCTCCCATTTCCCACGTTAATGCCGCTCTCACCAACTGGCTTTCCTCTCTCGACGACATCGGCACGGTAGCTCTTGGGGTTTTGCTTGCGGCGATGATGAGTGTGGATATGGGCGGACCTGTCAACAAGGCGGCTTACGTTTTTGCGACTGCTTCCCTGGTGAACGCGGCGGGCAACCCGGTTTCCTCCCCGCTCATGGCCTCCGTTATGCTGGGCGGCATGGTACCGCCTCTTGCTATCGCGCTGGCAACCGTGCTGTTCCGTTCCCGCTTCACAACGCGCCAGCAGCAAACAGGCATGATGAATTTTATCATGGGGCTTTCCTTTATCACAGAAGGCGCCATTCCCTTTGCCGCTTCGGATCTGCGCGTCATTCCGGCATGCATGCTGGGCTCAGCGGTGGCAGGGGGAATTTCTGCTTACTTCCGCTGCTCGCTTCAGGCTCCCCATGGAGGAATTTTTGTGTTTGCTCTCGTGCCCAACTGGCCGATGTACTTTCTGGCTCTGGCTGCGGGTACTTTGATCTCGGCTCTGGCACTTGGGCTGATGCGGCATCCTAACCAAGGAAAGCAGGACGAAGAAAACGGCCGATAACACCACAGAATATGAAATAATAAAACCGGCGGCTTCCTGAGCTTTGTGTGCTCAGAAAGCCGCCGGTTTTTCTCTTGATCCAAAGGCTCTGGAAGCAGAATCATCCTTTCCAGAGGAAAAGCAGGACGCGTTTCCAAAGCGGAAGCTTTTGGGCCGCCTTCCCATAAACCTGAGTCAGAAGGCTGCGGGCCTCCCTGCGCTCCTCCTCTGTCACACCATTGCGGCTGAACTTCGCCTTTTCCGCCAACTCACGCAGCCTCGGCTCCATCTCCGAGCCAAAACGCACAGCGCCGAGCGCATGGCGGTACATCAGCGCAACGGAACGGTTCGCAGGCAGACGGAGATACCGCTTTTCCCGAAGCGAGCGGCGAAGGAGGAAAAGCAAAACCAGCAGGGCGCAAAACAAAATCACGCCCAGTACACAGAGCAGAACCTGCCAAACAGGAGAAGCGCCCTCCTCTTCTTGCTCCGCATAAGACATCAAAGACGAGGAATTTTCCTGCACAGGATGCGAACTCACCGGCTGGGAAGCGGAAGAAGCTTCTTCCGGTGCGGAGGAAAGCTCTTCCGGTTCAGAGGATACCGGCTCGCTTTCCGTTTCATTGGAAACCATGGGAACCGTGCCGCCGCCTGGGGTCGCTTCCACAGGAACCCAGCCGAAGCCGGGGCAATAGGCTTCCGCCCACGCATGGGAGCGGCTGTCCTTAACTTCCACCCAACCCTCTGGCCCGGCTTCCTCCAGCTCATCCCAGGAAAGGGCAAAACCCTCCACATAGCGGGCCGGAATTCCCATGGAACGCAGCAGCATCACCGCGGTACTTGCAAAATGGACACAATATCCCTCATGGCTTTCCGTCACAAAATATTCGATGAAATCCTCACCCTGCGGCGTTTGCGGCGCGTCGAGAGAATAAGTCGCCGATGTGGAAACCATCAGCTCCACCTGGGAGATCACATTGTCAAACGGAAGGCCCTCCGACTGTGCGCCCGGATAGAAGGAATCCAGCAAGGTTTCCTTGAGATCCTCCGGCACATCCAGGTAATGATCATAGACAAAGGTGGAGTATTCCGTTTCCTCCTCCATCCAGGTATGCAGCGGTTCAGGCAAAGCAGCCAGAAGATCGTCCGGCACCGGCGTGCAGTACAGCTTCCGCATCTCCTCGCGGGCATATTCCGAGCCGTCCAGATAGTACAGGCCCTCAGGGAAAGGAAGCTCCTGACTGCTTGGATCATTCGTCTGGACACATTGCAGATAGGCTTCCGCCGCCAGCTCCCGATCTCCATACAGAAACGAACTCTGCACATCCAGGCAGTCCATGCTGTACTCCAGAGGAGCCGTCAGCCAATCCCCCCGTAAAAATGAGTCATGAACATAGTCCGCTTCCGGAAATTCCTCGGGCGTGGTGGCAAGAGCATATGGGGCATAAAGGATTTCCCGGCTTGCCCCCACATTGCGCACGCTTACCCGAATGCTGGAAAACAAATCCTTCCCCAGAAAACCGGAAAGATTTAACGGGGAAGTCCCGGCAAGGCTCTCCTCCAAAAGCGCATACTCGTCTTGCGGAAGCTGGCTCCAGCTGCTTCCGTTGTAAACGCTGCCGGTAAATCCACGCAGGCGCAGGTCGGTTCCCCGGCTGCTCTGCACCTCCAAAACGGTTTTTCCGGAAAAGCCATCGGTCTGGTTTTCCAAATTTGCCTGATCCCGGCTGCCGGAAAACAGAAGGGAATTGGTGACCTGCTCAACCAGCCTCTGTCCTGTTGTCTCTAAAGAAACACGCAAATCATCCACCTGTTCCGGACGCTGGTATTCTTCCGCCGGAATGGCAAAAAGGAGCAGGGACACCACCCCGGCCATGAGAGTCAGCATAAGAAAGGAAGCTGCCGGCAAGCGCTGTATTCCCGAGGAAAAGTTTTGTTTCCCCACACAGCAGCGCGCCCGGGAAGGCAAAAATGCCAGCCCCGCCCAAAACACCAGGAGCATTGCCATCGCACACAGATTCGGCGTAATGGTAAACATCAGCGCGGCAAGCAGGAACGGGAATGTAAACACAAAAGCACACACAAAGCTTCTGCGGCGGAACACCGCCCAGGAGAGAGCCCCCGCCACTGGAACCATACAGGCTCCCACAAACATCGTGCAGCATCTCTGCCGCTCCAAATCCGTCATTTCCTCCACCAGAAAAGTGGGGAATTCAAACGGAGAGTTTTCTGTATATGCCTTTGTGATACAGTTGACGGTACAGAGAAAGCCCTGTACAATTTCGCCCTGAAACCTCCACAAAAAAAGGCAGAGCGCGGCCGAGAGCAGGAACAGGAGGATATCCGCAAAACGCCAGCGGTACCCGGCTGTCAAAAGCAGGCTGAGACAGGCTGCAAGCGCTAAAAGCAGCGGCAGATGCGCCGGAAGGGCAAAGCTGCTGACAAAGGCCCATGCCGTACCGGCCAAACCAAGAAACAGCAGCAAGCATCCAATCAGCAGGCTTCCCCAGCCATGCCCGCCCCCCTGCCGAACCTCCGGCGCCTGCATAAAGAGGGCAGAATATGTTTCATGTCTTTTCTTCCATTTCATAGGCTATAGTTCCACTTCCGCCAGACAGTCATCCAAACGATCCGGCCTGACGGGAATCACAACGTCATGCGAAATTTCCTGTTCCTGCTTTGTTCCGCAGAGAAGGACGGTAACACGTTCCGCATTTCCCGCTTCCAACAAACCCGTCAGCCGCTCCGGCGAACACTTCGGCGTAATATAAATCAAATGCGCGCATTTTTTCCAGTGCTCCTCCCGGAACAGCTCAAGGACCGGAAAAGCCGGAGGCACGCTTCGTGACAACAGGACCTCCAAAATTTCGGAAGCCTCCTCTTCCCCGTCAAAGCCCTGTGAGCCAAGCTCCGCATCCTCCGGCCAGAATACCTGTGCCGGGATCCCATGTTCCACCAAAAGAAAGGCCAGACGGGAAAAGGTCTCCATAATACAATCATTTTCCAGCAGCTGAGACCCACACTCCACCAGAAAGCGGATGGATCGCTCCGCGGAGCTTCCTCCCTCCCGCACGATCCATTCTCCCTGCTTGGCAGACAGCTTCCAATGAATCCGGCTCAGCGGATCACCGGGCTGGTAGGAACGAACGTCAAAGGGATCCGAGGGATCGTTCCCCGGCGCCGTGGGCAAAGACAGCTCCGCAAAATCCGGGAGAAGACAGTTTTCGGTGACAGCGGCAGGAGCGGGAGTGCGGGACGGAAGAACAAACACCGCCGCGGATTCCTTCACACGGACAGGAAGGGAAAACAGCCGCAGAAAGTCAAGCCCTCTTGCCCGGCGGACAGTACAGGACAGCTTTCCGCAGCACGCGGACCGGCAGGGCTGCTCCATCACAGCTTCGCCCGCAAAAAAGGGGAATGACAGCAGCTCCCGCTCCGTTTCCCCGCCAAGTGCGTTGGAAATCTCAATGGTTACACGCAGACAGGGAATCGGAAACAGCCGGCTGCTTTTCGCCCGGATCATAAATGAAAATGGCTCTTTCTTCTCCACCGCCGCCTTGGATGCCTGCGCACGCACTCCGGCAAAACGGAATGACAGCAGAAGCCAGACAAACGACAGCACCGGAAGAATCAGCAGAAAAAGGAATACAAGATAAGACAGATATCCCCGAAAGAAAATAAAAAACAAACCGCCCGCCGCAAGGACGGCCAGATATGCCAAACGCCTGCCCCACATAGCTTTACTTGTGGAGCGCGGGCTGCGGCACCGCGCGCAGAATCTCCGCCAGCACATCGAAAGCCGTCTTTCCGCTGATGCGCGCTTTGGCGCTGAGCTTGACGCGGTGCGACATCACATCGAGGAACACCGCGGCTGCATCCTGCGGCACGACATAATCTCTCCCCTCCAGATACGCACCCGCGCGGCTCATGGCGGCCAATGCCAGCGTTGCGCGGGGGCTGGCTCCCAGGCGCAGTTCCTCGCTCTCTCTGGTCGCGTTCGCAAGCCGGACCAGATACCGGCTCATTTCCTGGGAAAGATAGATCTGATCGGTTTCCGCGCGCATCCGCAGAAGCTCCTCGCTTTGGATTACCGTCTCAGCGGCCGGTTCCGGCTCGGAACCGGGTTGGCGGCTCATCAGAATCCGCTCCTCATCCTCCGGGCTGGGATATCCCATGCTCAGCCGCACCATAAAGCGATCCAGCTGGGACTCCGGCAGCGGCTGCGTACCCGCCGATCCCTCCGGGTTCTGCGTGGCAATCACGATAAACGGAGGGGGAATGCGGCGCGTCACGCCGTCCACGGTCAGCTGCCCTTCCTCCATTACCTCCAGCAGCGCGCTTTGGGTTTTCGGGCTGGCACGGTTGATCTCGTCTCCCAGGAACAGATTGCACACCGCCGCACCGGGACGGTATTGCAGCTTACCCGTTGCCGGATCCGGCACGGAGTAGCCCGTGATATCCGACGGCGTAACATCCGGCGTGAATTGGAGCCTGCGAAACCGAAGTGCCATTGCCCTCGCAAACGCGAGCGCCAGCGTTGTTTTGCCGACGCCGGGAATATCCTCCAGCAAAATGTGGCCTCCGGCCAGGATGGTCATATAAACCTTTCGGACGATGTCATCCTTTCCGATCACCGTCTTTTTGACTTCTTTGAGAATTCTCTGTGATATTTCCTGCATAAAAACGTCCTCCAAAAAACAGCTGCCAAGCAGCTGGGTCAACCTGTCACTGAGGGTATTATAGCAAATTCCTCCCTCCCTCTCAACCAATTCTGTCAACTTTCCCAATGCTTCACAGAAAATTTTCTTGCAAAGCGCCCGGTGCTCGCCTACAATAAAGACAGATGGCGCAAAACAACGCGCGCCGGAACAGGAGGAAGAATTGATATGGAACATTGCGAAGAAGCCCTCAGCCGCCAGCGGCGCTTTTTTGAATCCGGGGTGACGCTTTCCGCCGGTTTCCGGCTCGCCGCCCTGAAACGTCTTGCCGACGCGATGAAAGAATATGAAACCCGACTGCTCACCGCCCTGCGGGAGGATCTCGGAAAATCCTCCTTTGAAGCATATGCCACGGAGCTTGGCGTGGTTTATGAGGAAATCCGGGAACTGCGCGCCCACCTAAAAAACTGGATGCGGCCAAAGCCGGTACGCGGCCCGCTGACACAGTTTCCCTGCGTGTGCTCCGTCCGGCCGGAGCCGCTTGGCGTGGTGCTGATCCTCTCCCCCTGGAACTACCCCGTACAGCTCACTCTGGCTCCGCTTGCCGCGGCTCTCGCCGCAGGAAACTGCGCCGTGGTAAAGCCCTCCCGCTATGCCGCCAAAACAGCCGTCGTTCTGGAGGACATGCTGCGAAGCGCTTTCCCCTCCGGCCTTGTCACGGTTTTCCAGGGCGGAGCGGCCGTTAACCAGGAATTGCTTGCCCTGAAATTTGATCATATCTTTTTTACCGGAAGTCCCGCTGTCGGACGTGTGGTGATGGAAGCTGCTGCCAAGCATCTCACACCCGTAACGCTGGAGCTGGGCGGAAAAAGCCCCTGCATCGTGGACGAAACGGCGGATATCGCGCTGGCCGCACGGCGGATCGCCTGGGGAAAGCTGCTGAACGCAGGCCAAACCTGCGTGGCTCCCGACTACGTACTGATCCACGAAACCATGCTGCACAGCTTCGCACGTGAATTTGCCGGGGCGGTGCGCCGCATGTACGGCGAGGAACCGATACAGAATCCCGAATACGGAAAAATTATCAACGAAAAACATATGGAACGCCTCAAGCTTCTTTTGCAGCGCGGTACGCCCATTACCGGCGGCACCTTCTCCGACCGCAGCCGCAAAATTGCCCCTACTCTTTTAACAGGCGTATCCTGGGACAGCCCTGTGATGCAGGAA
The DNA here is from genome assembly GCF_002160025.1 of Anaeromassilibacillus sp. An200. GTDB lineage: Bacteria > Bacillota > Clostridia > Oscillospirales > Acutalibacteraceae > Caccousia > Caccousia stercoris. Next base: position 39,433 of record NZ_NFJU01000015.1, read on the forward strand.
GAAATTTTCGGACCCATCCTGCCCCTGATTCCCTATCGCAGTTTTTCGCAGGCATTGGCCGAAATTCGCAAGCGTCCGAAGCCGCTGGCTCTGTATCTCTTTACGCATGATCCCGATCACGAACGCCGCGCGCTGCGCGAAGTCAGTTTCGGCGGCGGCTGTGTCAACGATGTGGTCGTTCACCTGACCAACCCGCACATGCCGTTCGGCGGCGTTGGGGAAAGCGGAATGGGCGCGTACCACGGCAAGGCGGGATTCCTCACCTTCTCCCACCAAAAAAGCATCCTGAAAAAATCCACCGCCGTCGACTTGCCCGTCCGTTACCCGCCCTACGCCGGAAAGCTGCCGATCGTACGGCTTCTCATGCGATAAAGGAGGCCTTTCAGATGAATGATATCGAACAGCTGCAAGCATGGATCGATGAAAGCTGCCGGATTGTCTTTTTCGGCGGCGCAGGCGTCTCCACGGAAAGCGGAATCCCGGATTTCCGGAGCACAGACGGCCTTTACAACCAAAAATACAAATATCCGCCTGAAACCATGCTGAGCCACACCATGTACGAGCGGCACACGGAGGAATTTTACGAGTTTTACCGGGACAAGCTTCTGTACCCAAACGCACAGCCAAACGCGGCGCATAAAAAGCTCGCGGAACTGGAACAGGCCGGGCGGCTCTCCGCTGTGGTGACGCAGAATATCGATGGGCTTCATCAGGCCGCCGGCAGCCGTACCGTCTATGAGCTGCATGGCTCTGTGCTGCGCAACTATTGTTTGAAATGCCACAAGCAGTATGACCTCGACTTCATGCTGCACAGCGAGGGAGTGCCACACTGCACCTGCGGCGGCGTGATCAAGCCGGATGTGGTTCTGTATGAAGAGAGTCTGGACGAGGCCACGATTCAACATTCGGTACAGGCCATCGCGTCCGCCGATATGCTGATCATCGCGGGAACCTCTCTGGCGGTTTACCCGGCAAGCGGGTTAATCCGTTACTTTGAGGGAAACCGCCTCGCCGTAATCAACCGCAGTCCCACCCCGATGGATGAACAGGCCGGCCTGCTCATCAACGGAAGCGTCGGCCAGGTACTGAGCCAAATCAAGGTCCACCCGGTTTGACCAAACGGAAAACAGGAAGCCCCTTTCCCGCAAACGGCATGAACCGCATGCGGGAAAGGGGCTTTTCCATTTTCCTATCAGGGGTGGGGTCGACACCAGATTAATGTGCAAACTGGCTGTTGTAGAGCTCCGCGTAAAAGCCGCCCTTTTGCAGCAGGCTTTCATGGTTGCCCTGTTCGATGATGCTTCCATCGCGCATCACGAGAATCACATCGGCCTCGCGGATGGTGGAAAGGCGGTGCGCCACAATGAAGCTGGTGCGGCCCTCCATCAAGCGGGCAAAGGCCTCCTGCACCTTCAGCTCCGTGCGGGTGTCGATCGAGGAGGTTGCTTCGTCGAGAATGAGCATCGGCGGGCGGCAGAGCATCACACGCGCAATGCAGAGGAGCTGCTTTTGTCCCTGAGACAGGCTTCCGCCGTCCTCGGTGATCTCCGTGTCATAGCCCTTCGGCAGGCGGCGGATGAAACCATGCGCATGGCTGGCCTTGGCAGCGGCGATCATTTCCTCCTCCGTTGCGTCCGGGCGTCCCATCATAATATTTTCCCGGATGGTGCCGGTTTTGAGCCAGGTCTCCTGCAACACCATGCCGTAGCCGCTGCGCAGGCTCCGGCGCGTCACTTCACGGATGTCCTCCCCTTCCACGCAAATGGAACCGCTTCGGACATCGTAAAAGCGCATCAGCAAATTGATGATCGTGGTTTTGCCGCAGCCTGTCGGGCCGACGATCGCCACACGCTGGCCGGGCTTGACGGTCAGGTTAAAATCCCGGATCAGAGGACGCTTGGGATCGTAGGAGAATTCCACATCATGCAGGGACACATTTCCCTGTACAGCCTTGAGCTCCACGGCGTTTTCCGCGTCCGGGATCTGGGGCTCTTCCTCGATCAATTCAAAGATACGCCCCGCGCACGCAAGTGCGTTTTGCAGCTCCGTGACAACACCGGAAATCTCATTGAATGGCTTGGTATACTGGTTTGCATAGCTGAGCAGACAGGTCAAATCACCCACGGTAATCGCCCCGCCGATCGCGATAAGCGCACCGGTCAGGCCGACCGCCGCATACACCACACTGTTGACAAAGCGGGTGGCGGGATTGGTGATGGAGGAAAAGAACGTCGCGCGAAGCGAACACTTTTCCAGCTTTTCATTGATCTCATCAAACTGCTCCAGCGCCTCATCCTCATGGGAAAAGGCCTGCACCACCTTCTGATTGCCGATCATCTCATCGATCAGCGCCGTCTGGCGGCCGCGCGTTTCCGACTGAAGCTTGAACATCGCATACGTCCGCCGGGCAATAAAGCTGGCGACAAAGAGTGAAATCGGCGTAAGCAGCACCACCAGAAGGGTGATTCCCGCATGAATGGACAGCATGAAGCCCAATGTGCCGAGAATGGTGAGCACACCGGTGAACAGCTGCGTAAAGCCCAAAAGCAGACCGTCGGCAAACTGATCCACATCTGCAATCACGCGGCTGACAATCTCGCCGTGCGAATGGGCATCCAGATATTTGAGCGGAAGAATCTGGATTTTGCGGAAGGCTTCCGAACGCACATCCCGCACCACCTGAAAGGTGATCTTGTTGTTGATGGTGTTCATCAGCCATTGCAGCAGCGAAGTAATTGCCACCAAAACTCCGATTTTCAAAAGGATCGCCGCAATCGCGGCGAAATCCACCTGTCCCGCACCGAGAATCCGATCGATCGCGTCACCGACCAGCACAGGAACATACAGCGTGAGCGCCACCGTAACAGCAGCAAACAGGATGGAAAGAACAATGAGGACACGGTATTTTTTGAGACGGTGCAGCACCTTGCGCAAGGCTTCCCGCTGCACATACGGATTTTTCTCCATCACGCATCCTCCTTCCGGAACTGGGAATTGTAGATCTCGCGGTACACACCGCAGCTTTCCAGAAGCTCCTCATGCGTGCCGATGCCAACCGGGCATCCGTCATCCAGCACGATGATCCGATCCGCATACTGGATGGAGGAAGCCCGCTGGGAGACCAGGAACACGGTGGGCGAGTACGGCAGTTCGCGGATGGCTTTGCGCAGCGCCGCGTCCGTGGCAAAATCGAGCGCCGAGGAACTGTCATCCAGAATCAGGATACGCGGACGGCGCACCAGCGCGCGAGCAATGGTCAAACGCTGACGCTGACCGCCGGACAGATTCCGTCCCGCCTGCTCGATGACAAAATCAAGACCGCCCTCCTTGCTTTCCACAACCTCCTGCGCCTGTGCGGACGCAAGAGCGTCCCAGATTTCATCGTCTGTCGCGTCGGGATTGCCCCATTTCATATTGTCCCGCACGGTCCCCTGGAACAGGACCGCTTTCTGCGGTACAACGCCGATCATGCCGCGCAGCTCATCCAGCGGATAATCCCGCACATCGGCGCCCTGGACCAGGACGGCCCCCTGTGTCGCGTCGTAAAAACGCGGGATCAAACCGACCAGAGACGATTTGCCGGAGCCGGTACCGCCGATCACACCGATCGTCTCCCCTGCCGCCGCAGTAAAACTCAGACCGGAGAGAGAATCCTCGCCCGCATTTTTGTATTGCAGGGCAACGTCCCGAAATTCCACCAGCGGCGCGTCCTTTTTCGTCTCAGGAGAGGCGGAAGACTGTTCCTGACTCGAAGTGATATCAAACACTGCGGCAATCCGGTTTCCGCAGGCCACCGCCTTGGTGATGTTGATAATCAGATTTGCCATCTTGATCAGCTCAACCAGGATCTGCGACATGTAATTGTAAAGAGCCACCACCATACCCTGTGTCAGGATCCCGGACTCCACCCGGAGCGCACCCGTCCAGATCAGGGCGATGACGGCAAAATTGATGATGAGATAGGTCACCGGATTCATCAGGGCCGAGATACGGCCCACAAACTTCTGCACGCCGGTCAAATCCTCGTTGCGCGTTTCAAACTCCGCAATCTCCTCGTTTTCCTTGCAGAAAGCCCGCAGGACACGGACACCGGTGAGATTTTCGCGCGTAATGCCGAGCAGGCGATCCAACCGGGACTGCACCTTCCGGTACAGCGGGATCGAGACAAGCATAATGCCGAACACCACAATGCACAGCAGCGGAATGGTAGCGACAAACACCAGCGCCGCCTGCCAGTCGATGGTGAAGGCCATGATCATCGCACCGAACACAACAAAAGGCGAACGCAGCAGCAGGCGCAGCGTCAGGTTGGTGCCGTTCTGCACCTGGTTGACGTCGCTCGTCATGCGGGTGATCATAGTGGACGCGCCAAGCGTGTCCAGCTCTGTATAGGACAGGCTCTGAATATGGCGGAAGAGGGCGTGCCGGATCTTTTTGACAAATCCGACCGCCGCCTTTGCCGCGAAATACTGGGCAGTGATGGAGCACACAAGGCCAATCACACCAAGCGCAACGAGAACCAGGCACATACGGATGATATAGCCTGTATCCCCTGTTTTGATACCCACATCAATCATGGACGCAACAACGAGCGGCACAAACAGCTCAAAGGACGCCTCCAAAAGTTTAAACAGCGGACCTAGAATGGTTTCCTTTTTATAATCCTTCAAATAGACAAATAAGCGATTCACGATATCCCCCCGTCAATCGGGCGGCGCGTGTCATTCAACCAAACCAGCTGGAATGCCGCCCGATTTCCTGTCACGTCACAATGTTCAGCGTCCCAGTGCCTCCAGACTCGAACGGATCAGCGCGATATGCTCCTGCAGCCGGGCAGCGTTCTGACGCACACCCTCAACCACGTTTGCGGGAGCCTTGCCGGTAAACTTTTCATTGGAAAGCTTGGCCTGCGCTGTGGCATACTGCTTCTCCGCGCTTTCAAGCTCCTTGGTGAGACGTGCGATCTCTGCTGCTTTGTCCACCAGCTCATCCATCTGGATATAGATTTTGGCGTCGGGCGTTACGATGGTCACTGCGCCATCCAGCGTGAACGAATCCGCAACCTCCAGCTCTGTCGCGTAGGCAAGGCGCTGGAAAATAGCCGTGCCTTCCACGAATACATCGGGCTTTGCTGTGGCCAGATACAGCTTAGTGCGGCGGCTGGGCGCGACGTTCATCTCGCTGCGGCGGTTACGCACAGCACGCACGGCGGCCATAACGCTCTCCATACGGGCGGAAGCCTCCGGGAAATCCAGCGCGGGATCGTACGACGGATAGGAGTTGACGATCAGAGCCTCTCCGTCGTGCGGCATGGTCTGCCAGATCTCCTCCGTGATATACGGCATGAAGGGATGCAGCATGGCAAGCGTGCGGGTCATCACCCACACGAGCACCTGGCGCACCTCCTGCGCGGCCTGCTCGTCGTCTCCTGTCAGGCGGATTTTCGCAATTTCAATGAACCAATCGCAGAACTGATCCCACAGGAAGTCGTACAGCTTCTGTGCGGCGATGCCGAGCTCAAATTTCTCGAGATTCTCGTTGACCTCCTTCGCCACACGGTTGAAGGCGGATACGATCCATTTGTCCTCCGTTGCAAGGCGGGCGGGAAGCTCATTTTTGACCTCCTTGCCTTCAATGTTCATAAGGATAAAGCGGGAAGCGTTCCACAGCTTATTGGCAAAGTTGCGGCTGGCCTCCACACGCTCGGTCGAGAAGCGGGTATCGTTTCCGGGGCTGATACCCGTCACCAGTGTGAAGCGCAGAGCGTCTGCGCCGTACTGGGCAATCACCTCCAGCGGGTCGATGCCGTTGCCAAGAGATTTGCTCATCTTGCGTCCCTGCGCGTCACGCACCAAACCATGGAAGAACACGGTCTTGAAGGGAACCTCTTTCATGTGCTCGAGACCGGAGAAAATCATGCGTGCCACCCAGAAGAAGATAATATCGTAACCGGTGACAAGCGTATCCGTGGGATAGAAATATTCCAGCTCCTTCGTCTTTTCCGGCCAGCCGAGGGTCGAGAACGGCCAGAGCGCCGAGCTAAACCAGGTGTCCAGCGTATCCTCGTCCTGATGCAGATTGGTGCAGCCGCATTTCGGGCAGGCATGCGGTTCTTCGCGGGCGACAATCATCTCACCGCAGTCCGGGCAGTACCACGCCGGAATCCGGTGGCCCCACCAGAGCTGGCGGGAAATACACCAGTCTTTGATATTTTCCATCCAGTTATAATACGTCTTATTCATACGTTCAGGAATAAACTGGATCCGTCCGTCGCGCACACAGTCCACCGCGGGCTCCGCCAGCGGCTTCATCTTGACGAACCACTGCTTGGATACGCGCGGTTCGACCACCGTACCGCAGCGGTAGCAGGTGCCGACGTTGTGCTTGATGTCCTCTACACGGACGAGGAAGCCCTGCTCCTCCAAATCGCGGACAATCGCTTTTCTGGCATCCAGTCCGCTCATACCGCAGTACTTGCCGCCGTTCTCGTTGATGCTGCCGTCCTCGTTCATCACGTTGATGATTTCAAGATTGTGGCGCAGACCGACCTCGAAATCGTTCGGGTCATGGGCGGGGGTGATCTTCACAACGCCCGTTCCGAAATCCTTCTCCACATAGGTATCGGCCACGACGGGGATCTCACGGCCAACCAGCGGCAGAATCAACGTCTTGCCGATGATACTCTGATAACGCTCGTCCTCCGGGTGCACGGCAACAGCGGTATCGCCCAGCATCGTTTCGGGACGGGTCGTCGCCAACTCCAGATAACCGGAGCCGTCCTTGAAAGGATAGCGCAGGTGCCAGAAATGGCCCGCCTTCTCCTCAAACTCCACCTCCGCGTCGGAAATGGAGGTTCTGCAATGCGGGCACCAGTTGATGATGCGCTCACCGCGATAAATCAGGCCCTTTTCATACAGGCGGACAAAGACCTCGCGCACCGCCTTCGAGCAGCCTTCGTCGAGCGTAAAGCGCTCCCGCTCCCAATCGCAGGAAGAGCCCAGCTTTTTCAGCTGCTCCACAATGCGTCCGCCGTACTGACGCTTCCAGTCCCAGGCGCGCTCCAGGAAAGCTTCGCGGCCGATTTCCTCCTTCGTCACGCCCTCCTGACGCATAGCTTCGACAATCTTGGCCTCCGTCGCAATGGAAGCGTGGTCCGTACCGGGCAGCCACAGGGCGCAGTACCCCTGCATCCGGCGCCAGCGGATCAGGATATCCTGAAGCGTTTCGTCGAGCGCGTGGCCCATGTGAAGCTGGCCGGTAATATTCGGCGGGGGGATTACGATTGTATACGGTTTTTTCTTCGGATCGGGCTCAGCGTGGAAATAGTTTCCCTTGGTCCAGAATTCGTAAATTCTGTCCTCCACTTCCTGGGGCTCATACGTTTTGGCAAGCTCCTTGCTCATGGTTTGGATTCCTCTCTTTCTCTTTCAATCATCTCTGCGCCCTCTTCGGGGATCAAAAAAGCCCCGGCACGGCGCTCTGCCATGTCCGGGGCGAATGCTTGCATCCGCGGTACCACCCGTATTCAGCCGCAAGGCGGCCCTCAGCCTGCTTTCACAGGACGGCCTTAACGCGGCCACACGTCCGCCCTTATCCACACGGATTCGGGGCGGCGGCTCCAGGGCGACTCATCCACAGCGCACTTTCTCCGGCTCGCACCATCCGCCGGATCTCTGTTGGAAGCTCCGCGCCGTCTTTTTCCCTTTCCTCGCCTTTCACTCGTGCAGCAGGAAATTCTCCTGATACAATTCTTATTATATGCAAAAAGAAAACCGTTTGTCAAGCATACAGCCGTGCAGAAATTTCCTTCTTGTCCCCTGCTATTTTTCTCCAAAAGCCGCATACATATTCGGTAAGGAGGCAGCGCGCTTTCCGCGGGACAACGCTCCGGCATCGTCCCATCCGGGAAGAAGCGGGCAGTAAAAGGGAGGTTCCACGATGCTGATTCATGTGACAAAGCCGGGCGAAACACTCGCTTCGATCGCCCGCGCCTATACGGTTTCCGCCGCCCGGCTCGCCCGGGAAAACGGGCTGGCTGAGGGAGAAGAACCCGTCGCGGGGCAGGCGCTCGCCATTCTCTATCCGGCACGGGTGCATCTGGTACGGCAGGGCGACACCACCGCTTCCATCGCGCGCCGGTATGGTGTAAGCGAACGGCAGCTCTGGCGCTGCAATCCAGGTTTGATTCTGACCGGGCCGCAGCCGGGGGAGCGTTTGATTATCTCCTGGAGGCAAAACACACTGGGACGCTTTGAAACAACCGGGTATGCCTATCCGGCGACCAAACGGGATCTTTTGCTCGATTCCCTGCCCTCCATGCGGTATGCGATCCCTTTTACGCATGAGGTGTCGCGCTCCGGGTCTCTTTCCGCCCTGAACGACAGTGCCATGCGGGAAGCTGTGCAGGAAAGCAAGGGCTCCACCCTTCTGAGCATATCGAATCTGCGGGAGCCGGAGGGCTTTGACAGCGAGATTTTGCACGCGATTCTGAACAGTGACGAAGCACAGAACCGCCTGATCACCGAAACCCTGGCCCTGATCCGCGAGCGCGGCCATTGCGGGGTGGATGTGGATTTTGAATACATTCCGGCAGTTGACCGCGAACGGTACCCGGCGTTCCTGCGCCGCCTGTCCGCCGCGCTCAAGCCGGAAGGGTATCCTGTGTATGTCGCGGTGGCCGCGAAAAACGCGGATGACACCACCTCCCGCCTGACCGCCGGACTGGATTACAAGGCCATTGGGGAAGCCGTTTCCGCCGTCCTGATTATGACCTACGATTACGGCTATGTTTCCGGACCGCCCATGGCCGTCTCCCCTCTCCCAAAGGTACAGGAAACGCTCTCTTACGCTGTAACGTGCATCCCGCGTCAGAAGCTGCTGATGGGGATCCCGAATTACGGCTACAACTGGCCCCTGCCATTCGAGGAGGGAAAAACGCGCGCCCGTTCCGTCTCCAATGAGGAAGCTATCGCGTTGGCCCGGCAAGCGGGAGCTTCGATTCAGTACAGCGAGGAATCGCAAGCTCCCTGGTTCCGCTACCGGGAAAACGGTGTGGAGCGCGAGGTCTGGTTTGAGGATGCACGCAGTTTACGGGCGAAGCTGCGGCTTGCCGCCCGGTTCCGCCTGCGCGGCGTGGGATTCTGGAATCTTTCCCGCCCCTTCCGGCAAGGTTGGACAGTGCTTTCCGCCTTATACCGAATGGAATAAATTAAACATGAAAAAAGCGCTTCACGCCAATCAGACGGGAAGCGCTTAATCTGTGTCGTTTTGAGTCTGGTGATCAACATCCGGAAAAAATCGCTTTGCTCTTTTCCTGGCTTTTCCGTGGCTTCGCGTAGGTTCTGAAAGGGGGTTGTCTCGCCTGCCGGCTCGGTCGGCGCTAATCCGTGCGCCACTGGCGCACCGCGCCCCCCTTCACCCCCGCATGGTCTACGCTGCCGCTCCGGTCGGCGCCTTGTTTGTGTGCCACCGGCACACGGCGCCCTTTTGAAAAAGGCTGGCGAAAACTTCACATTTGCACGCAGTCAGCTGATATTCAGTGCTTATCCTCCATCAGAGTCACCATAACCGCTTTTTGTGCGTGCAGGCGGTTTTCCGCTTCGTCGAAAATTTCATCGGCGTGAGCCTCAAAAATTTCGGCGGTAATCTCCTCGCCGCGATGGGCGGGCAGACAGTGCTGCACCATCGCGTCCGGCTTCGCGAGCGCCATCAGCTCTGCGTTGATCTGATAGCCGTCAAATGCCTTGCGGCGCTTCTCGGACTCCTCCTCCTGGCCCATGGAGGTCCACACGTCGGTGATCACCACATCAGCCCCGACGGCAGCCTTCTTCGGATCGTCCGTCAGCTCAAAGCAGGAGTACTGTGCGGCAAACTCCAGGATCTCCTGCGGCGGGCGGTAGCCCTCCGGGCAGGCAACGCTCACGGCCATCTTCGTTTTCAGGCAGCCAACGATCAGGGAGTTCATCATGTTGTTGCCGTCCCCGATGAAGCACATTTTCAATCCTTCCAGCGTTCCTTTATGTTCGCGGATGGTCATGAGATCCGCGAGAATCTGGCAGGGGTGGCAGAAATCCGTCAGGCCGTTGATGATCGGAATAGAGCCATACTGTGCCAGGGACTCCACTTCCTCCTGATCAAAAGTGCGGATCATGATGCCGTCCAAGTAGCGGGAGAGAACGCGCGCCGTATCCTGCACCGCTTCCCCGCGCCCGATCTGCAAATCGTGGGAGGAGAGGAACAGCGCATGCCCGCCAAGCTGGTACATACCCGTTTCAAACGAAACGCGCGTACGGGTCGAGGATTTCTCAAAAATCATGCCGAGCGTCTTGCCCTGCAAACGCGGATGCGGGATTCCATGCTTTTTTTCGTATTTGAGCTGATCCGCCAGATCGAGAATGGAAAGGATCTCTTCCGGTGTCAGATCCAGCAGCTTGAGTAAATGTTTCATGGCAGTTGCCTCCGTTTCTGAAAATGATTCCGTGTATGCGGCCATCAATGAGCGGCGCTGAGTACCTTTTCAAGAATCGCCAGCCCCTTGTCCATTTCCTCGCGGGTAATGGTCAGCGGGGGCAGCAGGCGAAGAAGGGATTTCGCGGTAAGAATCAAAAGGCCGTTTTCCACACAGGCCGCGGAGAGAGCCGCAGCCGTGCTGCGCGCGGGAACAATGCCAAGCATCATACCCATGCCGCGCACCTCCGCCACGCCGTCCATCTGCTCCAGACGGGAGCGCAGGTATTCGCCCTTTTCCTTCACGGCAGCCAGGAATTCCGGCTGTGAGACACGGCGCACCACCTCGAGGGCACCGGCACACACCACCGGATTGGCTCCGAACGTCGAACCGTGGGAGCTTCTTCCCATCACGCCGCGCAGCTCCTCCGTGCAAAGGCACGCGCCGATCGGTAAACCGCCGCCGAGTCCCTTGGCGCTTGTCAGCACATCCGGCTTCACGCCGTACTGTTCCCAGCAGTAGAAGCTTCCGGTACGCCCCACGCCCGTCTGCACCTCGTCCGCAATGAGCAGAACACCACGCTCCTTGCAGAGAGCCGCCAACTCCTTGACAAACTGGGGATCGAGCGGCATCACGCCGCCCTCACCCTGAATGAATTCTATCATCACGGCGCAGGTGTTTTCCGTCATATTTTCCCGCACGCTCTGGACGTTCGGCTCCGCGTAAGCAAAGCCCTCCGTGAACGGGTAAAAATAATGATGGAACACATCCTGGCCCGTTGCGGCCAGCGTGGTGACGGTGCGGCCATGGAAGGAATTCTGGAGCGTGAGGATTTCGCAGCGGGATTTCCCATACTGCTCCACACCATGCTTACGCGCCAGCTTGATGGCGCATTCGTTAGCCTCCGCGCCGGAGTTGCCGAGGAACACGGCGCTGTAGCCGGATACCTTCAAAAGCTCCGCAGCAAAGGTGGCGGAAGCAGGATTGTAATACAGATTCGAGGTGTGCTGAAGCGTCCCGGCCTGCCGTGCCACGGCGGCTGTCCAGCCTTCGTCGGCCCAGCCAAGGCTGTTCACGCCGATACCGCTGCCAAAGTCGATGTATTCTTTTCCCTCGCAGTCCACACCGGTCGCGTTTTTCCCGCTGACAAGAACGGCGTCAAAGCGGCCATAGGTAGGCATAAAGCTGGATTCATCCAGCTGCTTGATTTCTTCCGAAGTCATGAAACGTCCCTCCCGTTCAGTACAGCATCGTTCCGATGCCTTCATCTGTCAGAAGCTCGATCAGAATAGAGTGCGCAATGCGGCCGTCAATGATATGAGCACGGCTCACGCCACGGCGCACCGCCTCCACACAGCACTGGATCTTCGGGATCATGCCGCCGGAAATGATCCCGTCGTGCTGAAGCTTCGGCACGGAGCTGACATTGACCACCGGGATCAGCGTGCTCTCGTCGTTGCGATCGCGCAGCAGGCCGCGGATATCCGTCATGAGGATCAGCTTTTTCGCGTTCAGCTTGGCCGCGATATGCGCCGCCGCGATATCGGCGTTGATGTTGTAGGCGTGGCCGTCCACACCGGCCGCCACGGTGGAGATCACGGGGATGTAGCCCTTGGCCGTCAGGTCCTCAATGATCTGCGTATTCACGTCGATGATCTCTCCGACATAGCCGAGGTCCTCGGAGGCCGTCAGCTTTTCCGCGCGGAGCAGGTCGCCGTCCATGCCGCACAGTCCGACGGCGCGCCCGCTGTTGCGCTGGAGCAGCTGCACCAGATCCTTATTGACCTTGCCCGCGAGAACCATCTGCACGATGTCCATGGTTTCCTCGTCGGTATAGCGCAGGCCGTTGACAAAGCGGCTTTCCTTGCCCGTCTTTTTCAGCATGGCGCTGATCTCCGGCCCGCCGCCGTGCACCAGCACAACGTTGACGCCAATCAGCTGCATGAGCACGATATCGCTCATGACCGCCTGCTTCAATTCCTCGTTGATCATGGCGTTGCCGCCGTACTTGATCACGATGGTCTGTCCGTAATACTGCTGGATATACGGCAGAGCCTGTACCAGCACCTTCGCGCGATCCGCGTTTGTGATATCCATGGGTGTTCCCTCTCCCTTCCCTCTCCGCGCCTCAGGTGCGGTAATCGCCGTTGATTTTCACATAATCGTAAGTGAGATCGCAGCCATACGCCTCGGCCGAAGCGTCGCCGTCTCCCAGCGTCACCAGAATATCGATCTCGTCCTGCGTCAGGATCTTCTTCGCCTTCTCCTCGCTGAAGGGGATGCCCGCGCCGTTTTTGCAGACGTCAATCGTTCCGGCTTTCGAGCGGAAGGACACGTCGACACGGTTCACATCCGTATTGGTTCCCGCGTAGCCGATGGCGCACAGGACGCGGCCCCAGTTGGCGTCCGCGCCGAACATGGCGGCCTTGAGCAGGCTCGAGCAGATCACGCTCTTTGCCACCGTGCGGGCATCAGCCAGATTGGCGGCTCCCGTTACCTTACAGACCAGCAGCTTCGTCGCGCCCTCGCCGTCCTTCGCCATCTTGCGGGCCAGGTCGGTGCAGATAGCGCGCAGGGCCTGGGTGAACTCCTCGTACTCGGGCGTATCCGCCTGAATTTCCGGGTTCTCCGCGAGACCGTTCGCCATCACGGTGATGGTGTCGTTCGTGGAGGTATCGCCGTCGATGCTGACCATGTTGAAGGTTTCAGCCACCACGCCGCGCAGCGCCTTGTCCAGCACGGGAGCGGCGATCGCCGCATCCGTCGTCAGGAAGCAGAGCATGGTGCACATGTTGGGATGGATCATGCCGGAGCCCTTGCAGATGCCGCCGAGACGCACCGTTTTTCCGCCTACGGTGAATTCCGCCGCCGCTTCCTTGACCACGGTGTCCGTCGTCATGATAGCCCTGGCCGCCAGCTCAGAGCCGTCGCCTTTGAGGGAGGACGCCAGCAGCGGAGCGGTCTCCTCGATCGGCTCAATCGGCAGCACCTGGCCGATCACGCCGGTGGAAGCGACGATCACGTCGGACGGATCGATATTCAGCGCCTTTCCGGCGATCTCGCACATGCGCCACGCCTTTTCCTCGCCGTCCGCGTTGCAGGTGTTGGCATTGCCGGAGTTGCAGATCACGGCTCGTGCCACGCCGTTTGCGAGATTGCGCTTTGTCACCAGTATGGGAGCACCCTTGACAAGGTTGCTCGTGTACATCCCTGCTGCCGCACACGGAGCGGATGAATAGATCATCGCCAAATCCGGTTTTGTTTTATTTTTGCGGATACCGCAGTACATACCGCCCGCGGAAAAACCTTTTGCGGCAGTCACGCCGCCCTCAATCATTTTCATACCCTGATCCCCCAGACCATATGCGGACGCTCTCCGCGCCCGAATTGTTTCTAAATTAAAATATGCTCAGAATGCCGGCGGGAAAAGACGCAGGCCTGCTGTCTCATCCAGACCAAATGCAAGATTCATATTCTGCACCGCCTGTCCCGCCGCACCCTTGACCATGTTGTCAATGGCGGAAATGGCGACCAGCGTTCCCGTGCGGGAATCCAGATGCAGCGAAATATCGCAGAAATTCGAGTACCACACATTCTTAATGTCCGCCACGCGGTCTTCCGGCAGCAGACGGATGAAATACTCTTTGTCATACCGCTCGTGATACACGCGGCTGAGCGATTCCATCGTGACGCCCGGCTTGAGTCTGGCGTAGCAGGTAGCGAGGATGCCGCGGTTCACGGGAAGCAGGTGCGGCACAAAGGTCAGCTTGACCGGCGCGCCCGCCGCCTTGGAAAGCGTCTGCTCCATTTCCGGCGTGTGACGGTGCGCCGCCACCTTATAGGCGGTGAACGCCTCATTCAGCTCCGGGTAATGCGTGTTCTGCGTCATCTTGCGGCCCGCGCCTGTCACACCGGATTTGCAGTCGGCCACAATCCCGTCCTTCTCAATCAGCCCGGCTTCCAGCGCAGGATACAACGCGAGCGGAACAGCCGTTGTGTAGCAGCCGGGATTCGCAATCAGCTTCTTGCCCCGGATTTGCTCGCGGAACAGCTCCGGCAGACCGTAGACCGCCTTTTCGTGCAAAGCGGGATCGAGGAAGGAATTTCCGTACCATTCCTGATACTCCGCTTCGCTCTCCAGACGGAAATCTGCGCCCAAATCGATAAACGTCTTCCCCTTTGCGTCGCACTCGGCGGCCAGCTCCTGAGACAAGCCGTGCGGCAGGGCGGCAAAAATCACGTCGCACTGCTCCACGACCTCCTCCTGCTTGCCGCAAACAGGTTCGCACACCTGATAATAGGAGGGATAAATATCAGAAAGCTTCTTTCCTTCAAAGCTGACGGAGCTCACGGCCGCCAGCTCCGCTTCGGGATGGCCGGTCAAAATCCGGCACAGCTCCGCGCCCGCGTAGCCTGTCGCCCCGACGACACCCGCCTTGATTTTTTTCTCACTCATGCTCTTTTTCCTCCATTATCGCCAAGACACGGTCGGCCTCACGGCGGACATTTTCCGGCGCCGGGCCGCCGATCACCTTTCTCTCGTTGACACAGCGATCCAGTGAAATGGCTTCATAAACATCCCGGTCAAACAGCTCATGATGCTCCTTGTACTGCTCGAGGGGCAGTGTTTCCAGCGTTTGGTCATGGTCGATGCAGTAAGCCACCAGCGCGCCCGTGACCTTATAGGCGTCGCGGAACGGCAGCCCCTTGCCGACGAGGTAATCGGCGCAGTCTGTCGCGTTGATGAAGCCGCGCGCGGCCGCTTTCCGCATATTCTCCGGCAGCACCCGCATGGTGTCCAGCATGGGGATGAAAGCTGTCAGGCACATATGCAGCGTATCCACCGCGTCGAAAATGGCTTCCTTATCCTCCTGCATATCCTTGTTGTAAGCCAGCGGCAGACCCTTCATCATCGTCAGAAGCGTGGTCAGATCCCCGACAACGCGGCCCGTTTTACCGCGTACCAGCTCCGCGATATCCGGGTTTTTCTTCTGCGGCATGATGCTTGACCCGGTGGAAAACGCGTCATCCAGCTCGATGAATTTAAACTCCCACGAGCACCACAGGATGATCTCCTCCGAGAAGCGGGAAAGGTGCACCATGCAGATCGCAATCGCGGAGGCCAGTTCCATGCAGAAATCACGGTCAGACACGCCATCGAGACTGTTGTGTGTCGGCCCGTCAAAACCGAGCAGCGAGGCTGTCATCTCCCGATCCAGCGGGTACGTCGTTCCGGCCAGAGCGCCGGAGCCGAGCGGGCAAACATTCATGCGGCGCTGTGCGTCCTCCAGTCTCGACAGATCCCGCAGAAACATTTCCGCGTAAGCCATCAGATGGTGGCCGAAGGTGATCGGCTGGGCACGCTGCAAGTGCGTGTAGCCCGGCATTACGTCCCCGCTGTGCTCCTTCGCCTGTTTGCACAGTACACGCACCAGCTCCGTGACCTGCCCGCGCAGCGTCTCGCACTGGCCGCGCAGATACAGGCGGACATCGAGCGCAACCTGATCGTTGCGGCTTCGGGCCGTGTGGAGCCGTTTGCCGGAATCCCCCAGACGGGCGGTCAGCTCCGCCTCCATAAAGGTGTGGATATCCTCCGCGTTCGGATCAATGCTGAGAGCACCGCTTTCCAGATCGGCCAGAATCCCTTCGAGCCCTTTGCAGATTGCGTCCGCCTCCGCCTTGTCGATCACGCCGCACGAGCCAAGCATCGTCGCGTGGGCAATGCTTCCCTTAATATCCTCGCGCGCCATACGGCTGTCGAACGAAATGGAGGAATTGAAATCATTTGTGGTTTTGTCCAGCTCCTTGTGGAACCGTCCCGTCCAGAGCTTCATGCGCAGATTCTCCTTTTTCGCGCCCCGAGCGGGGCGGTTGGTATCTCTCTTTGGAAAAGGAAAGCGGGGGATCGAATCCGGGATCGATCCCCCTGAACTTTCCGAAACAACACGCCGGGCCGTCCGGCCCTTATCGCGTGATTACTTGCCGGCCTTCTCCAGCTTCTGGCGCTTCATCGCCTGCACCTTGATCGGCAGACCGAAGAGGTTGATGAAGCCAGCGGAATCCGCCTGATCGTAAACTTCATCCTCGCTGAAGGTCGCGATCTCCTCGTCGTACAGCGAATACTCGCTTGTCACACCCGCGTCAATGATATTGCCCTTGTAGAGCTTGAGTTTGACGTCGCCCGTCACCGTCTCCTGTGTGCTGGTGACAAACGCACTCAGCGCCTCGCGCAGCGGGGTAAACCACTCGCCGTTGTAAACCATATCGGCAAACTTGAGGGCAACCTGCTGCTTATAGTGGTAGGTCGCCTTATCCAGGCAGATTTCCTCCAGCTTGTTGTGCGCGTGATACAGAATCGTGCCGCCGGGAGTCTCATACACGCCGCGGGACTTCATGCCGACAAGACGGTTCTCGACGATATCGGCAAGGCCGATGCCGTTCTCGCCGCCGAGACGGTTCAGCTCCTCGATCAGCTCCACGCCGCTGAGCTTTCTGCCGTCGAGCTTCGTGGGCACGCCCTTTTCAAAATGCAGGGTGATATAAGTCGGCTTGTCGGGAGCCTGTTCCGGCGAGACGCCGAGCTCCAGGAAGCCGGGCTTGTTGTACTGCGGCTCGTTGGCCGGATCCTCCAGATCCAGGCCCTCGTGGGACAGATGCCACAGGTTCTTGTCCTTGGAATAGTTCGTCTCACGGGTGATCTTCAGCGGAATGTTGTGCGCCTCCGCGTAGTCGATCTCCTCGTCGCGGGACTTGATATCCCAAACTCTCCACGGAGCAATGATCGTCATCTCCGGGGCGAAGGCCTTGATAGCCAGCTCAAAACGCACCTGATCGTTGCCCTTGCCGGTGCAGCCGTGGCAGATGGCATCCGCGCCCTCCTCCTTCGCGATCTCCACCAGACGCTTGGCGATCAGCGGACGGGCAAAGCTGGTACCGAGCAGATAGCTGTTCTCATAGACAGCACCGGCCTGCAGCGTCGGCCAAATGTAATCCTCCACAAAGGAATCCTTGAGATCCGCGATATACAGCTTGGAAGCGCCGGTCTTTTTGGCCTTCTCCTCCAGCCCGCTCAGCTCGCTGCCCTGTCCGACATCAGCCGCGACCGCGATGACCTCGCAGTTGTCGTAATTTTCCTTCAGCCACGGGATAATGATGGAGGTATCGAGGCCGCCGGAATATGCCAGTACAACTTTCTTGATTTTCTGTGCCATGGTGATGCGTCTCCTTTATGTTCCGTTTCATTGATTGTACAGTGATTGGGTTTCTGTGTTTTATTATACGCTGTTTTTGCAATAAATCAAGCTTTTTCTGTATAAATATTCAGTTTGTAGAGAATACACAAATTCTTTTTTCATTTTTCCAAAAAACTGATCGCCGCCTCCCTGTTTCCTCTTTCTTTTTTTCCTGATTTTGTATACAATAGAATGAAGAAAAAAGAAACAAATCCGGGAAACGGGTTTTGTGCGAAGGAGGATATTTGGATGGCAAACTGGAAGGAAATCAGCGTTTCCGAATGGAACGACAATCTGTTCGACCGTATCGGAAAGGACTGGATGCTGATCACCGCGGGAAACCGGGAAGCCTGCAATACCATGACGGCAAGTTGGGGCGGCGCAGGAATCCTGTGGAACCGGCCTGTAGCGTTCTCGTTTATCCGTCCGCAGCGGTACACCATGGAATTCATTGAGCGCGAGGAATATTACAGCCTGGCTTTCTTTGGCGACGGCTTCCGCGACGCTCTGAATTTCTGCGGAACCAAAAGCGGCCGTGACTTTGATAAGTGGAAGGAAACAGGCCTGACCCCTGCCTTTGATCTTGCCCCGTACCCGGAGCAGGCAAACGCAGTTCTCATCTGCCGCAAGCTGTACCGGCAGGATATGACGCCGGAATCTTTCCTCGACGCGGAAGTCCGGGAGAAGAATTATCCCAACAACGATTACCATCGTGTGTTTGTGGGAGAAATCAAAAAGCTGCTGATCCGGGAATAATTCATTTTCTTTGTATTCCTGCGAACCGGCCCCATGACGTGCTGCGTCATGGGGCCTTTCTGCGTTGTGTATCTGTTATGTGGCGGCTCCTCCACCTGCGCCTGGCGCGGCGGCTGCCCCGCCATTGCCGCTGTGCAGGTCAAACCAGTATTTCACCGCGTCAGAAATGCGGTCACGCCGCCAGGACTGTGAACTGCGTTCCTTTGTTACATCGCTGAGTACTCCCTCGAACTCCTCATAGGTATTAAAGCGGACAAGAGTATTGGTCTCGTCTACAATGTATACGCCGGGTGGAAGATCATTGAGCCCGGAACCACGGTACACCTCCTGGTTTTCCGCATTTGTATAGGCAAGCCTTTTACTGCTGTCCTGCTGATCGGTCATATCAAGGCCTACGCTGTGCTTGAACGCTGTGAGAACGATGCGATCCGCACCCTTGACGGTCTGGGGGGTGAACATCTTGGAATGATCCGTGTGAACGGAGTATACCACCGTGGTATTCGCGGAATCACCAAGCCCCGGCTTTTTATGTTTCTTATCCTTTAAGGTTGTTGACTGATAGGATGCGGTGTCTCCTCCCGGCACAGGATCGTATTGGATCAAATCAAAAGCGACTTTATCAACAAACTCCGGATAATTCTTTTGCACCCATTGGCGAATCAGCAGAGCACCCTCGGCAGCGGCCACACCCCCGCGGCTGTGTCCCTGGATGAGAATGCGGACAGGGGGTGTGGTGGCAATGGAAAAGTTCCGGTCGCTTTGCCATTCTCTGAAAATATTTGTGAGATAATCCGCTGCCATCAGCTGCATATACTTCCGCAGGTTCGATATACTGTAATCTCCGGCATTGAGCGCCCCGCCTGCCGCGAGCGGGCCGGCCATGGTAATCCGTGTCTTGAGAACATTTCCCTGCGCATCAAGGACATCCTTTTTGCGCACTTCCTTGAGCTGCTTTCTCCCCACCGTCTGCGAATCGCCGTATTGCTCACGGATCCTTCTTTCAATTTCGGCATTGTGTGCCCGGATCCTGGCATTTTCCTCTTCATACTGGGCTCTTTTGGCGCGTGATGTATACCAGTGTATCTTTTTCTCCTTTTTCAGGGCAACCTCACCAACTCCGGGAATAACAGCGCAATTCTTTCCCTTAAGCCCTTTGTGCGTCATACGGAACTGCTTGAACCCTGATCCCGCCATGTTGAACTCCAGCACCTTACTTCCTTGGCTCATGAAGCTGTGTCCACGGGAGTGGTGCAGCTCCGTCTCACGCTGCGCATCAGGCAGCTGACGAACCCGATCAATCTGGGTGTATGCCCCCGGCATCAATCTTTTAACCGCATCACGGATATGTCCCAGCTTGGATTTGCGCTGATGCTCGGAAACCTGTACCTCGTTAAGCTCCTCCTGTGTATAATGCTGGAGCGTATATCTCGACTGGTTCTGCTGCATCTGCTGGTTCTGCTGCATTTGCTGGGCTTGATGCGGCTGATGAATATTTCTCAGCTGATTTCTTGCATTCTGGATTTGATCCCGTGTCACCGCAAACTGCTGTGGTCCGGATGGAAGCGGCATTGCTCATTCCTCCCTTTCTTCTTCCGACATACTTGCATCCCCACTCATGCCCTCTGAAGGCTCCTCACCTTCATAAAACTCTCTGAGCACCTCCTCTTCCTCCTGCTCACTGAGTTCGGGCGCATTCTCTTCTTGCGGCCAAAGACCGGCATAGTCGCAAACGCCGCGCCGCATCAAAAGCGGCTGCATGTCCGGTAGGAAAAAAGAAATCAGCGATGACGCCGCCTGCGTCCGGCAGACAAGCCTCACCGGTTTCTCCATCGGATATTTTTCCTTTGCCTTCTGCCCCGCAAAGCGTGCCAGGCCCATGACAATTCGGGGATCGGAAGAAAGAGAGCGCATCAGCAAAGGCTCAAGGCTTCCGTTCGGGGATGCGAGAACCAGCATAAGCCCTTTAAGCTCCAGCTTATCCCACAGCGCGCAGCTTACATCCATATCGCAAAACGGAAGCAGTTCGGGCAAATCGGAGCGCACTGACGGAAGCTCCGTGTAACGGTCAATCTCACGGGACAGCGCCAAAGAGGGGCTCTCGGAAAGCGATACAACCGGCAGACCTGGATTGCCGCTGAAAAAAGAATTTGAAAGAAGCTCCCCGAGCGGGAGAGTTGTCTCAAAGACATCACCGATGGAAAAGGTAAAGCCCCAATCCTCCAAAAAAGCGCAGAGTTCGTTATATTCCGCATCCATCGGCACATCGCAGAGTGCCAGATGGACACCTCCGGTTTCCCCGATCACACGGAAAAACTCTTCCATCAGCGCATCTCCAACTCCGCGGCCCCTGGCCTGCGGCTCCACATAAAGCCAGCGCAGAGTACCAGCGATCAGATATGCGTCCTCTTCCGGCGAAATTTCCTCAACTTCAAATACAAGCACACCGGCCGCGTATTGACCTTGATCATCCTCATCGATCGCGCCGAGAACAAAACGGCCCGGCAGCTCGAGAAGATCAAACCATTGCGCCGGCGCCATTGACTCAAACAAAGCCTTGTTTTCGCATGTAACTGTCGTGATCAGCATGGCAGATTCCTCTCCAATGGATTATTTTGTTTTATTATACAAAGCCCAGCCCAAGATGTAAACCGTCATCCCGCACCATCTCCAAAATCTTTAAAAATCCTTTGAAAATATCCTAAATCCCGGTTGGTAAAACATATGGACACATTTTGCGGCAGGATTCCAAATCACCGAAAGCCCGCTCTGGTGTAATGTCCAGAACGGGCTTTCAAAAAAGCTTCTTTTCCGGCACAAAAACGTCACCGGATCGTTGATATCAATCCTTTAAAAACAGTGTGATTTCCTCCATAGCTTTGCGGGGACGGGCGGCAGGCTGTTCCGCCGGGTATCCAAGCGGAGAAACCGCTACCGGCACCCACTCCTGCGGCAAATCCAGAGCGCGCTTGACCGCGTCCGCGTCAAAAGCGCCGAGCCAGCACATGCCCAACCCCAGTTCCTGGGCCTGAAGCAGCATAAAGCTCAGCGCGATCGAGCAGTCAATGGTCCCGCTGGGCTGGCCGCAGGGCATCACATGATCTTCTGCGGCACAGATCACGAGAGCCGTTCCGGCCTCCTGCACCATGCGCTGGCTGGAGCAGGCTTCACACAGCGCCGCCAGGCGTGCGCCCTGTACCACAACAAATTTCCATTCCTGCATATTGCGCGCGGACGGGGCCAGCCGTCCCGCTTCCAGCACCTTTTCCAGCTTTTCCGTCTCCACCACACGCCCGTCATAGCTGCGGATACTGCGGCGTTCCCGGATCAAATCCAATACTTCCATGAAAAGATACCCCTCTCTTTTGCAATCTTCAATGGAGCACATATGAGCGTCCGTCCATACAAAACAGACTTCCTTTATTTTTCATGATAGCACAAACACCACCGCAAATCCAGAAAGAAACTCATCATTTTTATCCAAAAGAAAAAGATGACTTTCCCGCAGTCCCGTGATAAAATGGAGAAAACAATGGTGAGGAGTGAATGAAACCATGAAAATGATACAGGAACACATTTTGGATCAGGACGCACAGCTTGTCGGCTATCTGCATGATCCTTCTCCGGAAATCCCCGATCGCACCGACCGTCCCGCCGTACTGATCTGCCCCGGCGGCGCCTATGAGTTTTGTTCCGATCGCGAGGCTGATCCGCCCGCCTTCGCTTTTCTCAAGCGCGGTTATCAGGCCTTTGTGCTGCGCTACACGGTAGGCAAGGAAAAAGCGCGCGGGATGCAGCCTCTGCGCGAGGTGTCCGCCGCTCTTTCGCTCCTGCGCGAGCATGCGAAGGAATGGCATATTATCCCGGACCAGATTGCGGTCATGGGATTTTCCGCAGGCGGACATCTGGCGGCCAGCCTGGGAGTTCTGTGGGACTTGCCTGAGCTCGGCTGCCCGGACGGCAAAAACCGCCCGGACGCACTGATCCTGTGCTATCCTGTCATCACCTCGGGTGAATTTGCCCACCGGCAGTCTCTCCAGAATGTATCCGGCGAGGCAGACCCGGACAAGCAGACCTTCTGGTCGCTGGAAACCCATGTAAGCGGGAAAACACCTCCCGCTTTCCTGTGGCACACTTATGAGGATGATGCCGTACCGGTGGAAAATTCCCTCCTGTTTGTGTCCGCTCTGCGCCGCGCTGGAGTTTCGTGCGAATTCCATCTGTTTGAACAAGGTGTACATGGCCTGTCGCTGTGCAATGTGGACGTGGCGACTCCCATGCGCCCCACCGCTCCCTGGATGGATCTGTGCCTGACCTGGCTGGGGAACCGCTTTGCTTTTGAGGAGTAACCGCCATGATACGCAACATTGTGTTTGATATGGGAAACGTGCTGTTGTTCTACGAGCCCAAGCCATATATTGCACGGGAAATCTCCGATCCGGAAGCTGGACGCCTGCTTTTTGACGCCTGCTTCGGCGGCTCCGAATGGAAGCAGCTTGACGCGGGCACCATCACAGAGGAGGAAGCGCTCGCCTCCATGCAGACTCATGTTCCCCCGGAACTGCGCGGCGATCTGGCCCGCCTGTTCGCCGGATGGCCGGATTGTATGTCCCCTGTGCCGGGGATGGAGGAGGTTGTCGCTGCGCTTCAGGAAAAAGGCTTCCGCTGCCTGGTGCTCTCCAATGCCAGCGTGCGGTTTCCGGTTTTGGTGGAACGCTTTTCTATTCTGCGCCGCATTGAGGAGCGCTTTGTGTCCGCCTACTACCATCTGTTGAAGCCATCACATGAAATTTACGAGCGGTTTTTACAGGAATTTTCACTCAACCCGCAGGAATGTCTGTTCTTCGATGATTTGCAGGAAAATGTAGACGGAGCGATTGCTTGTGGGATCCATGCTCACCGCTTTTGCGGAAAAAACGATGCAGTCAACACACTCCGGCAATTCGGGATCGCGCTGGATTTTCTCGCATAAAACGGCGCAGAAAAAGGAGGAACTTCATCATGAAATATGAAGCAGGACAAATGGAGGAACAGGCCGTTCTGGAAACCGCGGCCAAAATGTGCGCCGCCGCACGCACCGCCCCAAAGGCCAAAGGGTTGGATCGGATTGTCACGCTGGTTCTGACAGGAGAGGAAAAAGACGCTCTTGCCGATAAAATGCACGAAGTGGCAAACCGTGAATTTGGGGACGCGCCATCCACCTTTCATCGCGACGCGGAAAATCTGCGCGCCGCCTCGGCTGTGGTTCTCATTGGCATCCGTCCGATGCCGCGAGGCCTTGCGTACTGCTCGCTCTGCGGCTTCGCGAACTGTGCCGCGTGCCGGGAAGCCGGGGGCCGGTGCAGCTTCGATGGGATTGATCTTGGAATTGCACTGGGCTCCGCTGTGAGCGTTGCCGCTGACAACCGTGTGGACAGCCGGATCATGTACACCATCGGCAAAACCGCTGAGGAAATGGGCTATATCAACGAGCCGGTTATCTGGCATGGGATTCCTCTGAGCATCACCGGAAAAAGCATTTTCTTTGATCGCCCGGTAAAATAAGATATCTCCAAGCTTTCATAATAAGAAAAAAGCGGTTGGATCCGGATTTCACCTGGATCCAACCGCTTTTTTGGAAACATGCTTTATTCTTCGAGCTGAATACCCAGAAGCTCTGCAATCTCCTCCGGCTTAAGACCGGATTTCTGTGCCTGCTGCACAATCTCCTGCAGCTTCTGCTTCTTCGATTTTCTGCGCTTGCGCGGCTGCTTGGGCGCCAGAATTTCTTTCTTTTTGGCTTCAAGCGCTTTGATGCGCTCGCGCAGCGAAGCAATTTTTCCATCAAAAGCGGACACAGTCTCCTGCTTTTTAGCCTCCTGATCCGCAATAGACTGACGAAGCGCCTCTATTTTTGCATCCATTTCAGCGGCTCTTTCTTCCGCACTGCGGCGCACACGTTTCACCTCAGACTCCGACATATGAAATCTCCTTTCTTTCTTAGAGCTCGATTGAACAAAGAAAAAAGCGCCGGAATCTTCATTCGATTCCGATCCGTTTTGACGCAAAAAGCTGCCGTCATGGGGAATAACGATGTTTATAATTTTTCAAATGAGCTCTAGCAAGCAATAAAAATTATAATATGCTTAGAGTATCATAAACCGAAACATTTCACAATAGGAATTGCGTCGTTTTTTGTTTTTCCGGGGAAAATTTTTGCAATTATTTTTCTTTTCTTATCGTTCCCCGGTACCTCTCTCCCCTTTAAATTCAAAAACTTTATTATTGAAAAATTAATAAGAAACGAAATTTAGAAACAATTTCTTAGAAAAATAGTTTCACAGGAAAACCATGCAAATTCTGTCAAATTTTCTATTGCTTCAAATACCAAAACAAGATATAATAAAAATTAGAAAAAACGGGTTGAACAGGATACAGACAAAGTAAAAAACATGGTTTTTCTGATCGGGAGGAGGGCTTGAAAATGGATTGGATGTCTGTCACAAACCTGAACGCTTATGTCAAAGGGCTCAAGCTAAAAACAACCTGGGATCTAAAGCAGGAAAAGGGTGACGTCACGGCAAAAGGCATGACTTTGGAGGAATGGCTCGAATCCAGCAAGCCTAAGCCTTTGGAGCGTGAGCAAACCGGGCAAAAGCGGGACGAAAAGCTGGCCACCATTCACGCCAAGCTGGATGTGGGCGGCAAACTGACGCCCAAGGAGCGGGATTATCTCAAAGAGAAGGATCCCCTGGCCTATCAGGAGCTGGTTCAGGAGGAACGCGCACAAAAGGCCTATGAGAGAGCTTTGCGCCGCTGCAAAACGAAGGAAGAAGTCAAACGAATGCTGACCAACTCCATCAGCCGCTCCATGATGGTTATTGGCTCCATTGAGCATAACCCCAACATCTCACAGCAAAAAAAGCTGGAAATCGCCATGAGGGAAAAGCGAAAGGTTGACAGCGCCGCAAAAGCCACGCGGGAATTTGCCCGCCGGGGTGAACTGGCCCGCCTTCCCGAGGAATCGGAGAAAACCAACGCTCGCCTCGAGCAGGAAAGGCTGCTGTTCCAGCTGGAAAAACCGGCGGATCCCCCACCTTTCCCTCACAGCCATACGGAAGAAGGAGAGAAAAACAACGCTTCTGCCGAACCGCAGGCATTTCACGGGACACCACACGTATCCGCCAAAAACGCCTATGCATTCTACAGCCGCGAATCAACCGTCTCCGATATTCCCGCTCGCCCTGCCTGGAACAAAAAAGCCTGATAAATCCTGCGGGTTCGGCTCATTGCCGGATCCGCAGGATGTTTTTTATAACGGAAGGGAGAATATTTTTCCATGACACAAAACAAAGAACCGGAAAAATGGAGAGAAGGCATAGACCCATTTACCCTGCCTCTTCAAAACATCCGGATTCAGGAAATTCTGGGCTACCCGCACGCTGCCAATCAGGTTTTCTATCTCAAGGGACTGCGGCATGGAAAGGCGGGATATTATTACCTGAAATACGCTGCGCATGCGGATGCCAATCTCCAAAACGAAGTGGAGATCATTCGCACTCTGCACTCCCCCCTTGCTCCCAGGGTGGTGGAATATGATGCTGAACATTTTCAATACGAATTGACAGAGCAAATCGAAGGAGCACGGCTGTCGGTGATTCTGCAACAGGCAGACTGTGAGAACGGTATTGCATTTATGCGCGAATATGGAAAAACACTGGCGGCCCTGCATCAATCCAAGGGTACTTTCCCTGACGCTCCACACAGACGGTTCCATACCATTCCGGAACGCGATTATTTTTCCGACAACCATATGGAAAACGTCTTTTTCTGGCTTACAGCCAATCAGCCGCAGCAAATCTATCCATGCTTTGTCCACGGAAACTTTCATTTTGCCAATATTCTTTGGAAGTCCGGACACATTTCCGGTATTCTGGATTTTGAACTGGCTGGAATGGGGAACCGGGAGTTTGACATTGCATGGTCGTTGATTCTGCGTCCAGGACAGAACTTTATGAAAACCAAAGAAGAACTGCGGGAATTTCTTTTGGGGTATACTTCTATACAGGAATGTAACTGCAATCTGGTGCTATACTACATGGTCCTGATTTATTCGAGATTTTTAAAGCTGGGGGACAAACCATACGAAAGCTATGTGAGAAAGTGGATGGATGCGGCCATCCAATACGGCGATCGGCAGATCGTCTGACTCTGTCTGTACGCGCTTCTCTTTCGGACTTGCAACAAACAAGCCGCCCAGCGCATAGGATAGCGGTATCACCGGGCTATGCCCGAATTTGCCGCGGAGGTACTGCACTATGCTGACTGCCCTTTTGTCTTGCGCCATCTCGGGATTTTTGTTTTTCATTCTCCATGTCACAGGGACTGGCTCTTTTCCCCGCCCTCTTACACCAGCGGAAGAAAAAGATTGTCTGGCCCGCCTGCGTCTCGGAGATCCCTCCGCCCGATCGGAGCTGGTAGAACATAACCTTCGTCTTGTGGCACATATCATCAAGAACGGTTGATGCGGAAGGAAAGAAATCCCGCAAGGCCAGCGGCGACGCGGCTTTGCGGGATTTACTATGGGATAAAGCAAAAGGAAAAACTCTCTGGCGAGGCAACGGACAAGCCCGGTTTGGGGATTATAACAGACATGTGGTCATCTGTTGGGATGTAATGATACGAGGCGGCTTTTAAGAAAAGATATATATTACGCACTCAAAATTATTGCTTAGTAGAGTTTTCATATAAAACTAATCTCAAAATATTAGAGAGAAAAGAATAGGTCACTTATCGAAAAAATGCAATTGAGAAAAAGACCAATTTTAATTGAATCTAAAAATTGACTTTTTGGCATAAAAGCAGGAAATGAAATATACGGAATATCTATCGCAGAAAATAGGACACAGATAATCAGCAGTATAAAAATAAAACTACTCTGATTTTTCCATATCACACCTCGCACCTTAAAATTGAATCCACCGCCCACAGCGGAAGATTCAGCAGCCAATCTTCTTTCTTATAGTCTGCCATGGATGTCCGAATCGATAGCTGAGGCTGGAACTTTTCCCGGTATACTTTCAAACTCTTGGCCTGGAGATTCACCTCAGCTTTGACTTCGACTGGAATCACATCTTTACCGTTGTCGATGACAAAATCTACTTCTGCGGTTCCGCGATCTGCAGTCCAATAGTAGATATTTAGCCCTTTGATCGTTTCTAATTGCTGTAGGACATACTGCTCTGTCAGAGCGCCCTTAAACTCTTTGAACAATTCATTCCCGTCCAGCAGCACATCCTGCCGGAGTCCAACCATACAAGACAAGAGGCCTACATCCAGCAAAAACAGCTTGAACGCTTTCAAATCCTCGTAGGCTTTTAGCGGCAAGCTGGGAGCAGATACTCGGTGGATCTTGTGAACCAAGCCGCAATCGGTCAGCCAGAGCATGGCCAGCTCATATTCCTTGGCACGGGCACCCTCTTTGATAAGGCCATAGATAAACTTTCGATTTTCCTTGGCAAGCTGGGCCGGGATGCTGTTCCATAGCATCCGAATACGGGGTACTGTCTCATTAGGTGCGTGTTTGGAAAAGTCCTGCTCATAAGCGGCCAGAATGCGCTGTTGAATTTCCCGCACCTCATTGAAGTCATGATTGTCCACAAAGGCTTGGACAACCTCCGGCATACCGCCCACATAGTAGTACTGCTTCAGCAGATCGGAATAATCCTGCTTGAACATGGTAGCCATATCAAAATCGCCCTGGTTTAGCAGTTCCACATATCGGTCTTTTCCCATAGCCATGAGAAACTCGGAGAAAGAAAGCGGATAAAGATCAAGAAACTCTACTTTTCCAACTGGGAAAGAGGTCCCCTGATGCAGTGCCACACCCAAAAGGCTCCCGGCACAGATGATTTGATATTGAGGAGCGTCCTCATTGAAATATTTGAGGCTGGACAATGCAGTCGGTACTTCCTGAACCTCATCAAAAATCAGAAGGGTATTTGCCGGGTCGATTTTATGCCCTGCATAGAGCTCCAACCCTGTCACCAACCGCTCTACCGCAAGGCTTCCTTCAAATAAATTGCGCATCCGTTCGTTGTTGTCAAAGTTGATATAAACAACAGATTCATATTCAGCGGCTCCGAACGCCTTCATGAGCCAGGTTTTTCCCACCTGACGGGCGCCGCGGATAACCAGCGGCTTGCGATGCTTTTTAGCCTTCCATTTTTGAAGCCGCTCCATAACAGTACGATACATTCCATCACCCCTCAGAAATTTTAACTGTATTATACCACATATCAACAAAAAATCAAACAACTTTTCGGGACATAAACTCATTTTACAAAGCAACTAATAGGAAGTGGGGCGAATCAAGGTCTTTCAAGGATTGTGAACAGAGCAACTCCACTATATAGTTTATAGTGCCATTCAAGTACGCTCTCCCTTTTTACAGAAAGGAGATCGCAATGAATCCACGGGAAAACAAGCGAACGAAAGAATTTGTGACATGGTCGGAGGACTCCTCGATTTTAATCCGGTATGTTCCCTGCCAGGCGGACCAGTTGCGTACTGCGATTCAACTGGCACTGAAAAGCGCATATATAGAGCAGCTGGAAAGAAAGGAGGGGTAATATGGAAAATCGGGTTTATTGCTTATATCGTGTATCCACGAAAAAGCAGACGGACTTCAAGGCGGAAAATCAGGCTGATATTCCTATGCAGAGAAAGGCTTGCCGGGAATTTGCCGGGCAAATGGGATGGGAAATCCTTTACGAAGGCCAGGAAGCTGGCGTATCCGGGTTCAAGGTGAGTGAAAAAGACCGGGATGTTCTGCAGATGATTAAAGAGTACGCCCTCCAAAGAAAATTTGATATTCTGCTTGTGTTCATGTTTGACCGCATTGGCCGCAAAGCGGATGAAAGCCCCTTCGTTGTGGAGTGGTTCGTAAGGCATGGAATTCGTGTTTGGAGCGTCAAGGAGGGAGAACAGCGATTTGACCACCACATCGATACCCTGCTCAACTATATCCGATTCTGGCAGGCTGACGGAGAAAGCCGAAAGACCTCTGTGCGCACCAAAGAGGGCCTGCGGCAATTGGTTTTGGACGGCGGCTATCGCAGCGGAGGCGTACCATACGGATATCGATTGGTAGCAACCGGGAGACTGAATAAGCGGAATAAAGAAATATCGGAACTGGCAATTGATTCGGATGAAGCGATGGTGGTACGGAAGATCTTTGATCTCTGCATCGTCCATGGCTATGGACGATGCCGGATCGCCACCGAGCTGAACCGGCAAGGTATCCGTAACCGCAAGGGAGAAAACTGGCACGAGGCCTCCATAGGCCACATTCTTCATAATCCTTGCTATACCGGGGTGCTCCGGAGTGGAGATGCCATATCACAAAGATTTGAACATCTGATGATTCTGACCCCGGAACTCTTTGAGCAGGCACAGGCGCTGCAAAAAGCACGGCAAAATGAGGCCGATGGGGAGCGTACAGTTCCTGTGAATGTAACAGGGAATTCTTTGTTGTCAGGAAATATTTATTGCGGACACTGTGGCGGAAGACTGGTTCTGACCTCAAACTGCAAAAGTTATGTGACCGCAGACGGAAACAAAGTAAAACACCGCCGTACCCGATATGTCTGCTATCAGAAAACGCGCCATCGCTGTGTGTGCGATGGACAGACAGGATACACAGCGCACATTTTGGATGAAAAGGTGGAACATGTAATTTGCCGGCTTTTGGAACAGTTAGGCGCAGTTGAGGAAAGCTTTCTGCTTCAGGGGTATCTGCTTTGTGAAGAAAAGCAGATACGGAGGAAAATACGGGATGCTGCTCACGAGGCGGAGAGAAAAAAGCAAGATTATCAGCTTTTGAAACAGGAACTGCAAAAATCGCTGCACGGTTCCAGTCCGTACCCAGCGGAAATATTGGCGGAAATGCTGTGCGAAGCCGAAAGAAATGCGGCATCAGCGGTCACTTATCTTACATCACTGCAAAGTCAACTGTCATTGCTGCGCAAAAAAGATATGGCACAACAGGATGAGAAGAAAATCTTTTGGGTAGACATCTACCGCGCCAGTCCTATAGAGGTGAAAAAGATGATTGTCTG
This sequence comes from Anaeromassilibacillus sp. An200, assembly GCF_002160025.1. GTDB lineage: Bacteria > Bacillota > Clostridia > Oscillospirales > Acutalibacteraceae > Caccousia > Caccousia stercoris. Next base: position 69,963 of record NZ_NFJU01000015.1, read on the forward strand.
CCATCTGATCCCTAAAATCCATGTCTATCGCGGCTATCGGTTGGAACTGGAAATCAGCGACATAGGCGTCGTACTGTAAGCAGGGGGGATTGCTTGCGCGGGAGAGCGCTCGAATGGCATGCGCTTACAAATAGAGCAAACAAAAAAGTGGCGGAAGATCGACCAATGATCTTCCGCCACTTTTTTGCTTATATGAGAAAGGAGAACTTATATGGAACAGAAATACGCTTGCTTACTATACCGAACGAAGACGACAGAACAGAAAGATCAAGCAGAGATGGAACGCCAGAGGGGCGTTTGTCTGCAGTTTGCCCAGGAACAGGGCTGGCTTCCGATCAGAGAGTTCTGGTGTTCAGAAGAAGACGGGCGCCCGATAAACGAGGACCCGCTTCTGGAATTACGTGTCGGTGCAGAGCAAGCCCAATTTCAAATTTTACTGGTTTCTGAGTTCGATCGTATCGGACGCGTCCCAGTGGAATGCAGCGCTGCTGCGGCCTTTTTTGAGCGACATGGTGTTGAGGTATGGACTGTAACGGACGGATATATGGGAAAACTCGTCCGGCTGGAAGTGGAAACAATGAAGTGACACTATCATGTTTCGGAGCATGGATTCATAGGCATAGGAATGAGGTGATGATCGTTGGAGAGCACGCAGAGAGAGGTAGTCAGTGTCCTGCTGGAGCATGTTCTTTCCCTTGGCCTTATATCACAATTCACCTATTCTAAGGCGGAGGATTTGGTACATTCTGTGATGGATTTTCCAGAGCTATTCCGGTATCCTGTGTGCTTGACAGAGGAGGGATGTCAGCATGAATGTACTCAAGATCCGTAATGAGATGCGCAGCGGAAAAAGCATCTTTGATTTGCCCCTGCGGGTAACCTTTTACGCCAGAGTGTCCACAGACAAAGACGAGCAGTTGAACAGCCTGGAAAATCAAGTACAGTACTATACAGAGCTGATTCAGTCCAAGCCAAACTGGACCTATATTCCGGGCTATATTGACGAGGGCATCAGCGGAACAAGCACCAGAAAGCGGGATAGTTTCCTTCGGATGATTTCCGACGCCAAGGCAGGGCGGTTCGACTTCATCATTACAAAGGAAATATCCCGCTTTTCCCGTTCCACACTGGACAGCATCCAGTATACCCAGGAACTGCTGGAGCACGATGTGGGGGTACTGTTTCAGAACGACAATATTAACACCCTGGACAGTGACAGTGAGTTCCGCCTGGTGGTCATGGCCGGTGTAGCCCAGGATGAGGTGCGAAAGCTCTCGGAGCGGTTAAAATTCGGCTTTCGCCAGGCCATCAAAAACGGCCATGTGCTGGGCAATGACAAACTGTGGGGCTATGACAAAAAGGACTGCGTCCTTACTATCAACGAGGCGGAAGCCAAGGTGGTGCGCCGGATCTTCCACCTCTACGCCAATGAGCAGATGGGCATCCGGCGCATTTCCCAGCAGCTCTATGATGAGGGCTTTACCAGCCGGAAGGGTAACGCCTTCAATGTGCTGACCATCCGACACATTTTGGAGAATCCCAAATACAAGGGCTGGTACTGCGCCAATAAGAGCCAGACCGTGGACTACCGCAGCAAGCGGAAGATCTTTCTGGACGAGAGCGAGTGGGTGATGTACCCGGACCCATCCATCCCAGCCATTGTATCGGAGGAACTATGGGACCGGGCCAATGCCCTCTACAAGCGGCGAAGCGCTCAGATGATGTCTCACCAGAGTGCCGCCGAGTTTCATAATCGCTACCCATACAGCGGCAAGATCATTTGTGAAGAGCATGGTACCAGCTTTCACCGGCAGGTGCTGAAAAGTTCCAAAGGAGAGAAAGAGGTCTGGCAATGCCGGGTATACCGGAATCGGGGACGGGCAGCCTGTTCCGCACCTCAAATGCGGACTTCTGAACTGGATCAAATCATGGCGCAGATCTTCGATCAACTGGCGCAGGATAAATCGGCAATCGTGGATGCCGTGATGAAGGTCATTCAGGCCGTTCCCAATGAGCACGACTACCGCCAAGATGCCGGGCGGATAGAAGCGGAGTTATCTGCCATCTATGCAAAAAAGGACCGCCTGCTGGAGATGAGCATAGAAGGTGCCCTCTCCACGGCAGAGTTCAAACAGCGCAACGACGCCTTCAACCAACAGATCCACGAACTGGAGAGACAGATCGAGGTTTTGAAGGCGGAGGAAGAAAAAAGCCAAATCTCTGTGGAGCAGCTGGGGAAGATCAAGGCCGCGCTGGAGGAAGAACTGTCCTTTCAAAACGGCGTGAACTCAGCCTTGGTCGCCACCATACTGGATCATATTGTGGTCAAAAAGGGCAGTACCAAGGAAGAAGTACATTTAGACATTTACTTGAAATTCGGCGACCCCTATGGGGGCGTTTTTGACCGGGAAAATTCCTCCTTCTGCTTCACACGTCCAAGAAATATTATGCCAACAACAGCGATCAGGACGATTTGATTTCGATCGGCACCATCGGTCTCATCAAAGCCGTCAATACGTTTGATCCCGACAAGAGCATCAAGCTTTCCTCCTATGCGGCACGATGCATTGAAAATGCTATCCTCACAAAAATGTGTCTGTGAACCATCCGGCCACATACCAATGATTGGATTTCTTCACTTTTCTTCGCCGGCTCCATCCAAAAGCTCCTGCAATTCGTTCACCAGACGGCAAAGGTGGAAGCCGTCGCACACAGCATGATGCACTTGTACTGCCAGAGGCAGCAGTATCCGGCCATGATCCTCATAGAAGCGTCCCATGGTAAAAATAGGCGGGAGATAATCATAGCCATTTTGCAGATTCAGGTTGAAGCCTTCAAAGCTGGCCCAAGGGACCATCGATACCGGAAAGGTATTGACAGGGGTATCGGGTCGGGCAATTATCCCCGAAGTATTGCCATACTCAGCCATATCCTTCTCCCAGGAAGCACAGAAATCCACATAGCTTGGAGTATAGGCTGTCCATAGATTGGAGAAAGTTTCCGTGTCCTTATGAAAAACGGTATAGCATGGATGAACCACGTCATAAAATCCCGGTTCCCCGCTTTCATCCAGTGCCATGCGAAACTCCTGATGGCGGTTTACTACAGTGGACAAGTAAAACAGCATGGAAGGATACAGCTTTTGGCCATTTTTCCGGATCTGGGTGATGTCCAGCTTAAACACCGCGCTGTAGGTACAGGGGACCTGCGTAAAATAATGCTCGAAATATTCCTTTCGCGGCCAGGTTTCCCAGTCAATTCTGGTAAAAATCATCGCTTTTATTCTTCCTCTCCCAGTCGTCGGTACGTTTCGCGCAGCAGCTTGAGATAGCGGCGTGCGGTATCCGTTATCGAAAACGGTCTTTGACCGATCAGATAGGTTTCCATTATATCATGGAACCGCTCATACAGATAGGGGGGAATTGCTTTTTTTCCATAAACAGCTCCAAGCACACTTCCCACGGAAGCCGCTGTACAGTCGCAGTCAAGGCCCATCGCAACCGTCTGAGAAATACCGCGCACCGGATCGTTTCTTCCAAGCGCCAGTCCAAAAACGATCAGACACAAATTATTGTTGGTATGCACAGCATGCATTCCGGCAAAGCGCTCATCCACAAGACGGCGTGCCTCATAGCAATCCTCTACCTCTTCGCAATGGGAAAGCGCCCACTCAATATCTTGATGCAGCAAACTCTCCGCGGGGATTTCCGTCAGTGCGATCCGCATCGCATCCAGCGGATCCTCCACCGCGAAAGCAGCGCTCTGCGCCGCGGCCAGAAGCATTTCTCCGTATACTCCGTTGCGCCGGTGACTCAGTACACCATCCCGCCACGCCGTCTCCGCAGCCCGCTCAGGCGCTCCCGCCGCCGCCCAGCCAAAACCATCGGAACGGATAGCGGCCCCAATCCACTGCCGGTAAGGGTTCCTATACTCAGCAGCCTTCCGTGCGGACATGCCTTCGTGCAGGTTCTTCAAAGTGACTTCTTCCGCCGTACAGGCAAACGGCAGATATTTCATCCAGGCACGTCCCACGTCCTCTGTGGTAAAATCCAGACCGTACTCCTCCAGAATCAGCAGGGCCAGCTGAGTATACACCAAATCATCATCCACAGGAGCAGTCTCCATCTCATGCTTCTGATATGCATGCCGGTATGTTCCGTACGTATTCCTGACTTCCGGCGACCGCACCTGCTCCCAGTAATCCACAGGCGGAAACTGTTTCCCGGTATAGTCCGCCCATGCGCGCATTCCTTCGACGGTTTCTCCCTCTACCGGTGCGCCAAGCAGACAGCCTGCCGCGCGGGCAATCAGAGCCCCCTCGAGCTTATCAAGCAAAACGTCCTCCGACGGCAGTTTTTTCCAGAGACGGCGCGGTCCCGGTGTGCGCAGAGCCCGGATATGCTCCAGATCGTCCGGTTCTTTCTCTGCCAGCGTCGGATCGTTGGGAATCGCCTGCAGATCCTGCACAACACGCCGGATATCCTCTATCAATTCCTGTATCCTTTCGGCGGCCTCTTTGGGCGCTCCCTGCTCGCATTTGAGCCGTGCGTATTCGCACACCTCCAGCTTTAAAGTCTCCAGTTCAGAAAAATCAGGATATTGTATCCATGCACTCATTTTCTTTTCCCCTTTCTCCAGGCTGGCACAGGACATCCCCTGCGTCCTGTTTTTGCTGCATTAACCAAAAAAAATTGGCTTGCATTTTTTCTTTCTTTTCTTTACAATAAAATGAAAAGTGCAAAAAGTCTACCCACTTTTAGGTGAAAAGTATGCAGTTTCAATCAACTTCCTTTTTCCATCCTCTGCAAGTTATTTTTGAACCAATCGTATTCCCTCCTGATTTTCCCTTTGTCCTTTGGCCCCGGGATCATCCCGGAGAGATGAGGGAAAAAGCAACCTATCTGCACTACCATCATGAATTGGAAGTGGGCTGGTGTGTGGGAGGAACAGGGGTCTTTTTTGTGGAGGATAAAGTAATTCCCTACCGCGCCCCCTGTGCATCCGTTATCTATGGCGGACAAATCCACATTGCGCAGAGCAGTCCAAACGAACACAGTGAATGGTTCTTTGTCAATGTGGATGAGCGTGCGCTCGGTTTGAAGGATTTTCCCAGCCATACAGCGGCTCCCATTGTTTCAGAGGAGGATCCATGCGGCCGGGAGATCACCCTGCTTACATCCATGCTGATCGATGAATTGCGAAGCGGCACACAGAACAATGGCCGCTGCGCAGCAGGGCTGCTGCAGGCTGTTCTGTGTAAGCACTCCCGTTTGTCCGGCGGCCTTTCTGATACATCCTCCTGGCGCATCGCGGAGATCGCTCCTGCTGTTTCCTACATCGCCAGCCATTACGCAGAACCCTTCAACGCTGAGTTCCTTGCCCGTCTGTGCGGTTTCAGCGAGGCAACGCTGAGACGCAAATTCCGGCAGGCGGTAGGCTGTGCCCCGCTGGAATATCTGCACCGCGTTCGCGTGGAAGCCGCGTCCGCGATGCTCCGCGCCGGAAACAAAACCGTTCTGGAAATCAGTGAACAGGTCGGATACTCCTCCCCTTCCAGCTTCAACCGTGAATTTCGCCGTCTCGCAGGCACAAGTCCCCGTGAGGTACGCCGTTCTCTCTGCCTCAAGGAATGAGCCGCGGAGAAAGCAAAAAAGTCCGTTTGGAAGGAAGAAAGCGAGGCGTTAAGAAAACGGGCGGAAGTGACGCCTTTGCCTGGTGGATTTTTTTGCAGCAGACTGCTATACTGACAGGCAGACAATCAAAGCAGGAGGAAATCACCATGAGTTTGGGAAGCAGTTTATACCACGCCCGGAAAAAAAGCGGTCTTTCTCAGGAAAACGTAGCGGAAAAACTGGGGGTCAGCCGCCAGACCATTTCCAAATGGGAAACCGATGAAACGCTGCCGGACATTCGCCAATCCAAAGGCCTTGCCATGCTGTATCACATGACACTCGACGAACTGATTGAATACAATTTTGATGAACAGCAGGCTCAGCAGATGATTGACAGTGTCAGCGAAGAAGCACAGGCACAAATCGACTGGAACAAAGTTTGGAGCAAAAAATACCCGGTACTTGCTTCCTATCATGAAAAAGTCCGCATCAACGATTACGCTCCCACTCTGCGGGAAATGCTGACACAGCTGCGAGTCGATTACGGCTACAACGAAACCGATGCGCTGCTGGTGCTCAAGGATATCCTGGCCCGTGTCTGGAAAGGCCAGATGTAAGCAAAACATAAAAACGCAGCAAATGTGGGAGAGAATCCGCCGGACGGAGAAAGAAAGGGGACGCCAAAGATGACGGAAGTTGTAGCCGCACTGATTTGGGACAAAGACAAATTCATGATCTGCCAACGCCCGGCCCATAAAGCAAGAGGGCTTCTGTGGGAGTTTGTTGGGGGAAAAGTGGAACCCGATGAAACAAAGCAGCAGGCCCTTATGCGGGAATGCCGCGAGGAATTAGCGATTACGGTGGATGTGGGAGAGATATTTATGGATGTAACACATGAATATCCGGATATCACCGTTCATCTTACCCTATTTCATGCTGCCATCCGTGAGGGTATCCCACAAAAGCTGGAACACTGCGATCTTCGCTGGATTACTGTGGATGAAATTCCCCAGTATGATTTTTGTCCGGCAGACACGGTGATTTTGGAGCGGCTCCGGACAATCGGGAGCCATTCATAAAATTCCAAACAAGAAAACAAGGCTGGCCAACGGTTCGCGTTGACCAGCCTTGTTTTTTACACATGCAAGGATTTACAGCAGCTTTTGGAGCGCCCCCTTATACCTTTTCCGCCCTTCCATCTTCTTTTCTGCATCAATCACCTTTTGCAGCAGTTCCTTTTTCTGCCTGATCGGACAGTGCAGCTTGTCGATGGCATCGAGCACAAAAGCGGCATGAACCTCCGCGACACGTTCGGATAGTTCTCGCTTTCCCTCGTCCGTCTCTGGAAAATAGACTTTCACTGCAACAGCCGCGCCGCTTCTCATTCTGTTCCCCCCATTCTTCTTTTCCTATCCCTATGGAGAAAAGCTCGCCGGTATGACTTACCTTATAAACACAAAGAGCGTGTTACCGGAAAGCACGGGGCCATACAATGATAACAGCACAAGAGAGGAGGGGCTGCCATGTCTAAGAATCAAGACGCAGTCGCTATCTATTCCCGTAAATCCCGTTTTACCGGAAAAGGGGAAAGTATTGGGAACCAGGTGGAGCTGTGCCGCACTTACATTCGCACCGCTTTTGGAGAATCATATGCCGGAAAAAGCATCGTATTTGAGGACGAAGGGTTTTCCGGAGGAAATCTCAACCGCCCTGGCTTCCAGCAAATGATGAAAGCCGCCCGGGAACACCAGTTCAAAGCTGTGGTTGTCTATCGCCTGGATCGGATCAGCCGCAGCATCAGTGATTTTTCCTCCCTTATCGAAGAACTGGGACGGCTGGAGATCGATTTTATTTCCATCCGGGAAAGCTTTGACACCTCCAGTCCCATGGGGCGCGCCATGATGTACATCGCCTCTGTGTTCAGCCAGCTGGAACGCGAAACCATCGCGGAGCGCATCCGCGACAACATGCACGAGCTGGCCAAAACCGGACGCTGGCTGGGCGGTACAACGCCTACCGGTTATACCTCCGAGGCAGTCAACAGCGTCACCATAAACGGCAAAAGCAGACGAACCTGCCGGCTCAGACTGATCCCCGAAGAGGCCCGCCTGATCCGCAGCATTTATGACCTGTATCTACAGACGGATTCCCTCACCCAAACAGAGAGCGAGCTGCTGCGCCAACAGATAAAAACGAAAACCGGACGAAGCTTCACCCGGTTTTCCATCAAAGGCATTTTGCAGAATCCCGTCTATTTGATTGCTGATCCGGACGCCTATCAATACTTTGTGCAGAGAGAAGCGGATCTTTCCTGCGGCCCCGAAGAGTTTGACGGTACACGGGGGATTCTGGCCTATCATCGTACCGATCAGGAAAAAGGACGGGCTACCGTATTTCTTCCCATCTGCCAGTGGATCGTGGCAGTGGGAGAGCACCCGGGGATCATCCCGGCCAAAACCTGGATTCGCGTGCAGGAGTCCCTGGAACGCAACAAATCCAAGGCCTATCGCAGACCGCGCGGCAATGAAGCCCTGTTGACCGGCCTACTCTGGTGCTGCTGCGGCAGCCGGATGTATCCCAAAATATCAAAACGGACTGCGCAGGATGGAAAACTGGTTTACCGCTATGTCTGCAAAACAAAGGAACACAGCAGACGCAGCTTGTGCCGCCAGCGAAACATTCCCGGAAATTCCCTTGATGCCGCCGTTATAGAGCAAGTCAAGCTTCTATCCACAGACAGCCGCGCGTTTCTGACCCTGCTCGAAAAAAACAAGCGATTCCGTCCTGCAAATCAGGAAGAAACCGGGGAAAAGCTTGCGGAGCTTCGGCATAAGCAAGCCGAGACAGAGCAAAAAATTCATACTTTGGTGGATTCCCTTGCTGAGTTCAGCGACAGCGCCGCTGCCGTCCATGTGAAAAAACATATGGAGGCTCTGCATGCACAGATGTCGGATCTCCAGTCCCGCATCACCGCACTGGAAGAGCTTTCATCCGGTCATGAGCTTCCCGAGTCCGAATTGGAGCGCATGTGCCGTCTATTGCGTGTATTTCGGAACAATATGGATGAGATGACATTGGAGCAAAAACGATCCACACTCCGCACCGTGGTACGCAAGGTGGTCTGGGACGGACAAACCGCCCATGTAATGCTGTTCGGCACAGAAGACACCGGCCATCACATCAAAACGCTTCTGTGTGAGGATAGCAAATGAAATCCTGATGTTTTTCCGCGCCGGAAAAAAGAGTGCACAGGACATTTCGATGAACGAAGCCATTGAATCCGACAAGGACGGCAATGCCCTTACACTTTCCGACGTTCTGGCCTCCGAGGACAACATCTGCGACAATCTGGAAGCAAAAATCCGCGCGGAGCACCTGCATCGTTTTCTGGCGCGCTCTCTCACGCCCCGTGAACGCCAAGTGGTGGAGCTCCGCTACGGCCTGTGCAACCGTCCTCCTCTGACGCAGAGAGAAGTCGCCGACCGTCTTGCCATCTCCCGCTCCTATGTATCGCGACGCCGCTAATGTAAACGAAGCCCGGAAAACCTGATACAGACAGGTTTTCCGGGCTTCGCGCACAGTTTCTCTATACAATATCCGGTTCACACATTCTGCGCCAAAAGAACTTCCTTTCACGCATAGTTTTAGGGTCAACCTCTCTTAGCTTTTTCAAAATTGGTTGATACAGTTCCTCATGCTCAAAAAGACTGAATGTTTCGTCAATCTCTAACTGCCTTTTTACTTCTTCCCGAAGCTGAGGATAGAAAGACATCCACAAGCCAAGACAATCAACGAAATGCCGGATGCTGTTATTCATTGAAAGAGGTATCTCTTTAATCTCGCCCCAGAGGTGTTTTTCACTTTCATCTATTTGTATTTGAAAAACCGCCCCGTTCTTCACATCCAATGCAATCAGTCCCATAGCATCCATTGATGCAATGTACAAAAAAGTGTTTTGTAGATATCTGTGCTTTTTGATATAGGGGACTTCAAAAAATGTGAGTGGTGCGTTTGGCGTAATTTCACAGCTTGCATGGAGCGGAAGTCCAACCTCTGTTAAAAACTGAAATGTCTCTGCCGGAAGATTAAAAGGCTCTAATGTTTCCTTCGAAAACGGAATCAAAGATGCTTTGTATTCCTGTGATATTTCTATGTTCATATCGCACCTCAAAGAAAGCCAAATTAAGCGGTTAATTTATACGTTGAAGTATAGCATATCTTTTGGCTGAAAACAATCCTGTTCTATGTCTGTTCCACCTATCCAGCGCAGGTATTACAATGATGTGTAACAAAAACTCCGGGCATATAAAAAGGCCGTCATCTCAGCTGCACAGGCAAAGAGATGGCGGCCAGTCATGCAATCAGATTTGAGAATTTTACATTCCTGAGGCGCATTCATCAGTCAAATGCAATTCCGGGACCGTAAGGAGCCAGCGCCGTCATAATATATGGGTTCACAATGACATCGCTGTTTTCGCGGGCAAATTTCCACATTTTCCGGCAGAAATCCCGAACCACAGGCTGAAGCTCCGGACGGTTGATCAAATTCACTGTCTCGTTGGGATCGGCCTGCAAATCATACAGCTCATCATAATCGAACGCATTAAACACACAAGCACTAATCATCATCCGCGGGCAAAAGGTGCTCAAGGTAGACAAAATGGACTACTCTAAACACCCTGAATCTAAGAAGCTTCGATCCTGTAAGGCTTCCGCGTACATTCCCAAATGGCGCCAACTGGAACAGGAACAACCAGCGGCGCCTGTCGCTCCTCCATCACCGCCTGCTGCACCCAAAAAACCGGTAAAGAAAAAGCCGAAAGCGCCAAAATCACCGGTCGAACCCCAACCACCGGCAAATGATACAGCATCAACCCCAGAAGGTGTTATCGCAATAGGTAAAGACTCGATTCTATCTTAAATTCATAATTCAGGAGGTTTTTATGGCAATGAAGAAAAAAGAACTGTTAGAGCAGGAGAATGCTGTTCCTGAGAGCACCGTACCGGATAGCACCGCTATTTCCTTTGAGGACACGGTTATCCCGGATGTTGCCTCCACCGACAGTGAAGATCTGAATACTTTGCTGGCGACTATGGATTCACCTGACGATGCTGGCACTCTGCCAGAACTGGCGGAAAATGAAGTGTTCGGCGATACCCCTGTGGGCAAAGACGAGGATGACGCTGAGCTCCCTTCTGCCGAGGATGCTGATGCCGAGCAGAATGGTGAGACAGTGGATGACTACTCAGAAGGACTTCCTGCAGATCAGGAAAGGGCCGATGAAGAGATCAACACCGCCCCGAATTCTGAAACTGTCGAAAAGCCCCAACGCATTTCCCGTAAGAAGAAAACGACCGCCGCTTCCGAGACTGCCGCGGCGGAAGTTCCTGTTCCACGAACGAACACAGAGAATTCTACGATGGATGAAGCGTTTGTCGAGGATACGGCTATGGAAGATGAAGCTGTTTCGGCGGATACCACCGTTCCGATCAAGAAACATTCTCCCGAAGTTACCGCTTCCCAGGCACCTCCCCGCCGTCAAAATGCGCAGTCGCGTCGTGATACGTCTATTCTGACTATTCGTAGCCGTGAAGATGTGGAAACGACGGAAGACCGTGAGAATATCATCTGGCATGAGATCCACAACGCCTACCGTACCCGCCGTATTCTGACGGGCCAGCTGGGCGGCATTGAGCAGCTGGACAACCGCAAGACGGTGGCCGTGGTGGACTATAAGGGATTTCGCATCATCATTCCCATCAAAGAAATGATGATCACCCTGGGCCGTAGCCCTTCCGGCCAGGAATATGCAGACCTGATGCTGCGTCAGAACAAGATACTGGGCAATATGCTGGGGGCTGATATTGACTTTGTGGTGCGGGGTATCGATTCCAAGACCCGCAGCGTGGTCGCCAGCCGCCGGGAGGCGATGATGCGTAAGCGCCAGATCTTCTACTTTGCTCTGGACGTCGATGGCATGTACCGTGTCTACGAAGGCCGCATCGTGCAGGCCCGTGTGATCGCTGTGGCCGAGAAAGTCATCCGCGTGGAAGTATTCGGCGTTGAGTGTTCCATTCTGGCCCGGGATCTGGCTTGGGACTGGATCGGCGATGCCCATGAACGTTTCTCTGTAGGCGACGAGGTTCTGGTCCGTATTCTCAGTG
>NZ_NFJU01000150.1 GCF_002160025.1 Anaeromassilibacillus sp. An200
AAGAAATACCTGCTGGCCGCTTTGTATAACGCCCCGGCCACCATCGACAGCTACTACACTTCCCTGGTGAGCCACGATATGTACGGCGGCGGAGATCGGAGGTGATGTGCGTGCAGGAAGAAATCACCCAGGGCGTGGTCTCTCTTTCGGTGGAGACCGGCAAGATGACGGCGGACCTGCTCCAAAAGGCTGTGAAAAAGGTGCTGGAGGAGATGCAGAAGAAGCCCTCCCAGCGCAGCTTACACCAGGGAAAACAGACCCTGCACCAGCTCAAACAGCATGGGGCCTCCCTGACCAACATCGAGATCACGGAGCAGAACATCAAGGCGTTTTCGGCGGTGGCGAAGAAGTATGACATCGACTATGCCCTGAAAAAGGACCCCACAACCGACCCACCGCACTACTATGTGTTCTTCAAGGCGAAGGATAAAGACCAGCTCCAGCCGGCCTTCAAGGAGTTCACCGCCATGACCCTGGGCCGGGAGAATCGCCCCACCATCCGGGAGAGGCTGGCCCAGGCTCAGGAACAGTCAAAGACCA
>NZ_NFJU01000151.1 GCF_002160025.1 Anaeromassilibacillus sp. An200
TAGAAATAGGGGAATTCCTCCGCCTGTACATAATAATCGTAGTAGTATTCGGGGTCATCCCAGGCTGCGGAAACCGGAGCACACATGGATGCAGCCAGCATACCGGCCAGGGCAATACACAGTATTTTCTTATTCACTTGCTTCGTTCCTTTCTTCTTTTTCTTGCGTTTCTTCTGCCGAGGGAATCACAGATTCCTGTCTTAACCTCCTCCTTCCTCTGAAATACAGGACTGCCAGCACAATACTGGCTCCCAGGCTTACAGCAAAGATAGCTGCGAGCGTCCATACAACCCAGCTCCTGTCCGGCTCCGGCGGGGGGATCGGCTCTCCGCTGTAGGTCAGGGTGTACAGGATATCTTCCGTTGTTAAGGTAACATCACCGCTGTATCGCGCGGTGGTGATATACCCTGTCGCGTAGCTTCGGCTTCCAACAGCGCTATAGGACGCTGTGGCTGTGTAGGACGTGGGGATCAAACTGCCATTTGCTCCTGTTCCGCCTACACCCTGCCAGGATACACCGGCAAGCGTCAGT
>NZ_NFJU01000016.1 GCF_002160025.1 Anaeromassilibacillus sp. An200
ACGGCCCGGAAAATCCTGTCATCATCGCACCGGATGCGCTTTACACGGTGAAGATCACCGGGCAGGATATTGGCCTTGTGTGCGGAGAATCTGGCGGAAAGCCTGCGGCGTTCAAGCTTGTGCGGTGCAGACGCGACGGAAACGCTACTCTCTGGCACGTCATCCCCGTCGGAGAACCGGGGCAGGAAGCCGGGATCTATCCAGTTGGTGGCGGGGATCGGATCTTTGTGGCACGGATTGCGGGGTGATGCCGGTGGAAATCGTAGAACGCATTGTTCCCCTTCTGGTTTCGCTCATTGCGGCAGCTACGCCGATTGTGCTTGCGATCTTTTCCAACGGGAAAAAATCTCGGGAGCAGCAGGAAAAAGCCGCCGAAAAGCAGCAGGAAGCATTTGCAAGCCTGCAAAGTGCTATCAATAGCGTTGACAAGCGGCTGGAAACCGTGGAAGCACACGCGGAAGCAGACTATAAAAACATCCTGCAAATCCAAATCATGAGCGAGGAAATGCCGCTGGAGGTTCGCTTGGAAGCCGGGGAAAAATACGTTGCCCGGGGCTGGAACGGCGCAATCAAGGCAAAGTACGAGCTTTTGAAAGATGAATACAGGCGCAGAGAAATGGAGGGTACATAATGGATCAGTTTTTCACATGGGAATTGCTTGCGACTTTTGTGGGCGCGGCAACCGGAACAGGGATTATTACGCAGTTCGTCAAAGACGTGCCGATTTTCCAGAAGATTCCGGCGCGGTTCCTGTCTTACATCGTGGCACTGATTATTCTCGCAGCGGCCACAGCGGCCACCGGCGGCGCTACAGATTGGACAGGCTGGGCGATCATTCCGCTCAATGCCGTTCTGGTTTCCTTCAGCGCGAACGGGGCTTATGATGCGCTGGCGAAAAAGACGTCTGAAAAGACAAAAGAGTGACAAAAATTCTCGATTTTTTCAAAGTATCCGCAAAAGATTATAACTATGCTTGTAATTTTTAATTTTTGCGGTTACTAACACGTTACTAACAAATTCTCATTTGAGACAAAAAGAAAAACCGCACAGAAAGCTTTCAAATGGCTTTCCTGTGCGGTTTTTGCTTGGAGCTGGCAATGTGACTTGAACACACGACCTGCTGATTACGAATTAAAATACGCTCGAAAAGTCTACGAGCGGCTACGCTAAAAAATCCTTATTTCATGCGGGTTTGCGGCGTTTTCCCGAAAGTCTACAAACAGGTGCAAAAGTCTGTTTTGGTGTTCATAAGCACCAAATAAGCACCAAACAAGCACCACGCAAGAGGGACATCAAAGGGCAATTTTCTACCCGGTTTGCCTTGCGTGGTAGTGTAGAGGAAGGAGAAAGCGCCATGTCAAAAGTGAGGACAGATTTTTATTTTACCTATTCTTCCGAAAAGCTCAAGGCCGCCCGTGAGCGCCTTCGGATCTCGCAGGGAGAAACCGCGAGGAGAGCGCAGATCCGCGACGGGACATACAACGGCTACGAGCGGGGAGCAACTAAAACGATCAGCGGATCAAACGCCTGCAAGGTTGCCCTTGCGCTCCGGTGCGAGGTCTCTGAGCTGTTCGATAATTATGAAGCGGCAAGGCTGCATTTTTCATCCCGCGAAGCCAGAAAGCTGACGGAAGAAGATCGGAGGAGCTACGCCGAGAACAACATCGGGCTCGTGAGGTTTTTCGTAAACTCCTACCTGTCTCTATGGGACGGCGATTTCGACGAAGGCTTCAGCGAAGCGCTCGAGGTGTTTTTCAAGGCTCTGGTCGATTTCAGGAAGCCGGAGAAGGAGGAAGAAACGGAAACAGCGCTCCGGGCATATATAAAGCGCTCGATCTACTTTGCCGGGCTGATGAGGCACAAAAAAGAGCACGAGGTTGATCTCCTGTCCCTCTCGGATCCTGTTTTCTCCGAGCTTGATGAAGGCGGCGCAAACAGCGGCGAGCGGCTGCGCTGTGTGGTCAGCCCCTACGACGTCGAGGAGCACGTTGAGGCTCGTGAGGAGCTACGCTATAAGCTGCGCAAAGCAGATCCAGCGACTCGCCGGATCGTCTACATGGAGCTGGATCTTTAAGGCCACGAAAAACGAACAAACCGCGCCTCGTCCCTCTTATGAGGGGCGGGGCTTTTTTGTGCTTCGCCAGCTCTACCCGGTTTGCCTGTTTCTCTGAGCATCTCGGCGCTATGATTAAGTCATTAAAACATAGGGAGGCGCCGCGCATGAACTTCGGGCCACTTTTCGTCACGGCTGGCATCGCTCAGGCCGTTCATGAAAGCGCCGGCTTTGCGTCTGAGCTGCTCGAGAGCATCCGCAGATACCAGACCGGCGACTGGGGCGATCTTTGCCCCGAGGATGTGCAGCTCAACGCGGAGGCGCTCAAGACGGGCGCCCGGATCATGGGCGCATACACCACGAAGCAAGGCGGGAAGATCTGGATCATCACAGAGGCGGCAGACGACAACGGCCGGCGATCTGCTACGACCGTTCTTTTCCCTGACGAGTACTGAGAGGGAGGTAGTGCCGTGAGCTGGAGAGGGTACGAAACAACGAAGGAGGCCGGCGCGCGATGGGGCGTCTGTTCGATGTGGGTGAGTCAGCTCTGCAAGCAGGGACGAGTCCCGGGCGCTGGCAAGATCGGCGGGATCTGGCTGATCCCCGACGATGCCCCGAAGCCAGAGGACGGCCGGATCTGGAACGGGCGCTATGTCGGCGCCAGCCGAAGGCGTCGGAGATCGCGGAGGGGATAACCGGCGGCAGCTCGCGAGTCTGAGGCGGCGGGCCAGAGATCTGCCGGCTGCCGGCTGTCATCATCGCGCCGGCGGCCGCGTGTGCTGCGCAGCCGCTCCCTGATCGGGGAGGTGGCCGTCATGATCGTGACGCGGCAGTACGCCATCACTTACGACGCTGTCCGGGAGGTTTACAAGATCCAGAGTGAGGAGGTGCCGATCTGCCCGAAGTGCGGGGCCGTTATGGCCGGCCACGGGATCCGGCGGCGCCACGCGATCGACTCCTCGGGCACTTCGCGTTGGTTCGAGCTGCGCCGGTGGCGCTGCCCGGCATGTCAAAGCGTCCACCTCGAGCTGCCCGACTTCATGGCCCCGCGCAGGCACTACGGGATCGACGTGATCCGAGATGTGCAGGCCGGGGGCGGCGAGAGCTGCCCCGCCGACGACTCAACGATAAGACGATGGAAAAACGCAAAACAGCTACCCGGTTCGCCTGTTCCTCCAGAGGCTCGGCCTGTATGCTTGAATGGTACCGGCGCGGAGGAGGAAACTACATGAACGGAAAAACGAAGAACGTCATCGCTTCGCTGTGCGCTGTTGCTGCCTTGGCCTTTGCCGGCATCGGCGGTTACATGGTCGGCCAGTCTCCGGCGCAGCCGCGCGACATCTCGGCCAGCGATCGGGTTGAGCAGCAGGACATGGTCGTCGGCACTGTTGGGGCAATCTCGATCCCGGGCTTTTCCCGCCTGAGCTTCAAGGCGGGCCAAACGGCTCAGAATGTCGCCTTCTACAATCCAGAGGGAAACACCTGCGCCTTCGAGATCTCGATCATTTTGCCGTCCGGAAAAGAGATTTTTCACTCCGGCCGGCTTCTGCCCGGCGAGAAGCTGGAGCAGATAGAGATCGACGCAGCCCTGCCCGCGGCCATCTACGAAGCGACGACGCTGCGCTATTCCTGCTTCAGTCTCGACGAAGCAGAGCGGGAGCTCAATGGCGCAGACACGTCTTGTATTTTGGAGGTATTGCCATGAAGAAAAAGGGGTTTTCCCTGATGCTCTGCATCGCTCTCGTGTTCACGATGTCGGCCAGCGCCTTCGCAGCAGATATTACAGAGGCCAGCACAACAGTCACCAAAACGGTCGAGGCCCCACCGGCGCCGGATGTAGGCTCAAGCGCCGGGCCATCGAATGAGAGCAGCTACGAGATCAGCATACCGGCGTCCTTCTCGATGGATAGCGCCGAATTTTTTGAGATCACCGCCTCAAAAATGGAGCTCGAAGAAAAGCAGGAGCTGCACGTCATGGTCGACTATGACCGTACCTTTGGGCCTGACGGCTATTTTTACCTCGCGAACGTCGAAAACCTTTACCTGACGATCCCCTGCACAATCTCGAAGGGGTACTCCTCCGGGGTCTACTGGGAGACAATCACAGGATCGGATAATTCATCCGTCGCAGTCTTTAACAATATCGCCGGCACCACGCCGGATCTGTTCGGAGCTGTGAAGGTGTCAACCGTTGGCGCTCAAACTGCCGCCGGCACATATACCGGCAAGATCTATTTCAACATCCAGATACTGAACTACTAAGCACAGCCGCGCCGGTACAAACGCGGAGGGCCCCCGGAGATCCCGGGGCCCTTGTGCTTTTATGTGGTCAGTTGCTTGGCTGCGCCTGTATGCCGCGCTCGGCTGTTTGCCGGTCATCCGCCAGTCTCCCTCCGGCCTCTCGCTTTTTCAGGAGCGGTCGCGCCAGGTTTGACGCTCGGCTGCGGAGTTGTAGACCACCTTGAGCCGCTGCGGGTCATTCTTGGCGTCGAGGAACTTGAGGACGATCTTCTCCCATGGCGTCCACGGGGAGCTGAAGGCGTTGAGCCAGAACGAGCGGACGCCCTTCTTGTAGGCGTCGGGGTTTTCCGCGATCCACTTGGCCGGCTGCCGGCGCATGGTCTCCTCGGGGATCAGGCAGCCGCAAGCAGGACAGGCCCACGAGACGCCGCCCTTCAGGCTTCAGACCTTCTTGCCGCGCACGTGCTTGGCCTCGGGCTCGAAGTGGATGGCGTCGAACACGATCTCGCTGTACTCCCCACACTCGGGGCAGCGGTGGCACCAGCGCTCCTGCGTGCCTTGGTAGAAGCTGGTCTCGATGTTGCTGGCGCCCTTGATGGTCGGAGTGGAGACCTCGACGGCCTTGGCGTTGTAGAAGGTCGCCTGCCGGGCCTCGGCCAGCGCCCACGGGTCGCCCTCGGTGCCGGCGCTCGTGGCCCAGCGGTCACGCTCGTCGCCGATGATGTAGCGGCGGGGGTGGATGCCAGCGCCGAGGCGCTGTTGGAGCCGGTCAGCGTGAGCATACCGCCCGGGAAAGACTTCTGGAGGATGGTGTTGCCGCTGTCCTTGGCCTTGACATCATGCACCTTTGCCTTCAGCGGCTTGCTGTCCCGGATCATAGGGGCCACGCGCAGCCGGCTGAACTTCCGGGCGTCGTCGATGGTCGGGTGAACATAGAGGATGCTGCCCGGGTCTTGGTCGATGATGTAGCCGATGATGTTGAGCTCGAGCTCCGACTTGCCGACCTGCGAGGCGGCGGCCTTTTTAGTCGTCCGCGTCATCGGAGAGCTCGCTCCATCCCTCCCGATCCCTTACCCGCCGCGCATAGACCTCGGGATCGTATTTGTAGGCGGCCAGCTCCTCGAGGATCTTGTAGACCTCGGCGCGGATGATGTCGGACGCTTCCGCAGCGGTGGCCGCGCTGGAGACATCCACGGCCAGACGCCCGGGCAGAGCCACGAGCATTGACCTGATGCTATACACAAGATCGGTCATGACGGCCTCGACATCCTCGCTGCGGTGCATGGTGCCCTCGAGCTCCTTGAGCTGGAGGGCGGCGATGTCTGCCTTGCTGCGCTTGAGGTCTGCCTCGGCCTCGAGGCGGCGCCCTTCGGTCTCGGCGTCCTTTTTGGACGGCTCCCGGCCGTTGGCCTTTGCCGTCAGGTATCTGATGTACTTCTGGATCGTCGGCAGCAGGTCGTAGCGGTTGGCGTTGCCCTCCTTGGTGGCCGCGATGACGCCCTCCTTGGTGAGCTGCTGGATGCGGCGGGGCGTCAGCTCGAACAGGGCCGCGATGGTCTTGCTGTCGACGAGCTTGGTGTTGGTGTTCGGCATGGCGTCCCCTCCTTTCTTTCGTGCTGCCGTGCCGCCCCACCATTTTCGTGAGGTCAGGAAAATGATCGACGCAGGCCCCGGGCGAAGCGAAACGGCCCGAAAAAAATTTTTGCTGTCTGCGCGTTTTTTGGGCTCGCCAGCACCGCAGGCGTTTCGGTCGCGTCACAGTACCTTCGGCCGTGCCGTGGGCCCCCGTAGGAGGCCCTGTGAGGCCGCGTGCTGCGCTTTCTTTTTCTGTGTGTCGTTGGACTCGCCGCTTCGTTCGGCTGCCGTGGCGGCGGCCCTGCTGGACGTGGTGGCCTTCCTCGGCTTATAGACCGGGCGCCCTCTTGATGTGGCGGTCTGTCCATCTGGCTGCCTCGCTGTTGGCCTGCGCTGCTGCCGAGGGTTTCCGGTGGATCTACCGGAGGCTCTCGATCTGGAGCTGCGCGCTGCCTCCTTCATGGCGAGAAATGGCCGCCGGGCGTTATCCGCTCGACGGCCTTCTTTCTCCGGTCGTTCTTCGGTTGTCCTTCGGTCTGCCGCCGTTTGTCGGCCCGGCTCTGTCCGGTCGTCAGTCGGTTGCCCCTCGGTCGTCTCCATCGTTTTCCCGGCTCTCTTTGAGGATCTCGGCCAGCCGCAGCAGGGCCCGCCCGTGGGCTTTGTATGTCCTGTTCTGGTAGCTGTCCAGCCTGTCGAGGTAGTCCTGCCGATCTCCGTACAGGGCGGCGCAGATCCCGTCCCAGTCTGCCCGGTCGAAGTAGCGCAGCCGCAGCACGGCGCGCTCGTCGGGGTGTTTCACCCGCTGGATCATGGCCTCGATGGATGCGCGCTCCTTCTGTTCCTCCGCGATCGTCTCCTTGATCTGCTCCTCGAGCTCCATCTTCCGCATGACCATCAGGCCGGTGCGGTCAGACGGAGCGCCAGAGCCCCGGGGCATACCCGTCATGCTTAGCCCGGGCGGCGCGGCCATGGTCATCTCCATGAGGCCGAGGCGCTCGTACTGGTTGTCGATCTCTCTGAGCAGTCGGGTGTACTCCCCGAGCCGCTCCTTGATGTCGTTGACTGCGTCCTTTTGGTTCATCTCGGGCCCCTGCTCTGTGTAGGTGTCTCCAGAGCTTCCCGGAGCTTCCTATTCTCCCGAGCGATCTGGTCGACGTTGGCGTCCCATTTGCCGCCGTTGAGCCGGATCGTGGCCTGCTCGCGGGTGGTGATGCCTTCGCCGATGGCGAGGATCTCGGCCGTGATCTCCTTCGTGGGGTCGAGCTGGCCCTGAGACGGGCCGATCCACTCGGCTCCGAGGTATGCCGCCCGGAGCACCGGATCCGAGAAAAATCCCGGGGCAACGATGCGCCCGCGGGCCACGGCCTCGGCGATGAATGTCTCATAGATCGGGGTGCAGAAGTCGTCGGCAAACCACTTGCGCCTCATGCGGAAGGCTTTCCACGCCTCCATCAGAGCGGCCCGGCTGGCGCTGTATGAGCTGTTGAACGCCTTGAGAAGCAGGTCGGCCGGGATCTCGAGGGCTGCGCCCACCTGCTCGCAGATTGCGCGCAGGAAGCTGTCGAAGCCGCTGGCCGGTCGCTTGGGGTCGGCAAAGGTGACATCCTCGCCGGGCTCCATGATGTTGATCTGCCCCGGGCCCATCTCGTACTCGTTGGGATCCCGGCTCACTTCCGGCAGGCTGCTCCCCACCTCGTTGAACGGGTTGTCGCCGGCGCCGGCCTCGGTCTTGATGAAGGCCGTGAAAAAGCTCTCCACGACGGCCGCGGTCAGCTCGCTCTCGGTGTAGCGCCGGAGCTGGAGCAGGGGCTCGATGACCTGCGCGAGGTAGCTGACGCCTCTGTACTGATCCGGGCGCTCGCTCTCCATGATGTGCAGGATGTTCGAGAGCCCTGTGCGTCGGCCGTATGCCTCCACGCGGGCCCACTTGGTCGCCGCTGCGCCCAGCTCGAAGGGGTAGGTGCTGCGGATGTGGTAGGCGACGATCTGGCCGTTGCCATCCACCTCGACGCCGTCGAAGATGGTGTTGCCGTTGGCCGCCTTGCCGGTGGTCAGCAGCATGGGGGTGACGATGCCGGAGCTCGTCGGGGTTGCCACGCGGTCGGCCTCGATCAGGTGGATGCGCAGCGAGTAGGGCATGAGGGGCGTCGGGTCGTACTGCTTGACGACTGCGAACACGTCGCCGCTGACCAGCCACGAGGCGAGGGCGAGCTGCTGCATGGCTGCGAAGTTGTTGACGCCGGTGGCGTCGCACGCCCGCTTGTTGTTGGCCCACAGGGAGAACTCCCGCTCAGCCTGCGCCTGCCATGCGTCCGCTGCCTCCTGAGTCATCCCGAGCGCCTCGCGGTCGATCCGGCTCTTGAGCTGGAGGCCGATGCCGATCACGTTGGTGCGGTTGGTTCGGATGGCTGAGGTGGCGATCGGTGCGGCCATGTAGAGCATCCGAGCTCTCTGCCTGAGCGTCCAGTTGTGGGCGTCGATGTCCTCCTTGGGGCTGCCGCTGAAGGCCCTGAAGCCCTTGGTCGCCCGCTTATGCCAGCTCGCGCCGGCGTCTCCGTAGCCCTTGTTCTTAGGGTTCACTCTCTTGCTCATGTTCTCCTCCTTTTTGCAAAATCCCGTATTGTTCGGCAATCTTTACCGCGTCCTCCTCGCTCAGAGTGGTGGCGTCGTGCAACAGGCTCCAAAACTCACACACGTCCCCGACGTCGAGCTCGTCGTCAAATACAAAGGCGAGGAGCGCCTCGACGGATCCGGCAGCGCCCGCGCATATTGTCAAGCTCAGGAGAAAAGCAAACCGGCTGTCGTCTACTGGCTGCCCCTCAGCGGCTTGAGCTCTCAGCTCGATCGTGACAACCATGGCCAGCTCGGCCCAGCTTTTCAGAATGATGCGATCGTTTCCTTCCATGCTCACAGCCCCACCTTGCCTTTGACGTATCGGCTCATGTGCCGGTTGAGGTTGTGTGTGTATCTCTCGTTCATGACCTCGACGATGCACGCCTCGAGCTCGGGCCGTGCCAGATCTCCGGTCAGCATTTGCGGGACGCTCAAGGTCTTAAAGACGTCGATCGGCGTTCTTGCCTTTCCTCTCCGCTGGAACGGGATCATTGGCGCGCCCTCGGCAGCTCCAGACTTTGCAAGGAATAGGCTGCTCCCGAGTATTTTCCGCTGCCCCTTTATGATCTCGGCGCTGATAGTTTGAACTTTGCGGCGCCCGGTCGATCCGTCGGCCCTTTGGAATGGCACAATAGACGTTTTGGCCTTCATTTTGAAATGGGTCGGCGTCAAGAGCCTGCCAGTGTAAACAATGCCTTTTTCGTATGCGTTCGAGATATTGGCTGCCGCCTTTGCGCCCTTGTTGGGCATTATTTCGCTCTTTTTTATCCCGTAGTATTGCGTGACGATGGTCGCCAGTTTTCCAGGGATCCTTCGCCGGGAGTCGTTTATTGTGTCGTTTCTGGCTTTTTTTACGCTTTTGCTCAGCCCGACAAAATCGTCGTACACCTTCAAGGAGCCCTTCGGCAATTTTGCACGGAAGGAGCTGATCGCGCGGGACTTTGCTTTTTTTGCGATTTTTTCGGGATCGAACGCACTCCCATCAGCGACGGACTTGATCTTCTCGATGTTGTCAGTGAAATTTTTTATTGCCCGGTCTACGCTCTTAAATCCGATTTCTTTGGAATAGACGGTGAAACCTGCAACTTTTACGTCAATTCTTCCGAGCATATTGCCCCCTCACTTTCGGTAAAAATCCCATGCCGGCAAGCAGCTTCGAGGGCGCCATCCTCGGTTATGCGCCCCCGCTCGTACAGGGCCGTCCAATACCGAAGAACGTCGTCGCCTGCGGCGCTGTCTGCCATGACCATGTAGGAAAGTGCGGCCGCCGGATCCGCTTCTCCGCTGCGCTGCATGATCTCCATCAAGAACGCAGCGCGCCGCTTATCGGCCGCTCCAGTGCAGATATACTGAAGCCGGAGCCGCGCGGTCAGGATCATGGCGAGCTCGCCCCAGTTTTTCGCTTCATGTGTTTTCATCTTCACGCTCCTCCTCTGTCCGCAGCTCCTTCTCGAGCCAGATCATGGTGTTTTGATGCAAACAGAGGGCGCGATGCCGGTACGCTTTGCCGTCGTAGAAGTCCGGTTCATCGCCATAGAGTACGCGGGCGATCGTCGCCCAGTCCATCAGCATCAGGTATCTCATGCGCAGCATCTCCCGCTCGTCCGGCGTCTGGCACTTCAGGATCAGCGCCTCAGCCTTTTCCCGGAGATCGCGTTCTTTTTCCTCGAGGATCTGGAGCCGCCCCGCATTTCGCGCCCGGTTGGCCTGCTCTGTCGAAGATGTGGCGGCCCGGAGCTGCCGCTCGCGGCTCACATCGAGGTCGTAAAGCGTGACGGCGTAGCCTTCGAGGAGCTCGTGCGCCGGGTAGCTATGGCCGGCAGCTCTGCCGGTTGTCACAAATATCGGGTTTCTATTCACGGCAGGATCCCCCCAGTCTTTCGAGGCTTCTGTTTGCCGCCCTCAGCGCGCACTTGTGAAGGGCGGGCGCCTTCCGCTTTTCTTTTATGCCGAGAGCCTCAAGGATCTCCGGCCAGTCCTCTCCGTCGATGTATCGGCGGGTCAGGGCTTCGCGGTGCTTCGGCATTTTAATCCCGGCCAGCATGGCGTCGACCTTTTCGCGGAGAAGGCGCTCCCGCTCGATGCCGCACTCGATCCTCTTTTGGATGCGAGCGATCAGCTCGTCGCGTAGTCTGTCCGGCTCCATTCCCTCCAGCTCCTCCACCTCGTTGATCTGAAGGTCAAGCTCCCGTTGCAGGTCTGCGTATTCATAGAGCAGATCCCGGGCGGGGTTGTGGAGCTGGTGAGCTGCTCTGCCGACTTTATTGATCTTCGCCATGTTCTTCCCTTCCTTTCGTGTTCAGGATCACGTCTGCCCACGCTGCCCGCTTTTGGCGGTGCGCCTCGGCACTCCACTCTTTGCGCTCAAGGTGTCGCAGCTCTTTTCGCTCCAGCTCGTCGAGTTTTATGACCGCCAGCTCCACGGCGCTCACTCTGCTGTTTTTGAAGGCTGAGAACGTGCCCCGCAGGCTGTACCGCGAAATGATGTCCTCGCGGTATATCTGGAGCCTCTCGCTTTTCCTGAGCTCTCGGAGGGCCCGCTCCTCTATGAGGGCGATCTTTTTCTCCGCGATCTTCAGGTCGGAGGCGAGATCCTTCACCAGCCGGCTCTCGATGTACTTCCCGCGGATCACTTCGGCCTGCTCGCTGCTGAGCTCCTCGATGCTGTCATTCAAATCCGAGCGAAGGCGATCAAGATAGTCGCGATCCTCGACTGCGGCGAAGTCTCGGAGAGCGGTCGGATCCTCAACAATCTCCTCCAGCGGGCCGGCGTCATCGCCAGCGCCGAAGGGCTCGGATAGGCTGCGGGTGTTGTCCACTTTCCGGAAAGCGGTCATGGCTTTGAGCCGGCCCCGGATATGGGCGAACAGGTATGCCTTGAAACTCGCGCCGATGCTGCTGTCGTATAGCTGCGCGGATTGGATCATCATGAAGTAGCCCTCTTGCAGGAGATCCTCGACTTCCATGCCACGCGCTTTGGCTCCGCGTCTGATGTGCTCGCGCCGCCACTCTCGCCAAACAACATAGCAGATGATCCCTTTGGTCTGCTCGTATAGCTTCGGCGCCAGAGAGAGGTCGCCCTGCTTTATCATGCCGACGATCTCCTCGATGCTCTTTTCTGTTTCTTCAGGCCCCATCCCTTCACCTCCTCGAAGATAGCAGAACAGGAGAGGGCCCGCGATCGGGCCGCCCTCCGTTCCACTTTTTTGATGCTGTTTCGCCCCTTATGCCTGCGCGTCCTCCGTCTGGACTTCCTTCTCTACTTCAGACTCAGGCGCCAGAAGGATGACGGGACGAAGCTCGGATGCCGAGAACTTGGGGTCGGCGTTTACCCTGACAGTGCCGTCGCTCTTGATCGTGAGCATTTCGTCAAGGATCTTTTTGCTGGCCCTCGTCAGCGTCCAGAACTCCGCGTGAGTCTCGCCTATAACGTCCGAGTGCTTCTGGTACTGGCTGAGGCTCAGGAGCGCGATGGTGTCCTCAAAGGTCGAGCTGCCGGTGCCGTCGAGGGCGGTCAGATCCACGGTCATCTCGAGGAGCTCCGCGTGCTGGTCGTTCTGACTTAAAAGCTCCGGAAGGAAGGTGTGCCGGAGCACATAGCGGGCAAGGCTATTTTTCCAGTCGGAAAGGTCTTTTCCCCGGCGAGTGCTGAGATTGGCAAACGGCCGACGCTTGAGTAACTCCGGCACGCTGTCCAGCAGCGCATAGGTTCCGCTGCCCGTCGGCTCAATGGCGAGCCATCTGAAGCCAGAAAAGCTGAAGTGTTCTCCTCGCTGGATTTTAGATATTTTCATGATGCAGCAGCCCCCTCATCGACGGTTTTGGGCGCCTTTTTGCATTTGCTTGTAGAGGGCGGCCGCGTCAATAGCCTCCCTTTCTGCGTCGGTCAGCTTCCTGCCGAGTGCAATCTGGCGCAGCAGCTCGAAGCGCTGACGCTCTTCCTCGGTGGCGGTGGCCGGAGGCTTCATGGCAAGGATGTACGCCTCACGCTGCTCTTTGCTCATGTGTTCCAGCCTGCTCAATTCCTGCATGGTATCTCCTCCTTACCCTTGGTAGTAAATGCGCGCACGGGTGTCCTCGTCGAACACAAGGCCGGTAATGCTGCCGAACGTTCCGGACGGGTTAGAATACTTCGCGGTTTTTTCTGTTGCGAAACAGTTGTAATCGGGATCCTTTCTGGTCGTGCGGCGGTCATCTCCCGCCTGCGTTTTGATCGTCAGGTCTACGGGGCCTTCCGTGACCACGCGGATCCAGCTCAATCTCTCATACCCGAGCTTCTCGATGACATTCTCGCCGGCTTTAGCGTCGATCAACTCATCGCCGGGAGTATTGGCTTTAATAATTCTCATGGTGTTGCCTCCTTTGGTTTTGTCCTGTTTTTCTATACTTTGGCTTTTGGTCTTACCGGAATACTCTGCCGCTTTCCTATCACGGTGCGGAAGTCGGGGACAGGGGAGTCCCGGGCCCACTGGATAGGCTGCCGATGATCGCTTGGCTTCTCGGAAGTTTTACAGTCACAGCGCTCACCGGGGTCGAGGTGGCTGCCGCAGTTTGGGCAAACATGGTAATAGCTCATTTTCTGTTCACCCCCTTCCGCTTCTGTATCGGTCTGAACAGATCCTGCTCCCCTTTGGCCCGATAACGCTGCCGCAGCGCCTGATATGGGAGGCCGGCCGCCGCCGCTGCCTGCTTCAGGGTCATTTTCTTTCCGTCATATTCGACCATGATGCAGGTGCTCCGGTTGTTGTTCTGCTCCGATCTGGTGGCCCATCGGCAGTTTTCCGGGGTGTAGTCTCCGTCGTTGTCTATGCGGTCTATGGTTAAGCCTTCAGCGTAGCCGCTGCCAGTGGCCCACTTCGCGAAGGCGTCGAAGCTGCTCCACTCGGGGCAGACGCGGATCCCGCGTCCCCCGTATCTGTCAAAGTTTTTGTGCCGCGGATTGCTGCATCGGTCGTGCATATTTCGGAACACCTCGAGGAGCTTGTGAGCGGGAGGCTTGGGCTTCCCGTCCGGGCAGTCTGGCCCGCAGCGCTCAGCTCCTCCTCGGATGACGTCGAGCTCGAAGGCAAGGAATCGGCGGCCGCATGAGCAGCGGCAGAGGACGACCGGCTTCCTATTGACCATACCGGCCTTGCCGATGACCGTCCGGCCGGCGCTCGACTGCCCGATCGTCTTGCAGCTGATCGACGGGAACGGGATCCCGCGCCCGCGCGGCCTGCCGATCTCCGACGTCGGGATGCTGGCGCCTTGGATGGCTGCGTCGCTCCAGTCCGGCCACTCGATCGTCTCCGAGGATCCTTTTCGGTTTTGTTCCAGCCTGAGCTTGAGGTATGCAGCGATGACCTCCAGCGTCTCGAGCCTGTGCCGCTTCAGAAGTCTCTCGGTGTTGTTCTTGGCGACTTCCTGCTGGATCTCCCGGAGGCGCCGGTTATTTTCAGCTGCGAGCTCGAGGAGGAGCCGTTCGCTCTCTCCAGAAAGCACCTGATCCGGGCTGATCCTCCAGCTATTGGCGTTTATCGCGTCATTCGCCCACTGTGTCAGCTCGTTATACCCATCCATCATCGGCCGGCTTGAAGCCCCTGCCCCAGTCTCGGCCGGCGTCTGGATCGCGCCCATGTTCTCGCTGATCGCCTGCATCCATGCTCACCTCCTCACCGTTATCCCAGTACCCGCCGTTGAGCCATGTGGCCGGGTTGGGGATAAAGCGGCCATTGTCCCGACGCCACTGTTCGGAGTGCTTCTGAGCGTTGACGGCCTGCATGATAGCCTCATGCAGCTCGGCCGTCGGCTTGATCTTCCTCCACGCCTTGAGGGCGTACTGCTTGCCGACCTTCTTGGGGTAGGCGTTCCAGAACTCGTCAAACCTGAGCTCGACGGGTGACTTCTTCGCCCCGTCGCTCCCCTCGCTCGAGGGGGAAGGGGGAGTAGTGGTCTCTGTATTGTCCTGTTCTGTCTGGTTTGGTTGGGTTAGGTACGGTAGGGGCGTGACATCGTCAGGCGTCCCGCGTGACTCCTCCGTGACTTCTCCGTGACCTTCGTGTGCCCTTGCCTTTTTCCTCTCCCGCTGTCTCTGCTTCCGAGCCCTGTCCTGCTCTCTGCGTGCCTCTCGCTGCTCTATCAGCCGGCCGGCATAATCATACCAGTCGTGAAGCGAGAGGCCGTCGTCGGTTTGGTCGAGGTAGCCAGCCGCCACGAGGGCCTCGATGAACTGCCCGGGATCTCCCTCCCACAGAGCAGCATCAGCGATTTCCTCGGGATCGTATTGATGAAGGTCTCCATCCTGCGCAAAGTCGAGGGCCCAGTACCAGATCCCGTGAAGGTGGCCTACCACGGTTGGAACTGACACCCCCAGCAGCCGGGCAAGTTTTTTCGTCTTGGGGTGTCGCCATAACTCTTGGTGGCTTTCGATCCACGCCATAGCATCGCCTCCTTTCTCCATGAAGCCGCCGGCTATCAAACGCCTATCCTGCGGATCCCGGTCGGCCGCGCCTCGGTCTCCTCAGAAACAGGGTGCGCGAGGTACTCCAGCAGCGAGTCGTAGTTAAGCAACCGCCGGCGGCCCATTTTGATCGAGGGGATCGTGCCGGCAGCGACCAGCCTGCGGATCATGTAAACCGTGACCGGCGTGTTGGGATCTTCCAGCTTGAGCTCGGCGAGAGCCTGCTCCGGGTATCTCATGCGCGGCGCCTTTGCGGGAGCCCGCTCGGCTGTCATCGTATTCATGCTGCCGCCTCCCTTACAATATGGTGAACAGCTCGGCGACGGGTCTGCCGAGTGCATCGGCTACCTTTTTTGCGGTCGAGGGGGATGTTGAGTTGCCCCGCTCCACACGGCTGATCGTCGCCTGTGTGACCTTCGCCTCATGAGCGAGCTTGGTCATGTCCCACCCGCGCTCGATTCGAGACGCTCTGAGCGCTTCGGCCTTTGCCTTAATCATTTTTTTGCTCCTTTCTCAGGTGTCGGGAGACGGAAAGAGACCGCCGAGCGGACTCATTCTCCCGAGGTGGAAAATGGTCTTCTCGGCGGTCTCTTCGACCATCGGCTTGCGATGGTGGTGCCCGAGTTCCGGTGCTCCGTATGCGGAGCCAGAAAATTCTTGGCTTCAGCCGCATCTTAACGATACACTTTCCAAACAGACGCACTTTTCCCATGTTGGGGTCTGTCTGTTTGGGCGGCTGATTTCGGCCACACAGTCACCGACGTGGTGTGTGGTGATGTCATCCGGTTTTAACAGATAGTTGGTGGTGTAGGGTCTGGGCTACTAATTCCCGTTTATCCATGCGCCCGATTCATTATCGGGCTTTACTGTAATATATCACCTCTATGCCAGATTGTCAACAATTTGTGCAAATATTTTAATTTTTATTTTTGTTCTTGCATTTTGTAGTATAAAGGTGTATGTTTATAGTAAAGGAGGCGACGCTATGATCGGCGACAAGATTAAACTACTGCGAGAGGCCAAAGGATTGACGCAGCAGCAAATTGCTCAGGATCCCGCTTTCGGAATTAAGCAGGGAACGCTATCGGCGTATGAGAGAAATGCGCGAGAGCCAAATATCGAAACGATCAGGAGGATCGCGGAGTATTTCGGCGTCACATCCGACTATCTGATCGGTATCAGCGAACACCAGACAGCAGAGTACGACGCAGTCGGGAAAGTCATCCCGCTATCCGATGACGCCATTGATGCCCTGCGAGGATATGACGCCGCGGAACTATCCACAATTAGCTCAGTGCTCTCGGCGTCGGCCGCGACGGAGTTTTTCGAGGATCTTCGCGCCTATGTCATGGCGTGCAGCCCCGGGCCCGAGGATCTGGCCGAGCTGCTGCCGATGGCCGACCACATAAACAGGAGCGCCTCGGCTGATCATGTCGCTCTGGAGATGCTCACCAGCTACAAAAGGAAGCTGCTCGACAGGGCGCTGGATGAGCTATGCGAGGAGCTGACGGCGGCCGCCGACCTCAGTACATCCACGAAGCCGACAAAAGGAGGGGAACGCCATGGCAACAGCAGTAAAACGAGGAGATAGCTACAAGATCACGGCCTCATGCGGCTACGACATCTCCGGCAAGCAGATCCGCAAGCACACCACATGGACGCCGCCGGCCGGGATGACTCCCCGCCAGATCGCGAAGGAGCTGGAGCGCCAGAAGGTATTATTCGAGGAGCGGGTGAACTCCGGCACTACAAAGGACGGGAACATCCGGTTCGAGGACTTCGCCGCGATCTGGATGAAGGACTTCGCTCAGAAGCAGCTCAAGGTCAAGACCTACACGGGCTACGAGAAAAGCCTCGTGCGGATCAATCAGGCCATCGGCCACATCAAGCTCAAAGATCTGCGCACCGGCCACCTCAACGAGTTTTACAGAAACCTCGAGGAGACCGGGATCCGGGCCGACCTGAAGTACACCAGCAAGATCGACATCGGCGCGGCCATCGAGCAGGCAGGTGTCACGCGCACGGCCTTCGGGAAGGCGGCCGGAGTCGCGGGGAACACGCTGCGGATCGCCATCTCCGGCAAGAGGGTCAGCAAGGAAACGGCCACGGCGATCAGCGAGGAGCTCGGTCTGAAGCTCTCGGACGCCTTCAGGCTGGAGCAGCCCGATCGGCTGCTGTCCTCCAATACCGTCCGCTCCTACCACCGGATCATCAGCTCGTGCCTCGGGAAGGCGGTCAAGTGGGGCTACATCCCCTACAATCCGGCCGTCAACGCCGAGCTGCCGAAGATGCCGAAACAGGAGGCGGCATATCTGGACGAAGCGGAGGCCCGTCAGCTTTTGGTGCTTCTGCATCAGGAGCCCATCAAGTACCGGGCGATGATAACCTTCGACCTTCTCTCTGGCCTGCGACGCGGCGAGCTGCTCGGGTTGCGCTGGCAGGATGTGGACTTTGAAAACCAGACCATCACGATCGTGAACACGCTGAACTATGCGCCCGGCGCCGGCGTCTATGTCGACACGCCGAAGAACACCACGTCGGCCCGGCCGCTGAAGCTCTCACCGACCGCCTTCTCGATGCTCCTCGAGTACAAGCGGTGGCAGGACGACCAGCGCGACGCCTGCGGCGATTATTGGAAGGACACGGTCGGCCGCGTATTCACCGGAGACGACGGCGCCCCGGTGTTCCCCGACTCTCTGACAAAATGGTTTGCCGCCTTCGTGAAGCGGAGCGGGCTGCCGGACGTCCACATTCACAGCCTGCGCCACACCTACGCGAGCCTGATGATCGCCGACGGCACTCCGCTCCCCGTGGTCTCTCGCAGACTGGGCCATGCACAGGTCAGCACCACGGCCAATATTTACGCCCACGCCATAGCGTCGGCCGACGAGAAGGCCGCACAGATCGCCGAGAAGTTTGCCGACGTTGTGACCACTCCCGAGGATTGTCAGGCAACAGGCAAAAGAAAAAGCCCCGCCAAAAGGCGGGGCAGGCTGGAGCTGGTGGGGTGACTCGAACACCTGACCTGCGCATTACGAGTGCGCTGCTCTACCGACTGAGCTACACCAGCATAATGAAGGCAAAAACCTTGTTTTTGAGAATAAGCACCAAATAAACACCAAACCGACCGGAACGAGCCGAGTGGCAAACGGGAAAACGCTGATTTCATGCGGGTTTGCGGGCTTTTGGGCCTGCTTCGACCTGCTGATTACGAATCAGCTGCTCTACCGACTGAGCTATGCCAGCATCTGTCAAATGACTTGATTATTATATCGAAACATGAACAGCTTGTCAAGGGGGTGAAGGGGGAATATTGCGATATTTTTTGGAAAGCCTTTTGCTGTGAATATTCTTCACAAAATAGATCGGAATCGCCCCGCTTTCATTAAGATATATTTGATATCTTGATTGTAATGGATATAGAGACTATAAACAGCCGTTAGGTCAGAGTCTTTAGGGAAAGGAGAGGAACGATCATTCAGCCAAAGCTGCAACTTCGGGAAAAGCTGAGAAAGCTGAGAGAAAACAGTGGTTATACACAGAGCCAGGTAGCGAAGATTTTGAATTGCTCCCGATCGACTTATACCTATTATGAAACGGGAAAGTCTTCGCCGGATCTTTCCACTCTTGTCACGCTTTCCAAAATCTATAATGTGTCAATTGAATCGCTTTTGGCGGAGGAGGGCAGTGCGACTGTTCTTTCCGACTCAGGCAAGCTGTCCATGGATCGAAAAAACAGCAGTCATATTTATGAACTGAGCGCGGATGAAATGCTGCTGATTGGGTATTTTCGTGCTGCCTCCAGTCAGGAAAAGGAGGAGCTTCTGCGCTTTGCCCAAAATGTAAACTGTGAGAAGAAGGAAAACAAAGGGCACGCTTGAAACCGATTCCGGCTTGTGATACAATAAAGCGCAGGATGGTTTGCATCCTACAGCAAAGGGGGAAGCCGGAATGGCGTTTGATGTATTTACAGGCGGGATTGAGCCCGGTGGGCTGCGCAGCAAGGATGAAATCCGTATTCTGATTTGCTACCTGCTTTCGAGCGTTTCGGTTCCTCTTTCGCGGGAAGATATTCTCTCCATTATGCAGGAAAATGGTTTCGCCAATTATTTTGAGGTGACAGATTCTCTTGCAGAACTTACCGAAAATGGAAATCTTGTTTGTTCCGGCGATCAGCCGCCGTTGTATACGGCAGCTCCACAGGGGCGTATGATCTCCAAACAGCTTGATACGGCTGTACCGCTTTCCGTAAGGGAAAAAGCGGTTGCCGCTGCGCTGAGTCTTTTGGCTCGTGCCAAAAGGGAGCAGGAGAACAAGGTCGAGATCGTGAAAAATGCCGCTGGTTATACAGTGACATGCCATGTTTCAGGGGGCGAGGTGGAATTGATGAGCTTTAGCCTCTATGCACCTGATCAGAACCAGGCGCATATGATCAAGCAAAATTTTCATCGCTCTCCGGAGTTGGTTTATCAGGTGATGCTGCTGTTAATGACAGGACAGGTGGAGCAGATTCCTGCTGTCATCAAAAAGGCAACAAAATAGGGAAGGCGCCGCTTTTGCGGCGCCTTCCTCTGCGTTTTTTGGGTGCGGCTTTTCATAGATCATGCCCCCAAGAGGAGATTCATCAGCAGCAGCAATGTGACACCAGGCAGCCCAGCCGTTCCGGCAACTCCAATGGCTAAGGGGCTCAGGGGGAGAGACACGCCGGTGAATGCGCCTGTCACGTTGACAGCGAGCAGAGCACAGAGCCCAACTAAAACTCCTCCGGCAGCCCTCTGCACTGGTTTTTTGGCTTTTACAGCCACTTGGATTATCACCAAAAGTCCAAAAATCCCCAAAGCAATCAGCCATGGCACAAGCTCCTGCGGCATAGAATATTCCTCCATTTCCTGTGCGATTGCGTACACAGGCCCTTTCCTTTTTCAAAGAAAGGGCGCGCATTGCACATGCTCTCTTTTTGCGCGTTCAAAGAGACTGCGTCCCTGTGCAAGCAGGGACTGCCGCTCATAAACGCAGGCTTCCACCAAATCTTCATCGGTTTCCAGCTGGAACCATGCTTCGTTGCAGGCCAGCCTTCTGTGGACCTCGCGAAGCTCATCCAGAAGCTCTTTGCGCCGTTGTTCTCCAGCTTTCGTTTCCTGGCTTGCCCGCACTGTTTCCGGATTGCCGCGCACGATCAGCTTGAGTACGTTTTCCATCGTATCCTCCGCCTTTCGGTAAATCTTATGCAAACAGTATGGACAAATATTCCAGCGCTTATGCAGGCGGCGTGAGCGTGCGTTTGTTTGACAGAGGTGTTTTATTTTGCAGCAGAAAAGACAAATGTCGGAATCTATGATCCTTGGGATTGTGCTGACACTCGCGGGAGGTTTTCAGGATGCCTATTCTTATAATGGGCGAGGCGGTGTGTTTGCGAATGCACAGACAGGAAATATCGTTCTGTTGGGGCAAAATTTGGCGATGGGACGATGGGAAACCGCTCTCCATTATCTGTTTCCCCTGTTATCCTTTTTGCTCGGTGTGTTTGCCGCGGAATGGATCCGCAGCCTTTGTGAGCGCGTGCGTGTGCTGCACTGGCGTCAGGTGATTCTGCTGGGAGAAATTATTCTGCTGGTGTTTGCCGGATTGTTTCCGGACACCATGGCAACGTTCGCGAACGTTTTGCTTTCCTTTGCCTGCGCCATGCAGGTCGAGAGCTTCCGCAAATTTCGGGGTATCCCATGCGCCACAACGATGTGTATCGGAAACATGCGCAGCGCTACGGAGCATCTTTATCATTACCTTCGTACCCATGATCCGGAGCAGAAACGGCGCAGCATCCATTATTATGTGATTATCCTGGTGTTTGCTGTGGGCGCCGCGCTGGGAGCTGTGCTTACCATCGCTCTGGGGCGGGGGGCCATTTGGATCGCCGCTGTTCTGTTGCTGATCGGCTTTCTGCTCATGTTCAGCAAAGGGGAACAGGAAGCGCAGGAAGCCTTATAATCCCATCTGAATAATCCTTGAGCCCTCAGGCGGCGTGTGATGAGTCACAAGCAGAGCAAGGCGGTTTTTGGTTTCTTGCTCCAGCAGATGTTCCATTTGGGCGCGTGTGCCGGAATCCAGCGCATGAAACGGTTCGTCGAGAAGAAGAAGAGGAGCGTCGAAAGCCAGCGCTCGGGCAAAAGCGACGCGGGAGCGCATTCCTCCTGATAGTTCTCCAGGGTATTTCCGCTGAGCCTCCTCCAATCCAACAAGTGAAAGCCATCGAAGGGCTTCCCGTCTGGCACGCTTGCCCAGTACAGCTTCCAGGTTGCCGAGCGCTGTCCGCCAGGGAAGAAGCCGATCCTCCTGAAAACAGTAAGCGATGCGCTCCGGTATGCCGGACACAATGCCGCTGTCCGGGTGCTCCAGTCCGGCTATACAGCGAAGAAGCGTCGTTTTTCCGCAGCCGGATGGACCGACGAGGCTGACAATGCCTGTTTCTGGGAAGGAACAGGAAAAGTCTTGGAGAACCTGTATGCCGTTAAAGCTTTTTGTCAAGTGTTGAATGGTCAGCATGAGCAGCCTCCAGGTGAAGCAGTGTCAAAAGCCGCCGCATCAGCAAAAGCACCAGCTTTTCCAGCGCCACGCTCATGGCAATGACAACGGCGGTCCAGGCAAAAAGATCGGGCGTTTCCAGATAAATTTTTGAAGCATAGATTTGCCCACCGAGCGATAAGCGGGTGTTTGCCAGAACTTCCGCTGCCACTCCCGCTTTCCAGGCCAGACCAAGCCCGGAGGTACAGGCGGTCGAGAGATAGGGGGCGGCGGAGGGCAAATAGATGTATCGAAACATCGAAACGGGAGAAAGATGGAACATCCGTCCCATTTCCACCAGATTCCGATCGGCACTGCGGATACCGCCCAGAACATTTTCAAACACGATCGGAAATACCATCAAAAAGGAAGTAAATACCGGTACGCCAGGAGAGGCGATCCAAACCAACGCCAGAAGAATAAATGAGGCTACCGGGGCCGCTTTGATGATACTCAGCAGCGGGCGGAGCAGTGCGGCGACGGCGGGAAAGCGGAACGCAAGCCCCGCCCCACAGAGCCCTGTGAGCAGGGCAAGAAAAAAGCCGCAGAGGACTCGCAGCATGGAGCCCCCCGCGGCTGCCCAGAAGTCCGTTTCTCCCGCAAGGGTGAGCAAGCGTTCCGCCACCCGTACCGGGGAGGGAAGAAGGAGTTCCAGATGAACCAGGAGACTGGCTATCTCCCACACCATAAGCCAGAACAGCACGGCCAGAGCGGAAAAGAGAAATCGGCGGAGCTTCGGCTTATTTTTCATAATAGAAGTCATCCTCAGGCATGGCGCCGCCTACGGATTTGGGATTGGCATCAAAGAGAATCTGAAGAAAACCTGGAAGCTTTTCTTTCATGTCGTTTCCATCGAGGTATACGATATTACATTCCGGAATAGCTTTTTCCGCCACAGCGGCAGGAATCAGATCCATTTCACCGGAGATTGCGGCAGCCTCTTTCGGGTTTGCGTTCACAAATTCCACAGAAGCCTGATAATCCTCCAGAAATGCGTCGAGAGCTTCCTTGTGCTCCTGCGCAAATTCACGGCGCACCGCCAGGCATCCCATTGTCAGAATACTTGTTCCTCCGGCGGCCTTGTCCCACTCCTCGGTCAGGTCAAGTGCAATTTTCAGATCGCTGTTCTGGCTTGTGGCCTGTGTGACAAAGGGCTGCGGCAGAACAGCGATTTCTGCTTGCCCGGAGGCCATCAGTGTGGCGATTTCAGAATGCTCCGTCTTGTATTCAACGGTGACATCCTTGCCGGGTTCCAGACCATTGGCGAACAGAATATACTCAAAGGCATATTGGGCTACGGTTCCCTGACCCGAGGAATAAACGGTTTTTCCCGCAAGATCGGAGACAGTGGAAATGGATTCGTCACCGGCGGTGACAAGATAGAGCACGCCAAGCGTATTTACCATGGCGATCTGGATTTCGCCGCCTGTCTTGTTGTAGAGGGCTGCGGCAGAGTTAGTGGGGAGAGCCACAGCGTCCAGCTCACCTGTTGTGATTTTTCCGGTCAGTTCGTCAGCCGCGCCCGCGAGAGTAAAGGTATACGGCTTTTCACCGTCGGCTGCTTCCTGCATGAGCTGCAGCATCCCCAAACCGGTTGGCCCCTTCAAAGCGCCGATCCGAATCGTCACAGCATCCGAAGAATCTTCCAAAGTGCTTTCGGCGGCCTGTGAAACGGCAGCCTCTGACGAGGAAGTGTCGGACGAGGACGGGGAGGAAGAGGAGGAGGTTCCTGCTGAGCAGGAAGCCGCTGACACGGTAAATGCTGCGGCAAGGAACAGAGAACAAATCTTTTTGAAGAGTTTCATGGAATTTTCCGACCTTTCTGGCGGAGGTTTATCAAACCACCGCCGATTTAAAATACAAATTGGATAAATAATTAAAAATACAACAAAAAGTAAAATCCAAGATTCCACAAAAACCGGTTTAGTTGGGGAAGGAAGCAGGGATCTTCAGTTTGGAGTATGTGAAGGTTCCCTTGCATAACAGCGTTCCCTGGTCATCGCGAACGAATACATCGTATACCATCAGGCGTTTGCCGATTTTCAATGCCTTGGCGCAGGCATGCAGGCATTTTGTATCCAGGCCCGCATTGAGATAGTGAAAGCTGCTGTCCACCGTACAGACGGCAGAGCCTTGCGCGAAGGCTGCCACTCCGCCTGTTACATCCGCCACAGTAAAGAGGATTCCACCGTGTACCGTGTGAAAGGGGTTGTGATATTCGGGCGTGATGGGCATTTCTGTCTGTGCGCCGTCCGCGCTAAGCTCTGTGACCACCAGGCCGATCTTGGTGGAGTATTCATCGGATTGATTGATTTGCTGCCGAAGTGCTTCGTAGTTCATGGAGATCTCCCTGTCATTCAAATTCAGGCGCAAAGGGCAAGGGGAAAACGCCCGTGTGTTTCCGCAGAAAACGGATCCGGGCATTTGAAAAATGCCGCCGGATCCGTTCTATGGATGCTATGCCCGCCGGGGCTGGGAGGCCTGCATGCGCTTCTTCTGGCGGATGTCGTCTCCCTGAAAGAGGCAGCGGACATAGTCCGCGATGATGCGGGAAGTAAAACGGTTGGTATAGGCCGCTTCCAGCTCCTTCATGGTCAGATTGGTGCTGATGATGGTGGGACGCCGCGTCATCTGACGTGTATTGATCAGGTTGTAAACTTCCGCCACCGAGAAGGCGGTGCGGAATTCCGTTCCAAGGTCGTCGAGAATGAGGAGATCACAGTCCATCAGGCTTTGCCGGGTGGAGGTTTCCTCATCGCGGCCGAAATGCTCGCGCTCGAGCTTTTCAATCAGGTTGTTGACGGAGCCGTACACCACGCCGAAGCCTTTTTCAATGACGGCGCGGGCGATGGCGAGGGAAAGATGAGTTTTTCCCAGGCCGGTGCTCCCCATCATAATAATATTGGGGGAGGAAAAGGAAAAATTCTTTGCGTAGTCCATACAGTTGAAGAGGATTTTTTCCATGGAGGCGCGGGTCTGCTCCGGATAATAGTCCAGCGAAAAGCTTTCAAAGGTGGACAAAGACAGCGGCGTGAGAGCGTTCAGCTGGCGGCAGGCTTCCTCCCGCAGAGCCTGGCGCAGACAGGAGCACAGGATCCCGTCCACATAGCCGGTATCTTCGCATTTGGGGCAGGAGTAATGCACGGTAAGAAAATCGCCTGGCAGCCCTGCTTTTTGCAGGAGCTCCTGCTGTTCCCGCTGCAAAGCCTGGTTGCTTTCTTTCAGCCGGGAAAGGTTTTCGCGCACATTTCCGCCCCCCAGAACGGCGCGGGCAGCCGCCAGCGCCGTACGGGAAAGCTGGCGTTCAATCTCCGCGGCGCGGGGACAGGCGCTGAAAAAGGCAGAACGGCGTTCTTCCGCCTCGCGCTCCGCTTTGGCGCGCTGATCCGCGAGTTTTGCGGCGGCATTGCGGTAAACCTCTTTGCTGTAACCCAAGTGCGCCCCTCCTCTCAGGATGTAAAGCTGTCGAATGCGCCGGAACGCTCAAAGGAATCGATGTCGTAAGAGATACGGTTTTCCTCCTGTTCCTGGCGTGCGGCAGCTTTCTGCTCCTGCTCCCGGCGCGCCTGATCCAGCGACAGAATCCCCTCGCGCTGCCAGCGTTCCAGAATCTTGTTCATATACCGCAGACTCAGCTTGCCCGTCTGGTTCACACAGCGCTCATAGGCTTCCCGGATCATATCGGGAGAAAAGCGCCACTCGTTGATCCAGCGGGAGGCCAGCTCGGTTTCCTGCTTGGTGGGAGAACGTCTGGAAATGCCAAGCGTCTGCTCGACCACACCCCAGGCCCGGGAGCTTTCGCTCAGGCGGCGGATTTTCTCCTCTGCCTTTTCGTGAGTGTTGATTTCTTCGTCCGCCCAGTTCATCGCAGCCTTTTCAATATACCTCATATTGGATTTTCCTATACTGACGGTATATTGCAGGAGCATCAGAATCACGTCGGTGGGAAGGCCAAGGTAATCGTGCATCATCAGCAGGGTGGAAGAGTCCCCATTGTTGATTAGACGGCCGAGGATTACCTGGGATTCCTGCATGAGCATGGCGATCTCCGGGCTTTCCGCAATGCGCTGGGCCACAAAGGCGTTGTCCGGCTTTTGCGGACGAGTAGGCAGCAAGGGAGCAGGCTTGTGTGCGGCAGTCTCCTGCGGGGACGGCACTTGCGCCGTCTGCACTGTCAAAGGCTTTGAGGAGACCGGCGTTGGAGCAGGTGTCTCAACAGAGCTTGTCCGGGCAGTGGGGGCGGGCGGGGTGAAACGGCCGTCCTCATCCCGAACAAGCAGGCCGCACTCCTGCCAATACAGCATGGCGTCCGCCACGTCGGCTTTTGACACGCCAAGCGCGTCGGAGAGGGCGTCCTCCCCGATGTTTTCGCCTCCATGGCGCAGCAGCCACAGCAGGGCTTTGAGCTGGACGGATCCGGCCAGCTTCAGGTGCCGGTCAACCAGCTCGGTAGGAACGGCGAATACAGAATTCCATGCGCCGAGATTTAACAGATAGCTCAAAACGGGGCCTCCTCCATTGTGATCCAAAACACAGAGCCGCGCAAAGCGGTGTTTCTCTAACGTTTATTGTAGCACATTGCGGGGGTAAGCTCAATGCCCCGAAAAAAATCAGAAAAAATTTGAAAAAAGGTGTTGACATTTTTGAAAACGTGTAATATAATAACACACGTCGCCGAGAGAGAAAGCGACACGGAAGAAAAAGTTGATATGCGAACGTAGCTCATCTGGTAGAGCGCCACCTTGCCAAGGTGGAGGTAGCGAGTTCGAGCCTCGTCGTTCGCTCCATGCATCCCGGTTGCATTTGCGACTGGGATTTTTGCATTTGTCAGGAAAACGGAAAAAGAAAAATTCCCCTGTCTCTCACAGAAGACAGGGGAGCAGGGGGAAAGGGTCACGATGCAGCGGGCCGCTTTCTCCTTTTTTGATCGGTCAAAAGAAATACAACGGTTCCGATCAGCAGCAGGATGCTGATGATCTGCGAGGTGGACAGGCCAAACAGGAATCCGCGATAGGAGTCGCCGCGCAGAAATTCCAGGAAAAACCGTCCGACGGCGTAGACGCAGAGATAGACGGCGAGCAGACGCCCCTTGTACAGCCCGCGGCGCAGCAGGGAAAACAGTACGAGGAACAGCGCAAAGCAGAACAACGCTTCCAGAAGCTGAACCGGGAAACGGCGCACGCCGTTGGCGATAGTAATGGGATTCTGGGTGTAGGTGAAACCAACGGAGCATTCGATTCCATAGCAGCAGCCGCCCAGAAAGCAGCCGATCCGGCCAAAGGTGTGAAACAGCGGCACGCTGACCGCCATCACATCCACAAAATCGTTGGGGAAGCGCTTTTTCCGATAGTACAGTCCGCCTGTGGCCATCCCGCCGAGAAGGCCG
Source organism: Anaeromassilibacillus sp. An200 (assembly GCF_002160025.1). GTDB lineage: Bacteria > Bacillota > Clostridia > Oscillospirales > Acutalibacteraceae > Caccousia > Caccousia stercoris. The sequence continues at coordinate 26,866 of NZ_NFJU01000016.1, forward strand.
CCGTAAAAGACGGAACCGCCGAAGGTAGCGGCCGCCGACTGCCAGAAGGCCTCGGAAAAGCCGGTTTGCGGCAGCATGGAAAAGGTCTGGAAAAAAAGCGTGGGATTTGTCAGACCGTACAGCATATGGCCGCCGATCAGGGCTCCCACACCGCAGAAAAGAAGCACGCAAATCATGTCATTCTCATCGAAGCCGCGCTTTTTGATCTGGACGCAGGCAAAGATCCCGCTGACAAAGAAGCCTGCCAGCGCGATCAGGGGATAGATGGCAAAGGTTTTGCCGAAAATCTCAAACGGTGGAATCAAAGAAGCACCTTCCTTTTTACAGGTCAAGAAAAAATGCGATGCGCCCGCGGACGCATCGCATTTTCAACGGATGTCGTGATAAAATCAGGCAGCCATACCAGCAGCAGCAAAAATGCCGGCAGCGCAGACCACGCAGATCACGCCGATAGCGGCGAAAGCGGTGCCGATGATGCCGAGCACAAGACCCGCAGTGGCAAGACCCTTCTCGTTGTCGGCAGCCATCTTACGGCCCTTCACACCGAACACGATGCCCAGAATGGCCAGGATCAGAGTGAAATACTGGACAACCGGGATAAAGGAACCGACAATGCCCAGAATTCCGCAAATCAGAGCCGCGATAGACATATTCTTTGCGTTATCCATGTTGAAAAAGACCCTCCTTCAATTATTCTGATCCTTGTTCACGGATCGGAAACAAATCCATCTTACCTGATTTTATTTCCCTTGTCAATTCTATTTCAGGAGATCAGTGGATATGACAGTATTTGAGTTCATAAATTATTAAAAATATCAAATCTTAAAGATTCCTGTCGATTTTCCGGGAAGTGCGCTTTTGCTTGTATTCGCAAAAGCGGGATGCTATAATTTAGGAGAATCAGAGGGGAGGATTTTGATTTGGCAAAGGTCAGTGTAGTGGTCCCGATCTATCGGGTGGAGCAGTATCTGGAGCAGTGCGTGAACAGCCTTTTGCGGCAGACACTCACCGATCTGGAGATTTTGCTGGTGAACGATGCGTCTCCCGACCGTTCCCTTGAGATTGCCCGCCGCTTTGAGAGCGATCCGCGGGTGCGGGTGATCGACAAGCCGCATGGCGGGCTGGGCGATACACGGAACTGGGGTGCGCGGGAAGCAACTGGTGAATATCTCGCCTTTGTGGATTCGGACGACTGGCTGGAGGAGGACGCTTTTGAAAAACTGTCCGCCGCGGCGGACGCGAATGGGGCGGATCTCACCGTGTTTCAGTTTGTCCGCGAAAATGTGACGGATGGTGTGAGCCGCGTCTGCTCCCTCCCCATCGATCCGGCAGCCTCACAGGAGGAAACCGCGCACCGTGTACTGGCGGAGCTGATCGGACCCGGTCCGGATTCCGGCGTTTGGAGGAGCGTGGAAATGCTCGGCTGCGCGTGGCGCAGGCTGTACCGCCGGGAATGGTTTATGAGGAACCACCTTTCCTATTATAAAGAGCAGGAGATTATGCTGGAGGATCTGCCGGTTTCCATTCAGGCGCATGTGCTGGCAGGGCGTGTTCTCTTTGTGGATGGGGCATACTACCACTACCGCTATAACCCGGACTCTTTGAGCACGCGCTACCGCCCGGGGAAAATGGAGATGCTGCTTCGCTGCTATGAGGTGGTGGAGCATTTTCTGGTGTCGCAGGGCCTGCAGGAGGAGTATGGGGAACGCCATCTCGCGTGGCTGCTGCGCAGCGGCGCCCACAGCGCGCTGGTGAATGTGTTTTCTCCAAACAATCCGGCTTCCTTCCCGGGGCGCTGGAAAGAAGTGCACGGTATCCTGCGCCAGCCGCTTGTGCGCAGAGCGGCCGCGTCCGGATATCTCAAGGCGTGCACAAAGGCGGATCGCCTGATCCGCCTGGTGATCCGCACGGGGATGACGCTGCCGGCCTATGTGTTTTACAGCGCTTATTCCCGCTCCCTTCGGCGCGACGCGGGAAAAAAATAAGGGGGATGCTCTGTGGAGAAAAAGAAGGTCCTGTTTGTTAATTTCAGCTTGCACAGCGGGGGGATCGAAAAAAGCCTGGTCACTCTGCTGGGGTTGTTTGATTATGATCGCTATGAGGTGGATTTGCAGCTTTTCGCGGACGAGGGGTTATTTCTCGGCCGTGTGCCGGAGCAGGTGAACCATCTGCCATCGCTCTTTCCCGGCGTATACCGCAAAAACATCCGGGAAGCATTCCCCGCTCTGATCCGGCAGAAGCATCCTCTGATCGCGCTGTGCCGCCTGCTTGTCACCTTTGCGGGAAAAACGCAGGGCGGGATGGGCGACCGCCTGTTCCGCATGTGGCGGATTGAAAAGCATTTTATCCGTGCTTCGCAGAAGGAGTATGACGCGGTGGTGGCCTTTATGGAGGGCCAGCCGATTTATTATGCCGTTTCAAGGGTGAAGGCCAAGCGAAAGATTGGATTTATCCATGGAGATTATGGAGCCATGGGCCTGAACGCGGATCTCGACCGGCGCTATGTCGATCGCCTTCACGCTCTCTGTACGGTTTCGGAATCCTGCCGGGACGCGCTGTGCGAGGCTTTCCCGGGCAGGGAAAACCGGTTTCATGTGATTTACAACATCATTTCGGCGGGTTTTATGAAGCAGATGGCGCAGGAGCCGGCTGATTTTGGAGACGATTTTTCCGGTCCGCGAATCCTGACCATTGCCCGGCTTTCGCACCAAAAGGGGCTGGATTTGGCGCTTCTGGCCGCCATGCTTATGAAAAAGCGGGGCTATTCGTTCCGCTGGTATATCATCGGCGTTGGTCCGGAGGAGGAGGATCTGCGCATGCAGAGGGAGCAGCTCCGTCTGGAGGATACCGTTTTCTTCTTGGGGGAGCAGGCCAACCCGTATCCCTTCCTCCGTGCCTGCGATATCTACGCGCAGACCTCGCGTTTTGAGGGAAAGAGTATTGCGGTGGACGAGGCGATGGTGATGGCGCGTCCGATTTTGCTCACCGACTTTTCCACGGCGGCCGATCAGATTGATTCGGAGAAAAACGGGCTGATTGTTCCCATGACGCCGGAGGGGATCGCGGAGGGGCTGCAGCGTCTGCTTTCCGATACGAAGCTGCGGGATCGTTTTACCGCTGCCCTTGCGGCGCAGGACTATACCAACGAAAAGGAGATCGAAAAGCTGTATGCGCTGATCGATGGGACGCCGTTTCCCGGTGACTGAGAAAGGGGCTGAATGGCTGTGACGGAGATTGTGCTCGCTGTTGTTCTGTTTCTTGGCATGGAAGCTTGTCTGTATCTGTACCTGGACAGCCCGAAACGGGGCAGTCTGTTCTGGAAAGCCTGTGCGACGCTGATGCCGGTGCTTCTGTGCTTGTCCGGCTCTTTGCGCAGCGGGGGAGAGCACTATCTGCTGTTGGCGGCTCTGTGCGTCTGCCTGATTTCCGATGTCCTGATTGGGGTCCATTTTGTTTCCGGTGTGCTTTCGTTCCTCACCGCCCATATTCTGCTGATGGTGTATCTTGTGCGCCAGGCGCCGCCTACGCTGTGGAGCCTTTTGCCCTGGGCGGTGCTGTATGGCTTGCTCTGGCTTTATTATGGAAAGGAAATTCCCACGCTTGGCAAACGCGCTGTGCCAATGTGTCTGTATCCGGCTTTTCTGTTCGGCATGTTTTCTCTTGCGGTTGCCCTTCCGTTTTTGCGGCCCGGTCCCTCGTCTGTCTGTCTCGCGCTGGGGGCCGCGTGCTTCTGTGTGTCGGATATGGTGCTGGGAGATGGCGTTGTTCATGAGAAGCAGTCGCGTCTGCGGGATCATGTGATTATGCACCTGTATGAGCCTGCCGTCTTTCTGTTTGCCCTGAGTACCATCTGGTAAACAGTATGCGCTTTATCTATTTTGTTTCAGATCCATTTATCTATAGATTATGATCCATGCGGTGGGATCCCACGATCCGACGCGCGGACAGGAGGCGTTTCATGAAACTGAAAGATTTGCTGACAAACCTGACGTATACCGCTCACGGCGATCTGGATACGGAGATTTCCGATCTGGTCTATGATTCGCGCAAGGCCGGGCCGGGTAAGGCTTTTGTCTGCCTGGGCGGCACACGCGCCGACGGGCACAGCTATGCTGCCCAGGCTGTAAAGGCGGGCTGCTGCGCCGTGATTGCGGAGCGTGAAGTGGAAACGGATGGCGTGCCGCTTGTTCTGGTGGAAAAGACCCGTCCGGCTCTCGCGGAGATGAGCGCCGCCCTGTTTGGCCGCCCTGCTGAGCATATGCGCGTGGTGGGGATCACCGGTACCAAGGGGAAAACCACGACAGCCCATATGGTGCGCGCCATTTTGGAGGAAGCGGGAATTGCCACGGGCATGATCGGCACGGTGGGTATTGAGATTGGAAAAGAACACATCCACACGGTAAACACCACACCGGAATCCTATGAGATCCAGCGGGCGCTGCGTCAGATGATTGACGCGGGCTGCACAGCTGCTGTTTTGGAGGCCTCCTCGATCGGCCTGCGTGATCACCGTCTCGATTCGCTGCCCTTTTTTGCTGGTGTGTTCACGAATTTTTCGGAGGATCATATCGGCGGGGAGGAGCACAAGGACATGGAGGAATACCTCGCTTGCAAGAGCATGCTCTTCACCCGTTGCGAAACGGGCGTTGTCAACCTTGACGATCCCGCCTGGGAGGGCGTGACACAGGGGCACACCTGCCGTCTCCAGACCTTCGGTTTTTCCCGGCAGGCGGAGCTTTACGCGGAAAACGAACATCTTGTCACACGTCCGGGATTCCTTGGCGTCGGGTTCACGATGAAGGGCCGGCGCGATCTGGATGTGGAGGTAGACATTCCAGGCCATTTCAACGTCTATAACGCACTGGCAGCGGCGGCTGTCTGTACGCTTTTTGATGTGCCGGATGAGGCGATCCGGCGCGGATTGGCGCGCGTCAAGGTCAAGGGGCGCGTGGAGCCTGTTCCGGTGCCGGGGAACTATACGCTGCTGATCGACTATGCACACAACGCTGTGAGCATGGAGAGCATTCTGACGACGCTGCGGGAATACCACCCGCACCGCCTGATCTGTCTGTTCGGTGCGGGCGGCAACCGGCCGCGTGCCCGGCGCTATGAGATGGGAGAGGCCAGCGGGCGGCTGGCGGATCTCTCCGTGGTGACGGAGGACAATTCCCGTTTTGAGGATGTGATGGACATCATTGCGGATATCCGCACAGGACTCGACAAAACAGACGGAGAATATATCGTGATCCCCAACCGGACGGACGCAATCCGCTGGTGCATTGAGAATGCGCAGGAGGGAGATATTGTGGTGCTGGCGGGCAAGGGTCATGAGGATTATCAGGAGATCCGGGGCGAGCGCCATCACTACGATGAGCGCGAAGTGATTGCCGCGATTCTGGCTGGCGGGGAAAAGGGGGAAGCAGCATGCAAATGACAGCGCTGGAAATTGCCGAGGCCTGCGGGGGGCGAATCCTTTGCGGCGATCCGCAGACTATGATTACCTCCGTGAGTACGGACAGCAGAAAGATTTCACCCGGAGCCCTGTTTGTGCCGATCCGGGGAGAGAGAACGGATGCGCACGCCTACATTTCCGCGACATTCGCGGCGGGAGCCGCCGCAACGCTGACGCAGAACGACACGGAAAAACAGGATAATCACGTGTGGATTGCCGTGCCGGACACGGTGGAGGCTTTGCGCCGGATTGCGGCGGCTTACCGCTCCCGCTTTACACTGCCCGTGATCGGCATTACAGGCAGTGTGGGTAAAACCACCACAAAAGAAATGGTGGCTCTTGCCCTTTCCTCCCGTTGGAACACCATGAAAACCGAGGGAAATCAGAACAGCCAGGTCGGCCTTCCCCTTACCATGTTTCGCCTGCTTCCTGAGCATGAGGTGGCAGTGATTGAGATGGGTATGAGCGATTTCGGGGAAATGGCACGTCTGGCACAGGTTGCGCGCCCGCAGTATGCGGTGATGACGAACATCGGTGTGTCCCACATCCAGCAGCTTGGCTCGCAGGAAAATATTCTTTCGGAAAAGCTGCATATTACGGACGCCTTTTTACCTGGCTCAATTCTGTTTCTCAACGGTGACGACCCGCATCTGGCCGGGCTGCGCCATCGGATGCCGGCGGTGCGGAAGGTCTGGTTCGGTATGGCTCCATGGTGTGATTACCGTCCGGAGCAGATCGAGCGCCAGGGCGATGGGACAAAGTTTACAGCCCACTCTCCATGGGGCAGCGTAACCGTGGAGCTTCCGGTTCCCGGCGCGCACAACGTGCGCAACGCGCTGGCTGCGCTGGCTGTCACGAAGGAGCTGGGCGGCGATTTGCAGGAGGCGGCGGATGCTCTGGCCGGATACGCCCCGCTGGCGATGCGCCAGCAGATCCACCGCACCGCACATGGCCTGACGGTGATCGACGATTCGTATAATGCCAGCCCGGACGCCATCTACAGCAGCTTAGAGGTGCTCGGCGGCATCCCGGGACGCCATGTGGCGGTTCTGGCGGATATGCTGGAGCTGGGCGCGATCGAGAAAAAAGCGCATGAGGAGGTAGGTCTCTGCGCGGCGCGCGGCGGTGTCAGCCTTCTGGTGACGGTTGGCGAGCGGGCCAGATGGATCGCGGCGGGAGCGCGGTCGTATGCCGCGCCTCCGGCCTGCCACAGCTTCCGCACCAATGAGGAAGCCCTTGCTTTCCTGCGCGCCCATCTGCAGCCCGGGGATGTGGTTCTTGTCAAAGGATCGCGCGGCATGCATACCGATGAGATCGTAAAGGGTTTGCTGTAAGTTCGAAATAGTGTCATAAGAATTGAAATCCAGATGAAAATCCGGTGTTTCGAAGAGCAAATCAGGCTCGAAGAAACACCGGTCTTTTTTTCTTGCGCTTCTTTTCTGTGAAAAAAGCAAAAATATTTGTCTAAATTATGAATTTTTACGTCTTTCCGCTTTTTAGGGGTTGAAGTTGTAACCAAGCTGTGCTAAACTGTAACCAGTTTGTTACTAATTGTAATCTTTTTGCGAGATTTCTCCGCGAAGAATGGGTATGCGGATAATAATAAGATAGAAAAGGATCTACATAGCACAGGAGGCTGAAAACGGATGAAAAGAAAGCAATGGATTTCGTTTGTGATGATGCTGGCTCTGGTAGCCATGATGATAGTAGGAAAGCTTCCCACCCCGCAGGTTTCGGCGGCGGGAACGGGCGTCGGTCTGGCGGAGCATGCGCTTGCCGCGTATTCGAATGGATGGCTCTACCGCTACGGCGCGAGCGGCCAGACCTCGGGCGGCCGGGTGTACAGCGACTGCTCCGGTCTGATTTATTCCTACAGCGGCACGGCCAGAAGCAGCGGCATGCAGATCAGCAGCGCGGCGGAATCCGGCTCCTTCTCTTCGCTGCCCCGCATCCATGGGCTGGGGCTGTGGCAGCCGGGTCACGTTGGCGTGTATGTTGGCGGCGGCATGGCGGTTGACTGCCGGGATACGAGCAGCAACACGGTCTATGAAGCCGCAAGCGCTCACGGCTGGCAGAAATGGTATAAGGTTCCCGGTGTTTCCTATCCGACAACCGGTTGGGTGACCTTCAACGGCGCGGATTATTATTATGAAAACGGACAGTATGTGGTGAGCTGCACCAAAGAGATTGACGGTGTTTCCTATACCTTTGACGCAAGCGGCCGCATTGCGGGCAGCGCTCCGGAAAATGCTGTGCAGGCCCCGCAGGTGGAAGCTCCCGTTCAGCAGCCTTCCTCGGGCAACAGCTATACGGCGCCGTCCACCAGCACCGGCTCGTCCAATTCCGGCGGCTCCACACAGACCGAGACGGTAACGTATGTGGATCTGGGACTGGACAGCAAGGGCGCGGCTGTAACCCGCCTGCAAACCCGTCTGAGCGAGCTGGACTATTACTATGAGATGATCAACGACTACTATGACCAGATGGTCAAGGATGCCGTTTCCCTGTATCAGAAGGCCGCGGGCCTGGAAGTGACCGGTATCGCGGATGTGGCGACGCAGGAGAGTCTGTTCTCCTCCAGCGCTCCGCTGAACGAGGAGCCCGGCACCGTGTATCCCGGTTACCACAGCAGCATCATTCGTCAGCTTCAGGAACGCCTGATCGAGCTGGGCTATATGGAGGGTGAAACGTCCTTCTTCTACGGCGATACCACCAAGGAAGCGGTTCTGGCTTACCAGACGGCTGCCGGGATGGAGCCGGATGGAATCCTGACGATGGATGAGCAGAATGTCATCTTCTCCGATGATGCCATCCCCGCTCCGAAGGCCGAAGAGCCCGAGGAGACGGAGGAAGAGCCTGTGGAGGATACAGCGGCTTCCGAGAGTGAAGACAAGGTTGCCGCAGCTGCCGCCACGACCGATGACGGCGAAAACACTGCCGCCCGCTCCGCTTCTTCCGACGATCCGGCAGAAGCAGCCGCCGCCAAGGTGGTGGGGAGTGTTTCCTCTGCCGCAGAGGTGACGAACGGTATTTTCGTGCAGACGGTTCATGCTGCCACGAAGGATCAGCAGGCCGGGCAGACGGATGACATCGGAAACGGTGTGATTGCCTTTGCGGTTGTGCTGTTCGGTGCATTGCTGACCACGACGCTCTTTATTGTTCGCAAGAGAAGAATTACCATCAGGGACTTCGCGGTCGCGCTGATTCGGAAATTCTTCTGACTCTCATAGATGAATGGGACGTGCTTGCAGGCTTTTCGCCTGCAAGCACGTCCTTTTTGTTTCATAATCTTCCATGGGCTTCTTTTTTGCCGCGTCCTGCCCCAAAACGGGGAGAATAGCAGGCCGCCAGAAAAACGGCGCAGCAGACAAGCAGTGCTCCTGCTGCGATGGGTGAGCCTCCCAAATCGGCGGCAGGCTGGGAAGAGGTGTTGGAAAAAACCTCCTGTGCGGTGATTTCAGGCGGGAAAATGGCATTGAGCACAACGGCGAACGGAACAGCCAGAACGGCATGTGCAAGGCGCGCCAGCGCAAAGCGTGGGTAGGAAAGACGGGGTGCGCCGGGCAGAGAGAGGATTTGAAGCTGGACACTCAGACCGCCCCAGCCAAGTGCGGCGGCAAAGAGCCATAAAGGCGCCCCTTGTGCGGTGAGATCGCGGCAGCCGCCTGTGATCTCCAGAACTGCGGACAGGCAGGCCAGCATCATTCCCGGGGCAATCAAAATGGAGAGAAACTCCAGAATAACGGCGAACAGGATGACAAAGCAGCACATCGCGGCGAGAGAACGGCAGGCGTCAAACGCGGAAGCGACCAAAGCGTCTCCGGCTTTTGCGGGCGCACGGGAGATAGAGCGGGATTGTACCGTGAGAGGGTCATGACCGCGCAGCAGAACGCCAAGTACAAGACCCGCGGAAAGGCTGGAAGCCAGAAGGATCCCTCCCGCTCTGGGGCTGTGGAGAAAACCGGCTCCCACGGCGCTCAGCACAAACGCGGGACCGGCGTTGACGCAGAATAGGGTCATTCGCCGGGCTTGTTTTTCATCGATCTCTCCCGCTTGCAGGAGAGCGGCGGTCCCCCGCGCACCGACGGGGTAGCCGCCTGCCATTCCCATCAGGATCACGGGAGCACAGCATCCGGGCAGGCGAAACAGGAAGCGCATGGGTCCTTCCAGCAGCTTCCCCAGCAGGGCAGCCGCACCGGAGCGGACCAGAAAGACGCTGAGCACCAGGAAAGGGAACAGCGAAGGAACCAGAACGGACAGACAGACGTTCAGCCCACGAGCCGCACCGCGCGCCGCTGTGTCCGGAAAAAGTGAGAGGGCCAGTCCCGCCCCCAGCGAGATCAGAAGCAGGATGGTGCAGCGCAGCAGCTCCGTCTTTTTTTTCATAGATTTTCCTCCTCTTTGAAATAGCCGTTTACCGGATCCTATGCGGACAGGGCGGCATACATGACAAGCACGGTGCATAGGAATGAGGCAGCGGCCCGCCATGGGCGGCGGATACGGCATAAAGGAGGCGGAAACGCTTTGGGGGAACAGAGCGGCGCACAAAAGGGAGGGCTGACGCTGCTGCACCGTGCGGTCAGCGGCCCGCATATTGAGCTTCTGGGCAACCGGGAAGCGGTGGTGGAGGGCTGCCAGGGAATTCTGGAATACGATGACGGTGTGGTTCGCGTGCGGGCCGGAAGGCTTGTGGTGCGCTTTACGGGGCGAGGCCTGAAAATCCGCTGTATGACGGCGGATTCCCTGGTGGTGGAAGGCTTTTTGCTGGGAATGGAATTTATGATATAAGGGGGCGCCGGTATGCTCGTACAGTTCACGCGCTGGTTTTGGGGATCGGTGCGGTTTCGGATCGAGGGTTCGGCGGAGCGTTTTTTCAATCATTGCGCACGGTGTGGGATTGTTCTGTGGGGAATGCAGGCAGGAGAAACGCCGGGTGCGTGGATTCGCGCGGGGCAGTATTCCCAGCTCCTGGGGTGTGCCCGCAGCGCGCATTGCCGCCTTCGGGTAGAGGAGAAAAGAGGGCTTCCTTTCCGCACCTACTGGCTCCGCCGGAGAAAAGGGCTTGTGACAGGAGCTGTACTGGGCGCGGTGATTTTGACGATCCTCTCGCAGCAGGTCTGGTGTGTGCAGGCGCAGGGGCTGGAAAGCATCACACAGGAGGAATTGCAGGCGGCCTGCCGGGAGATTGGGCTTGTACCGGGTGCGTGGCGCAGCAGTGTGGATCCCTTGCAGGCGGAGCAGCAGCTGATGCTCCGTTTTCCGCATGTGACCTGGCTGACGGTGAATACACAGGGCAGCGCGGTCTATATCGAGCTTTCTGAAGGCGTGGAGAAACCGGACATGGACACCTGGAAGCAGCCCGGCAACGTAAAAGCTGCCGCATCGGGCCAAATCGTGCGCCTGGAGGTGTATGCCGGAACGCCCGTGGTCAATGTGGGAGACGCGGTGACGGCAGATCAGCTTCTGATCAGCGGGGTGATGGAGGATCCCTATGGAAACGTCTCCCTGCGGCACGCTTCGGGCCGTGTGATCGCTTCCACCGTTCGGGAGTTTTCCGCACAGATCCCGATGACGGAGACGATTGAGGAACCGTCGGGACAGATAATCAGCAGAAGAAGCGCATCCTTTTTCGATTTGCGGCTGCCCCTGACGCTCACAGAGGAACCGGGCGAGGGCTGGGAAAAGGAATCGGTGAGGACCGTGCTTCGCGCCAACGGTGTGGAGCTTCCTGTTTCGTGGCTGGAGGAAACCTGGAGGGAGGTGTCTGTCCGGGAACGGCTGCTTACGCCGGAGGAAGCCCTGGAGGCAGCGCGGGCCGAGGTGGAGAGACAGAAAAGCGCTCTGAAGGGTCTCACGGTTCTCAACGGAAAGGAGAGCATTTCACAGGAAAACGGCGTGCTGTATTATACGCTTCATGCCCAGTGTGAGGAAGATATTGCGGTGGAGACGGAAATCCTTGTAAATTCACCAAATTGAAGGCGTGTATTTCATCACTTTTTTAACGGGAAAGCAGATGACGGAAGGAAGAAAATGTGCTATAATCATTACGAACAAATTGAATAATAATTTATTAAATTTATGTGAACACTATACAATAATTCCTGCGTCCTGATTTGCCTAAAAAACAGAAACGGCACGGACGGATGTTTGGATAGATTGTCAGGATCTATGGGAGCGATGGAATGTTTGAACAAAGGATCAATATAGAAAGAATGGATCAAGCGGCCGCCCTTTTTGGCAGTATGGATGAAAACGTGCGGCTGCTGAGCGCGGAGTTTCAGGTTTCGATTGTGGCGCGGGACGCGGAAATCAAGGTGTCCGGTGAGCCGGAAAACGTGGCGCTGGCTGTGCGGGCGATCGAAAGCCTTCTGGGCCTGATCAACCGGGGCGAAGGGCTGACGGAACAGAACATCCGCTACTGTATTTCCCTGGTGCGCGAGGGCGGAGAAGAAAAGATCACAGCGCTCGCGGGAGACTGTATCTGCATTACCAGCAAGGGAAAGCCCGTGAAACCCAAAACACTGGGACAGAAGCGGTACTGCACCGCCATCCGTGAGCACACCATCACCATCGGCGTAGGCCCTGCCGGCACAGGTAAGACGTATCTGGCTGTGGCGATGGCGGTAACCGCTTTCCGTGCGCAGGAGGTAAACCGTATCATCCTCACGCGCCCGGCGGTGGAGGCGGGAGAAAAGCTGGGATTTCTGCCGGGCGATTTGCAGCAGAAGGTAGACCCCTACCTGCGCCCGCTCTATGACGCCCTGTTTGATATGCTGGGCGCGGAAACGTACCAGAAATATGTGGAGCGCGGGAACATCGAGGTCGCGCCGCTGGCCTACATGCGTGGCCGGACGCTGGATGACAGCTTCATCATTCTGGATGAGGCGCAGAATACCACGCAGGAGCAGATGAAAATGTTCCTTACCCGTTTGGGCTTTGGCTCGAAGATGGTGATCACCGGCGACGTGACGCAGATTGATTTGCCGGACGGGCGCAAATCAGGCCTCAAGGAGGTTATGCGGATCCTGCGGGATATTGATGACATCGCGCAGGTGCGTTTTGACGGCCGCGATGTGGTTCGTCACCGTCTGGTGCAGGATATCATCAAGGCGTATGAGAAGGTGGAAGAAAGACGCTGATTTTTAGATTTGTTTAACAAATTCTCTTCATTTCTTCATAAAATTGCAGTAAAATCAGAGTAAATGAAAAGGAATACCCTTTGCCGGGAATGCAAAAGTAGAAAAGCACCGGGCGGGGAGGAGTAAACGGAGGACGCGGAAAATGGAAAAAATCAGAGTGGTCATCGACAACAAGCAGAAAAATGTGAAAATCCCAACAGGCCTGCGCATGCTGGTGCGCCGCTGCTGCAACGCCGTGCTGCGCATGGAGAATTTTCAGGGCCCTGCGGAGATCAGCGTGACGTTTGTGAACAACGAGCAGATCCATGAGCTGAACCGCCAGTACCGGGACAAGGATATGCCGACGGACGTGCTCTCCTTCCCGATGGGAGAAAATGGGGAGTACGACGTCAATCACGATACGGGTGCAAAGATCCTTGGAGATATTGTGATTTCAATGGAGAAGGCAGTGGAGCAGGCATCGCGCTACGGCCATTCGCTGGAGCGAGAGGTCGGCTATCTGACGGCCCATTCCATGCTGCATCTGCTGGGGTATGATCACGAGAAATCAGGCCTGGATCGCGTGCGGATGCGCGAGAAGGAGGAGCAGGTCATGTCTCAGCTGGGCCTGCCCAGCACCAGCAGCTATGTTTTGGGCGACGAATGAATTTTCCGTTTCATAAGAGCCTTCGGTGTGCGATCCGAGGGATTGTGCGCTGCCTGAGAAACGAAAGAAATATGCGCTTCCATACGATGGCGGCGCTGTACGTCCTGTTTTTCTCGGGCTTTTTCGGTCTGAGCCGCGCCGAGCTTGCCGTTCTGTTTGTGACGATCGGTGCGGTCCTCTCAGCGGAGGTGTTCAATACGGCCGCGGAGGATCTGTGCGATTATGTGTCCCCCGGCTTTGCCCGGCGGATCGGTTCCGTCAAGGATCTGGCGGCGGGCGCTGTTCTGCTGAGCGCAATGGCTGCTGTGGGTGTGGGAGTCGTTCTGTTCTGGAGACCGGAGCGCTTTTCTGTAATCACGGCATGGTTTTTGGATGCGCCGTGGCGTTTGGCGCTTCTGGCTGCTTCTCTCCTGGCGGCAGCTTTGTTTGTCGTATTGCCCGGACGCGGGGATAAACCGGAAAAGCCGGGAGAGGATTGGGAAAGCTCAAAAAACGGCGGGACGGAAAAGTGAAATGCAGAAAGGAATGGAAGCTTTGCCGCAGGACTGGAATATGTTGGAACCGAACCGGGAGGGCCGGTCGGTATTTTTGGCCATTGTAGGCCGCCCAAATGTGGGGAAATCCTCCCTGCTTAACCGGATGCTGGGCCAGAAGGTGGCCATTGTGAGCAGCAAGCCGCAGACGACGCGCACCCGCATCATGGGCGTGCTGACGGAGGGGGAGGATCAGCTGGTGTTCCTCGATACTCCGGGCTTGAATAAGCCTCACAGCCGTTTGGACGAATATATGGCCCGCTCGGTGACAGAATCGGTGGCGGGCGTTGACGTCTGCCTGCTGGTCACGGAGGCGGGCGCGCCGGTTTCTCACGCGGACCGCGATCTGCTCGAGCGCTGCCGTGCGCAGCAGCTTCCCGCCGTGCTGGCGATCAACAAGATTGATACCCTGAAGGATAAATCGGCCCTCATGGCGCAGATTGCGGAATGGAACACGCTGTATCCTTTTGAAGCGGTTGTCCCTGTTTCGGCGCAGGACGGCAGCGGGATCCAGAGTGATTTGATCCCGGAGCTGAAAAAGCTTTGCCAGCCGGGCGGACACTTTTTCGATGCTGATACGCTCACGGATCAGCCGGAGCGCGTTCTGGCAGGGGAAATGATCCGCGAAAAGCTGCTCCGTCTCTTGGACAAGGAGATTCCGCACGGCGCGGCCGTGGCGGTGGAGCGCATGCGGGAACGCGACGATGGCAGCGGGATCACCGACGTGGACGCCACGATTTTCTGTGAGAAGGAAAATCACAAGGCGATCATCATCGGCAAGGGCGGCTCGATGCTGAAAAAAATTGGAAGCTATGCCCGCGCTGATATGGAGCGTTTTTTTGACTGCAAAATCAATCTGAAGCTTTGGGTGAAGGTGAAGGAGGACTGGCGCAACCGTGAAGCCGTGCTCCGCAGCCTGGGTTATGATAAAACGGACTTTAATTTATAATCGCTAAGACAGATTTTCCCTGACATACTCCATGCATGGCGGAGAATACTGAAAAAGGTAGTTTCCGTCGAAAGGGGGATGTGTGGGAAATGAATGAAATTTCGGCTTGGGAACGGTTTGCGCAGACGGGGCGTGTGGGCGATTATCTCCGGTATGTCCAGTGCCGGGGGCAGCCCGGGGAGTTCCGTTTGGCCCGGGAGGACACATATGCAGATGGAAACGGATGGGCTGATGATCGGGGAGCAGAGTGTGGGGGAGAGCGACCGCCTTGTCACCGTGCTCACCCGTGATGAGGGTGTGGTGCGCGCCTTTGCCCGGCAGGCGAAGCGGACGGGTAGCACAAAGGTTTCCGCGACGCAGCTGTTCTGCTATTCCCGCCTCACGCTGTATAAGGGGCGGGACAAATACATCATTGATGACGCGCGGCCGATCGAGCTGTTTTTCGATCTGCGCCGGGATATTGAGCGCTTGGCCCTGGCCCAGTACTTTTGCGAACTGGCCCGATCGCTGGCTCCGCAGGAAGCACCGGCCGGGGATTTTTTACGCCTGCTGCTCAATTCCTTCCACTTTTTGAGCAAGGGGACGCGCCCTCCGCTGCTGCTCAAGGCGGTGGTGGAAATGCGGATGCTCTCGTTTGCGGGATACATGCCGGATCTGGTGGGATGCTGCGGCTGCGGCTGTTATGAGGCGGATCCGATGCTTTTTTACCCGCGTGAAGGCGCGATTTGCTGCCCGGAATGTGCGCGGGAGCACGGCGGCGCGCCAATGCCGCTGGGGCCCGGCGTTTTGACGGCGCTGCGCCATACCATTTATGCGGATTTTGAGAAGCTGTTTTCCTTTACGCTGCCGCCCGCGGGCCAAAAGGCTCTGGCGGCGGCAAGTGAGCGATACATGCTCTGCACCTTGGATCGCAGCTTCCGGACACTTGACTTTTTTCACGGGCTTGCGACATAAGGGCGCGGCCTGTTTGGAGGAAACCTATGACAGATATGATGAAACGCAATATCCGCTCTTTGGAGCTGGATAAAATTTTGTCTCTTCTCGCGGAGGAGACGGCCTGCGAAGACGCCGCGGAGTTGGCGCGCACGTTGGAGCCCTCCTCTTCGCTCAAGGAGGTCAAACGCCTTTTGGCGGATACCTTTGAAGCACACGGCATGATGGCGCGGTTTGGCTCGCCGTCCTTCAGTGGCCTGCGCAATGTAACGGCCTCCCTGCGCCGCGCGGAGGCGGGCGGCCTGCTCACGATGGGTGAGCTGCTGCGTGTGGCGGGCGTTCTGCGCACGCTGCGGGGAATTGTCGAATGGCGCGCGCGGAGCGAGGGTGTCAAAACGGTGCTGGACTGGCGCTTTGACGCACTGATGCCCAACAAATACCTGGAGGATCGGATCAACACCTCCATCATTTCGGAGGAGGAAATGGCCAGCGAGGCTTCCCCGGAGCTGGCTTCCATTCGCCGCAAGATCCGCAATGCCTCCGCCCGTGCCAGGGAGCAGCTGGACAAAATGATCCGCTCCCCGATGTATCAGAAGTATTTGCAGGATCCGATCGTCACCATGCGCGGCGGGCGCTTTGTGGTGCCGGTCAAGGCGGAGTGCCGCGGTGATGTGCCGGGCCTTGTGCATGATACCTCGTCCAGCGGTGCGACCGTCTTTGTGGAGCCGATGGCTGTGGTGGAGGCGAACAACGAAATCCGCGTTCTCCTCTCCAAAGAACAGGCGGAGATCGAGCGCATCCTGGCAGAGCTTTCCGCGGAAGCGGGCGGCTTTGCGTCCGGCATTGTCAGCAGTTATGAGGCTGCTGTGCAGCTCAACCTGATTTTTGCAAAGGCGAACCTGGGCTATAAGATGAAAGCGACCGTCCCGGAGGTCAACGACGAGGGGAAGATCGAACTCAAGCGCGCCCGCCATCCGCTGATTGCGAAGGAAAAGGTGGTGCCGACAGACATCCAACTCGGCCTGGATTTTGATACGCTTGTGATCACCGGTCCGAACACGGGCGGCAAGACGGTTTCGATCAAGACGATCGGCCTGATGACGCTTATGGCGATGTGCGGCCTGCTGCTGCCTGTGGCGGACGGCAGCCGAGTTTCTGTGTTCGGAAAGGTGCTGTCGGATATTGGGGACGAGCAGAGCATCGAGCAGTCCCTTTCCACCTTCTCCGCACATATGACGAACATCATCCGCATTCTCAGCGAGACGGACAGCTCCAGCCTGGTGCTGCTTGACGAGCTGGGCGCGGGTACGGATCCCGTCGAGGGCGCGGCGCTTGCCACAGCGATTCTGGAGGCTTTGCGCCGCCGCGGCGCGCGGATTGCTTCCACGACGCACTATGCAGAGCTGAAAGCCTACGCGCTGCAAACCGAGGGCGTGGAGAACGGCTGCTGTGAATTTGACGTGGCGACGCTCAAGCCCACTTATCGCCTTCTGATCGGCGTGCCAGGCCGCTCAAACGCGTTTGCGATTTCGCTGCGTTTGGGCATGGAGGAAGCGATTGTGGAGCGCGCGCGGGAATTGGTTTCCAGCGAAAACACGCGCTTTGAGGATATCGTTCAAAGCCTGGAAGAGAGCCGCCAGCGCCTGGAATCCGAGCGCGCACAGGCTGAGGAGCAAAAACTTGCCGCCCGCCGCGCCAATGAAGAAGCTGCCCACAAGCTGGAGCAGCTGGAGGAGCAGGCGGAAAAGGAGATGGAGCAGGCGCGCCAGCGGGCTTCGGAGCTGATTTCCCGCACACGCGCCCAGGTGGATTCCATGCTCAACGAGGTGGAGGAGCTGCGCAAAAAGCAGAATAAGCTGCTCACCGCCGAACAGAAAGCCAAGCTGAAAAGCGGCATGAAGCGTTTGGAGGAGGAAGCCGATCCCATCCGCCGCCGCCGTCAGGAGGAAGGGGAGTACATTCTGCCCCGCCCGCTGCGTGCCGGAGATACGGTGTTGATCTACGACATCAACAAGAAAGCCTCCGTGCTGGAGGTACCGCCGGATGGGAAAGGGCCGGTGCTGGTGCAGGCGGGAATCATCCGGATGCGGGTGCCGCAGGAAAATCTGCGCCTTTCGGAACCGGAAAAGGAGAAAAAGGATCCCCGTGCCCGCTCCCGCAATGTGACGAAGCAGCTTTCCTCCGCAGGACGCGGCGCCATGGAGATCGATCTGCGCGGTCAGATGGTGGAGGAGGGAATCCTCAACGTGGACCGTTTCCTGGACAGCGCTTCCATGGCGGGCGTCCACCAGGTGACGATCATTCACGGCAAGGGAACAGGCCGTCTGCGTGCCGCTGTGCAGGCGCACCTGCGCCACCACCCGATGGTGAAAAGCTTCCGGTTGGGAGCGTACGGGGAAGGTGAAGCGGGCGTCACGGTGGTCGAACTGAAATAATAGTGGAAAAAGGGGGAGCCTATGCGCAAAAAGGGATGGGTCGCCGCCGGTGCGGTTTTGGGTACGCTGGTGCTGCTTGTGATAACCGCTGTTGTTCTGTTGTTTTCCGATCCTGGTTTTGATGGTCCGGAACCGTCGCCGATGCCGGAGGATGCGAAAGCCCGGGTGACGGAATCTCTGATAACGGGAGATTCGTTTCATCTCGAAACGGCGGAGCTGTGCGGCTTGCTTGTCTCAGCGGCAAAGGAGAACCCTGTTTCCTGGCTGGGAGCGGATGGGATGCGTATCCGCACGCAGGACAGCCAGCAGTTGACACTGTATGTGCCGGCTGTGTGGAACGGAAGGACGCTCTATCTCACAGCGGAGCTGGAGGTCCGGCGCGACGCAGTGGAAAAGCGCCTGGAGGCACAGGTGCTGTCGCTGACGGTGGGAAGGATTCCTGTTCCGGTAGATTGGGTGCTGGAGCGGATTGCGGATCACCTGCCTGCCGGAGTGCAGCTGGAAGGGAATGTGCTCAGCGTTCCGGCTGAGCTCTCGGTGATCGCGCTGGGGGATGACCGTCCATTGGCATCGTTGGAGGTGCGGGAGCTGTCCCTGACAGCGGATGGAGTGGATTTTGCCCTTGCGGTTAACGCAGACGGAACCTCTTCTCTGCTGGAAGAAGGAAAGGATTGGCTCGAAAATTTGCTTGGTTTCACCGATCTTTCCTCTTTTTGATTGTGAATAATTTGTAAATTTATCCTTATTTTCCTCTGCTTTTTGAGAAAAATGATTTATACTGTTCTTAAAAGATACCCAAAAAAGTGGGAAAAGGAGGGTGCAGAGGATGAAAAAGCGGAGAAGTGTGCTTTCCCTGCTGCTGGCCTGTGTGACCGTGATAGGAATGGGTGCGCAGACGGTGCAGGCACAGGGAAATGTCCAATCCGGGGAAACGGCTCCGGCTCTTGTGGTCTCCATGGATCCGGAGGATTACAGCGGCGGCGACGTGCTGGTGCAGTATCGCGATGGAACCTTTGAGGTCAAGACGTTTGACGGGCAGACAGAACTGGAGACCGCTCTGAAAGAATGGGCGGACAGCGGGGAGGTATCCCTGATCCAGCCCAACTATACGTATGAAAGCACAGCTCTTTCCACCGGCGACACACTTTCTTCCTTGCAGTGGGCACTTTCCAATGACGGAGGCTTTTCCATGGAGGATGCGGCTTCCTATCCGGTTTACGGCTCTCCCTGGACCATTTCAGGAATTCAGGATATAGCGGGAGCTTCCACGCCGATGCCGCTCGCGTCGGAGCTGCCTTCGATGGCGGGAGTGGATATTGGTGCGCAGGAGGCATGGTCCATTTACGGAAACGGCAGCCGTGATGTGGTGGTAGCGCTGATCGATACCGGTGTTGATACCAGTCATCCGGATTTGCAGGGCTCTCTTTGGGTCAATGCAGACGAAATTCCGGGGAACGGCATCGACGATGACGGGAACGGCTACATAGACGATACGAACGGATGGAACTTTTACGCGAACAACAATCAGCTGTATGCCGGTACAGAGGACAGCCACGGGACCCACGCGGCCGGAACGATCGCGGCGCAGTCCGGGAACGGGATTGGCATTTCCGGGATAGCACGCGCGGGACGTGTCAAGGTGATGGTTCTCAAGGCCCTGGGCGGAAACAGTGGGCTTGGAAGCAGCCTGTCCGTGATCCAGGCCATCCGGTACGCCGAGGCGAATGGTGCGACTATCTGCAATTTGAGTCTGGGGACGCTCTCGAACGATCCGGCTCTGTATGAGACGATTGCGAAATCCTCCATGCTGTTTGTGGCGGCGTCGGGCAATAATGGAATGGATACGGACGTTACACCGTGCTATCCTGCCTCCTACAATCTGGACAATGTGATCTCCGTGGGCAATCTGACCAGCAATGGGATGCTGCACACCACGTCCAATTACGGCGTGGTGTCGGTGGACCTGGCGGCTCCCGGGACCTACATTCTCAGCACGGTGCCGGGAAGCTATGGCTTCATGTCCGGTACTTCCATGGCGGCCCCCATGGTGACGGCTGCCGCGGCTATGGTCTACACTTATTATGATACGAGCTCTCCGGCGGATGTGAAGCGGACGCTTCTTTCCACGACGGCTCCGCTTCCCGCTTTGCAGGGCAAGACGGCAACCGGCGGGATGCTGGATTTGGCGGCCGCCTTGTCTGTACCTCGCGAGCAGATGACCGGTGCGGCCTTTCAGCTTCCTTCCGGTCCGAACGCGCCCCAGATTGTCACCTCGCAGCTGAATATGGGCGAAACAGTTATGATTGCCATTCGGGTTACGGATGCGGATGGGGATCTGTGCACAACAGTTTACAATAAAGGAGCGCTGACCGCTGAGCAATTCCAGGGCGGAGCGAACGGTATTCCGTTTGTAGTGGACGGCGGAGGATCCAACATTTTTTTCGCTAAAGAATCGGATACCTACAGCTTTTATGCCCGGGATCTTGCGGGACATGAAACAGTGGTCACCATAACGCTGAATCAGTAGCTTGCTGTTTTGCGGAAAACAGAACGGACCTCTTGCAGGGGGAAACCCTGCGAGAGGTCCGTTTTTGCGATGGTACCTTATTTTGTCAGGAAAAGCACACCGAGCGTTCTCGGGCCGCAATGAGTGGAGATGGTGCAGTTGGCGCGAGTGATATAAATTTCTTTGAAATTCGCACAGCGCTGCACTTCTTTTTTTACGGCCAGAATATCGCTTTCCGGGGAACCGGAGTGGGTGATAAAGACGCGGCGCAGATCCAGGTCGGAGCGCCCCTCGAGTTTGTTGTGGACATACTGAACCAGGCATTGATCCATTTTTCCACGGTACTTTTTTCCCACATGCATCCGGCTTCCGTCGCTGTTGTCAACCTCGATGCATGGCTTGAGCTGGAGGATGGAGGCTCCGAAGGCTGCCAGCGCGCTGCACCGTCCGCCCGCTTTCATGAATTCGAGTGTGTCAAGCAGAAAGCTGGCGTGCGAACGTGGCCGAAGCTCCTCGATCCGCTTTTGGATTTCCTGTGCGGAGAGTCCCTTCTGCGCCAGCTCGGCGGCTTCCACCACCAGCAGACCGAAACCGGAAGAGAGGTTTTGCGAATCAATGGTGACAACATGCCCTGTCTCGCGCGCTGCCTGTACGGCATTTTGGTAAGAGCATGAGATCCCGGACCCCAGGCCGATGTGAACGATCTTGTAGCCCTGATCGATCAGCGGCTGGAAATGCTGCTTGTATTCCTCACAGGTGGCCCCGGTCGATTTCGGCAGGATGCCGCGCTCGCGCCAGGCACGGTACAGATCGTCCGGCGTGATGTTCACGTTATCGAGGTATTCTTTTCCGTCCAGCAGGATTCTCCAGTTGAGCAGCTGGATATGATAGCGCTTTTGCAGCTCCGGCCCGATATCGCAGGTGCTGTCGGCGCTGATGATAACCTTTTCCATCGCGAGTTTCCCCCTTTGGCCGGCTCTCCCGGCCTCTGCCGCGGAGAAGGGCGTCTGCCTGTCTGCAAGACGTGCTTCGCCCGGCTGTTTGTTTTTTGATCATTTTATCACATTGCGCCTGTCCAGACAACCGCTTTTGTGGAAATCACAGAAATTGCGGGAAAGTGTGCAAAAACGAAAAAGAGCAAGGTTTTTCCCTTGACAGGGGAGTGGGAATGCGGTATAATTCACAACTGTAAAGAGAAATGCTTTACAGTAATGCGCGAGGAGGCCGCCAACGTGGCCAAGAATCTGGAAATCTCCTTCCTGCTGGATTTTTATGGGGAAATGCTCACGCAGAAGCAGCGGGAAGTGATTGAATACTATTATAATGATGATTTGTCCCTTGCGGAGATTGCCGATAACGAGGGGATCACGCGGCAGGGGGTGCGCGACTCCATCAAACGCGCCGAGGCGCAGCTCTTGGAGATGGAGGAGCGGCTCGGCCTGGCCCGGCGGTTCCGTGAGATGCAGGCAGGGCTGGAGCAAATCCAGAAGGCAGCCAGGGAGATTATCGCCTGCAATGAGAGCTTTGCCTATTCGCGTGATATTTACCAGCGGGCCGTGCTGATCCGCGATTTGGCCGGCCGTTTGAATCAGTAAGAAAGAAAAGGAGAGATTCCGTTGGCATTTGAAGGCCTTGCAGACAAGCTTTCGGCTGCGTTCAAGCGGCTGAAATCCAAGGGTAAGCTGAGTGAAAGCGATATCAAGGAAGCGATGCGGGAAGTCCGTTTGGCACTTCTCGAAGCCGACGTCAACTATAAGGTCGCCAAGGAATTTACGGCAAAGGTCAGCGAGCGTGCCGTGGGCGCCGAGGTGATGGAGAGCCTGACCCCCGCACAAATGGTGGTCAAGATTGTCAATGAGGAATTGACGGCGCTCATGGGCGGCGGCGAATCGCGTTTGGCGTCCCCGCCGTCCCCGCCGACGATTGTGATGCTCTGCGGCCTGCA
This sequence comes from Anaeromassilibacillus sp. An200, assembly GCF_002160025.1. Classification (GTDB taxonomy): domain Bacteria; phylum Bacillota; class Clostridia; order Oscillospirales; family Acutalibacteraceae; genus Caccousia; species Caccousia stercoris. The sequence continues at coordinate 49,404 of NZ_NFJU01000016.1, forward strand.
GGGCGCCGGTAAGACGACGCATTGCGCCAAGCTTGCCGCGATGCTCAAGAGCAAGGGCCACCGCCCGATGCTCGTCGCCGCCGATATTTATCGCCCTGCCGCTATCAAGCAGCTTCAGGTGCTCGGCTCGAAGGCCGGGGTTCCCGTTTTTGAGATGGGAACGGAGAAGCCGGTGGAAATCTGCCGGGCAGCGATTCGCCGCGCGAAGGATTACGGCAATGATTTTGTGCTGATTGATACCGCCGGCCGTTTGCAGATTGATGAGGCGCTGATGGAGGAGCTCCAGGAGATCAAGGAAAAGATCGGTCCCCATGAGATCCTGCTGACGGTGGACGCCATGACCGGCCAGGAAGCCGTCAACGTGGCGAAAACCTTTGACGAGAAACTGAACATCACCGGTGTGATTCTGACCAAGCTGGACGGCGACACGCGCGGCGGCGCGGCGCTTTCTGTGCGCTCCGTGACCGGCAAGCCGATCAAGTTCGCCGGTGTGGGCGAAAAGATGGAGGATCTGGAGGTTTTCCATCCGGATCGCATGGCTTCGCGTATTCTGGGCATGGGTGACGTGCTCTCTCTGATTGAGGAAGCACAGCTGAAGATTGACCAGAAGGAAGCCGAAAAGATGTCCCGCCGGATCATGCAGAACAAGCTGGATTTCAACGACCTTCTGGCACAGTTCGCGCAGGTCAAGAAAATGGGGCCGATCAAGAATATTCTCAATAAATTTCCGGGGATGGAAAAGCAGCTCAAGGACGTTGAGATTGACGATCGCATTATGGATCGCACAGCCGCTATCATCCTGTCCATGACGCCGGAGGAGAGGGAGAAGCCCTCTCTCATCAACCCTTCCCGCAAACGCCGCATTGCAGCTGGCTCCGGGATGCAGGTGGAGGATGTGAACCGCCTGCTCAAGCAGCTCGAGCAGATGCAGAAAGTCGTCAAGCAGATGGGCGGCAAAAACATGAAGCGCAAAATGCGCCTGCCGTTCTGAATTCGTATTCATCCGGGAAATCCCGGTTGGAATAAATTAAGATTCGTATAGTGGAGGTGAATCCCATGTCCGTTAAAATCAGACTGCGCAGAATGGGCGCCAAGAAGGCTCCGTTCTACCGTATCGTTGTGGCTGATTCCCGTTTCCCGCGCGACGGCCGTTTCATCGAGGAGATCGGTACCTATGATCCGATGCAGGAGCCTTCCGTTGTGAAGGTTGACCCCGAGAAGGCCAAGAAGTGGATTGCCAACGGCGCTCAGCCGACGGATACCGTGAAGGCTCTGTTCAAGAAGCACGGCGTCCTGTAATCGGGAGGAAGCAATGAAGGAATTGTTGACTGCGATTGCCCGCGGCCTTGTCGAGGATCCGGACGCTGTCTCCGTGACGGTTGACGAGCCCGACGAGGAAGGCGCCGTCGTTTACCACCTGCATGTCGCGGAAAACGATATGGGGCGTGTGATCGGGAAGCAGGGACGCATTGCCAAAGCGATCCGCGTTGTTATGCGCGCGGCCGCTACCCGTACAAACGACAAGGTTTCCGTGGAAATCGACTGAATCCGGGGCCGCGGATCCGTCTGCCGGCCTTGGAAAAAAGGGCGGGCGCACAAGCGCCGGCCCTTTTGTGCTTTTTTCATGTATGATTTCGGTAAAAAGGGGGAAATGAAATGAAGAACCCGTTTCTTGAAGCGGGGCGCGTTGTTGGGACGCATGGCATCCGCGGCGAGCTGCGTGTGGAGCCTTGGTGTGATTCCGCCCGCTTCCTGACAGGTTTTTCCGAGTTTTACTGGGATGGCGGCAAAGAAAAGGTGAAGGTGGCGTCTTCCCGCCCGCACAAAAATCTTCTTCTGCTCAAGCTGGAAGGGATTGATACCGTGGAGCAGGGGGACGCGCTGCGCGGCCGTGTCCTCTTTCTGAACCGGAAGGATGTGAAGCTGCCCGAGGGCCGCTTTTTTGTGCAGGACCTGATCGGGCTTTCCGCCGTGGATGCGGATGACGGCCGCGTGTACGGGAAGGTGACGGATGTTTTTCCGACAGGCTCCAACGATGTGTATCAGGTCACGGATGAGGATGGGAAAAACTATCTGGTTCCGGCTATTCGGGGTGTAGTGGTGCGCGTGGATGTGGACGCGGGCGTCATGGAACTGCGGCCGATGAGGGGGATTTTTGACGATGCGGATTGATTTGCTCACTCTGTTTCCTGAAATGTGCGAAACCGTCATGGCGGAGAGCATTGTAGGCCGCGCACGCCGGAAAGGTGTGCTCCAGGTCTGCTGCCATCAATTCCGGGATTTTTCCGGCAACAAGCATAATCGTGTCGACGACAACCTTTTTGGGGGCGGCATGGGCATGCTTCTGATGGCGGAGCCGATCGCCGCCTGTCTGGACGACGTGATGGAACAGCTCGGCAAGCGCCCGCATATTCTGTATATGTCCCCGCAGGGAAAAACTCTCACCCAGCAGCGTGTGCGTGAGCTGGCGCAGGAGGAAAACCTGATTATCCTGTGCGGCCATTACGAGGGGGTAGACGAGCGGGTGCTGGAGGCTTATGTCGACGAAGAGGTTTCCCTGGGCGACTTTGTCCTGACAGGCGGGGAGATCCCGGCTCTGGCTCTGGCGGATGCCGTCAGCCGGATGATTCCCGGTGTCCTTTCCGCGGACGAATGCTTTGAGGAGGAAAGCCACTTTTCCGGCCTTTTGGAGTATCCGCAGTATACGCGCCCCGCTGTGTGGCGCGGCAGAGAGGTTCCTCCTGTCCTTCTGACAGGCCATCATGCCAACATCCGGCGCTGGCGGCATGAGCAGTCTCTCCTGCGGACAGCGGAAAAAAGACCCGAATTGCTCAAAACTGCCGAATTGCCCCAGGAGGATCTGGATTTTCTGATAAAACAGGGGTTTTCCCTGCTTTCGGAAAGCGAAACTTCCAGTTAAAATTTCCCTGTTTTTCGTCTTCGTTCACCAAATTTTCCCATGGAAAAAACGCAGAGAGTTGTCAAACAATATATAAAGTTTTCAACAATCACCACAATATGCACAAAGCAAAACTTTCCATAAAGCGGCCGATTCGGTGAGTAAGCCAAACTTTCCTCCGGGCTGTTGACGAGGCAATGAATTGTGATATAATAGCCTTAAATCATAAAAGTGATTGCTCTCAACAGCAGCATTTGGATGTGCGGAAAGAATCTTGATAAGCTAGGAGTGGATTTAAAATGTGTGTCAAAGAGGTTATGGTTCAGAATCAGGTGGGCCTCCATGCCCGTCCGGCAACGTTCTTCATCCAGAAGGCGAACGAGTTTAAATCCTCCATCTGGGTGGAAAAGGAAGAGCGCCGCGTCAACGCGAAGAGCCTTCTGGGTGTCCTGTCTCTCGGTATTGTGGGGGGCACCAATATCCGCATCATTGCGGACGGTTCCGATGAAGAGGAAGCTGTCAGCAGTCTGGTGGAGCTGGTCAAGTCCGGCTTTGCTGAGTAATTTGGCGCACAGCGGCAAAAATCCCTGTGAAGTATAAGGCTGTCTCTCAGTGCGCGCCGGTGCGGGCCGCGCGCGGAAGGGGACGGCCTTTTTGCTGTTCTGTGAGAAAGGAGGAAAGCCCATGGATGAGCACCGCCGCCATATCCGCGAGCTGCGGGCCCGCGCGATGCGCCTGCCGCTGCTTCCCGGCGTCTATCTGATGCATGACAAAACAGGGAAGATTATTTACATTGGCAAGGCAAAGGCGCTGAAAAACCGTGTGAGCCAGTATTTCGGCAGTGAACGCCATCACGACCGCAAGGTGCGGCAGATGGTTGCCAATGTTGAATATTTTGAATACATCATTACTGACAGCGAGTTTGAAGCCCTTGTTCTGGAGTGCAGCCTGATCAAGCAGCACACGCCCAAGTATAATATCCTGCTCAAGGACGACAAGGGATATCATTATATCCGCATCACCCGGGAGGAATGGCCGCGTATTTCCCAGGCAAAGCAGGTGCTTGACGATGGCGCCACCTACCTGGGACCATATGTCAGTTCATGGGCGACCAAGGAGAGCGTCGACGAGACGCTTAAAATCTTCCGGCTTCCCTCCTGCACACGCCGGTTTCCGCAGGATATCAAAAAGGCCAGGCCCTGCCTGAATTATTATATCAAGCAGTGCTGCGCTCCGTGCCGGGGCGAAATCAGCTGTAAAGAGTATAATGAGATCGTAAATGAGGCGGTGGAATTTCTGCGCGGCGGCAGCGGAAACAGCGTGCGGACTTTGACGGAGCGCATGAACGAGGCCGCGGAAGCGCTGGAATTTGAGCGAGCCGCTCGGATCCGGGACCGCCTGGAAGCTGTGAAAAAGATCCGGGAGCGCCAGAAGGTGGTGGCTGTGCGCGTGCCGGAGCAGGACGTAATCGCGCTGGCACAGGGGCCGTCGAACGCATGCTTTGAGGTGTTCCGCTTTCAGCAGGGGCGGCTGTGCGATCGGGAAAGCTTTCTGCTTTCCGATATCGGGGATCCCAAGGCGGCCCGCGCAGAATTTCTGGAGCGGTATTATGGCATGCGGGATCGCATCCCGCCCCGAATCAGCCTGGATGGTCCGGCGGCCTCCATGGAGCTGATCGCCCGCTGGCTTTCGGAAAAAGCCGGGCGCAAGGTGACGCTCTCTCTGCCGCAGCGCGGCGAGCAGAAAGAATTGCTGGAAATGTGCCGCAGCAACGCAGCGGAGCAGGTGGCGCAGTCGACGGGGCGCACCGGGCGCGAGACGTCCGCGCTGGACGAGTTGGCCCGCCTGTTGGGGCTTGACAAGCCGCCTGCCTACATTGAATCATACGATATCAGCAATCTGGCGGGCGGGGAAAACGTTGCGGGTATGGTGGTTTTTGAAGATGGGCGCCCGCTTAAAAGTGCGTACCGTAAATTCAGCATCCAGTCCGTGCAGGGGCAGGATGACTACGCCTCCATGCAGGAGGTCATCACCCGCCGGTTTCAGGAATATTTCCGTCAAAAAGACAGCGGCGAGGGCTTTGGACGCAAGCCGGATCTGATTCTGCTGGACGGCGGAAAAGGCCATGTGGCGGCCGTGCGTCCGGTGCTGGAATCCATGGGGCTGGGCGATATCCCGCTGTTCGGCATGGTGAAGGACGATAAGCACCGTACCCGCGCTATCGCGCTCGACGGCGGGGAGATTTCGATCCATTCGCACCGGGCGGCGTTCACGCTGGTGGGCGCGATCCAGGAGGAGGTCCACCGCTTTGCCATAGGGTATCACCGTCAGAAGCGGAGGAAGGCGGTCATCGGTTCCTCCCTTCTGGAAATTCCCGGCGTCGGCCCGACCCGGGCGAAGGCGCTGCTTCGCCACTTCCAGACCATTTCCGCCATCCAGAATGCGGATCTTGCGGAGCTTGAGGGCGCGCCGCATATGACAAAGCCTGCGGCCCGTGCGGTGTACGCCTATTACCATCCCGAGGAAAAAGCTGCACTTGACAAGGAAAGCGGATTGATGGGATAATAGGACAACGATATCGCGCCCCGGCGCGGAATTCGGAGGAGACAATGTTATGCGAGTGATAACAGGGAGCGCCCGTGGAAGGCGGCTGATCACACTGGAGGGGGAGGATGTGCGCCCCACCACCGATCGGGTCAAGGAGGCCATGTTCAGCGCCGTCCAGTTTGAGGTGGAAGGACGGCAGGTACTGGACTTATTTGCCGGTTCAGGACAAATGGCCGTCGAAGCGCTGAGCCGGGGGGCCGCGCACGCCGTTTTGGTGGACGCGGCAAAGGCGTCGCTGGCAGTGGCGGAAAAGAATCTTGTGTCGACCGGCCTGCGGGATCGGGCTGCTCTTGTGAACGCGGATTTTGCGTCCTATCTTGCCTCCTGCCGGGAGCGTTTCGACTTGGCATTTCTCGATCCCCCGTACCGGACAGGCCTGCTGCAGCGTGCCCTGCCGTTGGTGGAGCAGCACATGAATCCCGGCGGAACGATTTTGTGCGAGCACCCTCTGGGAGAGGAGCTGCCCGAAACGGTTAGGGACTTTGTCCAATACCGCTCCCATAAATATGGAAAAATACAGGTAACGCTATATCGCCGTCAGGCGAAGGAAGGGCGGGAACAGGAATGAAAACGGCAATTTGTCCCGGAAGCTTTGATCCGGTAACGCTTGGACATATGGACATTATCCGGCGCGCGTCGAAAATTTTCGATCGGGTGATTGTGGCAGTGATGGTCAATCCCGCGAAAAAAACCGCGTTCACGCTCGATGAAAGAATTTGCCTTTTGCAAAAGGCGACCAAGGAAATGGAAGGCGTGGAGGTTGTCGGATTTGAGGGCTTTCTGGCCGACTATGCACGGATGCGGGACGCTTGCGCGATTGTCAAGGGGCTGCGGGCCGTTTCGGATTTTGAGTATGAGTTTCAGATGGCGCTGATCAACCAGAAGCTGAATGCCGAGCTGGAGACGATGTTTCTCACCACACAGGCGCAGAATATGTACTTGAGCTCCAGCATGGTCAAGGATATCGCAAGCTTTGGGGGGGATATTTCCTCTTTTGTGCCTGCCTGTATCCTGGAGGATATTCAGCAGCGGCTGTGTAAGGGGGAAAACTGAAATGAATGAGAAAATGAATGTGGAAGAGCTGCTGGACGAGCTCTATGACATGGTGGAAAAAGCCTGGAATTTCCCTTTGAGCCGCGGACGTGCCATGCTTGATGTGGAGGAAGTCAAGGAAATTCTGGAGGAGATCCGCGACGCAATGCCGCAGGAAATCCGTCAGGCCAAGGCGATTGTGGCGGATCGCACCCAGATCATCAGCGATGCCAAGCGTGAGGCGGAGACGATCGTGCGTGTGGCGGAGGAGCGCGCGCGGGCTATGGTGAACCAGGATGAGATCGTCAAGCAGGCACAGCAGAAGGCCAATGAGATGCTGGCGCAGGCGCAGACCCGTTTCCGTAAAATGCAGAAGGCCTGCAATGTGTATATTGACGACCTGATGCAGCGCACGGATGAGGGGTTGACGGCCAACCTCGCAGAACTGCGCAAAACGCGCCAGGAAATCAAAGCTTCCCTGCGATCTGGTCAGCAGAACCAGAACTGAGCATTTTGTAAGTTTTTTGAAAGTTCATACAGGAAAATATTTCCTTTGCTCCCCTGCCATCTTGTACGATATCTGGTATATGATGGCAGGGGAATTCGCATAATATGGTACTTTTGGCGCAATTTTGCGGATTTTGTCGGAAAAATAGTTAACATAATTGTGATCTTTCGGTTGCATTTTTGTAATGAATCGAGTATAATCAAATCAACAAATGTGGAGGCGGGTGGAGGAAAGTGCCACAAGATGGTTTGCCCGTGCAGGGGCCCCACCGTTTTTATTATGTTGATAGGTGAATACCAGCATAATATTGACCCGAAAGGCCGTGTGATAGTTCCCTCCAAATTCCGGGAGGATTTGGGGGAACGTTTTTATGTCACAAAAGGTCTGGACGGCTGCCTCTTCGTTTTATCTCCCACGGAGTGGGACAAGCTTCAGGAGAAAATCATGGCGATGCCGATCAGCAAGGCACGCAGCTTGCAGCGGTTTTTCTTTTCCGGGGCCGCCGAGATGGAACCGGACAAGCAGGGCAGAATTCTGCTGCCGCAGCATCTGCGCGAGTACGCCGGGCTGACGAAGGACGTAGCCTTTATCGGCGCGTCGCGCCGCGCGGAGCTTTGGGATGCCGCCCGTTGGAGAGAATTCAACTCCGGTCTGACGGAGGAGGCTATCGCGGAAGCGATGGATGAGCTCGAACTGTAAGTACGGAGGAAAGATCCATGGAATTCAGCCATATCCCGGTTTTGTTTCAGGAAACCATTGACTCCCTGCAAATCCGCCCGGATGGCGTGTATGTCGACGGGACAGCGGGAGGGGGAGGCCACTCGCAGGCCATTCTTGACAAGCTGACAACCGGAACCCTGCTTTCCATTGATCAGGATCCCGACGCTGTCGCCGTAGTGACGCGGCGGTTTGCCGGAAATCCATGTTCCCTCGTGCGGCAGGCAAATTTTTCCCAGATGGCCCGTGTGGCGCGGGAAGCCGGAATCGATCGGGTGGATGGTGTTTTGCTGGACATCGGTGTTTCCTCGCATCAGCTGGACACGCCGGAGAGAGGGTTTTCCTATCACAGCGACGCACCGCTTGACATGCGCATGAGCCAGTCGGGGCCCACGGCGGCCGATTTGGTTAACACGCTTTCCTGGCAGGAGCTGGCGGATATTTTCCGTCGGTACGGCGAGGAAAAAAGCGCCCGTTCCATCGCGCAGGCGATTGTCCGGGCGAAGGAGGACAAGCCGATTGAGACAACGCTGGAGCTGGCGGAGCTGGTAAAGGCGAGTGTCCCCGCGGCAGTCCGGCGGGAGCCGGGACATCCGGCGCGGAAAACCTTTCAGGCGCTCCGTATTGCCGTCAATGGGGAGTTGGACAGGCTTTCCGAAGGTTTGGACGCCGCATTTTCCCTTTTACGGCCTGGCGGGCGGCTGGCGGTCATCACATTCCATTCGCTGGAGGATCGCATGGTCAAGCAGAGAATGGCTGCGTGGTGCGAGGGCTGCACCTGTCCTCCGGATTTTCCGGTGTGCGTCTGCGGCAAAAAGCCGCGGGCGGAGCTGGTTTATAAAAAGGGATTGGCCCCAAGTGAGCGGGAGCTGGAGGAAAACCCCCGCAGCAGGAGCGCACGGCTTCGTGTATGCGTCAAGCTGCGCGATCACGCATTGGACGATTAAAAGAAACCGGTTTTCCACAGCAATGGCCGGAAAACCATAAAAATGCCCGGGAGGGCATAAAAAATTCCGCGTGAAAAGCGCAATGAAATTTGGTTCCGCAGGGAGGGAATGGAAGCATGGCGGTTTCAAACAATACAGCCTATGATTTTGCGAGGTTTGAGCCTAAACGACAGGAGCAGGCCCCGGAAATCCAAAAAAATAACGTCATTCCGCTTCCGAAGGAACAGATTGAGAAAAATGCAAGACCGCGCCTGCATCCTCTTCGTGTGGTTTCCACTTTGGCGGTGATGCTTGTGATTCTGGCAACGGTGGGAAGTCTGGTATACGGTCAGGTTCGGCTGACGGAGCTGACGGACAGCATCAACAGCACGGAAAAGGCGCTTTCGGAAAGTGAGAGTCTCTACACGCAGCTTCAGATGAAGTCAGACGCTCTCATGTCGCTGGATTCGGTGGAAGCCTACGCGGAGCAGAATTTGGGAATGCAGAAAGCGGAAAAGGATCAGGTGGAATATATCAGCATGGCGCAGGAGGATCAGGGAACGGTTCTTCAGGACGCCGGAGGTCAGGGAATTCTGGAACAGATTTGGAGTTGGTTTCAGCAGCTTCTGAGCTGACGGGGAATAATTTTCCCCCCTCTACAATAAGTATAAAATACCGTTTTTTGTAATGTTGAGATAGGATTGATTGGACAAAAGGAAAAATGGAAGTTAAGAGATATTCTTGACTTCCATTTTTCCATAAGCGGAGAGAGAAAGGCGGGGAAACGAAGGTATGGCAAAGGGAACGACCGTCCGGATGTGGCGGCGTACGATTGTAGTGTTGGCGGTGATGATCGTGCTGGGCTTTGGCACGCTGGTGGTCAGCTTGTTCCGTCTGCAAATTATCCAGGGGGAGGAGCTTCAGACACGCGCGGTGAACCAGCAGACGCAGGATACCTCCCTCTCCGCAAAGCGGGGGACAATCTATGACTGCAATATGAAGGTCTTGGCTACAAGCGCTGACGTCTGGAAGGTGGTGCTGGATCCCAACTATATCCGCAAAGAGCTTGTGGAGGATAAAGGGATGGAAGGCATACAGGATACCATCGCACAGCGGCTTGCCGAGATCCTGGATCTGGAGACGGCAGATGTGCGCGCGCTGATGGAGAAGCAGACCTACTATGCCGTTGTCAAAACGAAGGTGGAGACCGATCTCAAGGATCAGATCCTGGAACTGAAATCTGAGCTGAATCTCGGCAACGCCATCCAGCTGGAGCCGGATTACAAGCGGTATTATCCTTACGGTGCGTTTGCATCCAGCGTTCTGGGCTTTACCAACAGTGAAAACCAGGGCGTTACCGGTGTGGAGGCCTCCTATAACGAATATCTTTCCGGCGTTCCCGGCAAACTGGTAACGGCAAAGAACGCCCGGGGAATTGATATGCCTTTCCAGTATGAACAGCTTGTTGAGGCGCAGGACGGCTACAGCCTGGTGCTGACGATCGACGAGGTGGTGCAGCATTTTCTGGAAAAGAGCGTCGAGGCCGCGGCAGAGAGCTGTCAGGCGCGCAACCGCGCCTGCGGCATTGTTATGAATGTCAATACCGGTGAGATCCTGGCAATGACTGTTAAGGGGGATTACGATCCGAACGATCCCTACACCATCACCGATGAAGCGGATCTCGCGGCCATCAACGCGATTCCGGATGACGAGGAGCATCAGGAGGAGCGCTCCAACGCGATCCGCACAGCACAGGAAAAGCAGTGGAGAAATAAGTGCATCAGTGATACCTACAATCCCGGTTCCGTGTTCAAGATGGTGACAGCCGCCATGGGGATCGAGGAGGGCGTGGTGTCGGAAAATACCACGTTCACTTGCAGCGGTCACTATCAGGTTGCCGACTACAGCATTGGCTGCTGGAAAACAGCGGGGCATGGCTCGGAAACCTTTGCACAGGGACTGAGCAATTCCTGCAACCCGGTTTTCATGCAGCTGGGTGAAATGCTCGGTGCACAGACCTTCTACCGTTACTTTGAGGCCTTTGGCCTGACAACCAAGACCGGCATCGATCTGATTGGTGAAAGCAACAGTATCTATTATAAGGCGGACGGACTGGGGGCGACCCAGCTTGCGACCTCCTCGTTCGGCCAGACCTTCCGTGTGACGCCGATCCAGATGATCACGGCAGCGGCCGCGGTAGCCAACGGCGGGTATCTGGTTCAGCCGCATGTGGTGTCCAAGGTGATTGATTCCGAGGGCAACATCGTGGTATCCAATGACACCACGGTGAAGCGCCAGGTCATTTCGGAGGATACCAGCGCCAGAATCAGCGCCATGCTTCAGGAAACCGCTACCACAGGAACCGCGAAAAACGGTTACGTTGCCGGATATCGTGTGGCGGGCAAAACGGGAACCTCTGAGAAAATCGACGAGTGGAACGCCGCCGGACGCAAGGGCGAAAAGAAATATATTGCTTCTTACTGCGGTTACGCGCCTGCGGAGGATCCGGAAATTGTCATGCTGGTATTTTTTGATGAGCCTGTGCCGCAGAATGGCGAGGTGTTCGGCAGCGCCATCGCCGGTCCGCCCTTTGCGGAAACCATGTCTGAAATTCTGCCGTATCTTGGCATTGAGCCGAAATACACGGAAGAGGAGCTGGCAAAGCTTGATATCTCCACTCCCGGTGTGGTGGGTTTGAGCCAGGAGGAAGCGCAGACGAAAGTGAGCAACGCCGGTCTGACCTATAAAGTATATGGCAGCGGCGACAAGGTCGTTTCCCAGATCCCGGAGCAGGGAAAGAGCATTCCCAAGGGAGGCACGGTTGTGCTGTATCTGGATTCGGCAAGTGCGTCTGAGACAGTGACGGTGCCGGATCTTTCGGGACTGACCTTGTCTCAGGTAAATACAAAGGTGTCGCAGGCCGGGCTGAACCTGAGCGTTTCCGGTGCGGCTGTGACAGGCGGGAATGCCGTTTCCGATACGCAGGATATCGCGGCGGGAACAGAAGTGCCTGCCGGAACGGTGGTTACGGTGAATTTTGTGGATCTGGAAGCGGTCCACTGACCGCAGAGCCTGCGGCAAATTGAAACAGAGGGTGTGAAGGAACGTATGAATCTGGGAAACAGTTGGCTGGTGCTGCTGTCCGCGGTGATTGCTTTTGCCGTGACAGCGCTTCTGGGTAAATGGATGGTGCCGCTGCTGCACCGCATCAATTTCGGTCAGACCATCCGTGAGGAGGGGCCGAAGTGGCATAAGAAGAAAAACGGGACGCCCACGATGGGAGGGTTCCTGTTCATCATCGGTATTTTTCTCGCGGCAGCGGTTTGTCTGCCCCTGTACTACAGCCAGACGGGGCAGGATCCGTATCTCCGCAGCCAGTCGCTGACCAAAGCGGTGGGAGGGCTCCTCATGGCTCTCGGCTTCGGTCTGGTTGGATTCCTGGACGATTATATTAAGGTGGTCAAAAAGCGGAACCTGGGGCTGAATGTAAAGCAGAAGCTGGTACTGCAATTCCTGGTGGCTGGTGCATATCTGCTTTCGCTTGGATTGTCCGGCGCCGGTACGTCAACACTGATTCCCTTCGTGGGCAGCGTGGATTTCGGGCCCGCGTACTGGATCCTCTCCGCGATCGGTATTGTCGCCATTGTCAATGCGGTGAACTTTACAGACGGAATTGACGGCCTGAATGCCTCGGTGACATTCTTTGTGGCTGTCACCTTCATGATCTTGTCCGGTATCATGTACCTGTTTGGCATGAGCATTGCTGCCGCGGCTGTGGCGGGCGGCTGCCTTGGCTTTCTGGTCTGGAATTTCAATCCGGCCAAGGTGTTCATGGGAGATACAGGATCGCTGTTCCTTGGAGGCGTTGTGTGCGCGCTTGGTTTTGGCGTGAATCTTCCGGTTTTGATTATTCCGGTTGGTATTATTTATCTGTGTGAAATACTCTCTGTAGTGATTCAGGTGACATATTTCAAGCTGACACATGGCAAACGCATCTTCAAGATGACGCCTATCCATCACCATTTTGAGATGTGCGGATGGAGCGAGGTGAAAATCTGCGTGGTGTTCAGCGCTGTGACGGTGGTGTTCGGCGCTTTGTCCGTGTTTGGTTTATTGTATGGATTCTGATGCATAAGGCATACTATTGACACCAGAAATCCCGGAAAGGAGGCGGTTGGCTTGACGACACACGCACAGTCCGGCACAATGGCGGGGAAAGGGCCCGCCGGGCCGCAGAGCCATCAGGAAAAAAAGCAGAAAAACTCCGTGCTCAAGCGGGCAAGGAAGAAATTCCGGATATTTTCCATCCGTTCCGGGATGGATTTGCCGTTTTTCTTCCTGCTCCTTGTGCTGTTGACCATTGGTCTTGTGATGATGTTTTCCGCCAGCTATCCCTATGCCTACTATAATATGGATGGGGACAGCTATTATTTCATCCGCAACCAGGCGATGTTTGCCGTATTGGGTGTGGTGATTATGATTGCGGTGTCTTATTTTGACTACCATCATCTGCATAAATTTGCCATCCCCATTTTGATTGTCACGTATCTTCTTCTGGTGGCGATGCTGGTGCTCAGAGGCTCCAAGCTGGTTCCAAACATCAAGGGCGCCTACCGCTGGTTTTATATCGGTCCCTTGAACTTCCAGCCTTCGGAGGTGGCAAAGTTTGCGCTGATCCTGATTTTTGCGCATTTAATCTCGCTGAACTTTGAGAAAATGGGAACTTTCCGGTATGGTGTGCTTCCCTATGTGCTGATTCTCGGCTCGATCGCTCTGCTGGTGGTGCTGGAAAAGCATATGTCCGCAACGCTGATTATCCTGATGCTTGGTGTGGTGATGATGTTCATCGGCGGTGTGAAGCTGCGCTGGTTTGCTCTCGCGGTGGTTGGACTGGGCCTGGCGGCGCTGTATCTATTGGTGTTCACAGATGTGTTCTCCTACGCGATGGATCGCGTGTACGGCTGGCTTTCCCCGTTTGACCCGCCGGAGGGGGTTGATACCTGGCAGACACGCCAGTCGCTCATGACGATCGGATCGGGCGGCCTGCTCGGTCTTGGTCTGGGGCAGTCAAGGCAGAAATACCTCTATCTGCCGGAGCCGCAGAACGATTTTATCTTTGCGATTGTGTGCGAGGAGCTTGGCTTTATCGGCGCTCTGATTATTATTATTCTGTTTGCGATGCTCGTGTGGCGCGGCATTGTCGTCTCGCTCAAGGCGAAGGATAAATTCGGAATGCTGCTCGGCGTGGGCCTGACCTTCCAGATTGGTTTGCAGGTAATTTTGAACATCATGGTGGTGACGAATACCATTCCCAATACAGGCATCAGCCTGCCTTTCTTCAGCTATGGGGGAACCTCTTTGATCATGCTGCTGGCGGAAATGGGAGTGGTGCTGTCTATCAGCCGGAATTCGTCAATTGAGAAATTATAGAACCCTGCGATGCGGGACAAACGATTTCAGAGAGAAAAGAGTGTGTCATCATGAGAATCCTTTTTGCTGGCGGCGGCACCGCCGGTCACATCAATCCGGCTCTGGCGATTGCCGGTACAGTTCGTGAGCACGAACCGGACGCGGCGATCCTCTATGTGGGCGCAAAGGGCGGCATGGAGGAACGGCTGGTACCCAAGGCGGGGTTTGACTTCAAGAGTGTGACCATCTCCGGTTTTCAGCGCAAACCGAGTTGGGCGAACCTGAAGAAGAATGTCAAAACGGTGGTACACCTTTTTACTTCCACGGAGGAAGCCAAACGCATGATCAAAGAATTTCAGCCGGACGTCTGCGTTGGTACCGGCGGCTATGTCAGCGGGCCGGTGATCCGGGAAGCAATGCGCCTGGGCATCCCCTCCCTGATTCATGAGCAGAACGCTTTTCCCGGCGTGACCAACAAGGCGCTGAGCAAAAAGGCGGCCTTTACAATGCTGGCCGTGCAGGATGCAAAAAAATATCTGCCCTCCACTGCCCGCTGTGTACTGACGGGCAATCCCGTGAGACCGGCTGTGATCCGTGCAGAGAGGGAAGCCTCCCGGAAAAAGCTGGGGCTCGATGAACGGCCGCTGATTCTCAGCTTCGGCGGCAGCCTGGGTGCGCGCCGCGTCAATGAGGCAGTGGCGGATCTGCTGGCCTGGAGTGCGAAAGAGGGACGCTTCCAGCACATTCATGCTTACGGCCAGTGGGGGCGGTGGTTCCCCGATCTGCTCAAGGACAAGGGAATTGACCTGGCCGCACACCCGGAGATGGATATCCGGGAATACATTGACAACATGCCGGACTGTCTGGCGGCGGCAGACCTGGTGATTTGCCGGGCGGGAGCCATCACGCTGTCCGAACTTCAGGTGCAGGGCAAAGCGTCCATTCTGATCCCTTCGCCGAATGTGGCGGAGAACCACCAGTATCACAATGCCATGGCGCTTGTCAACCGCAGCGCGGCGGCGATTCTGGAGGAAAAGGATTTGACGGGGGAAACGCTCTGCAAGCTGACGGAAGATCTCTTCCACGATCCCGAAACCATCCCCACGCTCTCCGCGAACGCGAAAAAGATGGCTATTACCGATGCCAACGAGCGGATCTACAAACTGATCTGTGAGGTCCTGGGGCGCGCACCCGCCTGAGTCTTCGTTTCACCGCTTTCTTCTTCCCCGCATAGTATGGCATACTTCAAATAAGAGGAAGCGGGGATTTTTTATGGTGAAACTGTTGATTCACGGGCCCAATCGTCTGGCCGGCGAGCTGAACGTACACGGGGCGAAAAACAGCACGCTCCCGCTGATGGCGGCGGCTTTGCTTTGCCGGAGTGAATGCGTGCTACATAACTGCCCGCATTTGTCGGATGTGGATGTTTCCGCCCGGATTCTGCGCCACCTTGGCTGTGCCGTATCCTGGCAGGGCGGAAGTCTGGTGATCGATCCCAGAAGTGTGACCCAGTGTGATATCCCGGACGGCCTGATGCGTGAAATGCGTTCGTCCATCGTTTTTTTGGGCGCGATTCTTTCCCGGGCGGGACGGGCTGTGCTGTCCTTTCCCGGCGGCTGCGAGCTGGGGCCGCGCCCGATTGATCTGCATTTGCAGGCGCTGCGGAAAATGGGAGCAAAGATTGTCGAGGATTACGGCTGTCTTTCCTGCTCCACCGAGGGGCCGCTGCACGGCGCGGCGATCGGCCTGTCCTTCCCCAGCGTGGGCGCGACGGAGAACATCATGCTTGCGGGCGTTCTGGCGGAAGGCACCACGGTGATCACAAACGCGGCGCGCGAGCCGGAGATCTGCGATCTCGCGGATTTCCTCAACCGCTGCGGGGCGAAGGTCAGCGGAGCAGGCGGCAGTACGCTGGTGATTGAAGGAGTCAGGCGCCTGTATGGGTGTGAGCACCGGGTGATTCCGGATCGCATTGCCGCCGCAACCTTTATGAGCGCTGCTGCGGCAACGGGAGGCTGCATCCGTCTGAACCAAATTATTCCGGCCCATCTTGAACCGGTTCTGCCTTCCTTTGAGGAACTGGGCTGCTGTATCGAGATGGAAGAATCGAGCCTGCGAATCAGTGCGCCCGCCCGTTTGGGACGGATCAAAAGTGTGCGCACCATGCCATACCCCGGTTTTCCCACCGACGCGCAGGCTCCGCTGATGGCGGCGGCCTGTGTTGGATCCGGAACAAGTATTTTTGTGGAAAACATATTCGAGAGCCGTTATAAGCATGTGGGAGAACTGCTCCGTCTGGGAGCCAATATCAAGGTGGAAGGGCGTGTGGCGGTGGTGGAAGGCGTTCCCCGCCTTTCGGGTGCTCCTGTGGAGGCTGCCGACCTGCGCGGCGGGGCGGCTTTGGTGGTGGCTGGGCTGGCAGCGCGGGGAGCCACAGAAGTGACCGGCGTTCGCTATATGGACCGGGGTTACGAAAATCTGGAGCGAAGCCTTTCTCTGCTTGGGGCGGATATTCGCCGGGAGTACGAATAAGGAGACGCGGAAAAGGGAAGTGAAACGCCATGGAGAACAAGCGACGGACACCTCCGCAGCAGACGCGGGGGCGCTCCCGCGGGCAGCCGCCCCGGCGCCGGACCGCGCCGGGGCAGTCCACCCGTCCGGTGGATCACCGCCAGCCCGCGCAGCAGAATTCCGGTGTGCGTTCCCGTCAGCGTCCGCCCGCACAACGTTCCTCTGCGCCTTCCCGGCCGCATCCGCCCGCACAACGTTCCCCTGCGCCTTCCCGGCCGCGTCCACCCGCCAAGGATCCGCCGCCCAGACGCCGGCGTCCGTCTGTCGGAGCGGCAGAACGCCGGAAGCGCCGTCGCCGGCGGATGAAGCTGTTTTACCTGATTCTGTTTTTTCTGGTGATTGGAACGGCGCTCACGTTTGCTTTTACCGTTTTATTCCGTGTGGAGACGGTAGAGGTCAGGGGAGAGAGCCGGTATTCAGCGGAGGAGATTCTGAAAGCATCCGGTTTGCAGACAGGAGGAAATGTGTTTTTAACGGATACCGCGGCAGCCTCCGACGCGGTGGAAAAGGCTCTTCCCTATATTGGTGTGGCGGATGTCCGGCGTATCCTTCCCTCCGGATTGGAGATTGTGGTGGAGGAGGAGCCGGTGGCCGGAGCGGTACTTGACGATACCCAATATATTTTGGTCGGCGTGTCTGGAAAGGTGTTGGACCGTGTGGCTGAGAAGCCGGAAGGCTGCCCTTTGATCAAAGGGGTGGCGATCCGGGAAGCGCCGATTGGTTCCCAGATTGTCTACGAAGAGGGGGAAAGCCGCGAGGTATTTGATAAACTCTCTCAGGCAATCTCTGCGGTCAATCTTGATAAAGTGACGGAAATTGATCTGGAAGATTCATATGATGCCAAAATTTTGTATGATGGGCGTATTTTGCTGGAGTTCGGTCCCCCCACCGCGTTTGAGGAAAAGCTGCTTTATTTTCTGGACCTTCTGGATGAAGGAAAACTGACGGAGAATGACAGCGGGACGCTGGATCTCTCGATCGTACCTAGTACAGATCGCGCTTATTTCAGCGCGGGACTGGTTTCTTCTTCCGTACCCTCCGACGCTTCTTCTGCGCCGGCTTCCACGCCGGAGCCTTCTTCCAGCAGCTGATTTTTCAATGGGAAATCTGAAAAAACGGAGGTTTTCTCTTGCATTTCTCTCCTTCTTATGATACTCTGTTATGAGAAGTATCTATTTGACAAATTTTAAACAGGTAAATTTTTCCATTTTACAATTTGTTTATTGAATTTGCAGGCAAAACATGGTACATTTATACTTGTGATTTTCTTGTGACTTTTCCATTCCGGACAGTTGACAGCGGGTCGGAAATCCGCGTAGGAATACATGGGAAGAATTAAGGGGGACGCGGCAGTATGTCTTTTGAAATTGACAATGATTTTGACAACAACGGAGTCATTATAAAGGTAATCGGTGTCGGCGGAGGCGGAGGCAATGCCGTGGATCGCATGGTCACGATGGGCGCCAAAGGGATGGAGTTCATTACCATCAACACGGACAAGCAGGCTCTCACGCGCTCCAAGGCTACACAGAAGATTCAGATTGGCGAAAAGGTAACGCATGGCAAAGGCGCCGGCTCGAAGCCCGAGATGGGACAGAAGGCGGGCGAGGAAAGCCGCGAGGCCATTGCCGCCGCTATCCGTGGAAGCGACATGGTGTTCATTACCGCCGGTATGGGCGGCGGAACCGGCACGGGAGCGGCTCCGATTGTTGCGGAGATTGCGCGCGATATGGGGATTCTGACGGTCGGTATTGTGACAAAGCCGTTCCTCTTTGAGGGAAAACGCCGTATGGAGCAGGCCGAGGGGGGTATCTGTGCTCTGCGTGAGCATGTGGATTCCCTGGTGGTAATCCCCAACGAGCGTTTGAAGCTGGTCAGCGAGCAAAAGATTACGCTGCTTAATGCCTTCTCCGTTGCGGATGACGTTCTGCGGCAGGGTGTGCAGAGCATTTCCGATCTGATCAAGCTGCCGGGCCTTGTTAACCTGGACTTTGCCGATGTGACGGCGGTCATGAAGGATGCGGGATATGCGCACATGGGCGTGGGCCATGCCTCCGGTAAAGACAAGTCCGAGATAGCCGCGAATATGGCTATCTCCAGCCCGCTGCTCGAGACAGCGATCAACGGCGCCAAGGGCGTGATCATTAATATTACATCTTCCCCCGATATCGGTCTCGATGAGGTGGAAACGGCAGCGGCTATGATTACCTCGCAGGCGCATGAGGATGCAAACATCATTTGGGGTGCCGCGTTCGATGAGACGATGGAAGATGAGATGAGCGTGACCGTGATTGCGACAGGTTTCCCGACGCATGACGGCAGCCCGTCCGCACCTGCTGCGAGCAAGGAAACGGCAGTGAAAAATGCTGCTCCTGCTTCCGCTTATGCGAACCAGAAGGAACAGCCTGCCCCTGCCCATGAAACGACCCCTCTGGTGGATGACAGTGACTTTGTGGATATTATGTCCATCTTCAATAAGAAATAAACCGTTTGACGATGCGGGAGCATGGCCTTTGATAAGGCGGTGCTCCCGTTTTTTATGCTATAATCTTTTGGAAAACGGAAATACTATTCGCATCAAAGAGAGGGTTCTGCGCCATTTTTAGCTTGGATTCCACAAGATCTTACGATCTCTTTACTTTTGTTGCGCTCTCTGTTTAGGTATGCTATAATAGCCAAAGGGCAGGCTGAGCCTGCACACAAGCCCCCCGCGTTGGAGCGGCGCGGGAAAAACAGGATTGAATGAAAACGGAAGGGGAATGACATCCCATGAAAATCAGGTTGTTTGCGTTGCTTCTGGCAGCGCTTCTTTTAGCCGGAGGCTGTGCGGAGCGTCCCACGGCCTCTTCACAGGCGGAGGAAACGTCCTCCGCTCAAACGTCCGCTGCGCCTTCGCAGGCTCCTTCTCAGGATGCTTCGTCCGCACTGGAATCCGAGGCCTCTGATGCTTCCGAAGGAGCGGAGAGTGCTGCGTCCCAAACAGGGGATGCTTCCTCCGGAGGTGAGAGCACAACGGTTTCCGCCAATGGGGTAACACAGGGTGCTCTGCCGGAGTCTCCGCGTGCAGAGGATTCCTATTTTGATGACGCGGTGTTTATCGGAGATTCTGTCAGTCTCAAGCTGAATCTCTATGTGACCAAGAACCGTCAGAACAATCCCACCTTGCTGGGAAAAGCGCAGTTCCTGACGGCTGGCAGTATGGGAAGCGGCAATGCACTGCAGCCTGTGTCGGAGGATTCTATTCATCCGCTTTATAACGGGGAAAAAATGAGCCTTGCCGACTCTGTGGCGGCTTCCGGAGCGAAAAAGGTGTATATCATGCTTGGCATGAATGATCTGGCTGTATACGGGGTGGACGGAGCGGTTGCCAATATGGAAACACTGCTCAACGGGATCTTGGAAAAGACGCCGGACGCGAAAATTTTTATTGAGACGGCAACGCCGCTGGTGAAAGCAAAGAGCATTGAAACCAATAAGCTGAACAATACCAATGTTCATTTGTATAACGAAAAGCTGGCAGAGCTGTGTGCAAAGAATGGCTGGTATCTGGTGGATATCTCTTCCGCTGTGCAGGACAGCGAGGGAAATCTGAATGCTTCCTATTGCAGCGATCCCGACGATATGGGAATCCATTTTACAGACGAGGGCTGCAAAGTTTGGATCGATTACCTCTATACGCATACGCCTCAATAAAACCGGAAGGACGAAATGACAATGAAAAAATTTCTTGCTGCTTTTCTTGCACTGATGCTGCTTTTGGGCCTGTCCGCCTGTGACAGCGGCACAGCCAAGCAGGCCGATCTCACCGCTGTCATGGACAGCATGAAGGGAATCTTGGAAAACAAAGATATGATGGATCTCACGGCGGACAATCTGATGCCGCAGTACGGAATCGATTCCGCCGATTGCAAACAGTTTGCGGTGTATATTGATTCCACCGGGCTCAAGGGTGACGAGATCGTTCTTCTGGAGGGAATTGATGCCGATGCGGCGGCCCGCCTCAAGGAAAAAATGGACGAGCGGTATCAGCAGAAGGAAAATACCATGAAGGATTATCAGCCCGAGGAGTTTGCAATGCTCAAGGAATGTAAGGTGGAGCAAACGGGAAACTATGTCAGCATGATTGTTTCCCCGCAGCACGAGGAGCTTGAAAAGATTTACAGCGAAGCATTTCAGTAAGAAGTAAAACCGCCGGAGCTATGAACTCTCTCAAGAGTCTCATGCTCCGGCGGTTTTTTGTTGTTATCCAAGGGAATCCGGCGCGCCTTGAATCACGCGCACCCCCTGCTCCTGTAATCCCGCGACAATTTCTTCCGGCACTTTCCAGTCAGTGATAACGCAGCCGAGTTGTTCCGTGGGGGCGATCAGGCTCAGAGAATCATCTCCGAACTTGCTGTGGTCCAATAAGATATAATGTTCTTTGCAGTTTTCCATGATCATCCGCTTGAGCTTGGCTTCCTGTACCTTGGGCGTGGTAAAGCCATGTTCCAGCGTCAAATGATTTCCGCCAATAAAACCCTTGTCAAAGAACATGGTTTTCAGCATGTTCTCCGCAAAGGTGCCAGTGCAGGACAAAATCCGATGGCGCAGTTCACCTCCGATGACGATAACAGAGATATCCTCAGCGTCCGCCAGCTCCATAGCAATGTTCAGCCCTGTGGTAGCGACCATGAGATTCCGTTTTTTGCCGCTTCGGATCAAGCGGGCCAACTGGACTGTGGTGGTGCCGCACCCCAAAAAGACAGCGTCACCGTCCGCGATACAGTCGTAGGCAGCCCGTGCAATGGAAAGCTTTTCCGGCAGGCAGACAGGTTCCTTTTCCTTGTGGGAAAATTCCCGCAGGGAACCGTAGGCGCTGACCGCCCCGCCCCAGGTGCGCTTGATCAATCCCTCCTGTTCCATATTGGAGAGAAGCTTGCGCACAGAAACCTCCGAAAGGCCGAAGGCTGTGCTTAACTCCGTCACTGTGACGGACGAGCGGGTTTCCAGAAGTTTTAAGATGTAGCTGCGCCGATCCTCTGCCAGCATGATTCCAAATCCTTTCTTTCACACGGTGTCTCTACCGTGTGCACGATCACTTTTCTAAAAAAAGAAAAGTATTTTGCTTATTTTTGTAGTATATGGCTATAAAATACCATGAATTTCCAGTGAAGTCAAGAGGCATTATTGACCACCCATTTTTCCCTGTGCTAAAAGTCGGTTGACCCTTTCGCAGCACAGGAGCATGCCAAGGGCTGCCGCCGCCAGAAAGAAGGGGAAGATGGAAATGGACGTCAATCCGGCGGCAGCGCCAAGCAGCGATGGCATCAGCGTGCTGCCTGTATAGGCGAGAGCCATTTGAACGCCCATAAGCTGCTGGGAGTTGGCGCGCCCGAAACGGACGGGGGTTTCATGGAGCATAGCAGGATAAATGGGGGCGTAGCCCAGGCCAATCAGCAGTAGGGAGGAGCAGCTTAAAAGATCCGGAAGAGGAAGCAGGAGCAGAAGCGCGCCGAAAGCGGCCAGGATCTGCCCGCAGCGGATAAGCTGGCGGTTTGTCAGCTTGATGCTGACAAATCCCGCGATGCCGCGTCCAATTGTGATTCCCGCATAGTAGACCGATACCCAAAGCGCCGCCTGTGCGGCCGGAACTCCTTTGCATTCCACCAGATAACTGCTGCCCCACAATCCAGCTGTGATTTCCGATGCGCAGTAGAGAAAGAAGCCGCCCATGGCAGGTTTGGCTCCCTGCATGGCAAGCAGCTCACGCACGGTTTTATCCCGGGCGGCATTTCCTCCCTGTGATGCTGTTTCCTCATGCTCATAGCGCCGCCAAACGGGAAGGGCCAGCAGCAGAATCAGAACGAGAAGGAACTGGAGTCCCGCGATGGTCCGATAACCGCCGCGCCAGCTCCCGTTGTGGAGGAAAACAGACATGATAGCGGGTCCGGCCGTCGCGCCGATGCCCCAGAAGCAGTGCAGCCAATTCATATGGCGGGCCTGATAATGCAGGGCAACATAGTTGTTCAGCCCGGCATCAATCGCGCCTGCTCCCAGGCCGAGCGGAATGGAGAGAAGGAACAGAAAAATCAGGGAACCGGAAAAGGAGAAGCCCAGCAGCGCAAAGGCAGTGAGAAGCGTGCTCAGAAACGCGACCATTCCGGTGCCGAAGCGGCGCAGCAGGCGGCCGCTGTTCAGGCTGGAAACAATTGTGCTGGCGGAAACTGTCATAGACAGAAAACCGGCAGCGGAGAGAGGGGCGTTAAACTCCGGGCGCATCACTGGCCAGGCTGCCCCCAGAATGGAATCCGGCAGGCCAAGACTGATGAAAGAGAGATAAATAATCAGAAGAAAAACGGTTGCCATTAGTAATCCTCCTTTACGGCGGCGCGCTGTTCCGCAAGCAGCAGATCCACCATGCGGCCGTAGCTTTTGACGCCCTCCTCCTGCCGGTTGGCCTTGAGGTAAGCATCATTGACCGCGGAGGAAATCTCCGCCGCAGGACCCTCAAATTGTTTCCAGTAGGCGTTGTTGGCAGCTAAATCACGCTGTACGCCGCTGTCAAGTTGGGCGTATATGTTCCCGGCCCGCTCTGTATCCGCCGCGTAAAGAGCGTTATTGACATGAATAAAGGCCAGCATATACCCGGAGTATTGCAGCTGTGTGTTTTCACTGCGGCAGCAGGCCAGATAACCAATAAAATTGGCCTCATCTTCCCGCATAAAACCGCGCAGGTGGGACAGTTCATGGCACATGGTGGAGGGGATGGAGTAGTCCGGGACGTCGGTGTTGACGTTTGCTTCAAAGGTAAACGGGAAGAATACACCTGTGATGCTGCACCAGGACATCAGACGGGAAAGCAGGACGGGTTTTGGTCCGCCATACCCGCTGGTCAGGAGAGGGTATTCGTTTGCCAGTGTGTCGAAGGCGCTCTGGGCGTCCCCGCTGAGTGAAGAAAAGGAGGAAAAAAGCTCCATTACCCCGTTTTCGTCCTCCGGCATCTGCGGACGGAGCGCGTTCAGCTTGTCTTTCAGCGAGCTGCACAGCGTTTCCAGTTCTTTTAGCGAGGAATCCTGCACCGGCAATCCGCAGGTCTGCGCAAAAGTGGAACGGGAGTAATTGATGCCGCAGTTTGTGGTAAAGAGGAGCAATACAATTCCCACAGCACAGAGCAGACGAAGTCCGGAGTCCACGAGCATGCACCCACGGTTTCCTTTGCTCCGGACGGCGCGCGCAGCCTGTACCGCGATCCAAATCAGGGCGAGGAGGGGGAGAACAACCACAAGAAGCTCCGCCAGTGAAAAAGGAAGCAGGCCGGTGAGGAAATTTCCCGCGCGTGAGAGCAAAACATAAGGGCCTGTGGCATACCATTCGGCAAAGCCCGGCGCATACTGTGCCAGCAAAAGAAGTGCGAGGGAGACGGGGAAACACAACAGCAGAAGAAGCCAGAGCCTTCGTTTGGGTATACCGTCCGATTCCTTTCGCATGGTTTCACAACCTTTCCATTTCTCTTTTCCGTTCGTTCTTAATGGTAACGATTATACAACCCTGCCGGCCGCTGGACAAGAGGTTTCTTTCTTCGCCTTGGTTCCCATTGATTTTTTTGTTCCTTTTGTTTAAAATAGAAAAAGAGACGGATGGTTTTGTGTGACAATGAAGGGGGAAGACTCTTGCGGTTTGTAATGCTGCGGGAAAACGGTCCGATGCAGAACGGAATTGTCCCGTATTTTACTGTCGTGCAGCCTGATGGAACCCCTTGCTTTCGCATCATCGGGGAGAAAAACCCTTTTACGGGTAAGCTGGCGCTTCAGGATGGAAAAGGAACGGAATGTGCGCGCATTCTCCGGGTTGGTACGCCTTCTCTGTCTTATCACACCATCTGGGAGGCGGAGCGGAAGCGCGCTGTTTTGACGCGGAACCTTGGCGCCCCAAAAACGCCGTACCGTCTCTATTCAATCGGATGGAAATTTCGGGGCGACTGTTTTTCCGGTAATTTTGATGTGGTGGACCGCCGCGGCCGCACCATTATGACGCACGGTCTCTGCTGGTATGCCGGGCAGGAGCGCGTCTGCGTGGAAACATTTCGAGGGGAAGAGGCTCTTTGTCTGTGCATCGCGGCTGTGGTGGACAGCACCCCGCGCACCCCGATGGTTTCTCCCTGTATGGGGGTTTCCCGTTAGTTTTCCGGCTTTCAAATTTTTCTCTTGTTTTTTGGAGAAAGATCGGATATAATAAAGAAGTTGCAGCCCAATGGGACAGGCAAAAAGAAAAAGCAAGGCAGTAATGCGTGCCACAGGATATGCAGGCGGGCGGGCTCTGTGCGACGGAGCGCCGTGAACCATGTCAGGCGGGGAACCGAGCAGCATTAAGCGGAGTTGCCCCGTGCGATGCAGGTTGTCTGTCCGTCTGCATATCCTGGTGCACGACAACCGTTTGACGGTCTGTCTTGCTTTTACCATATCCGGAATCCGAAAGGGCGGTGAAAGAGCTTGTATCAGGTCCTTTACCGAAAATGGCGTCCCCGCCGTTTTGCCGACGTGGTGGGCCAGCCTCAGGTGACGGTAACGCTTCAGCATGAGCTGACGGAAGGGCGGATCGCCCATGCGTATCTGTTTACCGGTTCCCGTGGGACGGGAAAAACCACCTGCGCCAAAATATTGGCTAAGGCTGTAAACTGTCTGAATCCGCAGGAGGGCGATCCGTGCGGGGAGTGCGAAATCTGCCGGGCTGCGGACGACGGATCGCTCATGGATATTGTGGAGATTGACGCGGCCAGCAACAATGGCGTGGACAATATCCGTTCTTTGCGTGAGGAGGCCAATTTCACGCCTGCCGCCGCCAAGTACCGTGTTTATATTATTGATGAGGTTCATATGCTCTCAGTCGGTGCGTTCAACGCTCTGCTGAAAACTTTGGAGGAGCCGCCGCCGCATGTGATCTTTATTTTGGCGACGACGGAGGTGCACAAGCTTCCCGCCACCATTTTGTCGCGCTGCCAGCGCTTTGATTTCCGCCGTATTCCGCCGGAGGATATTGCCCAGCGGCTGCATTATGTGGCACAGGAGGAGGGCGCTTCCATTGAAGAAGACGCAGCTCTGCTTCTGGCCCGTCTGGCGGACGGCGCTCTGCGTGACGCGCTCTCTCTTTTGGATCAGTGCTTGGGCCGGAGCCGCACGGTTACGGAAGCTGTCGTCAATGAGACGGCGGGACTGGCCGGGCGGGATCACCTTTATGCGTTCGCGCAGGCGGTCCACCAACAGGATGCTGCGTCTGTGCTGGAACTGATTGCTCATCTGCACGAAGGTTCAAAGGATATGGCGCGTCTGTGCGAGGAGCTTTCCTCTCATTACCGCAGCTTGATGCTGATCAAGACCATGAAGGACGCGCGGAATCTCCTGGCGATTTCCCAGGAGGAATATGCCCGTTTGGAAAAGCAGGCGCTTTCCATCCCGTTGACTACGGTTCTGCATTGTTTGGACACGCTCCAGGATGCGCTGGAGAAAATGGGACGCGGAGCGGATCGCCGCACGGAAATGGAGATGGCGGCCATTCGCCTTTGCTCTCCGGAACTGGATACCGGTTCCGCGGCAATTCTTCGTCGAATCGAGGCACTGGAACGCGGGGCACCGCGCCGTGCGGCGGCCGCACCGCCAGTTTCCGAAGAACCGCAGGCGCAGGAAAGCACAGAAGAGACTGCGCCTGTCCAGCAAGACCGGCAGGCGGAAGAGCCTGCCGCACAGAATTCCTCCCGCCATGCTGCCCAGCCCGCCGCGTCCACAGCTGATTTGGCGAAAAATGCGGTGCCGCTTGACGCATGGCCCGAGATTTTACAGATTATGAAAGGGTATTCGGCCACAATATCGGCGGCCTTTACCGGATCGAGCGCTTACGTCAGCGGAGATTATGTTCTGATTGATGCTCCGCGCGAGATGGCCTTTGAGCTTCTGCGCAAATCCTCCCAGCGGGGAAAGATGCGCGACGCGATCCAGCAGGTGACGGGACGAGTGTACAAGCTTGGCCCTTACCGCCGCCCGGAGGCTCCCCAGGAGCAGCAGGAGGATCCGCTGCTTCAGCTGGCCTCTATGGCGCGCGAAGCTGGGATCGAGGTAACGGAGACAAAGGAACCGGAGCTCGAGATCCAAACATAAATTCAGATTTTTCATTGGAGGTTGTAACACGATGAAAGCAAGATTACCTCAGGGATACGGCGGAGGCGGAGCCGCCAATTTGCAGCAGATTGCCCGTCAGGCGCAGAAGCTTCAGGAGGAAATGGACGCTGTCAGCACAGAGTTGGAGACAACGGAATACAGCGCCACCGCCGGCGGTGATGCGGTGAAAGCCATTGTGACGGGAAAAATGGAGATTAAATCCCTGGAGATTAAGCCGGAGGTTGTGGATCCCGAGGATGTGGAGATGCTCAGCGATCTGGTGATTGCCGCTGTCAACGAGGCTCTTCGCGCTGCGGTTTCCGACAAGTCGGAGCGTATGGAGAAGATCTCCGGCGGATTGAATATGCCGGGCCTGTTCTGAGATGGCTTCTTATACAGTACCCTCTCTGGCCCATCTGGTGGATGAGTTTGAGCGTCTGCCGGGGATTGGCCACAAGAGCGCACAGCGGCTGGCTTACCATGTGCTCGGCCTGACGGAGACGGAGGCGCAGAGCCTGGCGGATGCCATCCTGGATGCGCGAAAAAAGATTCATTACTGCAAGATTTGCTGCAATCTTACGGATCAGGAATTGTGTTCCATCTGCCGCAGTGAAACGCGGGATAAAAGCGTGATCTGCGTAGTGGAGGATCCGCGTGATGTGGCAGCTCTTGAGCGCACACAGGAATTTAACGCTTCCTATCATGTGCTGCATGGGGTGATTTCTCCTCTCAACGGCGTAGGGCCTGATCAGCTCTGTATCAAAGAGTTGCTTTCCCGTGTCAGCGTGGGCGGCGTGGAAGAGGTGATCATGGCGACAAACCCAACGGTGGAGGGGGAGGCAACAGCGATGTACCTTTCACGCCTGCTCAAACCGCTTGGCGTGCGTGTGACCCGTCTCGCCTATGGAATCCCTGTTGGCGGCGATCTGGAATATGCCGATGAAATTACGCTGTCCAAGGCTCTCGAAGGACGAAGCGAAATTTGAAGGAACAAGCGAAGCGCCCGGGGATCCGGGCGCTTTTTGTGATTTCGTGAGAGAAAATTTTTTGCTCTGTGTATTGATTCATCCGGCAGCGATATGCTATAATCATGGATGCACGACGGAATTACCAAAGGAAAGGGGAGGCCTTTTGATGGCGGGAAGTAAGAATTCCCTCAAAACAATCGCACAAAACAAAAAGGCCTACCACGATTATTTCGTTGTGGAAAGCATGGAAGCTGGTATTGAACTGTGCGGCACGGAAGTGAAATCTCTTCGGCGCGGCCAGTGCAATCTGAAGGATGCCTGGTGCTCCATTGATAAGGGAGAGCTTGTTGTCAATGGAATGCATATCAGTCCTTACGAGAATGGCAACATCTTCAACCGGGATCCGGTTCGGGTGCGAAGGCTTCTGATGCATAAGCGGGAAATCATGCGTTTATTCGGCCTGGTCAAGCAGGACGGCTATTCCCTGATTCCGCTTTCGGTTTATTTTAAAAACAGCCTGATTAAAGTACAGGTTGGCCTTTGTAGGGGCAAAAAGCTTTATGACAAGCGCGCCGATCTGGCCGCTAAGGCTGCTAAGCGCGACATTGACAGAGCGATGAAGGAAAGAAACTGTTGATTATCCGAAACGCTCCTTTTGGTTCCGTTCGGGTGAATAGCGCGAAAGCGCTTGATATACGGGGATGTAAAGGTTTCGACGGGGATTGGGAACCTTGGTAAGCGAGCAGCGGTGCGGAACCGCTATAAAATCCGCAAACTTAAAAGTAAACGACAAC
The DNA here is from genome assembly GCF_002160025.1 of Anaeromassilibacillus sp. An200. Lineage (GTDB taxonomy): Bacteria > Bacillota > Clostridia > Oscillospirales > Acutalibacteraceae > Caccousia > Caccousia stercoris. The sequence goes on from NZ_NFJU01000016.1 coordinate 77,962, forward strand.
AATAAAGTTGCGTACGCAGCCTAATTAGGCTGCCGTCCTGCCCGGGAGCACCACGGCCTGGGACAGGGCGTCGATGAGTGGTGAACGTGAACACGGTTACGCCTTTCCCCGTGTCACGGCTTAAAGGCTACCGAACCGCGAAGCCTGCCGATCGGCGGCGCGGTGAGGGAATCTGAAACGACCGGCTGCGCTCGGAGAAAACCTTGGCAAACGATTTTCGGACAGGGGTTCGATTCCCCTCATCTCCACCAAAAGAGAGCCAGACGAACACTTTACCGATCCTTTATATGGTTGGCGGCGTGTTCGTTTTGGTTTGTGGGTTACAAAAATGAAAGAAGGCTGATGTGCAGGAAATTTTCCTGTGCGTCAGCCTTCTTTCTAATTTATTAGCACTCTACTCTGTCAGTTCATCAATTACTTTCTGCACATCTTCAGCAGCTTTTTTGACTCCCTCGGCATCAATCCGTCCTTCGGCAATGACATATGTTACTACTGAACACAGCGATAACACCGCACCAGAGACTCTTGTGACAACGCCTTCATCAAGGCCGAAGATCATTGCAAGACCAGCAACAAGTCCGGCTGCAGCAGCCAAAAATTTGCGGCTTGATAATTTGTGGATAAATTCCATTTCTTTTCTCCTTTCAATCCTCCATCACAGCTTGAATCCCCTGCTGGGCAAGAAAATCCTTCTGCCGGTGTTTGATTTCGGCTGCATAGCGCAGCGCTTCCTCGGTATCACCGTTGGTATGACCGCGTTGCAAGGCGTGGGCGGTAGCTTCGCCGAGCGCGATAGAGGCTCGTGTAGATTGCACGAGCAGGAGTACCAATTCTTGTTGTGCTTTATTCTTCTCCGTTTGCGCAGCGTCGCGTTCTTCAATAGCCTTTTTCAGTCGCCAGACAACTAGCCCCGTGACGGCGGTAGGGATGCCCATTACCACAATAAAGCCACCGAAGAGAGCAGCAAGCTGTTGCCAGGGAATTGCATCCCCTATCATTTCGATACCTCCTCAATCCTTGCCACAAAGATCCGTTCCCCGCCTTCCGCCGGGTAGATCCCGGCCTCCTGGCCCGGTTCCCCGACGGGGACAACGTGCCAGAGCGTGCTGTCTCCGTCCCGCCGGCAACGCACGAGCCGGAAGGCGGCAGGCTTGCCGCCGCTCTCCCCGCAGACGAGATCAATGTCCTGTCCGGTGATCTTCACCGTGTAGAGCGAGTTCGGTGCAATGCGCACAGGGTTGTCCGTGCCGTTGGTGGTGTCGGACGTCCAGCAGGCGGCATTCTCCTTTTTCCATCCGTTCCAGCCGTTCTGCCGCGTGAGGGACGGATAATCGAGAAAGCTTTCGTTCGTATCCACGTTTCCGGAAATGCCATCCACGCGCCCCGTGCTGCCGGTCTGCTGTATCCCGCAGGACACGTCCGGCGCGCCGGTGTAGTCCGCGAGCCACAGCTCCCATGCGGTCAGACGGGAACGATCGATCCGGTTTTTGATGTAGTCGAGGTTCGTGTACACCCCCGCTCGCCAGCCGAGCCGTTCCAACTCGGAGCAGAAGGCCACCGCCAGCTGGGTCCGCAGCTCCTTGTGGGGCGTCACGCCGTGTTCCGTGCTGTAGCGCTCGCTGTCATATTCATAGTCGAAATAGACCGGGTAGAGGAATTTTCCCTTGTACGGTTCCAAAACACGGGCGCACAGCTGCGCTTCCTCCCGTGCCTCGTCAGGTGTGAGGGCGTAGG
>NZ_NFJU01000017.1 GCF_002160025.1 Anaeromassilibacillus sp. An200
TGCAGTTGACCGACCGCAACTTTATTTTACCAGAAGGTTTTTTCATTATATAATTTCTTTTACTCTCCCCGGCCTAGCCGGGGGTTGTCGTTTCGCTAAAGCATATTAATGCAAAAAAACCGGTCAATCCTTTGATTGACCGGTTGGTGGTTGCGGAGGCAGGATTTGAACCTACGACCTTCGGGTTATGAGCCCGACGAGCTACCGGACTGCTCCACTCCGCGATATTTCCGCTCAGGAATCTCTCAAACGTCGTTTCCCTTAGCGCGTAAATAATTATATGACTTTTCATTGGAAATGTCAAGCATTTTCAAAAAGTTTTTTTACCCTTCCTGAAATGATGCTTTTTCCACTAAAAAAGAATGGATTTTCATATCCATTTTTGCTATACTTGAAAAAGAAAATACAAAGAAACGCAACTTTTCCCGGCCTTTCCTCTTAGTCAGAACCGGGAAAAAGATGGGGGGATCGGAATGATTACGCTCAACGGGATTGGGGCCAGCCCCGGAACAGCCGAAGGAACCCTCTTCTGCTATCACCGCAAGGTTTACGCCGGTCCGCCGCGCCCGATAGGAACCCCGCAGCAGGAGCGGGAACGCTTTCGGGCCGCGCTGCGGCAAGCGGATCAGCAACTGCGCCAGCTCTTTCTGGATACGGTGTCCGACGCTGACGAGGAGTGTGCAAAGGTGTTTGAGATACATCGCATGATGCTGGAGGATCAGGATTACCTGCAAGCCGTGGAGGACAGAATCAATCAGGGGGAGACCGGCGTAGAAGCCGCCGTTGAGGAAGTCTCCCGCCTTTTTTCCAACGCTTTTCTTGCGATGGATTCCGCTTACATGCAGGCGAGAGCGGCGGACGTGCAGGACGTTTCCGCCCGCCTTCTGCGCATCCTGCGCGGCGAGGAGGAGAAACCGCTCTCCCTTCCCTACCCCGTCATTCTTGCCGCCGAGGATCTGCATCCGAGTGAAACGGTTCAGCTCGACAAAAAGAAACTGATTGCCATTGTCACGGCACAGGGCTCCCGCAATTCCCACACCGCCATTTTGGCTAAAACCATGGGGATTCCAGCTATTGTGCGGCTGGGAGACGCTGTCGTGGAGGACATGCACGGAAAGCACGCTGCCGTTGACGGCAATGCGGGAACACTGTGGATTGAACCCACCGATTCCATCTGTCAGATGGTTCACGAAAAGACTATGGACCTCAATGAACGCCGCCAGCAGCTCCTGCAATATAAAGGAAAGCCATCTGTGACCAAAGATGGCATTTCCGTGCATCTTTTTGCCAATGTGGGAGCTGTGGAGGACTGTGAAGCGGCGGTGGAAAACGATGCGGAAGGCGCGGGCCTGTTCCGCACGGAATTTCAATATCTGAGCACTTCCGCCTGTCCCGGTGAGGAGGAGCTGTTCCGCCTGTACCGCGCGGCCGTTCTGGCCATGCAGGGCAAGCCCATCACTTTCCGCACACTGGATATCGGCGCGGATAAGCAGGCATCCTATCTCGATCTTCCTCAGGAGGAAAATCCGGCTATGGGCCTGCGGGCCGTCCGGCTGTGTCTGACACGCCGCGATCTGCTGCGCACCCAGCTGCGTGCGCTGTATCGCGCGTCGGCCTTCGGCCCGATCTCCATCATGGTGCCGATGATCGCTTCCGTCTGGGAAATGCAGGAAATCCGCAAGTCTGCCGCCCTGATCCGCCGCGATCTGGCCGCGGACGGGACCGCCTTTGATCCCAAGGTCCCGCTGGGCGCCATGATCGAAACCCCTGCAGCCGCCCTGCTCAGCGACGAACTTACCGCTGAATCCGACTTTTTCAGCATCGGTACAAACGATCTGACACAATACACCCTGGCCGCCGATCGGCAGAACGGTGCCATCCATCTTTTCTACGATGCACGCCATCCGGCTGTGCTCAGATTAATCCGTATGACGGCGGAAAACGCCGCAAAAGCAGGAATTCCTGTGGGGATCTGCGGGGATCTTGCCGCGGATCTCACCATGACGGATTTCTTCCTTTCTCTGGGTGTTGCATCCTTGTCCGTTCCGCCTTCCATGGTTCTTCCCCTGCGTGAACGGGTGCGCTCTCTCACGGTAGGAAAGAAACCGCAGACATCGGCGGAACCGTCCATGCAAAAGGAGGAATCAATTTGAACGGAACCCCCGAACTCTCTCTTTTCTGGAGCAGCTTTCTCACCTGGCTGCTGTCCATACTTCCCCGTCTTGCCATCGCCGCGCTGATTTTCGCGGCGGGATGGTGGGGATCCAAAATCGTTACCCGCCTGCTGCACCGGGCGATCACACGCGCCAAGGTTGACGCGGGCGTGACCACCTTTCTGTCCTCTCTGCTGAGCATTCTGATCAAGGTCATTGTAGCCATTATGGCAATCGCTCAGCTTGGAGTGGATGTGACCTCGCTGATCGCGGCGCTCGGTACCGCCGGACTGGCGGTTGGCCTTGCCATGAAAGACAGCATGAGCAATGTGGCGAGCGGCGCTCAGATTGTCCTGACCAAGCCGTTCCGTGTCGGAGACTATCTTTCCATCCCCTCTGAAAACGCGGAAGGCGTGGTGGAGCGAATTGAAATGATGTTCAGTACTCTTCGCACCTTTGACAACAAGGAAATCGTCATTCCCAATATGACGCTGATGAAATGTACCCTCATCAATTACACCGCAATGAAAACCAGACGGTTGGATTTGACCTATTCCGTCTCTTACCGGGCGGATCTCAAGCAGGTGAAAGAGGTTCTGACCCGCCTGTGCGAGGAGGAAGAACGGATTCGAAAGGATCCGGCTCCGCTCATTGCGGTCGGGGAGCACGGAGACAACGCGGTGTCCATGGTGGTCAAGGTATGGTGCGCGCTGGATGACTACTGGCCGGTTTATTACGCCATGCAGGAACGTGTCAAGCTGACGTTTGACGAAGCAGGGATCGAGATCCCCTTCCCGCAGCTCGACGTTCATTTTCCCGACGGCGGCACAGAAAAGAAATCCTGATATGAAAAAGATAAAAGGCGTATGAGCGCCTCCGCAAGCCTATGACTGGCTGCGGATCAGCTCATACGCCTTTTCCATCGCATCCTCAGAAGGGCACAAAATGTCCGGTGTAACAGGCTCACCGGTTTTCTCCGGATCGATACGCCACCATTTTTTATAGGAAACTATCAGTTTCAGCTGAGAATGGGGCAGTTGAAAGCGGAGAATATCGCCATAGCTGTCCGGCAGGTTTCCGCACGGCTCTCCGATCAGCGTTCCCAGATGATTGTCCGCTACCAGCATGGCAAAATCCATACCGGAGCTATAGGTATACACATCTGTCAGCACATACAGGTTTCCGTCAAACACACTATCCTTTTTTTCGTTTGCCGTTACCACATCGTCATAACGCTTTAAAAACCAGCCATAACGGACTGCGGCAGGCCAGCTGCGATATTCGTCCACATCCAGATAAGTCAAAAACTCGTTTGCCACCCTGGAATCGCCTCCCTGGTTGGCGCGCAGATCCACCACCACATTTTCCACGCCGGAGGAAAACACCTTTTCAAAGAATGCGTCCAGCATCTTCCGATAGTGTTCATCGTATGTGCAGGCAGGGAGTGTGAAAATCCCAACGCTGTTTTTCTCATCAATGGAATATGTCTCCCGTATCGCAAAGGTATTCGTGGTCTTTGGCTGAACAAAATCAAAGTGGATCGTTTCCTCCCCGTTTTCCGCTTGGAACGCCATATCCACTCCGTCGGAAGTATCCACCCCACACATACGCAGTTTAGACTCTCTCCAAATCATATAGTCCCAGAAACACGCTTCGGCATACTCGTCTATCTCATAGGAGGTAATTTCTTTATAAACTTCCAACACTTCCTCAGCGGGAACCCCATTGATGGACAACGGCCGTCCGGCGTCCTGAGGGACAGTGTTTTGATCGATGACAGCTCGTGCCTGTGCACTGTAAGAGTTCCACGAAACCGAGGTATGGCCGTCATGAAGCACGCCTGCAATGCGGGCCGCCATGCGGTAAAAATCCAGCACTGAAATGGACTCCCCCAGAGCGGAAAGCTCCTTTTCATACTGCGTTTCCACCAGCATATGCTTGCCGGAACCATCCAGCCAGGCCGGATGACGCTCCCGCAGGCGATCCATCATATAGTCCAGATCCTCCCGGGCCTCCTCGGCAGTAAGCACTTCATCAAGCCCTCTGGATGCTCCCATACTGTCCCTGTCCAAAGTTCCCTCGTAGGGATCCTCCTTGTGCAGAGAATCATAAACAGATGCGATAGCCTCCGCGGTGATTCGGCTTTCCAGCGTTTCCTCGTCCGAAGAAGACTCCACGGCATCATGCATACGCGGAACGATCGCCGCGCCAAGCACCAGCACAGACACAAACAGCAAAGAAATCCCCAGAACCTTCTTTTGCAGACTCAAAGGCTTTTTCGTGGAAAACATAGACTCTACACTCCTTTACACTTCCGATGTCAGAGATGCCGATACATTCTTGTCATTTGCGGTTCTCCCTCTCCCTGTACCATACACAAAAATTCCCAGCCATATTTCTCATAAAACCCGATATGATCCGTCACCAGATAGAGCGGAGAAATCCCTTTTTTCCTGCAATCCTCCACCACATAGCCAAGCAATTTCCCCGCAATTCCCCGGCAGCGGTATGCTTCCTCTGTGTAGACCGCGCACACGTTGGGCACCAGATCCTTTCTGTCATGGAAGTCATTCTCTATCACTCCCATTCCAGCCACGATTTTTTCTCCATCCATACACAAATACCAGCCATACTCCGATTCTCCGCTCAGATATGTCTGCATACAGGCAAAATAAGCCTGCTCGGGTACGCCCCATTTGCTGTGGAACCATGCGGCGGCTCTCTGGATGAGCTTCGGCTTTTCCCGCAGCGTGATAATAGACAACGTTTCCATCTCAGAGCTCCTTTTTGTCTAAAATTTTTTTATAACAGCGGATCTTTTACATTCTGAATGAAAGCTTAGATGAGTTGACATTCAAAAACTTTTTTCTGGATACTTTCATCATAATGTGGATACTCAATCAATCTCAAAGTCATGTGAGGCGGTAATAATACTTCTTCTTCACTTCGCTCAACAACAGCATTCACATAAATTCCTACGGTATCTTCAGGAACATATATTTTCAGCATATTGTTCCAGTGCGCATAATAAGAATCTTCATGAGCAATTTCTTTTAGCAAGCTTGTACTCATAAAACCTTTTTCCAATACATGGCATTCCGTTTCTTCTCTATACTTTTTTTCAAATTGATTGGCAAAGTCATCACAAACCATCCTATACAGCACTAAGTTATGTGGAATTCTGGGCGCACTGTATAAAATAATTGTTAAAATATCACTCAATTCACGATATATATGAGATTCTTTATCCACTCCATATCTCAAAAACGGATTTATCTCCTCATACATATAACCACAATAAAGTTTTATAGGGTTAACAAAGCATTTTGCTACTGTCTTATCGAAAAACTCCAAATCATCCATCGTTTTTTGATATTGCTTTCCCCACTTTTCGTAATACTTCATTCCCCAATCACGCGCTTCTTCGCAACTGGTCAATTCCACATATTCTGTTTTATTTATCATAGGACACCCCAATTTTCCATAAACTTTTTCATTTGTTTTGGTTTGAATCCACTTTCTAAAACAGCACATCATTTTTTGCTTTATCCCTCAGTTCTGAAATCTGCATTCTTCCCGGCTTCATCTCTCACGCATCCTTTGGTTTTCTCCAGTTCCTTTTCCAGCACATCCGCAAAGCGTTGTACCGGCCCCGCCAGTGTTTCCGCGTAATCAAAAATCTGCTTTTCGTTCTTGTATTCCAGCGGATGTCTGCGAATCTGCAACGTCTTTCTAAGAACATCCGGATCAGGGCAGAGATTGTTTTCCAGCGCCCAAAACCCTGCGTCGGTCTTTGCGATAATCCGGCCGGTGCGAAGCGTATAAATACACCGGGCTATATCCAGCATCCAACCGAAGGAATAGAAGCTACGTTCCGTCTTTTGCACATACTTCCGTATCGTTTCATAATGGTTTCTAACATCAGAATACAGCTCGCTGAACGCAGGCGCTTGCCATTGGTTCCGGATGTCATGACCATAGAGCAAAACACCGTTTTCCACCAACTCCAACATACCAAAACTGTCAAAACGATAGGCATCTGTCACTCGTTCGCCACTGGTTCCCCAATACACAACCCGACCGGTTTTTCCGGAAAGAAACGTCTCCTGTGTCAGCATTCCTCCCTCAAAGGAACGGTAATACAGATTTTCCGGCTCCTTTTTCAGTATTGCCTGCCGAAATCCCACAAGCTCCTGTGCCTGTTCTTCCGTGATCGGCTCCTCTGTCAATACTAGAATATCAATGTCGCTCCATCCTAACCTGAAATCATCCAAAACTGAAGAACCGTACAAATAGATGGACGGCTGATTTCCTTGCAGAATCCTGCCAATTTCATGCACCATCCTGTTAATCGCAATTTGTCTATTCCTTCGCTCCGAGCCTGCTGGATACAAAATATATTTCTGACTTGGGTAGCCCATCTCCTCAATCAGTGCATCCGCGATAAATCCAAATTTTTCATACAATGCCCTGGGAGCAGGCCCTTTTTCATCCTCAGCCCGGAAAGTGGACACCGATATTTCTTTCGCCCTGTCCAAATGACGGAGAGCTTCCTCCATCAGCATGGAAGCAGCGCCCCGCCGCCGACAGTCGGGCGAGACGGCAAGACAACATATCATATTATAGTTTTGGGAAAACAACATCACACCGGCAATTTTGTTCCCTTCCTTTACACAGATGGCTTGCTGCCTGTCCATAAATTTCAGCACGGTATCCCGATGCTCGTCCAGCTTTTCCTGTGTCTCCAGACCGGGAAAATTCCATCGGACTTCTTTTACCAACGCCATCCATGCCTCAATATCCCGAGGCGTCCCATATTCTATGCGCATATCAAACCCTCTTTCTCAAAACATGCCATACATCGTTTCCTGTAAATCCACATTTGCGGTACAGGCTTTCCGGATGAGTCGAATTCTCACACTCACCGGAGACTGTGACAAACCAGGCCATATTCTTCATCCGCCACAGCAATTCCATCACAAGGTAACATCCCAAGCCGCATCCGCGCTCGTTTTCCGATACCTGGATCCACTCCAAAATGCCTTCCCTGCATTCGCCATCCAATTCCGCAATACCAGTGGCCGCAATTTCACCGGTTTGATTGTTTCTGACAGCCAGCCACAGAGAAGGGACGTACACCGGCCGGGTTGTATAGCTTTGCAATTCCGCTTCGCTGATTTGGATACCACGGTAGCAGGCATTGATATGTTCTGCAAAATCGCGCACGGATGCGTCGCACAGCGAATACCCCTGCGGCAGCTGTGGCGCTGATACATTTTTCAAATCATGTTTGAGACGAAAATACGGCTCGTCAACGAATTGTGTGTATGCGTCCTTTTCAAACTGATTCTGATGTACAATTTTCATCCCGTCAGGAATCACGACCTGCTTTGCTTTCCAGTAAGGAAGCGACGATTCCCCGCAAGGATTTTTCAGATAGGTATCTCTCTCCATCAACGCAATCCTCCCTTTTCGCACCAAAAAACAGCGCCTCAATTCAGCAGCTGGCACAGTATCTTTCGGACCCGAAACGTACTGTCGGTAAGCCTTGCGGTTTTATCCCAACGATCGGACAAGGGAAAATAGATGCCATCCTTCGCTTTTTCTCCAAAATCCCATTGCCCGTTTCCATCCTGATTCGCATAGAGCCAGTCCACCACAAACTTCAGCTTTCCCTTTGCCTGACCGTACCGGCTGAGCACTTCGATCGCCGCCAAATAGCAGCTTGCCTCCCGGGAAGCGAATATCTCCGGCGGCCTGTTCAGCGGCTTGTCATAGATGTAAAACATGCCGTCCGGTTTTGATAAGTAATAGTCCAAAAAGAGCTCTTCCGTTTTCGGCGGCAGCACTCCAAAAAGCAAAGCGGCGTGATAGAACATCCCAAACCCTGTTTCAAATCCGCTTTTGGGCTTTCGTCCCCACCACCGCGTAAAAGCCGCCACATCATCTTCCCTGTTGTAGCAGCCGCCGGCGAAGGCTTTTTCGACAACCTGCGCCCATTCCAGCGCCACACACAGCGCGGTTTCATTCTGCGCATCAAAGATACGCAGCCATGCGGACAGCATCAGCTTTTCAAAGAAGGGCCAATCGTGTTTCTTTTCAGAATAGGAGTCTATTTTCCGCTCTCCCTTGATACACTGCTCCATCCGTTTCAGCGCTATCTGTATGACCTCGTCATCCGCTGTGTATCCAAGAAAAAGAAGCCTTCGGAGCGCCTGTTCCGTTGTATAGCTTTTGCCTGGAACCGGACGGCTCAGCGTATGAAAATTTCCCCACAGCCCATCCTCGCGGCGCATGGAAAAAATCTGCTTTGCCCATTTGCCATTTTTGCAGGATTGCATTGCATGAGCCTCCCCTGATCTTGCGCTCCGTATTTAACTTGGCAATTTCTTCTATTACACCATACTTGCGGTGAGCAAGTCGCGCAGGCCGGCTCAGCCGTTCCACACTGCTAGACCTGGAATTGCCATTGCAAAAAGCATCATTGATCTGCACACCGGCAGCTGCTCAGTGCGGAATACAGAAAGCAGCGTTTCGTTTTCCTTCACGATTTAAGTGGCAGCGATTTCCAAAAAACAAATAATCAATTTATAACAGCCTCTTTTTTGTGTCCGTTCGCAAAGATTTGGAAAAAGCTATCTGCCAGATAGCCAGCCTGTTTTCTCTATGGGGTGATTTTGCGACAATACTTTAAATATTGAAATCTTCAAAAATTTTTCAGAAGATAAGTTTTCAAGAAAAGACAAAGAGCAGGCTAAATCTAATATAGATTTCAAAGAACTTATTCTAATAAAGATAAAACCCAAATCACTTGTTTGCAAAATTTTTCAATATTGTGACATCATCTTTTTCTTTGCTAATATCTGTTGAATAACAGAAACTAATACTTGTATCGTCAGCAAAACTGTTATACAAGTTTTCTCTCAACAATTTTGTTTTATCTGAATTAAATTCACTTCTCTTCTGACCTTCCGGATTTCTTTTTACTCCAGTACAATAAATCTTATTGGGATCTTCAGAATCACTCTTACTAAGAGAAGAAATCATCGCTTTTTTCTCCAAGTCGTTTATCTTTTTCATGTCTGGTAGTTTTGTTGGAATGGAGCTCCCCAGTCTTTGTGAAAATTGTTCTAAAATATCACCTAAATTATATGCATACTCTATACCAAAATAGCTTCTTAAAGTTTTAGCGTCAATTAATAATCTATAGCTATTTGCTTCAACCTGTAGACTATCATCTATGTTATCACTTTTCATAAATTCTAACTTTACAAGCGCATATTCATTTACTTTTTTTGTTTCCACAAATCTCTTAACAAGCACAATATATTCAATTCCTTTATATCGAAAAAGAAAGTCACATATACTCCATTGCTTACTCTTCATATCATTTTTAAGAAGCCTTAAATTATTTAAATTTCCTAATTTTCCCAACTTTTCTTTCCCCTCTCCATTTGTAAAGATACAGTCACAAAAAGATCCACTTTTTTAGTCTTTTCATGATGTGTATCAATCAACACTTCCCCCGCCAAAGCTCATTTACTCTAAGTACATTATTATATGGAAAGCAAGACAACCGTCTCGACTGTACTTTCTTTGTCCCAACTCATTTCGTCGATCTCCTGACCGTTATAGAACACTGGGAACTTGAATCTGATATGCCTCAAAAATCGTCCATCCGGCAGTTCGTCCTCATAAATATCAACACGTTCCACGAAGCTGCTCAGAAACTCTTTCTTTTCAGCATCTGTAAATTTATCATACAGTTTATCAAAGTATAGCAGATATTGATACACGTTGTCACTACCCAGCTTTTGCTGGCGAATGTTTTGAATCCGCACTTCCACCTGAGCGATAGAATCTTCAATCTCGTCGATCTGGTCATAAAAATGATCCAAACGATCCTGCATATCCTGATACTTCCGGTCATAGTAGCGGTCTGTCACATCCAGACTATCCATCTGCTGTGCCAGTTTGTTTTTGGCCCCTAATACCTGCCGAAGCTGCTTGCGGAGATTTTCGATTTCCTGTTCCAACTCTCCGGTATCAATACGGGTGTTGATTTTCTGCCGAATAGCAGCTTCAAATTTCGGATTTTGTACCAGCTTTTTAATTACTTCTGCCACCGCTGCATTGACCTTATCTTCGCCCCATTGCTTTTTATATGTGCAGACATGCCCATCAACAGAGCGGCGATGCTTGCAAGTGTAGTAGAAATAGTCTTTGTATCGGGAGCCATCCTTTTTCTTCTTACGGTTGACATTGCCATACATACCGGCACCACAAATGGGGCAGCAGAGAATACCAGAAAGAAGATGTTCGTGCTCCAGGCTGTAGGTCTTTTCTCTCTTTACCCCAGTTCTTAATCGCCTGTCGTGTGCAGTGTTCCAGATTTCTTCTGACACAATCGCTTCATGAATACCATCATACAGCATATAGGAATCCTGCTTGACGATATGGTAAGCATTGCGTTTGCCGGGGATTTTCTCATTTTTCCGTCTGCCATAAGCAAGTTTTCCGCAATAAACCGGATTATCCAAAACGCCCTTGATGAATGACGCTGCAAACGCATTTAGCGTATTGTTCTGACGTTTTTTCTTTTGGTATCCCTGCTGGTTCAGCCATGCAGCAATTCCGTTGACACCCATCGTCGTGTTGATGTATTTGTCGAAAATCAAGCGGATAATCTCTGCTTCATCCTCAGCGATTTCCAGTTCTCCGTCTACCAGTTTATAGCCGTAAGGAGCAAATCCGCCGTTCCATTTTCCTTCACGGGCTTTTTGACGGCGGCCTTCCATGGTCTGCACCAGAATATTCTCTCGTTCAATCTCGGCAACAGCAGAAAGCACCGAAATCATCAGCTTTCCGCTGTCTTTGGAGCTGTCGATTCCATCTTCCACGCAGATCAGGTTCACACCGAAATCCTGCATCTTTTGCAGTGAGGTCAATACATCAGCGGCATTACGGCCAAAACGGGATAACTTGAATACCAGCACGAAAGAAACATGATCTTTTCCTTCTTCGATGTCCCGCAGCATTTGCAAAAATTCAGGACGTCCCTCTACACTTTTTCCGGATTTTCCTTCATCAGAGTATTCACCGACAATTACCATGTCCTGAAAGTCTGCATACTTGCGAAGTTTGTCTTTCTGGGCATCCAGACTGTATCCATCTACCTGCATGGAAGTAGAAACTCTCGTATAGATATAACACTCCTTTTTCTTCATTTTACGTTGCCTCCATCCTGCATCGTTATGTAAATTGTGCCACTGTCAGCGACACAATATTTTGGTTTTATGAATTACTAAAACATGTTATTTGTTGTCCCAACTTCATTTTATCATGCTGTCTTGTCCGCAGTCAATGAACTTGTTGGAAACTTTTTGGGATTCATACCTGATGACCCCTGTGTACCTTGTTTTGTTGTATCATTCATATCATTTTCTTCTGTTTTGGGAAGATCCAACTCTCCGCCATATTTTTCAATCATTCTGGCCAAAAAGTCGGTGCACCTCTCAAAATCAGCATTTACCATAGGCGCTCCTCCTGTTTGTCCTGATGACGATCCGAATGCTGCTGTTCTTGTTCACGCTGCCCTTGTTTGCGCAACACTTCATCTACCAGGACCTGCAATTCCCGTAGTTTCTTGCTCTCTTTCCAAAGCAGGCTGGCCTGTGCTGATTGCTGGCGGTATTCCTGTTCCAATTGACTCATTTCATTCTTCCAAACATCTACCGATGGTTCGCCGTCAGGCACAGCTTCTTTGAGCTTGCGTTTGGCCAAATAAAAACGCCGGAAGTCACTTTCATGCTCTTGCTTGAACAGCTCCCGACGTTTTTTGAATTTGAAAGTATTTAGTTTTTCTTGAAGGGGTTTTAGCTCCTCGTATGCCTCTGCATGACGCAGCAATTCTTTCAGAGCTTTGATCCGCTCCTGTTTTTCTCTGGTGCCCTCTTGCAAAATGTGGCGAGCATCCTCCATTTGCTCCATCTCCTTGCGAAGATCTTCCACGGTAAACAATTTGTGTTCGGATAAATAATTCACGGTTTCATTCAACTGTTTCAAATTCCCGACACGAGCCTTTTGTCTGGCGTAGGCGGGAAGATGCAGGGTGCCTCGGTTGCGTTCGCCATAATAGTCCTGAATCAACCGAACCAAATCCTGACTGGTTTGCTGTTTTCCCAATTCCTCCCGAAGAACCTCAATCCACAGCTTTAAGTCAGCAATCCGCTGTTTGAGATTTTTCAAAATACGATTGGTTGCCTTGATCCAGCGGTTCAATTCACCTTTTTCGGTACGGATACCTTTTTGCTCCATCCGGCGTACCACAGGTCCTTCATGAACAGTAGGCAGAATATCCAGTGCTTGATCTTCATAAGAACGGTGGTCGATACGGCAAGACAAGCCCTTCTGTTCAAATTTTGCGTTTACCATATTGGCCCATTGTGCTCGCCACAGTTCCAAAGTTTCAGGATGGACGTGGTACAACATCAGATACTGTCGCTAGATTTCTGGCAGGACACTGTGAGCTATGAGGGAAAAAACTTTCCGTCCGGTACCATAGGATGTGATGCTCTCAATATTCCCGCTGCTCTGATTAAACAGATTACGGAATTATGTGGGAGTTTGAATCTATTTATGGGAGCTATGCAGCTTGGTATGGCCAATGCAGAATTGTTTACGTCAGCCAGAGAAAGTGCTTTGCAAATTGTCCATAAACTAAAAGATATTCCTCCCTTTTCCTATCTGGATGAAAAGCGGATAACAGCACATATCCAGAAGGTGTTTTCGAATGAATATCTGGAAAATGCCATGGCGTATGCCCAATCTCTTGCTTCCGGAAATTTGATGAATGCTCTAGACCCTCAATATCAAAAGGCACTGACACTTCTGCGAGTTGTCCCAGTGCTGGCACATTTGGGCTATTCTCTGGAACAGTTCCAGGATACTATGCTCCAGTTTGCGGAGTCGCTCAATACCGCAGAACAGGAACGGTCGCCCAGCGGATATGCTGCTTCCTTTGGGGACTTTTTCTCCAGTAATCCCAGCTTGTCGGAAGAGGATGGAAGCTGGATGTCCCTGACTAACGCTTCCGTGCAGTATGTACCTGCGATACAGCCCGGCAGCAACACGCCGCAACTGGTCAAGCGGATGCACTATGTGTCCTTTGTGGGGATGTTCCGCTCCGACCTCTTTGAAGGGCTTTGTGTAGGCCATGCGCCGAAGAAATGCCCCATCTGCGGACGTTGGTTTTTGACCACCAATGCCCGGCATACCAAATACTGTGGTAATCTTGCTCCAGGGGATAAGCTCCATCGAACTTGCCGCCAAATTGGAAACCTGCAAGGAAGGTCACAGCGTGAACTTGCTGCTGACCATCCTATCAAGCAGATTTGTGAACGCCGCTGTAACACCATTAACCGGTATGTCAAGCGTGGGACTCTCGATGCTGACATTGCCAAACGTATGAAAAAACTGGCCAAAGATAAAATGCTGCGGGCATTGAGCAACGTGTCTTATGCCAAAGGGTGTTATGAGTCGGAAATGGAACAGGAATCCTTATTACGAGAAGTAAAACAAAAGTAACAACTTAATGTATGAGGTATCTAATATGGGTGAATTTGATTTTACATATATTCTTCCAGAAAATTTTGAAAAGCGTGTTGTTCAGTACCTTTTGCAATTAGCCAATAGACAATTGGCAGAAGCATTTCAGCACTGCAAGTATGAGTATGAAGATGTTGGTTTAGCATATTATGCTGGTCTAAGAGGGGATAACTGGAACAAAAGAGCTCTTGACTTTACATTTGAGGGTACAGACAAGGATATTTCCGTATTAAAACGTGCAGATAAAAAATTAAAAGACGCTATTGGAAAAGCTCTTAAACCAAGCGAGTCTGGATTCCTCATTAGAAACGTTGTTTATTTTGATGCGGATGTTTCATTGGAAGATGTAGAAAGTCCTTCGTCTAATGAGGAAAGATTAAATTGTGATATTCAAACAGCCAAAAATGTTCTCAATGATTTAGTCCAAATAGGAGAACGTGTATGTTGGAATGCTTTATTCAACGCTGAAAGTTCAGAAAATAGTATCAACGATTATTTTAGGGATATGTTTTTTGCTAGGGGTATCTCGAAGTAAAAGATCAATCTCGACACGGTGTGTCTGCGAGCGGCAAAGATGCTGCTGAGGTTGATATCCTGTTAACTAAGGACGGGAAAGAAATCGGCATATTTGAAGGTATGAAATTAAATAGCGTAAATGCCGATTATATAGACAGACATATCAGTAAATCAATAACGAATTATAATGCCTTAGGTACCGCTACTTTTATTGTAGCCTATGTTAATTCAGCAAATTTTGAAGCATTTTGGGAAAGGTATTCTGAGCATATTCTGCACTATGATTTTCCACTTCAGATAAAGGAAAATTTTTCTCCGTTAGTTCATCCTAATGCTGCGACACGGATAGCGTCAATGATTCTTACCAGAGACGGCTTTGATTTCCCGGTGTATTTTATTGCACTTAAAATAAGTTAGAAACTGAAAGTGCATGATTGAAAGGAGGTGCGCCGATGCCGGAATACAAATGGAACTTGAAGGGATATTCCTCAAAATATGGATTTTATACCGGTGAAAACTTGTCTCGCATGGAAGCAGAGCGCACCTTACAGTTAGAACCGGAGCCGCCTAAAGTATCTAATTTGAATGACTATATCATCCAGGCACAGCAACAGAATAATTTGAGGTACCTGTCTTTCTTTCTGCATCACTATGAAAAGATGCTCAATGGACGGATTTATAACTTTTGGCGCAGCGACGGCAATGAGCGATATGATCCGGAGCGCTTCCTTGATTATAAAATGGTCTGCGTTGTGGCTGTGATTGAGCGCTTTTTAGATTATGATCCCAGCATAGGAGCTGACTTTACAACATATTTGTATCCTTTTATCACAGATGCCCTTCTTTCTTGCCGTATGCTGGAAGAAAGTTGGTCTGTGGATTCTCTGGATCAATACAAGAAAATTCGAGGAATTGCATGGAAATATCGCACATCGGGAGAACATGCACAGAAAACCATCTCCGAATATGCGGCTGAAAAGAACTGTAAGCAGGAAACGGCTGCTGAATATCTGAAGGCGGCAAAATGGCTTCGCAGTCGCCAATCATTCTATGTTTCCCGACAAGATGAAGACAGTGAGGAAACCGGCGAAGATGTCAGCCGAGACGATCACTGGGACTATGCCGAAATCCTCTGGAATGGTATCAAAGCCGAAGCCATTCAAAAAGCCTTTGATGCTCTCGACTATCGAGAACAAACGTTACTGGAAAAGCGCAATGCTATCTGTATGCGATGTGGTAGGGTAAGTCCTTTGAACAGTCGTGCTTCTTTTGAAGAACTGGCTACCCTGTTTGAGGGTAGCGGAACCAGCGGGGCGGAACGAGCGTATCGTAAGGCTCTGGACAAACTGACAGTCGCTTTGGTAAAAGACGGCGCTCTGCACGCTGTTCATCTAAAGCGCAAAGACGTTACCAGGAAGAAAAAAGAAATCGCCACCGCAATCTATCTGTATCAGGTAGACTTCGATGGCGAATGGGGCGAAATATATTTTGATTTTGTGAACCAGGTTGCAGAAATTCAGCAACTTGCGGAATGGGATCGAATGATAAGCAAAATATTTGCTAAAAAAGCGATTTGCTACATGCAAAACAATTCCATGCTAATTAACTTAAAAGAACTCGTAATTCCATTCTTTTTGTAGAGTATAATTCGTGATTCTGTATTGAACAAGTTCGTTCAAACGAATATAATGGAGATAGTAATTGTTTGCTTTTACTGGAGGTACGTTCAATGCTGAATGGCTATATTACGACACTGGAAGCCGCACAGAAGTGGAATATAAGTGCCCGACAAGTCCAAATCCTTTGTAAAAATAATCGCATAGAAGGCGCTGTGCAGATCAACAGAATATGGCTGATACCTGCCGATGTCAGCAAACCTACAAACACCTATAAACATCAATCACAGAGTTTATAAATTACAATCGCAGTCATAAACAGAGGGAGGGCTGCTGTTTTGAAAAAGAAAGAAGCAAGTGCAAGAATTAAAATCAATCATCTGTTAGAAGAAGCTGGCTGGCGTTTCTTTGATGATAAAAACGGACCTGCAAACATACAGCTGGAACCCAATGTCAAAATGTCCAAAGCTGATTTGACAGGTCTGGGCGAAAATTTTGATAAGGTGAAGAATGGCTTTGTGGATTTTCTGCTCCTCGATGATAAAGGTAAGCCTTTTATTGTGCTGGAAGCAAAAGCAGAGGATAAAGATCCCCTCGTCGGCAAGGAGCAGGCCAGAGAATATGCCAAGTCCCTTTATCTCAAGTATGTGATTCTCTCCAACGGAAATCAGCATTATTTCTGGAATATTTACAAGGGAAATCCGCAGCTTATCACGGCTTTCCCCAGCTATGAAAGCATTCGGGAAAGCAAAGCCATGAACGCTGACCCAGCAAAACTATATTCTGAGGAAATTGGTGCGGATTATATTGCCGTAATCAAAAATCCTCGATATATGGAGGCACCCGAGTACATAAATCCCGAAACTCGTCAGCAATTTTTATATGATAATGGACTGCGTTTTCTCCGTCAGTATCAGATCAATGCGTTGAAAGCTTTGCAGGAATCTGTGCGACGTGGAAATCAGAGATTTCTGTTTGAGATGGCAACCGGTACAGGTAAGACTCTCACTTCCGCTGCCGTAATTCGTCTTTTCTTGCGCAGCGGAAATGCGAATCGGGTGCTTTTCCTGGTGGATAGAATCGAGCTTGAAAATCAGGCTAAGAAAAACTTCCAGAATTATCTTGTTCCTGACTATCACACAGTTATCTTCAAGGAGAACGTAGATGATTGGCGGAAAGCGGAGGTTGTCGTTTCCACCGTACAAACACTTATGTTCAGCAATAAATACAAGCGTTTCTTTAAGCCTACCGACTTTTCACTTATCATTGCAGATGAGTGTCATCGTTCCATCAATGGAAACAGCCGTGCCGTATTCGAATATTTTCTCGGCTATAAGCTGGGATTGACGGCTACGCCCAAAGACTATATCAAAAATATTGATGTAGAAAGGCTGAAAGCTACTGATCCACGGGCATGGGAAAAACGGCAACTTCTGGACAGCTATAAAACCTTTGGCTGTGAAAGCGGCGACCCAACATACCGCTATTCACTGCTGGATGGAGTTCGTGACGGCTATTTGATCAATCCTACAGTAGTGGACGCCAGAACTGATATTACAACAAAACTATTGGCAGATGAAGGTTATGCCGTGATTTCGCAAGGGGATGAAGCGGACGAAGAACAGGAAGAAACCTACTTTGCCCGTGACTTTGAAAAGAAGTTTTTCTCCGAAGAAACCAACAAGATGTTTGTTAAAACTTTTATGGACAATGCGCTCCGTGACCCGATTACCGGAGAAATTGGCAAAGGCATCATCTTCTGCGTAAGCCGCAAACATGCAGCAAAAATCACACAGCTGCTGAACGTGTATGCGGATATGATGTTCCCCGGCAAATACTGTTCTGATTTTGCTATGCAGATCACATCAGACATTATGAACGCACAAACCTATACAATCAACTTTCAGAACAATAATCTGAGCGGAACAACCAATTTCCTGGAAGGGTATAAATCATCCAAGACCAGAATCTGTGTCACAGTGGGCATGATGACAACCGGGTATGACTGCGAAGATTTGCTGAACATCGGGTTACTGCGCCCTATCTTCTCTCCCACAGACTTTATTCAGATTAAGGGACGTGGTACACGAAAACATGATTTCATCTTCAAAGAGCGAAACGGCGGTCAGGAAATCGTCCATAAGTACCCCAAGGAAACATTCAAACTGTTCGACTTCTTTGGAAACTGCGAATATTTTGAAGAAAAGTTTGATTATGATGAGGTCTTAAAGTTGCCCCGCTTCCAAGGCAGCAGCGTGTCGCCAGGTACTCCACCTGTTGATCCGGATGGGTATGAAAACTTTGCTCCTGACCCGCTGAAAACACTGGTAGAGACCAAAATCGGTGCTGAAGGCATGAAGATTGACCGGATGTACTTTGATAAATTCGAGGAGACTGTCAAAGAAGATCCGGTTGCGAGAGAACAGTATGAGCAGGGCAACTATCCCGCTGTCATCCGCTATATTGATGACCACATTATGAATCAGCCCAACGAGTATTACACCTGGGACAAGCTGCGGCGCTCCATTGGCAGTGATCGCCGCATCACGGCCCGGGAAATTCTGGACAAAATCTTTGGTGTCCTGCCCTTCTTTAAGAGTAAAAAGGAATTGGTAGAGGATGAATTCGAGGGATATGCCCTGACGCACAGTATTCCGTCAGAAAAGTATGCCGATGTAAAAGAGTTCTTTGCCACTTATGTAACGGACAAAGATGTGCGCAGAGCCATCGAAGACCGAAAATTCCAGCTGCTTGGAACGGACATCAGCACATACACTATGGCTGATCTGAAGCATTTGGGGCTGGATAGTATGCAAAGCGTGGTAGATTACGTTGCCGATAACGTCAATGTATCCCGCTTTATGTAGGAGGAAAGAAAATGTTGACATTTGACGTAAAGCGCAAGATCAATACGCTGCGTGATATTTTGGTGGGCAAGGTGCCCGATCCCAAGGCGCAGGTTGAACAGATTACCATTGCGCTCATTTATAAATTCATGGATGACATGGATATAGAAGGTTTGGAATTTGGCGGCACACGGCAGTTTTTTACAGGTGAATATGAGAAGTATGCCTGGACGGAAATTATGAAGCCCGAAAACAGCGGGCAGCAAAGGGCTTTTCTCTATGCGGAAGGCATTGAAAAAATGGCTACGAACCCCAACCTTCCGCAGCTGTTCCGGGATATTTTCCGTGGAGCATATATCCCTTATCGGGACCCGGATACCTTGAATATGTTCCTCAAAGAAGTCAGCGACTTCTCGTATGACAACAGCGAGGATTTGGGCAATGCCTTTGAATATCTGCTGTCCATCATGGGCAGCCAGGGAGATGCCGGCCAGTTCCGCACGCCCCGCCACATCATTGACATGATGGTGGAAATCGTAGACCCGAAGAAAAACGAGACTATTCTGGACCCTGCCTGCGGTACAGCCGGTTTTCTGATCAGTGCCTATCGCCATATTCTGGCACAGAATAAGGATGAGGACGGTAAAAGCACGCTGACCGCCGATGACCGCAAGCGTTTGACGGAAAACTTTGCAGGGTACGATATTTCTCCCGATATGGTACGTCTGTCTCGGGTAAATATGTACCTTCACCATTTTACAAAGCCCAAAATCAGCGAATATGACACCCTAACCAGTGAAGAAAAATGGGATGACTGTTATGATGTCATCCTTGCAAATCCGCCTTTCATGACGCCAAAGGGCGGAATTATGCCCCACAGCCGCTATCGGGTAAAAGCTAAGCGCTCCGAAGTGCTGTTTGTGGACTACATTGCTGAGCACCTCAACCCAACAGGCCGGGCAGCCATCATTGTTCCGGAGGGTATTGTGTTCCAGTCTGCCAATGCTTACAAAGAACTTCGGAAATATCTGGTAGACGGCGGCTTGCTGTATGCGGTAATCTCACTACCTGCCGGTGTTTTCAACCCGTACAGTGGTGTTAAAACCAGTATTTTGCTCATTGATAAGTCTTTCGCCAGGTTAAAAGATGAAATCCTTTTTGTAAAACTGAACAATGACGGATTCGACCTGGGAGCACAGCGCCGTGAAATAAAAGGTAGCGAAATTCCAGAAATTATTCGTATAGTCAAGAAGTATCATGCTGATCTGGATCTGCAAACAGCAGATGATGAAATTCTTCATCACCCACTTGTAACTATTGGCAGTAAAAATGAAATTGCAAAACAGGATTATATTTTGGCTGGAGATCGGTACAAAGAAGAACAGCCAATTTCTAGCACTTGGCCAATTGTTACATTAGGAGAAGTGTGTGAGGTGATTTCAGGACAATCTCCTGAAGGAAAATTTTATAATGATATTGCTGAAGGTGTTCCTTTTTATCAGGGAAAAACTGAATTCACGGAAATTTATCTGGGTAAACCTAAAAAGTGGACGACAATGGTTACAAAAACGAGCTCTAAAAATGACATTGTTATGTCTGTAAGAGCACCTGTTGGACCGGTTAATATTGTAACCGAGGATATTTGCATTGGGAGGGGTTTAGCAGCTATTCGATGCAGCTCCAAAATA
Organism: Anaeromassilibacillus sp. An200; assembly: GCF_002160025.1. Taxonomy (GTDB): domain Bacteria; phylum Bacillota; class Clostridia; order Oscillospirales; family Acutalibacteraceae; genus Caccousia; species Caccousia stercoris. The sequence goes on from NZ_NFJU01000017.1 coordinate 20,427, forward strand.
CAATATAAGTATTTGTTTTATGTTTTAAAACAAATGGAAGATGAGATACAAGGAGATAACGGTGCTGCTTTTTCTTCAATCAATAGAAAACAAATTGAGCAAATAAAAATTCCGCTTCCTCCTATATCAGTACAGGAAGAAATTGTTGCTGAACTTGAGAGCTATCAAAGAATTATTGATGGAGCTAGACAAGTTATCGACAACTACAGACCCAACATTAAAATTGATTCCTGTTGGGAGTTAAAACCTTTAGCTCAAATCTGTGATGTAAGAGATGGCACACATGACAGTCCAAAGTTTATTCCGGATGGTTTTCCATTAGTAACTTCTAAAAATATCAAAAATGGAACAATTGTTTTAGATGATGTAAATTTCATTTCAAAGGAAGACTATGATAAAATTAATCAACGATCCAAGGTGGATAAAGGCGATATTCTTATGCCTATGATTGGAACAATAGGTAACCCTGTTATTGTTGATATTGAACCAACCTTTGCGATAAAAAATGTTGCACTAATAAAATTCTCGGGTCAAGAAGTGAAGGCAAAGTATGTATTATTTGTGCTGAACAGCTCTTTGTTTGCCAAATATATTGAGGCTACCAAACGTGGTGGTACTCAACATTTTATTTCACTAAAAGACATTCGCTCATTTAATATTCCTTGCCCGGCAGTGGAGATTCAAGAAAGCATTATAAGAGAGATTGAAGAAGAAATATCTATTGTAGAACAAAACAAACGGCTCATAGACATCTTTAAACAAAAACTAGCAGATAGAATTAGCGAAGTCTGGGGGGAATAGCACTATGTACGATGAAACGTTTAAGGACGCACTATATGGTGCTTTTCAGCCAGCCGATGAAGAATATGATCCATCATTCTTAGTTCGCCTCTTAGAGTATTTTCCGACTGATAAAGTGGATGTAGGAAGTGGCACTTATGACCAATACCTTTATGATTTGGAGAAGACAGTCGTAGATAACTATGAGAAAGGTAACTATCAGGTTTCTTTTTTCTATGCGCACCTCATTTTTATGAGCTACACCTACTATTGCGTTGATCATGCCTTTCAGACAAATCCGGATCGAATGAAAGATCTTTTTTACCCAATCAATGCTTATAACGGTAAAACAGATAAACCGGATATTGAAAATCACGCAAGTGTTTATGATTTCAGCAAAATTCCGGAAAAAGAAATATTCAAAGTCTTCCGTGCGCTGGAGATGGAAGATGAAAAAATAAAAGCGCTCTCAAAGTACATAAGCGATAGAGATGACTATGCTCATGCCACAGGACAAGGAAATATTTCTATCGATGCCCTGTCTCAAAATATACGGACAATAACCAAGCACATGGAAGCGTTGCACGAAATTTTTAAAGGACCAGCAAAAAACCTCTATGTTCAGTATTTACTTAGTCACTGTGAGATGGAGTATTCTGATGTTGTAGATGGTGTTTATGATTTCATCGTAGATAATATGTTATCGCTTCACGATTTGGAATACCTATGCCATTTAGGAATCAGCGGTATTAGAAATGAGAACGAAGAATTCAAAAGTAAATACAGATTTATTAAAAAAGTACACTGTACGTTTATCGAGTACTGCATGGAGAACATGGGAATAGATTCACCCAGTAGTTATACAGATTTGAGAGATGAAGCCTATCTGTATTATAAATATCAGGACAATGCCGTTGAGTATGTAGAGAATGAGCTTGGTGTCAGTGCTTATGAATGTGGAAAAGAAGGCGTGGAGTTTCCAGTTTATGAGTGCTTGGAATGCGGTGCGGAGCAGCTGGCTCATGATACAAAGGCACAAAAATACCATTGCTTTTCATGCGGAGAAGATTTTGACGAAAGCACCATTTCATTTTGCAGCCAATGTGGTGCTATTATGAAAGATAATGAAATTGACATCTGTCCAAACTGTATTGAGAATATAACGGCTGATTAAGGCGCAAAAAAGAGCAATCACATAAGGAGGAGTTGCGTTGGAAGCAGAAGAACGAAAAACAGCTATGAGCCACGATGAAATGCAGGATTATTGGGAAACGCTGTGCTCATTTACAGGCGAAGATATACCAAATGAAGTTAATCAACTGATGGCGAAAATTCGCTATCCAAGATTTTTGTATAAGTATCGTGCGGTGAATAACAATAATCTTGATGCTTTACGCTCTAATAAACTATTCTTCTCTAAAGCCAGCAGTTATGATGATCCGTTTGACACCTTTTTACATATTGATGTGGAGAAGATCCGTCAAGAATTTGTTAGTAACTATAGCTCCCCTGAGGCATTAGCAGCGTTAGCGAACGGGATGAAAGAAACCTTTCAAAATCAACCCGGCATCCCGCAAGAATTTATTCAGCAAGTTACGAATGTCGAAGGGTTAAAACAATTATTTGCAAATGGAATTACAAACCAATTTTTGTCCTATGTACTAACTTTGCGCTCAAAAATACAAGACGAGATTCTGTCCATCTGCTTTTCTGAAAATGGGTTTAATGAAACTCTGTGGTTAAAATACGCCGATATGCACAAGGGTTTTTGTCTTATGTATGACCTTAGTGATGCGGATAGTTCGTATTGTGGGAAATTGGACAAGTGCGCAAATTGTGGCGTCTATAAATATGGAACACGGATTTATCCAGTATATTATTCCAACACTCCACATGATGCAACCAATTTTGCAAAGTTTGTTATGGGACAAGATATGGTGCAGCAATTAGGAGTGCCTTTGCCAGACTTCATGCAAAAGGAATTAAAACCGCTTCCGTGGGAAGTCGAACGAAATAGCTTGATTAAAAAGGAATGCCACAAATATGATGAAGAATGGCGGATGCTTGCTAATTGCAAAATGAATCTCCCCGCAATGATAGAGTGTGTTCCGGCTGGAGTCATTATTGGATTGAGAACATCCCCAGTAGATAAAAATCTGATTATTTCCATGGCCAAAGAAGCCGGAGTCAAAAATATCTATCAATCCTACATCGATGAAAAAAACAGGCTGAACGCATATCTGCTCAAGGATGTATAGGAGTCTGAATAATGCAAAACACGGATGATCGCCTGACGGCAAATCATCCGTGTTTTCAGTATCAGATCATTTGAAAATGTTTCAGTGCGTCCATTATCGCCATTTCCTTTTCTGGCGGACACTTTGGCACTTTCGGGTTCTCGGATTTGGACAGGTTATAATTCTGACCAACCTCTAATCCACATTTGCGCTTAATCTGAGAGACATACAGGTTGGACACCTTCAAATGGTACTTCTCCCAAACATAAGCTTTGATTTCCTCGTAGGTTGCCTTGGTCTCAGCGGCAGTAGCGTCCAGCTCATCCAAATCCAGGTCGATCTCTATGGTGTCGTCTGGCTTTTGTTGGGACAAAAGAACAACCGTCTCGACCATTGTTTCGTTTTCCAAGGGCAATTCTTTCACTTCCGCCCCATTCACAGGAACGGGGAAATTGAAGATAATCTTCCTGATCCAGTTGCCGTCCGGCTGCTTTTCCGGGAACAATTCGATCCGCTCAATGAACGCCCGCATGAACTCCTTCCGCTCCACCTCGGAGGCGGCTTCATAGACCTGATCGAACGCCAACAGTAAGCGATAAATATTGTCACCGGAAATTTTCTTCTGTCGAATACTCCGTATCTGGCTTTGCACATCGTCAATCTGGGCTTCAATCTCATCTATTCTACCATATTGCTCGTCATAGCGGCGCTGCAAATCAGAAATTTTCCGGTCATAATACGGGTCATTCACATCCAAACCGTCCATCTGCCGTTCCAGTCGGGTCTTTGTGCCTAACGTCTGCCGAAGCTGCGCTTGTAATGCTTCCAGCTGCTTCTCTAAGTCGTTCGTATCGACAGCGGAACCGATTTTCGCCTTGATTGCATCTGCAAACCGTGGGGCACTGACCATAGCAGAGATAATTGACGCTACCATGCGGTTCATCTCGGTCTGCTCAATGTTCAGCCGGAAAGTACACTCGTGGCCTGTTGGCGTCACCGTATTCTTGCAGTAATAGTAATAGCGGGTCTTTTTGTCCTTGCTGTGGGCTTTTGCAATATTCCCGTACAGGCTTTTGCCGCAGCAAGGGCATTTCAGAATGCCGGACAGAATATGCGCATGGGTAGGATCGTTGACCTTCTCGCGCCGATAAGCATTGACTTTCCGTTTCTCCTGCGCGAGATTCCAATCTTCTTCAGAAATGATAGCCTCATGCTTTCCCTCGTACACGGGAAACTCCGACTGTTCAACCACGTGCATCTCATTCCGGGTACCAATCTTCTTCTCTGTCCGGCGTCTGCCATAGGCAATTTTCCCCATATATACCGGATTGTCAATGATACTTTTCACAAAGCTGGCGGAAAAACCGGGAATGGTGCCGTTCTGCCGCAGCTTCTTCACAAAGCCCTGCCGGTTCAGATATTTCGCCACACCGCTGACACCATCGTTGGTGTGAATATAGCGGTCAAAGATGGTGCGGATCACGTCCACTTCATCCTCAGCAATCAACAGTTCGCCCTTTTCAAGACGGTATCCATAAGGGGCAAAGCCGCCGTTCCATTTTCCTTCACGGGCTTTCTGCTCCCGTCCAGCCATCGTCTGTGTCCGAATATTCTCACGCTCTATCTCTGCCACCGCAGAAAGGACAGAAATCATCAGCTTGCCGGAATCCTTGGAACTGTCAATGCCATCTTCCACACAAATCAAATTGACACCGAAATCCTGCATCAGCTGCAAAGAATTCAGTACATCGGCAGCATTTCTTCCGAATCGAGACAGTTTGAACACCAGCACATATTCCACGCCATCTTTGCAGTCCTGAATGTCTTGCAGCATCCGCTGAAATTCGTGTCTGCCCTGAATATTCTTGCCGGAAAAGCCTTCGTCAGAATATTCGCCAGCCACTACCATATCTTCGTATTCAGCGTATTTTCGCAGCTTATCACGCTGAGCATCCAGACTGTATCCGTCCACCTGCATGGAAGTAGATACCCGTGTATAAAGATAGCATTTTGTTTTAGTTTTCTTCATACGGGTCGCCCCTTTCTTCCATCTCTGAACATTCATCCGTTACTTTCTTCTTCGCCAGACCTTCATTCTGAATGTAGTACTCCAACAAACGGAGCACATATTCCGGTGCATGGCGGTTATCCAGTTCCCACTCTGTCACAGTCCGATAGGGAATCTGAAAATATTTACAAAATTCCTTGCGGTTCATGCCTGTACTTTCCCGCAACTCTTTTATTTTGGTTTTGCAGTCCATTTCTTTTACTCCATAAAGCAAAAATACACGTTGCGTATTTATTATAGCATACGCCAAACAAATACGCAACGTGTAAATCAAATTTATATCAAGCGGCTTTGTCAAATTCCTGATACACCGAAACGGGTTGCTTTCCCGATACCACAGAACGTGTGCAACCAGCATTCGCAGTCTCCTGCATCTGCCCCAATAGCTGCGGACCATACTTCTGCAACAGCCGCGCCATCACATCAACACAGCGGTCAAACGCCGCATTATATTTCGGATCATCATAAACTTTGCTCAATAGGCCGCTCCTTTTCTCTATGGCTGCTCTGCACATAGATGTTCAAAACTTCTGCCGGTATCTGTTCCAAAATCGCCACGGCACTGTCATAGTCGCGCCGCAGCTTGAGGTCTTCGATCTGCTTTAGGGTGCTGACTTTCTGCGCCGATGCAAGAGATTCTTCCAGTTCGGCATTTTTCGTTTTCAACCTTTTGTTTTCGGATGCTGTTTTCGTGAAGGCTACGCCATATTTCCGCAGCAGTGTGTCCATCTTCTCCACGCTGGGAATATAGGTATCCAGAATCTTGCAGATTTCCTCCGCCCGGCTTTTGGCGTTAAAGGGATTGATTCCAGTGAGCAGATCCTCCAGTTTGCTTTTCTGTTTGGTCAGTCTGGTCATCTCCTTAAATACGCGGGGCGGGATATGGTCGCACCCGGTCAGGCTGGCGCTCTCGCCACGCTCCAAATCTGGAAACTTCTTGACCATGTGTTTCCAAAACTCATCCTGCCACCAGGTCAGCTTCTTTTTATTGCCCATGATGTCTTTGGCGCTGAGCCTGCCATCCTCCGTCAAAGGGACAAAACAAAGGTGCATATGGGGCGTTTTCTCGTCCATATGCACCATGGCGGATATAATTGTCTCTTTGGACTGATGCTGTTCCAGAAAGTGCAGAGCTTCCTCGAAAAATGCCCGAATTTCCGCCCGTTTCTTTCCCTTAAAGAACTCCGGGCTGGCTGTGAACAGCGTCTCGATCATACGGATACTGTCTTTCCGGGTACGGCATCCGGCAGCGGCAATTTGCCTCTCTGACTCGGCCCGGTACTTGCCGGGCGGTTTGACCAGATGGAAGTTGTACTTGCTTCGGCTGGTATCCACATCGGGATTACTGGCGTACTTTTCCTTTGTGCGCTCGTTATGGGCCTCGATATTGCCGATTTCAGGCCCCTTATATTTGGCAAATCGCATAATCGCGTATTGTGCTTTTTCCATACTCAATCCCTCCGTTTCTGCCAGACAATGTCATATCCCAGCACGTCAGCCAACTCCACGGCCTCCCGATACCGCAGCGATTCCCGCTGCAATTTTCCGGAAAGATTGGATACGCTGTCGCTCCACCCATACTCATCGTGCAGCTGGTCAACGACTTCCTGCATGGTGTAACCGGCGCGGATGATCTGCGCCTTGATTTCGTTTCGAATACTTGATTTCATGGTAATCCTCCATTTTTGCAAGTGACGCCCTTTGTCACTTGACAACTAAAACATGATTTTCTGTTGCGTCATAAAAAGAACCGGCTACGCTGGGGAGCACACTGGCTTTGGTCAATGGTGAAATTTGTGCAAATGCTGTTTTGCGATAGAAATGGCTTCCTGCGTATCGTTGGTCAACGGCGGAATATTCAACTTCGCGAAAATGTGGGGTTTTTCATCGTTCAGGCTGTATCTGCGCGAGATAGTGCAGCGTGTGCACAGTTCCACGAGTCGCTATTTGATGAACTGTGTGCAGATAACAGAGAAACATTTCGCCGTTTTGAGATTGCTTCAAAAGATACCTGCAAAATCACCTCTTTTGCTGACCGCTTTAGGTGTGGTCAAAATGACCACACCTACTTCGTCCTGCTAAAGTGGTCGGGTTCAAAATGACACCAACCACTTCACATCACAAAACCGAGAATATTTACATGGTTCTGGTCGTACCCAAAATGGGCACGACCACTTTATCCGCATGAAGCGCCTCTAATATATGAGGTAACAGGGTGAATCGCTGCGTACATACGTACCGGCGACCAGATCGGAAATCAATCCCGCCAGTCTTCCGGTACGTACGTACACTGTGAAGCGTCCGTAAACTCGTTTATATGCGGCCTTGCCACTGCCTCGATCCCCATAAAGCCCCATACCCGGCGTCCTGCCGAATTGGTAATCGTGTTGCAGTGTTCCAGATTGTACTTACCGCAGGCTGCCACCAGCGCATCGCTGAAGCTGCGGCGTTTGAGTGCAGTCAGGCTATTTTCCTCGCACCACATCCGGTAAATGTCGTAGCAATCCTTTGAACTGATGGACGCATCCGCTTTCAGCCGGATATAGCCCTCGGATTCCAGAAAATCAAACACGTTATTGTTGTCCCGCTTGACGGCCTCCCGGTTCTCTTTGGTGCGCTGGCTCTCGGTGAACTTGAAGTTGTTCGCTACCAACTGCTGCAATCCCGCAAAAGCCCACAGCAGAATGCCCTCCACCTCGGCCTTCATCTTCTCTGCCAGGTCGGGATCATCCACACGGTCGGCAGGTTTCTCTTTGGCGGTCAGCACCAACTGCCGCCGATAAAAGCCATCACTGCGGTCAAAGAGAGCCTGCAAGTCGCCATTGCTGAATGCCAGCAGCCGGGCGCACATCCATCCCTGATAGCTCTGCTTGCCTTTACGCTCCAAATCCATTTTACCCTGTGCGGTGACGATGGATTTGACATAGTTGGTCTGCCGCAGGGCCTCCATCCGCATATCATCATCGACACACAGCAGAATGTGTTCCAGATCAGCGCGGGCAAAACGGTTCTCGGAAATTTTGCCGATGCTGCCGTCCTTCATGTTGCTGCCGAACAGGGCGGACAGCACCGCGCCGATCTGGCTCTTACCCTCGCCGCCATTGCCCTTAATGACCATCATGCGCTGTCCCTTGTTGCTGGGGATCAGGCAGTAGCCGATATATTCCTGCAAAGTGGGAATGTCCTCCGGGTAAAGAAGCCCATCCAGAAAAGCCAGCCAGCGGGTCGGCGTGGGCGCATCGGGATTATAGGCCACCGGCAGGCGGCAACGCACGATGTCCGGTTTTCCCTCCGTAAAGGAGCCATCCAGAAACAACGTGCCGTTTGCCAGATGAATGCGGTCAGCCTCCGGCGGGAAATCCTCTACCAGCGCCGCCAGCTTCATCAGCTCCACGATATTGCTGATTTTGCGGGGGATATTGCTGACCGCACAGCATTTCAGTTCCTCAAAAATTTCTCCACGCAGTGGCAGCTCATCGGTCACGCGGCCATCAGGCGTGAAAAAAGCCCCGTTTGTGTAGATGATTTTGTGTCTGCCGAGAAAATCATCACAAAACAGGGCTTCATTGATACTCTTGCCGTCAAACCAGATGGGCTGGTTGGCCTCACGCGATTGCTCGTTCTTCGCCACGGTGCTGCACCTCCTTTTCCAGACGTCTGAGCCGCTGCTCCAGCGCGGTGATAGTGCCGTCCTTCAGCAGCATATCCACCGCTTTCACACGCTGCTTCAGTTCCGCAAACATGAGAACGTCCAACAAATCATTTACATACTCGATCATATGACAGGCTTCCACAAAGCGGTCATCCAGTTCATCCTCCGGCGATTGCGGGGCATATTCGACCTTCCAGCGTTCCAGCAGATGCAGATAATCGCAGAGCACCCGCTGGCAGTGTATCTCATCGTTGCGGAAAGCCTGCGCCAGCGGATAGGGCTTTTTCAAAGCCATCGCTGCCGGGGGCTTGTCCGGGTCGATGCCAAAGTCATAGGCCAGCTTCTTTGCGGCCTCGTAGCTGCTCAGGCCGAACAGCCGCGCCACAAAATCGATCACATCCCCGGTAGCCCCGCAGCCAAAGCAATAGAAATAATCCCTGTTCAGCTTCATGCTGGGATGCCGGTCATCGTGGAAGGGGCAGCAGATCATATCGCCCCGGTTGACCTTACAGCCGTAGTATTCGGCGGCCTGCTTCACAGTAACAGCAGATTTTACAGTTTCAAACAAATTCATAGGCTATGCCCTCCATCATTTATTGACGGTATCTGCCCGTCTGCCTGAATATACGGGGAAAAAGCCTATAAACCGAAAAATCCGCTAAAAGTGCAAGAAATGAAAAAACGCCGCCCTGAAATCTTGCAAAAATGCAAGACCTCAGAGCGGCGAAGCCAGCGGAAAGCATTTGCCCGCGCTGGTTTTATCAGGTATAATGGATAAAGAGAGTTTTCAGAAGAGAGGTGCGTCACATGGAGGGAGCCTATCTGCCCGGCAATATCCGGCAGCGGATGCAGGAGCTTATGAAGGAACATAAAATTACCCAGGCACAGCTGGCGACCCGCATCGGCAGCACCGAGAGCGCCATCAGCCGGTTTGTCAGCGGTAAGACTGATAAGATCAGCACAGAACATTTGCTCCGCATTGCGAAAGTGTTTGAAGTCTCCACAGATTTCCTGCTGGGGGAAGTCAACACGCCCGACCGGACAAATTTTGATATTGAAGAACTGGGCCTGTCGGTGCAGGCGGCGCGGAATCTGTACACCGGAAAAGCCAATGCAGAGATCGTCAACCGCCTTTTGGAAAGCCCTCGCTTTGCAGAAGTCACCTATATGATTGAACAATATTTTGACGATACGCTGGCCGCCGGTTTCGCCGGACAGAACCAGATGCTTACTACTCTCAGCGCCATGCTGCGCCGAAACAATAAAACAGACGCTGCGGTGCAGGCGGCCAGAACTGTCAACCGGCAGAAAGTTCCCGTATATCAGGCAGACCTGACGATGATACAGAACACATTTATGGCGGCGCTGCGGGAAGTGAAGAAAGAGATCGGCAACGATTTCACAGCAGCGCAGTCCTTGACCAAGGGCATCACTCAGCAGATGTTTACCGAACTCACCAAAGGGGCGGATGTTCATACTCCGACCATCACGCCCGAAATGATTTCCGCCGCCGTCACCCAGAGCGCAGCGGGGATGGACGGTGTGCAAAAGGAAGCATTAGACAAGTTCGGTCAGGCGCTGACGGAATTTCTCCAATCCACCTTAGACCACGCGCAGGAGAAGCAAAATGCCGACCCGGAGCAATGAGCAGCTGTGCAGACTGGCACAGAAAGGGGATACGGCTGCCCGTGACATTCTGCTGGAAAAGAATCTGGGATTCATCCGAAAAATTGCGCTGGAGCAATACCGAAACATGGGGCTGGATGAAAATGATATTGGAATTGATTTGGATGATTTGATGCAGGAGGGAAGTATCGGCCTGCTGAACACGATCCCTTTGTTTGATGCCGGACGGGGCATGAAATTTCTGACCTATGCAGCACCGGCGCTCCGCAACGCCATGACGGACTGCATCCGCGCCGCCCTCGGTTTATTTGAGCAACGGATGGTGGATAAGAAAGACGGCCCCGGCTTCCAGAGAGTATATCTGGATGACGTTCTCTCAGAGGATGAACGGATGCTGCGGATCGAAGCCATAGCCGACCCTCACACCCAAACGCCGGAGCAAATCTATATCCAAAAAGAGCAGCTGATAGAATTGTATGCGGCGCTGGACAAGCTGACGGCCAGAGAGCAGACCTATCTGCTGTACCGCTATGGCTTTACCGATGGAATCGAGCACCCGCTGATCGGCGCGGCGCTCCATTTCCATCTCAGCGAGAGCTGGACAAAGAAGGTGGAGGGCGAGGCGATGGACAGCCTGCGCGGAAAGCTGCCGTGGTGGTTCTGATACGATGGGAAGCAGCGGCTGACGGGGGCTTTGATATACCTTTGTTCCGCAAATGACACGGCTGGCAGACAGTGCTTGCCCGCACCGTCTGCCAGCCTTTTTCTGGCGCTTATGCTGCCCCGCAAGGGGCAACCTTTCCCGCCAGAACGCCGCAACTGTAGCCACACTTTCCGGGGCGTGCTACAATTCCGGCTACCATCTGCTCCACAAAGGTATAACACACTAGACTTTCCGAGGGAAAGTCGTGTGCCACGAAACCGCCGGTTTCTTTGGATTCTTCCAGTCAAAGGGGAACACTATCCCCTCTGAACACCCCAGACAAAGGAGAACGCTGTTCCCCTTTGGAATCCCCATCGAACGGAAACATTCAACTGCGCCAATTACCCAAAAGCATTTACAGGAAAGTTGTTGAGTCCCGAACTAATGAAATTATTTTAATTTATAGATTTGAGATTGTCCATCAAAGCGAATGCCTTTTTGAAGGCAAATATCTTGGACAATATTCACATACCACTCTGGAGCAGAAGGGTGTACCATCACTCCTTCCAAAAAGGCGGATATGTTACCAGCATCTTCTATCCATACATTTGCACTATTGCTGTGTTCGTAATCAATCCTTTGCGATAGGATCCTTTCGGTTAAATAGTCGATGATTTCTCCATCATTTTTGCCCGTGACCTGTTCAGCAATGTTCCATTTTACACCGAGGCTTGACAGATTTTCTCTAATATACAGCCTATTATCGGCTATTAGCAGACGAACTTCTCTTTCATGCTTAAATGCAGGCCGCTTATGAAAATAGGTTTCATGGGTCAATTTGCTGTCTCCCATTTGTGCAATTTGCTGCTCAATATTGGATTTTTTGTTTAAGTCGTAACTTACTTTTTTGAGATAAACAGCAAAATCTTCATTTTCTTGGAAAATGCTTTTGGCGTGGGCAAGCAGTTTATCTTCACGTGTCCTGATTCTAAGTGCTTTGTTCCCGTATGAATAACACCTCCACATAGCGTCTGTTTCCGGATGCTCTGACCAACACTGCGCATAAGTAAACCATTTACTATGCCACATTCGGAAATAATTGTCAGGAATTGCATAATAGTTTCTTGGGCACAGATTATTGAACATTTCACTTACAATGTGGCGAACGTCTTCTGGTGAATCCAAAGAGGAAAATAAGTAGCCTTCATACCCATCATCCCAAATCGATGGCCGTACAAACCTGTCCTTGTTGTTTATGACAAGGTTTATAAAATCTTCAAAACTGATAAATCTATACAAATGTTTTCGCATTTAACACCTCCACTGTGGCCGTAACCCCGGGTTCCCATTACAGCTTTATCTTTTCTAAAGTTGTCTGAGTCAATGCAAAGACTTGATTGTGGCACTGGGCACGCTGCTTGCGATTCATGGACGCAATAAAGCTTTCTTCTTTGGTGGCATCAAGACGACACAGGCACCCATCTTTATCCGAAAAGAACTGGAAAAAAGCATTTGGATGTATAGCGCAAAGTAATAATTTGGGCGAAAGGGGATAATAGATGAGCGTCGTTTTGCGAGCCAAACCATTGGCAAATGGCTGCGCATTGGCTGTGTTACTGTTTATAAACATCACGGGGTTGTCGCTTGTCACAAACTCCATATCGCCGCAGATATGATAAAAGACAAAATCATGCCACATAAGAATATTGGTATAGCGAGTAAGCCGTTCAATGTCCCAAGTTAATCCCATAGAGATTTGCTTAAAAAACTGCGGATCAGTACCAAAAGTATCTAAGCGTTTCTGCTGTTCATCAGTTAAGGGGCCAAATTTTTTCTTAGCCTTTTCGATTGTAGAAGGCAGCAGTTCATCAAAAAGCTTCTTTTCATATGCGCGGCTTTGCTTGCCACGAAGCAGTTGCATCACCATTATAAGGGCCAACTGGGATTTTTCGTCTTTGTTTATGATGCAATGACCAGTTTGCACCAGAACATGAACCCTTGAAATTATTTTGGGTAATAACACGCTCATCATAGGTTCGACGCTCTCTGCATAGGCCTTTTCCCAACAATAGGGATCTTCTAATCCATCTACTGTATAGAAATTTTTCTCTACTGCAACCGCCTCAAGCCCCGTGGAGAATACACGATTTCTGGTTTTATCAAGAACAGCAATAGAGCCATCCTTCGCACAGAAATTTTTCAAATATACTTTTGGCACATGATGCTGCCGGGTTGGATTGTTGTGTTTGCTGATTTGATTCCACCTCCATTTACATTGGCTTGATCATGGACTCGATAAAGGCGATTTCTTCGTCTGTCAAGCTATACTTTTTATACAGTTCAGCATCCGTCCAGGGCTTTGTAAAATCCTGCATGGGGACAAAGCGGTATGTTTTGCTCGGAGCGTGCTGAGAAATCTTTATGGACAAAACAAGAGATCGGAAAAACTTGGTTTTCAGGTAAATAATGAAGTTTTTTGCTTCTTCTTCACTGTCAAAAGATGCATACAAATATGATTGCGAGCAAATGGAATTAGCCCCACCGAACTCTGGAACACCCAGGATTTGGTGAGGAAAAGTTTCTCCGGCTCCGTATGCTTCTGGAATAAATACTTTTATCGCGTCAATGTCTCCGCTATTTTTAGAGATTTTTGTTCTATTAATATAGCCGACTTTTCTTTCGGAACTTTCAATATAGAATAGTCGCGTATTATGTTCATTGTTTTCCGTATCATACAAGTCGATGGGATTTTTCTTGCTGCCTTTTGGATTGGTTGGGATCCCAAACGGCGTATCTCCCGAAATGATCTCGCTAACGGTTCTGGGATTGTCGGCCATCACCTTTTTCACAATATTGGCAAGCAACGGTTCACGAATCAAAACATCAAAGTCATTTAGATTCCGCATAATCGTTGTAGGGGTTCCATTTTTAACAAGCGTATATTCACATTCTCCAGAATATCCGTCTTGAGACAAGTAGTAGCAAAGCCCGCCTTTGATTTCCACAGAAGGGAATATGTCATGCGAATCAGAAAAAACAAACATCTTCTTGATTCCACCATCGGCAAGCATATCGTGCCGAAATTCGGCCAAAAGGTTCTCTCGTCCGCCAGAAAACCATCTTGAAGGAATAATCAAAGAAGTGTAGTCAGCTTGTAGCTTCTGTGCGGATGAAACAAAATATTGATAAATGGGTGCGTCATTGGTACCGCCAGAACCACCGGAAAGCTGATACGGCGGATTGCCTACTACGGCATCAAATTTCATGGCTTTCACCCCTTCCTGTTTCCAATAGCTGGGCTTCAGCACCCGGTCAACAAATTGCCGGGGCTTGTTCTTCATCATGTTGATCAGGTCGTCAAAATAATGGGCGTTCACCGGAACATCCCGGTATCCGGCAAGTGTGCGCTGGGTGATCTGCTTGGCCATCGGCGTTTTGCAAATCACAAACACATTCTCCCGCACGGCTGCATCCCAGAGCTGCTGCAATTTGGCATCATCCAGTTCTTCTTCGGGGCAAGCGGCGCACCGGCTGCGGAAAATGCTGTAGGTCAAATACAAAGGATACAGACCGGTTTTAGAGTTGATCTCCAGCACGCGGGCACCGGCATTTGCAAAGGTGTCTGCGGTCACTTTGCCACGATCCACAAAACGGGGCTCCTCTGCCATCTGCTCATGAGTTTCATCATAGAAGTCATAGCCGCCCAGGCAATCGCTCATGTGCATATTCACAACCCGCCATGGGGTCAGAACGGTTTCCTTGTCCGGGTTTTTGAAGCAGGCAAACAACTGCGCGATTTTCTTGACCCGCTCCGTGGGGGAAAGCGCATCGGCGCTGAGAACCGTGGTGCGAATCCGACGACCGGCAGCCACAAAGATTTCCGGGTCATAGTATTTGATAAAGCTCTTGAACATCTCTTTGGTGACGCCGGAGGGCATGAATTCCTCCCAGGAGGAATCATCCACGATGTTCACCAACTTTTCCATGGTGATATCTTCATCAATGGGAATATCAGCGCCGTAAATCAGCAGCGGCATACGGATGGAAATGCCCCGCAGGATGGAAATTGCATTGTTTTTGAGTTTCTGCTTTTCCTTCATCTCCTGCAAACGCTTTTCTTCATCCGGTGTGCGCTCCTGCTTGGGCTTTTTCTCGATCCGGCCCAGCTCTTCGTATTCTTCATCGGTAAAACCCTGGGCGTTGATGTCGATCTCCTTAGCTTTGGGGGCTGCTTTGGATGTCCCGACAATCTTCTTTAGGTTATTGAACTTCTCAATATCAAGTTCTTCCAGACGTAGCAACTCGTCGTTATATAGATTGGTGTCATCAAAACCGTTCTGCACAGCCCGTTCCGCATACGCACGCTTCAACTGCTGGAGCAAGCGGTTGGTGTCGTAGGCTTTCATCACCGTACCATCTACCGCAATGACCGGGCAATAGTTCAAAAACTCGCCCATGATTCGACGGTCGGATTCATTCGCCTTGCCCGCTTTGGTGGACAGAGCCGCAGATTCCGCTACCATTTTCAAGGTGCGGTCGGGGGCAAAGTCGAACACATAGCAACAGCGTTTGATCTTGCCGTCCTTGTTGCAGGGCGACTGTACCCGGAAGATGGTTTGCAGATAGTTGGCGGCAGAAGTGGAGAACGATCCGGCCAGCATAAACACAGCCGTCCACTCCGGCACGGTGACGCCGGTGGTCAGCTTACCGCAGGAAAGGGTGATGGTGTAACCATCGTTTCCGGCGCTGTTGATAGCCTGCCGCACCTTCTGGAGCGCATCTTCAGAGCGTTCTTCCTCGTCGCCGTCACCGGCCACATTGACAACATCAAATACACCACAGCCAAAGACCGGGTGTTTCTTCATCAGCTTGCTCAGAGCCTTGGCCTCTTTGACGCCGGGAACCATCCAGAGGGCATGGCGGAACAGGTTGCGGTATTCTTCATTGGCATAAGGATAGTGGCTGTCCGGGTCATCTTTTGTGATCAAGTTCAAAAAGCTCCAGACATCACTTTCGTGGACAAAATCGCCAACCTGTGCAGTAGCTGGCATAGCCTTATGATCGTGTTTGATATCCCCAGTCCAAACACGGAAAAATTCCCGGAAATTGAACGCCTTGTCCTCCAACTCTACATAGCTTTTATCGGTGAGGATTTTGCCCAGGTCGTAGGTATAGATTTTCAGCTCCGGCAGCTCGTCGTAGGGGTTGGAATCGCCAAAGTGCAGCTTGTCCCATTCCGCTTTGCGCTGCTGCTCCATCACATAATCCCAGGTATAAATGTTGTCGTCAAATTCTTTGAGGATATTGAACGGCGTGCCGGACAGGGCAAGGAACTTGGTATCGTAGCTGTTTCCTTCCTTGACCAGATTTTTAATGACATCATCGCCCAGGGCGGTGGTGGTTCCTTCGTGGGCCTCATCCACGATGACCAGATCCCAGTCAAGGGAAAACACAGCATCGTTTTTATCGAATTTGCCGCCAACGGTGGAGGAACCGCGCAGATCCTGAATAGACGCAAAATAGACGAACTTTTTGCCGCTGTTCAGCAGATCTTCAATGGCAGCCCCGTGGCCCTTGGAGCCATAGGTGTAGTCATCGGTATCATAGAAGATCTTCTGAAAATCTTCATACCAACCATCGTCCACCACAGGGCGATGGGTAACAATAATGGTCTTGGCAAAGCCAGACTTCTTAACTACCTGAAGGGCAGAAAGGGTTTTGCCGAAACGCATCTTTGCGTTCCAGAGCATCCGGCTGCCGGTCTTGAACTGTTTCAGCGTTTTCTCAATGGCTTCTTCCTGTTCCGGGCGGAACACAATGGGGGTAAAACCTGTGCCTGCTCCCGCGCCGGACAGGTTAGGCTGGCACTTCTTCACCGCTTCGATCGCTTTCAGAACGGTGGCCAGATCCACCTCGAACCATTCTCTGCTGGTGGAGTTCTTCAGCTTTTTCTTGGGAATGCCGGAGTTCTCCAACACCCGGTGTACATCATGGTCCCGGAAAGCTTTCAACACCTGCTGTCCATCCTTGCCTCTAACAAGGCGGACCGCCAACTCGGTATGTAGCAGCTGGGCAGAAATACCCGCTGTGTTCGTATACTGCTTGATTCGGCTCAGCGCCGCCTGATTCAGCGCCTTACAGTTGGGAAACAGGGCATCAATGGAAGCGTCTGACTGAATCGTAGTATCACCAATTTTCAAAAGCCCTTTGTGGGCTTCATCATTGATGGCAAAAACATAAATCAATTTGTACTCGAAAGAAGTTCCAAATACGGTTTCCATTATCGTTCCCCCTTCACCAAAGAGTAGTATTCCACGATCACTTTGGATCGCCAATCCTTGATTTTGCACCGAGACTTTGCAGGCTTTTGAGCAGTCAGGAACTCAGATTCAATAAAATCAAATATTGATAGCTGATTCATTTCTTCTTGAATATCGCAAAGCGGCGGCCCGTATGTGAGGCCATCCATCTGCCACAAATTCCAGGAAATGATGGTGGCCACCCTTTTTAGCTCATTGAGCGTCGGAGTACGCTTTAGCGCATGCCGCATGTAGTCAATAAAAGTATACAGCAAATTTTCCCGTGCAAGCAATAAGTTATCGCCCTGAAACTCAAAGCCGTAAATACTTTCGTAAGCTCGATACGCCCATTTCAACCATTCGCTTTCGTCGGAGGCATTTTCGGTCACAACCCGCAGCTTGCGATCCAGAAAACCGATCCGGGAGAGAAGTTCAATGGGGTCACCGGTTACTGTATCATAGCGACTTACCAGATAAGGAGCCTCGCCGCAGGAAATCTCAATTCTCCGTGCATCCACATAATGCTTCCAGGTATGCTGCTTATCCTCAGGAAATACGATTCGTTCCGTTGCCGTCCAAGTGTTGTCTTGCGGGATATTAAACACATTAGGCCGACCAAACCAATGCTCGTCCACCAAGTTATTTTGGGCATTGCAGATCCAGGAAGGGGTAAACACTTCTGCCTTGTCTCTGGTGCGACTGTTTTTTTGCTCATGCGCCTTTGCTACACGAGGCTGAATCAGCTTAGAATGAACGCCAGTGATCAGGCTTGCGTAGATTTGCTCTGTCGCTGCATATAGCTCCCCATGCGAGATATAGTCACTGGTTGCCCAGATAATATTCTCTTTTGTTGTTCTATCCTTCAGGAGGATATTAAGCAATTCTTGGCTGTATTGGACAATATCTTCCTCAATCACATCCAGTTTTTCTTCAAACTGCACGATAAACCTCCCCTCTGCCATAATGATAGTTCATTTCTGAGACTCCGAGATAAATTCGAGAATGTCATCCACACCACAGTCCAAAGCAATGCAGATTTTCTCAATAGTTTGCATTGCAATGTATTCATCCCGCTTTAAACGAGTAATAATGTTCAGGCTAATTCCTGCCTGCTTCGCCAATTGATTGTTGCTCATTTTTCGGTCGATCAGCATCTTAAACAACTTATTGTATTGTACAGCCATAGATGCCCTCCACGGTTTTTAACAACGTATAAATTATAGATAAGCATATCACGAATCCGTGATGATTTCAACGAAGGTTTGACCTCGAAATGGCCAGGACTTATATAATCCTGACCATTTCAAATACTACATTATCATCTGGAAATATTTCAGTGCATCCATAATCGCTGCTTCCTTTTCTGGCGGGCATTTTGGCACTTTGGCGTTTTCTTTCTTCGACAAATTATAGTTCTGCCCTACATCCAGACCGCATTTCCGCTTGATCTGGGAGATATACAGAGACGATACCTTCAATTCAAACTTCTCCAGCACATAAGCCTTAATCTGTTCATAGGTCGCACCTTTCTGGAATCCAGACATATCCATATCCTCCAACGAGAACTCCACACGAACCTTTTTCGAGTCGATTTCTCCCTTGGAAAGCAAGACAACCGTCTCCACATGCGCAGTCCTTGGGAACAAATCAGCCGGGCGGGCCTCCTGCGGCTGATATCCCCGGGAGGCAAAAAAGCGCAGATCGCGGGCAAGCGTGGCGGGATCACAGGAAACGTATACCACACGGCGCGGCGACATGGAGGATACAACGTCCACCAGCTCCTCTCCGCAGCCCTTACGGGGCGGATCGAGAATCACCACGTCCGGCGTTTCCCCGCGGGCGCGGAGCATCGCAGCGGCTTTGGGCGCGTCGCCGCAGAAAAATTCCGCGTTTGTGACGCCGTTGCATGCAGCATTTGCGCGTGCGTTCTCCACCGCGTCCTCCACAATCTCCACACCGATCAGCCGCTTGGCCCACGCAGCCATCGAAAGCCCGATCGTCCCGGCCCCGCAGTAAAGATCCAGCACCATCTCCTTCCCCGTCAGGGCTGCATACTGCGCGGCCGTCTCATACAAACGTTCCGCCTGATCGCGATTGACCTGATAAAACGAATGCGGCGAGAGGGTAAATCGCAGGCCGCAAAGCGTATCCTCCAGCAGCTCACTTCCCCACAGAACACGGTTTTCCTTTCCCAGAACAACGTTGGTTCGCTCTGTGTTCTGGTTCAGCAGCACGCCGGAAAGTCCCGGCACCGATTCGCGCAGAAGCTCACACAGCCGTTCCTCCCCGCGCAGGAACGCGGCATTCGCCACGATGCAGACCATCACCTGACCGGATGCAAAACCCTTGCGCAGGTAGAGGTGACGCAGCGTTCCTTTTCCTGTCTCCTCGTTGTAGGCTGTCTCGCCCGTTTCCGCCTGCCAGCGGCTCACCGCCTCCATGGCCCGGATGAATTCCACCGGATGCAGCAGGCAGTCTTTGCATGGAATAATCCGGTGGCTGTGCGTGCTGTAAAAGCCAAACAGGATGCCGCCCTCCCCGTTGGAGCCGATTGGGAACTGCGCCTTGTTGCGGTAGCGGTTCGGCTGCTGTGCGCCCAGAATCGGAAGCACCGGCAAATCGGAAAAGCCGCCGATACGGGACAAAGCGTCGCGCACACGCTGCTCCTTGGCGCGCAGCTCCGCCTCATAGGAAATATGACGGAATACGCAGCCGCCGCACCGGCGTGAAACCGGGCAATCTTCCTCTACACGGTCGGGAGAAGGCGAAAGGATCTCCTCAATCCGCCCAAAAGCATACGTTTTAAGGCTTTTTACCGCGCGCACGCGCAGCGTATCCCCCTGCGCCGCTCCCGCTACGAACACCGGAATCCCTTCCGGTGTTCGTACCACGCCTGTCCCTTCGGTTGTATATCCTGTTACCTGCGCTTCAAAGATCGTATTTTTCTCCAGCGCCATTTCTCTTTTCTTTTTTGCCATCGTTTTCTCTTCTCCATCCGTTTAATCGCCTGCGGCGGGCAACTCGCGCAAGCATCGGGCTTGCCCGATGCCCGGCTGTGTGCAATGCGTATATTTTGCGTCCCGCGCTGCTGCCGCAGAGTAAGGCGGGAGCTAGTCAAGCCTTCAGCGAGCCTATTATGATAATAATTATTATACCATGCTGTTCCCTTTTCCGGCAATATTTGTAATACTTTACTAAAGCAGCGCATCGCTGAAAAAGCACATAAAAATATTTTTTGCTATATTTCCGAAAATCCTCTTGACAAGGCGGGAAATATCGGTATAATGAAATAAAATTTAGAAACCGTTGAGCAAGGAGAGTACCTGGACGGAATGTTCTTTGCAGAGAGCCGCTGCTGCTGGGAATGCGGCAAGGACAGGTCGGGGGAATGGTCTTGTGAGGGCAGGGTGAACGGGGGTTGTCCCTGAGTAGCCGCTGACGGGAACTTCACCCGTTACCAAGGAAGCGTGCGTGATGGCGTGCGGAGCAAGTGGCGGCATAGCCGCAATCTGGGTGGTACCGCAGGAGTCTACCGGCTCTTGTCCCTTTGAACAAGGGGCAAGGGCCGTTTTTTATTCCCCGGCCCGGATCTCCATCAAATTGATTTTGAAAAGGAGCCGATTGTTATGACAAAGATTCCCCATCGACTGATTCTCACCGAGGACCAGATGCCGAAGCAATGGTACAACCTGCGCGCCGACATGAAGGAGCAGCCGGATCCCCTTCTCAACCCCGCCACACTCCAGCCCATCAAGACGGAAGAGCTTTATCCAATCTTCTGCAAAGAGCTGGCCCGGCAGGAGACGGACTGCGAGACGCGCTATTTTGATATTCCCGAGCCGGTGCTTGATATTTATAAAACCTACCGCCCCTCCCCTCTGTGCCGCGCGTATCATCTGGAAAAGTATCTCGATACTCCGGCGCACATCTATTACAAATTTGAGGGCAGCAACACCTCCGGCAGCCACAAGCTCAATTCCGCCGTCGCGCAGGCCTACTACGCCAAGGAACAAGGTCTCAAGAGCCTGACAACCGAGACGGGCGCGGGACAGTGGGGCACGGCTCTGGCTGAAGCCTGCTCCTATTTCGGCCTGCACCTCGATGTTTTCATGGTGAAAGGCTCGTACAATCAAAAGCCGTACCGCAAGGCCGTGATGCAGACCTTCGGCGCGAATGTGGTAGCCAGCCCCAGCGACACCACGCGCGTGGGCCGCGCGATTCTCGCGAACGATCCGGAGACAACGGGCAGCCTTGGCTGCGCGATCTCTGAAGCCATTGAAAAGGCAACCACCACGCCGGACTGCCGTTATGTGCTCGGCAGTGTGCTCAACCAGGTTCTGCTGCATCAGTCCATCATCGGCCTGGAATGCAAAAAGGCGATGGAGATCATCGGGGAATACCCGGATATCGTCATTGGCTGCGCGGGCGGCGGCTCGAATCTTGGCGGTTTGATCGCTCCCTTCATGCAGGATAAGCTGCTCGGCCACGCGAATCCGCATTTCATCGCTGTGGAGCCTGCCTCCTGCCCCTCCCTCACCCGGGGACGCTATGCCTACGATTTTTGCGACACCGGCAAGGTCACGCCACTGGCCCGGATGTACACGCTCGGCAGCGGTTTCATTCCCTCCGCGAACCATGCGGGCGGCCTGCGCTATCACGGCATGAGCCCAATCCTCTCCAAACTCTACCACGACGGCTATCTGGACGAGGCCCGTTCCGTGGAGCAAACCAAGGTGTTTGAGGCCGCAACACTCTTTGCCCGCCTCGAAACCATCCTGCCCGCGCCGGAAAGCTCCCACGCCATCCGCGGAGCCATCGACGAGGCCATCCGCTGCCGCGAAAGCGGAGAGAAAAAGGTTATTCTCTTCGGCCTGACCGGTACCGGCTATTTTGATATGACAGCCTACACCTCCTATCTGGAGCACACCATGTCGGATTACATTCCCACCGACGCAGACTTGCAGCCCGGTTTCGACTCTCTGCCGAATATCGGCTGACGTATATCTAATATAATAAGATGACAAAAGGACGGACCACCGGCGAAAGCTGGTGGTCCGTCCTTTCCACAGGAATGCAAAAAACGGGAAGCATCTTTCCGAAACGAATTTCGGAATGGTCATGTAAGCAGAGAAAATCGTTCCTTCTTATTCCTTGACAGCGCCAATCACGATGCCGGAAACAAAGTACTTTTGCAGGAACGGATAAATCAGAAGCAGCGGGATTGTGGAAACCACAATCTTGGTAGCGTTGAAAGCGCGGTTGCTCATGGTCGCAAGCTGCTTGAGCTGCTCCGCGTCGGTCACCTGGGTGATATCCACCGTCAGCTGCTGGATGTAAGTCGGCAGCGGATACAGGGTAGCCTTGTTCATGTAAAGCAGACCGGAGAAATAATCGTTCCAATGATACACAATGGAAAACAGGGCCACAGTGGCCAGAGCCGGCAGGGAAACCGGCAGATAAATCTTGATGAGAACCGTCAGCGGAGAAGCGCCGTCAATGCTGGCTGCTTCGTCCAGCGATACGGGAACGCCCTTGAAGAAATTCACCATCAGGATTACGTTAAAGACCGGCACGGCGCTCGGCAGAACAAGAGCCCAGATGGTATTGATCATTTTGAGCTGGCTGACCACCATGAACAGCGGAATGATACCGCCGGAGAAAAGCATCGCGAAAATAACAATCTTGATGTAAACCTCACGGGCGGGAAAACGCAGGCGGCTCTTGGAAAGCGGGTACGCCATGGTGATGACAAAGAACATATTGATGATCAAACCAAGCACAACGCGCTGCACGGAAATCCAGAAGGAAGCCCAGAACTGTGTGTCGTTGAGAAGCTTCTGATACGTGCTCAATGTCGGCTCCACCGGCAGCAGGCCTACTTGGTTGGAAGCTACGGCGTTGCTGCTGCTCAGGGAGATGGCGACCATGTTGACCAGCGGGAGAAGGCAGCTCAGTGTCATGAGAATCACGACCAGCCAGATCAGCGCCTGGCAGATTTTTGTGCCAACGGTAACCTTTTTAACCATAATTCACTTCGCCGCCCTTCTTAAAAGATTCCGCTGCCCGTCAGTCTCTTGGCCAAGCGGTTGGATCCCAGGATAAGAACAAAGCTGATGATGGATTTGAACAGGCCAACGGCCGCGCCGATGCTGTACTGGCGTTCGACCATACCGATACGGTACACATAAGTATCAATGATATCGCCCGTCTCATAGACAATGGGGTTATACAGATTGAACACCTGATCAAAACCTGCGTTGAGGATGTTGCCAAGGCTCAGGGCCACCATGAGAACGACGGTGGGCATCAGGGACGGCAGCGTGATGTGAAGGATCTGCTTGAAACGGCTGGCACCGTCGATGGAGGCCGCCTCATACAGGCCGGGATCGATCGAAAGCAGGGCAGCCAGGTAGATAACGGAGTTATAGCCGAATTCCTTCCACACATCGGTGCCGATGATCACGGTGCGGAACCAGCTGTTGTCCGCCAGGAACTGGATCCCATCCACACCGAACAGGCCAAGGAAAGCATTGATCGGGCCATCCAGCGAGAACATATTGGTCACAACTGTGGCGAGAACCACCCAAGAAAGAAAATGAGGCAGATACACAATGGTCTGGAAGGTGCGCTTGAAAATCTTGCCGCCAAGCTCATTGAGCAGGATGGAGAAGATAACAGGCACAATCGCGTTGAGAACCAGCTTGCCGAAAGCGATGATCAGCGTGTTCCAGAACACCTGCACGCTGTCGCGGAACGTAAAGATGATGCGGAAATTTTCAAGCCCCACCCACGGAGAACGGAAAAATCCCAAGCCCACCTTGTAGTCCTGGAACGCCATAACGGAGCCCAGCAGCGGGACGAACACAAAGATCAGGAGCACAATCATTCCGGGCAGGAGCATCAAATGAAAGGTGAGACGCTCTTTTTTCTGACTGCGGCGCACGCTCGCCGTCTTTAATTTTCCAGTCGACATAATACCCTCCTTCGGGAAAACAGCCTCCAAAACAGGGTTTGCTTCTGCTTTGGAGGCGCGTTTTTTACCGTTTGGTATCGCGTCCGGCTCAGCCGCCGATCGCTTCGTTGACTTCCTCGGTGATCTTGTCACCGCCGCTGCTCGTCCAGGTCTCCACGAAGGAATCAAACGAGGAGATATCCTGTTCACCGGTGATGATCTTCAGAACGGTTTCCATCTCCATCTTCTCGAGAGACGCCCACAGGGTGCTCATCGAATCGGTCGTCTCAAAGAAGGAAGGCACCAGGAAGTTGGCAGGCTCGTCAATCATGCGCTGCATGGAAACGATACGGGACATATACTGCGAATAATCCGCGGCATCGGCTTTGTTTCCGGCTTCTTCCGCCTCAAGATAACGCACGGCGGATTCATAATAGCTCTGCTCCTCGGTGGTGAGAGAATCGGCCTCAGCCTTTCCGTCCATCACATCGAGCACATGCTGGGTCATGATCTCCGCGTTGTTGCCGGGCTGCACTTCACAGTACAGGGGCCAGTTGAAATAAGCCAGCGTCTGGTTCTCCTTGACCTCCTGCGCGGCTTCGGACTTATCCTGCTTAGAATACTCAGAGTTGACATTGACAATCTTCATCGCGAGCTCAGGATGCTCGTAGCCCTTGCGGACCACAACAAATCCCGCGTAGCTCTTGGTGCTGATGGCATTAAGCTTGCCGTCGCTTCCCACCGGGCAGGAAACGTTGATCCACTCGGCATCGTCGGAAGCATAAGTAGAGGTCTGCGCCTGGTTGAAGGGCGCCCACCACGGGCCGATGAACGCGCCGCACTGGCCGGTGGAAATCAGGCCGACAATATCATCGTTGGTGCGGGTGGCAAACTCCTTGTCGATCAGGCCCTCGTTGTACCAGCGGTTGAGAAGCTGGAGAGGTTCCTTCATTTCCTCCTGCACGGAGCCGTACACAGCCTTGCCGTCCTTGTCGATCCAGACGCCGGGATATGCGCCAAACGCGGTAAAGACATTATCAATGCCGAAGGTGTTGTTCGGATAGCCGCCATACACCTCGCTGAGCATCACCATGCCGATGGTGTCATCCTGGCCGTCGCCGTCGGGATCCTCCTCGATGAAGGCCTTCATGATTTTCTCCATATCCTCGATGGTGGAGGGCTCATCCAGTCCAAGCTTGTCGAGCCAGTCCTTGCGCAGCCAAAGGAAATCCTGGCCGTCGCTGAGCTGGGTCTTGGGAATTGCCATGATCTTGCCGTCAAAGGTTACGGTGTTGAGCGGATTGTTTTCCTCGCCGTAGCTCTCATAAGCGGCCTTCACGGTATCGCAGGCAAGATTGTTGTATACATCCGTCAGGTCCTCAATGAGATCGCTTTCCACCAGCTCGACCAGCGTGGCATAGTCCGCAACATGCATAATGTCCGGGATGGTGGAGCTGGCAATCGCCATGGAAACCTTCTGATCATAATCCGAACCGGAAACAGCCTCGAAGGAGTTTTCGTTCTGAACGTTGAGAAGCTCCTTGAGATAACGGGTGTAGGCATTGTTCTCCGTTGTATCGTTCTCATAGGGGGTTCCCGCCAGAACATCGGAGCCCTGGTTGGTCAGGTTGTAGCCCGTGGTATAAGTAACAAGCTCAGGATATTTGCCATAGGGATCGTTGGCGGCGGCTTCCCACGCAGCCTTCTCTTCCTCGCTCATCCCAGCCGTGAAATCCTGCTCCTGCGAGCAGGAGGCCAGTGAGGAAATCATAAGCACCGACAGCAAAAGCGCTGCTGCTCTCCTTGCTTTTCCTTTCATATGGATTGCCTCCTTGTACTGTTTTCACAGGAGCCCACACGGCTTCCTGTCCGTTGTGTTTCGTTCTATATATAGAATATCTGTTTTTTCAAAAATAGAAAACATCAAATTTCCGACAAACATATCAATATTCCGTTTACTTTATCTTCACATTTCCGCTATAATAAAGTCATAATCTGAATTTGACCGGCCGAAAGGAGGGATGGGCGATGTTTCGCCTTCTGATGGTGGACGATGAAAAAAACGAGCGCGACTGTCTGCTGTACCTGATCCAAAACGCTCGGCTTCCCTTTGAGGTTCGGGAAGCCGAGAACGGCGTGGACGCCCTGCGGATTTTGGAGGAATGGACGGCAGATGTGATCCTCTCCGACGTCCAGATGCCCGTCATGGGCGGTCTGGAATTTCTTCGTGAAGCCTGTGCGCTCTACCCCGAAACCCGCGTCATTATTTTCAGCAACTACGCGGAGTTTGAATATGCCAAAGCCGCCATGCATCTGGGCGTGGAAAATTATATTCTCAAACCCGTGGTGCCGCAGGAATTGGAAAATACGCTCAATGCCGTGATCGAACAGATCACAGAAGAACGAAGCGCCAGCCGCATGTATCAGGCTTCCATGCTCCAGTCCGCTTTGCAGCTTTCTGTTTACGGCAGCATGGATCCCGCATCCCTGAGCGACGATCTGCGCACACAGCTGCAAAGCTTCCGCCGCATGGTGCTTCTGAATTTTCCGGGCGCCTTTCTGGAAAAAGGCTATTCCCGCCTGTGCGACGGCCTGCGCGGCACGCTTGGACAGGAGTTCGTACCTCTGAACCTTTCCCCGCAGGCGCTGATTTTTCTGAAAGGGGACGAGCAGGAGGACGCTCATGAGCTCGGTGCGCGGATCTGCCGGTGTGTGCAGGATACCTGCGGCGTTTCCTGCTGTGCGGCGGAAAAACCATGGATGAGCTGATTTCCGCCCTGTATTTGCAGCAGGACATCTCCCAGATCATTGATATGGTGCAGGAACTCGCGCGCAAGGTGGCGGGAACCTTCGTGGAAAGCACACGCGGACTGCGGCGTGAGCTGGTGATCGTGCTTGACTACATCCATCAGCACTACGGGCAGGAGCTTTCCGTGGAACTTTTGGCCTCCACCGTTTTTCTCTCCCCCGATTACCTCAGCCGCATCTTCAAAAAGGCGATGGGAAAGAGCCTGTATCAGTACATCCGGCAGTTCCGCATGGAAAAGGCCAGCGAGCTTTTGCGGAATACCACAAAGAAGGTGATAGACATTGGCACGGAAACGGGATATCCAAACTACTCCTATTTCTGCCAGAGTTTCCGGGAATACTTCGGAACCTCCCCCGACCGCTACCGGCAGGAGGCCGCGCATGCCTGAGCGCCTCCAAAAGCTGATCCGGCGCGTGCAGAATCTCAGCTACAAACGAAAGCTTTTACTGACCTGCCTGACCGTCAGTATTCTTCCTCTCTCCATCACAACCGTGTTCTGCGTTTCTCAGATGACCTCCAGTCTGCTGCGGCAGGAGGATACCGCCCTGCGCGAAACACTCAGCACGGCCTCCGACTCTCTCAGCTTTCAGATTGAGCTGTACGGAAATTTGGTGCAGAACGCCGCGGATTCCGACGCAGTGATTTCCACCGCGTCCCGCACCTACGATACGGTATACGATAAATACGCGCAATTTTCCTATACCTTCGACGTCTTTCTGAACAATCTGACCACACAGCATCCGGAGATTGAACAGATCACGCTCTACACCGGCCGGGAAGAGCTGCGCCATGGCAAGCAGCTCCGAACGCTTTCCGATCTGGAGCAGGAGCCATGGTTCACCGCGGATGCGGAAGATTTGACAGCGGAGCCTCAATGGTTTATCCGGGAGGACGGCGCGATGGTGTTGATCTGCCTTGTCCCGGAACCGTATACCAAATACGTCAAGGCATATTCCCAAAACTGTGTGGCAATGACCATCCCCGGCGATACCTTTTTTTATTTTCTGGACAGCCTATCCGACTGTCATCTGCGGATCTCCAATGGAGATACCGTCTTTTTCGACTATACGGATCCAAAAATAGCAGGGTTTCTGTCCGGCACACCGCTTACCAGCCTCTCTGCGGAAGAGGACGGCTGGAGCATTCTTCTGGAAAAGCCCCTATATCTGATCGTACAGTCCGCCGCCCAGGTTCTTCTTGTCATGGTGGGGATTATGGCCGTGTGCCTGTTTCTGATCCTTTTTCTCAGCCGCCTGTTCGCGGACTTTTCCACAAGGCGGATCGACCAGGTCAACCGCACCATGCAGGTGGTACAGACGGGAGATTTCAGCGTCCGCCTGCACGACGACTGCGAGGATGAAATCGGCGTGCTCACCAACAATTTTCAGACCATGGCGGACAAAATCCAGACACTGATTCAGGACAATTACCAGAAAACCATCACCCTCAAGGAAGCGCAGCTCAAGGCCCTCCAGGCACAGATTAACCCCCATTTTCTCTATAACTGCCTGTCCCTGATCAACAGCCGCGCGCTGCTTTCCCATCAGGATGATATCAGCCAGATGTCCCAGCTCATGTCCACCTTTTACCGCACCACGCTGAATAAGGGGCGTTCGCAGATCGCGCTGCAGGATGAGATCCGCAACGTCATGTCCTACCTTGAGATCCAGCATCTGCTGCATGACGGGAGATTCCAGGTGATTACACAGATCGACCCGATTCTGCCGGATATCACCGTGCCGAACCTTCTGCTTCAGCCGTTGGTGGAAAACTCCATCGTCCATGGACTTCTCCCGCGCCAGGAGGGCGGCGGCTGTCTTTTCCTCACCATCCGCCGTGTGGAGGAAGCCATCCATTTCACCGTGATGGACAACGGCGTGGGAATCCCTCCGGAAAAGCTGCCCACGCTCACCTCCACGGACTCCTCCGGCTACGGCCTGAAGAACGTCAATGAACGCCTGATTCTAACCTATGGGGAAACATCCGCGCTGAAAATCAACAGCATCCAGAACCAGAGCACCATGATTACCTTCTGCCTGCCGGTATCCGCTTCTCCGTCAACACAGGAAGCTGAGGTTTGACCTTTCTCAATAACTTCGAATATTTTTAGCACTTTGTCCTAATTTCTTCCGTTGGATTTTCGCGTTTTATCCAAGAAATAGATTTTGCGAAAAGGAGGCCGACTTTGGTTGACACCCTCGCAAAACCGTATTATACTAATAGCAGACAAGAGGGAAAGACCTCCAAACAAAGCTTATACGTTCTGTGGCAGGCGCTGCCACACCTTTTCAATACAACTCCTCCCCAAAAAACGAAAACCGGCCGCAAGGCCGGTTTTCGTTTTTCTATGCTTTTTTCAGGCAAACACTGAAGCAGTGCTGGAACCGTCCGGGAGACGGGAAACGCGGATCTGCCGAAGGATCCGCGTGCGCAGCTCGCTGACGTGGGAGATCACCCCCACCGTCCGGCCCGCCCCCTGCACCTGGGAAAGAGCCCGCATCGCGGTGTCAAGCGTCTCCTGATCGAGCGTGCCAAAGCCCTCATCAATGAAGATAGAATCCAGACGCACGCTCCCCGACACGGCCTGCACAACGCTGGACAAGCCGAACGCCAGCGAAAGGGAAGCCAGGAACAGCTCTCCTCCCGACAGCGTTTCCACGGCGCGGGCAGACCCGCACTGTGCATCCAGCACTTCCAGATCCAACCCCGCCAGCGCATGGCCCCCTCCTGCTTCCCGCACACGGCGCAGGGCATACCGGCCTGTGCTGAACTGGCTGAAAAACAGATTTGCCGCGGACAGGATATCGTCGAGCATGATGCCGAGAACAAACTGCTGGAGCGGAATCCGGCGTGCGTTTTTCCCGGAAAGCAGCGCACCCAAACGCTCCGTTCGCTCATAGTCACGCGCGGCGGACGCGGCGGTCTCCTCCAGTTCACGGAGAGCCTTGAGAGACTGCTTTCCGCTTTCCAGCCGCTGGGCCAGGGCCGCCGCGCGGCGGACGGCTTCCTCCCTGCGTGCGCGGGCCGCGTCCAGCGCGGCCCGCGCTTCCTGCATATGGGGGCGCTCCTTCCCCGCAATCTCGGCGGCGGCGCGCTTTCTCTGCTCCTCGCAGGACGCCACGGCAGCCTGGTACTGCTGAATCTCCCGTTCCCGCGCTTCCAGCTGATCCGGCGAAAGCAGCAGTTCGGAAAGCGGGATCTCCTTTCCCTCCTGCGGCAGAGCGGCACGGAATTCCTCCTCCGCCTGCCGGCGGCTCTCCGCCGTGCGGGCCAGCGCGGCCTGTGACTCCTCCCACGCAGCCTGCGCGGCAGCGCGGCGCGCTTCACACGCGGCCAGAGCCGCGCGGCACTGTTCCAGAGCGGAGGCAGCTTCCTTCTGCTCCCGCCTGCGCTGCTCCAGGCGCTGCTGAGCGGCTGTCTGCTTCGCGGCGGCGGCGCGCGCCTGTTCCAGCGCGGCCTGCGCCTGTTCCAGCTCCGGAGACGGCGCGGCCGGGGCCGGGTGATGGACAGAACCGCACACCGGGCACGGCTGCCCTTCGCGCAGAACGGAAGCCAGCGCGGAGGCGGCGCTGCGGCGCGTCAGTTCCTGCACACGCTGTGTCAGCGGAGCCAGGCGGGCCGCTTCTCCGCTGAGCCCTTTGATAAACTCTTCTCCCTTGCGGCAGCGTGCTTCGGCTTCCTCCTGTTTCCGGCGCAGATCCTGCTCCTCGCGAGTGCGGCGTTCCGCTTCCTCGCGCAGGGTGGTAATCTCACGGGACAGCCTTTTTCCGTTCTCCGCCTGATCCTTCTCCGCCGCTTGCAGCGAGCGCAGGTGCGGCGCAAACGCCGATGCGCGGCGGCACAGCGTCAAGCGGGCCTGCGCCTGCTCCATGGCGGGACGCTTTTTCTCCAATGTCCCGGCACGCTGCGCCAGCTCTGCCGCAAGCTGGAACTGACGCTCCAGCAGAGAGGCCGCGTTCCAGGCCTCCGTGGCACGTCCCAGTTCCTTCTCCAGCTTTCCGGCTTCTCCCGCCAGCACTTTCCCCTCTTCCTCAAACGAGGCCAGCTTCTCGGAAAGCTGCTCCGGCGTCTCCGCCTCCTCCCGGGCCAGAAGGGAAGCACGCTCCGCCGTCAGGCGATCCGCCTGCGCCTTTTTCGCGGCCGCCAGCTCCCGCAAACGGCGGGACACACGTTCCCAGCGCTTCGCGCCGAACAGCGTCTGAAACATGGCGGCTTTCTCCCTGGAATTGGCCAGCAGCAGGCGCAGGAAATCTCCCTGCGGCAGCACGACCACCTGGGAAAACTGTTCGCATGTCAGGCCCAGAAGCTCCTCCGCCTTTTCCCGCACGCGGCTTTCCGCGCCGCTGACGAGAAGTTCCCAGCCTTCCCCATCCCACCGGTACGCGGCATGCTCCTCCCGCACCTTCCGCTCCCCGGTCCCTCTCCCTTTGTAGTAGGTGCGGGAGCGGCGGAACCGGTACCGCTCGCGGCCGAGGGAGAAGGTGAATTCCACAAACGTTTCCTCCTCATCCGGGGCTTCCATGCAGCGCATGCTGCCCCAGCTGCGCCGCCCGCCGGTCGCACGGCAGTACAGGGCAAAACACATGGCGTCAAGGAGCGTCGTCTTTCCCCCGCCGGTCGATCCGGTGATAAGAAACAAGGGGTTTTCCCCCAGCTCCCGGAAGTCTATCCGGGTCAGGCGGCGGTAGGATCCGAATGCCTGGAGCTGCAATTCTTCTGCTTTCATGCTTCTTCCTCCTCCTCTCCCCGCAGAGCCGTCAGGAACAGCTCCTCATCGTTTGCGTCCGGCTCATACCCGCAGATCTGCGTGAGAAATTCCCGCAGAACGGCGGACGCGTCCGTCCCATTGTGCCGGAGCTGCTCGCGCAGACCGTCCTCGCTCCCCTCCCCGGCTCCCGCCAGCCAGCGGCTGGACAGGCCAAGCAGGTTCGGCCAATAGGGGCGCAGCTGTTCGGCGGGCAGATAAACCGGCCCATTATCCGTCAGCTCACACAGCAGATAATCTTCACATGGCTCCGCCTTCGCGCGTGCCAGCAATTCCTCAAAGCTCCCTGTCAGCACACGCAGATCCCGCAGAGGCGGAAAGGATCGGAAGGAGATACGCGGCTCCTCACCGTCAAACTCCACCACGGTGACGCTCTTTTCCTGGTTCGCCTCGTCAAACGAATATTTCAGCGGGGATCCGGCGTAGCGCCCGTGCTCTCCCGCCCGCTGGGGTGCGTGCAGATGTCCCAGAGCTGTATAGGAAAACGGCGCAAAGCAGGCGGTGGACACTTCCCCCGTCCCGCCGACATACACAGGGCTTTCCGACGCGGAGGTGACGCTTCCCGCGGCAAAGCAATGCGCGGCCAGCAGATTCAGGCGATCCGGCGCGGCCAGGGCGGCGGCGCGCTCCAGCAGGGCGGCGTATGCCTCCTGGAAGGTGCGCAGCTCCTCATTTCCAAGCAGCGCCCGGATCTCCGCCGGCTCACCATAGGGCAAAAGGAACAGGCGCACCGGCCGATCGCCGCACGTCAGCTCCACGGGACACAGCACCTCCTCCGGCCGGGCGGCCAGATAGATACCGCTTTTGCGCAGCAGCGCGCCGCCGATTGCCATGCGATCCGGCCCATCGTGGTTCCCTGCGATCACGGCCAGAGGAATGCCGAGCGCGCTCACCCCGGAAAGGAAGGAATCAAACAGCCGCAGCGCCCCGGACGGGGCGATGGCCCGATCGAACACATCTCCGGCAAGGATCACCAGATCGGGGCGCTCCTCCCGCAGAAACGGAAGGAATTGCTCCCGCACAAAATATTCCTGATCCGACAAAAGGGAACGCCCATACAAATACTTTCCCAAATGCCAGTCCGCCGTATGTACCAGCTTCATAAACCCTCCTGATCCAAAACGCGGGACGGCACACATACCGCGCCCGTCCCGCCGTCTGCTGTTCTGCTGTCCCCGTTATTCCACGGGAAGAATCTCCTGAAAAACGGAAAAATTCTTTGCCGTCCGTTTTCTGTCGCTGTGCAGATACCCGAAATACCAGCGCTTATACTCGATCTCACGCGCCAGCGTATCAAAATAGGCGTCAAGCGCGTTGCGATCGCCGTGGTTCCCGGCCATGCGGGGGGCGGGCCAGTGCGTCACGATGTAATCCACCCGTTTGCCGTGGGCCTGCAGCCGTGCCGCGCCGTTCTTCATCTCCTCCAGGGTGGGGAATTCCTCCTTCCACCATTTTCCGGCATCCTGATAGATCTGCCGCTCGCGCGTCTCCCCTCCGCCGAAGGCAAAGAAAGTCTTTCCCTCAATGGTATACACCTCGCCGCGCATCAGATGATAGATATTTCCACCCAGGCAATGGACGCGTCCGCCGTTCCATTCGCCTTCCTCGCAGCGGTTCAGCAGCTCAAAATTCTCATGCGCGCCGTCCACAAACGCAATGGCATACTTTTTCTTTCCCAGCTTTTTGAGGAAACGCTCCTCAGCCACTCCCCCATCCCAGAGAAAACCGAAATCGCCGCAGATCAGCAGCGTATCGCCGGAGCGCAGTCGCTTCGCGTCCTCAAACCGGCGCTTGTCCCCATGAATGTCTCCCGTGATGTAAATCAAACGGATCGTCCCCCTTTGCATCCCCGCGGGGCTTTTGTCCGTCCCGCTATACAACTTGTTATAAATGAAATGAATATACAATTTTCCACGTTTTCCACTGAGTTTTCCACACCATCTGTAGAATCGTGTGGAAAACTCATGCTTTGACAAAATGTGCGCCCATGGGTTCACAAATTCTTTTCATTTGCAGGTTTACACAATCCTGCGAATCCTGTTATACTAGAATTGCCCACCTCTTCGGCATTTTGTACGCACGGACACCATCTGTGCGTTTCCGGATTATTATAACATAGTGGAGGAAAAAGTTCCATGAAAAAAAAAATCGTGTGCTTTCTCTCCGTCCTGTTGACGGTCTGGCTGCTGCTCCCACAGGGAGCGTTCGCGGCCTCCTTCCAGATTGATTTTGACACAGCCTGCGACGCCATCCAGCTGGTGAATCTGGACACCGGCACCGTGGTGTACGAGAAAAACCCGGACAAGCACCGGGAGCCCGCGTCCACCACAAAGATTATGACATACATTGTGGTCTATGAAAACGTGGAGGATCCGGAGAACACCACCGTTACCATCTCCGAAAAAATCCGCGACGAGCTGCTGGGGACAGGCAGCTCCCTGTCCGGCATCCAGGTGGGGGACGTGCTGACCGTCTCCCAGCTTCTGCGCTGCATGATGATCCCCTCAGGCAATGACGCCGCGCTGGCTCTCGCCGATTTTGTGGGGGGCGGCGACGTACAGAAATTCGTTGACATGATGAACGAGAAGGCCGCTGAGCTGGGATGCACAAATACGCACTTCACCAACCCGCATGGCCTGCACGACGACGAGCATTACACCACCGCGCGGGATCTGGCCGTCATCACCCAGTACGCCATGATGCTGCCTGAATTCATGGACATCACCAACACCACCAATATCTACTACAAACCGGCCGGCGGTCCTGCCGCCGATGAAAAGCGCCTTCTGGTCACGACCAACCGGCTGATCCACAAAACGCTCGATCCGCAGTATTATTACCAGTACGCGCAGGGAATCAAAACCGGCTCGCACGATCAGGCAGGCTACTGCCTGGTATCGACCGCCAAGAAGAACGGCCTGAGCTATCTGTGCGTTGCCCTCGGCGCGCCGAGCGTGGACGAAAACGGCAACCGCATTACCGCACACGGGGAGTGCTCCGATTCCATCAACCTCTACAACTGGGCGTTCGACAATCTTGGCTTCCGCACCATCGCGGACGCGGACGACGCGGTAACGGAAATCGAGCTGCGCTTCGCCTGGAACAAGGACACGCTTCTGCTGGTCCCGCAGGAAAGCTACACCACCATCCTGCCGGACGACATTTCCTCGAGCAGTATCCTGGCTACGCCCGATATTCCCGAGTACATTGAAGCGCCCGTCAAGAAAGGGGATGTGATCGGCACCGTCACTTACAGCTATGCCGATCAGACGCTCGCCACCCTGAACCTGGTCGCCGGGGAGAGTGTGGAACGCAGTGAGCTGCTCAAGAGCGCAAGCACGGTGAAGGATATCGTCACCTCGTCCTGGTTCCTCACCATCGTGGGAATCATCCTTTTCCTTCTGTTTGTGTATGTGATTCTCGCGCTGATTTACAACCGCAAAAAGAAAAAGCTCCGCAAGGTGCGCAAATACAAGAACATGTGATTCGGAGGCCTCTTCATGGAAAAGCGCTATGAAATCCTTCTCTTTGACGTGGACGGCACGCTGCTTGACTTCGACCGTGCCGAGCATGCCGCCATGGAGAAAATCTTCGCCCGCCACGGATACCCCTATTCGGAGGAAACCCTTCTGCGCTACCGGGAAATCAACTCCCAGCTTTGGCGCGATTATGAGCAGGATCGGATCCTCAAGCCCGTGATACACATGACGCGCTTTGAGCAGCTGTTTCGGGAGTTCTCCATAGAGGGGGACGGCGCTGCGTTCAACCGCGAATATCTCGACGCGCTGTCCGCGGAACATTTCACCATCGATGCAGCCGAAGAAGTCTGCGCCGCTCTTTCCGGGCGCTACCGCATGTATGTCGTCACCAACGGCGTGTCCCACGTCCAGCGCAGGCGGATGCGCGAATCCGGGCTGGAGCAGTATTTTTCCGATCTGTTCATCTCCGAGGAGATGGGTGTGCAGAAGCCGAAGCGCGAATTTTTTGAGCTGGTTTCCCACGCCGTCGAAAACTTCGCGCCGGAAAAGACGCTTGTCATCGGGGACTCGCCCACGTCGGACGTGAAGGGCGCGCAGGGCTTCGGCCTTGACGCGTGCTGGTTCAATCCCGCCGGGCGTCCCGTTCCCTCTCCTGCTCCCACATGGGAAATCCGCTCTTTGCGGGAGCTTTTGTCCCGCCTGTAAAAATCGAAAAAGCAGCCCGCCGGAATCGCTTGTGAAAGCCTTTCCGGCGGGCTGCTTTTCTTTGCCCTTGCCTATTATGTTCCCTGTTTTCCCTGTGCGGCTATGGTGACGCCCGAACCGCTTGTGACAGCAGTGATGGTCCCCTGCAAATCTGTGCGGAATACTTCCACCCCCGCGGCGGAAAGCTTGTCCAGCGTCACGGCGTCCGGGTGGCCGTAATCATTGTCCACGCCGCAGCTGATCACGGCGTACTGGGGAGAAACCGCATCGAGGAACGCCTGCGACGTGGAGGTTTCGCTGCCGTGATGGCCGCATTTGAGGACGGTAGCGGAAAGATCGTATCCCCTGGCCAGCATTTCCTCCTCGCTCTCCGTCTCCGCGTCTCCGGTAAACAGGAAGCTGTCCTCTCCAAAGGTGAGGCGCAGGACAACGGAATAGTTGTTCAGGTTTCCGTACCCGCTTCCGTTCGGCCCCAGGACGGTCAGCACCGCGCCGTTTTGATTCCAAAGCTCCGCGCCCGGCCCGGCGGGGGTGATGGAAAGCCCCTCATTCGCGATGCTTTGCAGCAGA
Source organism: Anaeromassilibacillus sp. An200 (assembly GCF_002160025.1). GTDB lineage: Bacteria > Bacillota > Clostridia > Oscillospirales > Acutalibacteraceae > Caccousia > Caccousia stercoris. The sequence continues at coordinate 57,012 of NZ_NFJU01000017.1, forward strand.
TTTTCATAGGTTTTGGTGGTGGGCGTTTCACTCTCCGCGACACGGGGCATCACCACCTGACGCACATCGAGCTGATCGATGACCTCCGCCATACCGCCGATATGATCGGCATGCGGATGTGTGGCAACCACCAGATCCAGCGTCTCCACCCCAAGGGAACGCAGCTCCCCCACCAGCGCCTCCTGCGTGGCGGACGTTCCCGCGTCAATCAGGATATTTTGCCCGCCCGGCAAGCGGATCAGTTCGCTGTCTGCCTGGCCGACGTCAAAATATACCACTTCCAGCGTGCCCTCCGGCACAGCCTGAACGGTGGACGATGCGGGGCTTCCCACCACCGGAAGATCCTCCCAGCTGAGCCCCAGCTGCCGTGCGCCCGCAAGAAGCGCCGCCGCAAGCAGCACCACCGCTGAGATCCAAAAAGGCTGTTTTTTCTTTTTGCGGGGCGCATACCGCCTTCCCTTTGCCATTCGCTTTCTCCCTTCATGCCCGGCGGCCGATCCGCGCGGCGCGAAAGAGCGCCCGAATCTCCGCCGATCCCAAAATCAAAAAAAGAAAGGCACCCTCCCGGCGACACGCCAAAAGGATGCCGAAGCTTCCCGGAATGGAACCTTTCTGCTCAGGCCTTGCGCGGATCCTTATCTCCGTACAGATTAAAGCGGAAGAGCAGGGATTCGTCCTCCTTGTTTGAACATTCAATGAAGGCCTCGGCAATCTTGCCACCCTCGATCAGCTTCGTCAGGCCGACAAGCTGGCAAAGCTTGCTCTTGAGGTTCAGGCGATCTCCCTCGCGGGTCACCAGAAACACGTCGCCCTGACAGGAATCGAGTGTCTTGAGGAATTCGGGGACATCCACATCGTGCAGTTCCAACAGATTTGCAGGCATTCTTGTGTCCTCCTTTGCTGCTGTGATTCCCCGCCCGGTTTGAGCGGAGCGGGTTGGAATATCATTCCTACCGTTTTATTATATCATCCGCCAAAGGATTGTCAACCAAATCGCTCGGGCGAAAACCGCCAAAGATTCCCTCCTGAGAATCCGCAAATTCGTGCTGTTCCTCCTCCCCCCACAGCTTCCCGCCCCGGATGCGCACACGTCTCTGCGCCAAAGCCGCAAGCGCCATATCATGCGTGATCAGCACCAGCGTGCGCCCCTCCCGGTTCAGTGTCCGCAGGATTTTCATAACGGCGCGTCCGGACTCGGGATCCAGATTTCCGGTAGGCTCATCCGCGAGAAGGATGGGTGGTTTTGCGGCGATTGCCCGGGCTACGGCAACCCGCTGCTGCTGTCCGCCCGACAGCTGGCCCGGCAGATGCCCCGTGCGATCCCCGAGCCCCACGAGCGCCAGCGCCTCCTGCGCGAGCGTGCGCCGCACAGGAGCCGGGACCCCCCGGTAAGCCAGCGGCAGCTCCACATTTTCCTGTGCCGTCAGGCCGCCGATCAGGTTGAAGCCCTGGAAAACAAAGCCGATCCTTCTGTTGCGGATTTCTGCCAGACGCTGCTCGCTGAGCTGGGAAACATCCTCTCCCTCAAACCGGCAGACCCCCTCTGTCGGCGTGTCGAGGCAGCCCATCAGATTCATGAGCGTTGTCTTTCCCGAGCCGCTGCTGCCCACCACCGCAAGGAACTCCCCGCGCCGCACGGCCAGTGACACATGATCAAGCGCATGCACCTCTCCCTCCTCCCGCCGGTATACCTTGGAAACCTCCCGCAGGCTGATTACTTCATCCATTCCCGCACCCCTCCCGAATTTTTCCATTCTGATTTACAAAGCCGCTTTTTTGCCGTATAATAAGGATTAGTATATCCGGAAGTCATATATTGATTCCCGCTGTGCGGGAAATTCAGATGGAGGTATCATCCGCTATGTTGGAGATCGACTGGAAACAATTCAAGAGCGGCACGGACATCCGGGGCGTCGCGACAGAGGGAGTGCCGGGGCAGGAGGTTAACCTCACCGGCTCCGCGGTGCGCCGGATGGCGGCGGGCTATCTGCTCTGGCTTTCAAACAAGACAGGCAAACCCGCTTCCGAGCTGACAGTCGCTGTCGGCCATGATTCCCGCATTTCCGCCGACCGCATTCAGAAGGCTGTCGTGGACGCGCTGCTCTCCGCGGGTGTTCGTGTGCTGGTGTGCGGGCTCGCGTCTACCCCCAGCATGTTCATGATCACCGTGGACTGGGACTGCGACGGTTCCATCCAGATCACCGCCAGCCACCACCCGTATTACCGCAACGGCTTGAAATTCTTCACCAAAGAGGGCGGCCTGGACGGCTCTGACATCGACGAAATCCTCGCCTATGCCGCGGAGAACAAGGCACCTGCTTATGGAAAGGGCGTCGCGGAGATGGTGGATTATATGTCCCGCTACAGCGAGATTCTGCGCGATAAAATCAAGCAGGGCGTCAACGCCGAGGACTATGAGCATCCTCTCGCCGGCTTCCACATCGTGGTGGACGCAGGCAACGGCGCGGGCGGCTTTTACGCCACGGATGTGCTTGCCCCGCTGGGCGCGGATATTTCCGGCAGCCAGTTCCTGGAGCCGGACGGCATGTTTCCGAACCATATCCCGAACCCCGAAAACGCGGCTGCGATGGATTCGGTCCGTCTTGCCACCATCCGTGCCAAGGCCGACCTGGGCGTGATCTTTGACACCGATGTGGATCGCGGCGGCGCTGTCGATGCAAAGGGGGACGAGCTCAACCGCAATCGTCTTGTCGCTGTGGCCAGCGCCATCGCGCTTGAGGGCAACGAGGGCGGCACCATCGTGACGGACTCCATCACCTCCAGCGGTTTGAAGGAATACATTGAGGATACGCTCGGCGGCCACCATCACCGCTTCAAACGCGGCTACCGCAATGTCATCAACGAGGCGATCCGCCTGAACAACGAGGGGGTGAACTGCCCGCTGGCGATTGAGACCTCCGGCCATGCCGCTCTGCGGGAGAATTACTTCCTTGACGACGGCGCATACCTCGTTACCAAGATCATCATCAAAATGGCCGTCCTGCGCCGTGAGGGAAAAAATCTGGAAACGCTGCTCGAAGGCCTTCGCGAGCCGGTCGAGGCCACGGAGCTGCGCCTGCCAATCACCGCGTCCGACTTCCGCGCCTGCGGCGAAGCGGTCATCGCAGGACTGGAGCAGTGGGCGGAAAAGCACGGCTGGGCCATCGCTCCGGATAACCGGGAAGGAATCCGTGTCTCCTTCGGCAAGGAAAACGGCGACGGCTGGTTCCTGCTCCGTTTGAGTGTGCACGATCCCATTATGCCGCTTAACATTGAGAGTGATTCTGAGGGCGGTGTGCGCAAAATGGTGGAGCAGCTTCATGAATATCTGCTTACCTGCGAAGGGCTTGACATCTCTCCTGTTGCAAAATTCCTGGCCTAATCCGGCCTTTTCACATTCCCGGCAGACAAACGCCGGCTGATACAATCCAAAAAACGGCATTCCCCGGACGGCGGTACCGATCCGAGCGAATGCCGTTTTCTTTTTCAGCGCCCTGCTGCCCCTGTATCTGTATGGGAATGCACAGGGACGGAGCGCAGATGAATCAGATGCGCCACACCTGGAATACTTTCCCCCTGCTGGCTGGTGGTGAGAGACATCAGCGCCCCCGTGCCGACAAACAGGACATCCTGCATGCGTCCCGCCAGAAGATCGCCGAGCACCACCGAGCACAGCACAGCGGCCGAACAGCCGCAGCCCGAGGCCCCGGCGTGAACATCCTGCCGCTGGCGGTCATACAGCATCAGTCCGCCGTCATTGTGCACGGCGGCAATGTCAAAGCCATCCCGCAGAGCCAGTTCCCGCAGGAGATCACTGCCCACCGCTCCCAGATCGCCGGTCAGGATCAGATCAAAATCGCTTGGGGCGGATGCCGTATCCGTAAAATAATCCAGCAGCGTCTCCCATGCCGCGGGGGCCATGGCGGCCCCCATATTCGCCGCATCCTTGATCCCCAGATCCCGCATCCTGCCGAATGTGGCTTCCCGCACTACCACAGCGCGTTCCACACCCGACGGAGGTTCCCGGGAAACAATTACAGCCCCGGAAGCGGTAGCCGTCCACTGGGCGGTCGGTGTGCGCTGGCCTCCATACTCCAAAGGCAGACGGAACTGCCGCTCCGCTGAACAGAAGTGGGAGGAGGTGACCGCCAAAGCCCGCCGCGCCGCGCCTGCCTCCACAAATACAGCGGCCATCCCCAGCGTCTGCGCCATGGTCGAGCACGCGCCATACTGCCCGAGAAACGGGATATCCAGCTCACGCAGGCCAAAGACGGACGCGGCGCACTGGTTCAGCAGATCCCCGGCAAAGACGCAGTCGATTGCCTCCCGCTCCATGCCCGCCTTGCGCAGGGCAAGCTGAGCCGCCTCCGACTGAAGCCGGCTTTCCGCCTGCTCCCAGCTTTCCAGCCCAAGCGTAGTGTCCTCATGACACTGATCAAACAGGGCCCCCAACGGCCCTTCCTTTTCTTTTTTTCCCACCGAAGCTGCCCAGCTTGCCGCCCACGGCCCGCGGCCAAACCGCAGGGTTCGTTTCCCGATTCGTGTGATCACATCAGTCGCCCCCATCCATTTTGCGTTCAGTATTCCCCTATCCTTCACCTGTATGCAGGATCCTTTTCTTTCCATGCAGAATTTGGGTCTTTCCGACGCTATTCTGTGGAATTGCACAGAAAATATGAATAATCTGTTTCTTAAAAATGAAAACTTTGTGGAAATAGGTGATTGCTTTCTCCCAGGCAAATGCGTATAATATTTTTATCATCAAACGTCCGGCCTATGCGGTTGTCCGGACTTATTTTCATTTACAGGAGGAATGGATCACATGGCAGGGAACAAAAACGGTTCCGCCCTGGGGAAGAAGGATTTCTTCGATCTCGCGGGCCATGGAACCAACGTCAAAACGGAAGTGATCGCTGGTATCACCACTTTTCTGGCGATGGCCTACATTCTCGCGGTCAACCCGAGCATGCTCAAGGAAACGGGCATGGATCAGAACGCGGTGTTCGTCGCCACGGCGCTCTCCGCCGCTCTCGCGACCTTCATCATGGGCTTTCTCGCCAATTACCCGGTGGCTCTCGCCTCTGGTATGGGCCTGAACGCTTACTTCACTTACACTGTCTGCCTCAGCATGGGACTGGGTGAAAACGCCTGGAAAATCGCTCTGACGGCAGTTCTGGTGGAGGGTCTCATTTTCATTGTCCTCTCCAGTTTCAAGTTCCGTGAGAAGATTGTCAATGGCATTCCGGCAAATCTCAAATACGCCATCACCGCTGGTATCGGCCTGTTCATCACCCTGATTGGCTGCAAGGGCGCGGGTATTGTGGTTTCCAATTCCTCCACGCTTGTTGGCCTGGGTGATTTTGCTTCCCCAACAGTGATTCTCGCTTTTATTGGCCTGATCGTTCTTGGCGTCCTGCATCATTTCCGCGTCAAGGGCGCGATCCTGATCAGCATCCTTGTCACCTGGGTGCTTGGCATTGTCGCCGAACTGGGCGGCTGGTATCAGGTCAATGTGGAGGCCGGCGTGTTCTCCAACATCCCCTCCTTCTCCAATTACACCCCCTTCCCGTCCCTGGCTCCGACCTTCTTCCAGTTTGATTTCGGCTATGTTACGGAAAACTTCATGAACTTTATCATCATTGTGTTTGCCTTCCTGTTTGTCGATCTGTTTGATACGGTCGGCACCCTCGTCGGCGTTGCCGCAAAGGGCAATCTGCTCGACAAGGACGGCAAGCTGCCCCGTGCTGGCAAGGCCCTGATGGCTGACGCTATCGGCACTGTGGCGGGTGCCTGCCTCGGCACCTCCACTGTCACCAGCTTTGTGGAGTCCTCCGCCGGTGTTTCCGAGGGCGGCCGCACCGGTCTGACGGCGGTTGTCGCTGGCGTGCTCTTCCTCGTTGCCATCCCGCTGTATCCCATCTTCACCGCGATTCAGGGCTTCGCCACTGCTCCGGCTCTGATTTTTGTCGGCCTGCTGATGATGACCAGCGTTTTGAAGGTCAAGTTTGACGGCGATATCGCGGACGCAATCGGCGCGTTCCTCGCCATCTTCATGATGCCCTTCACCTATTCGATCGCCAACGGCATTATGTTTGGTATGCTGGCCTGGGTTATCCTCAAGCTGCTCACCGGCAAGGCAAAGGATATCTCCCCCATCATGTACGGCGTCGGCATTCTGTTTGTCATTCGCATTATTACATTGGTCCGGCATGTCGCCTCATGACCAAGGGCAGCTGCTGAACGGTTTGTCTGCTGAAACATAAAGATCAGCCCTCCTGTGAACCCATTCACAGGAGGGCTTTTGCATCCCCACACACAGGAACTTTTTGAAAAAAGAAAACCGGCGTTTTCCACCATCATGCAAAGCCATGTGGAAAACGCCGGAAATTATTTGAAAACTCACGCAAATGCCTTGTCGAGCGAGCCGATCAGCTGATCCCGATCAAACGGCTTATAGACAAACCCTTTCGCGCCGATGCTGTTGGCCTCGTCCACGGTATCGTCATAAGCCAGCGAAGAAACCATCAGCACACGGGCCTGGGGATATTTTTTGAGAATCATGCGGGCTGTCTCCAATCCGTCCATTCCCGGCATCAGAATATCCATTGTCACCAGATCCGGCTGGATCTGATCATACATGTTCAGAGCATCCTCTCCATTTTGGCAGCAAGCGACAATCTCATACTCTGTATCGGACAGGATCTTCTGCATCTGCATCTGAACAATGCGGGAATCGTCTACCACCATGATTTTCTTTGACATTTCTATGTCACTCCTTTGTAGTATGATCGGAAATGTTTTCTTCCTCTGAAGGAATCTTATGAATTAACTGAGCACCCTCGTTGCGATTGCTGGTATAATTCAAGACAAGCTCCTGTGATGTTTCCTCCGGAGTATAACAGCCTGTCGAAAATTTGGGAATTTGGAAACGGGAAGAAATATGCGCCGCCTGAAAAAGTTTGGCAGCAACCTGCCCGCAAATCACATTAAAATATTCCTTTGCAAAATCCTCCAAATCCTCCGCGTTCACATTTTCCTCCTGCATGGAGCGCTGAGCCAAATGGATGAGGAAGTTTGTGTCCACACAAAGCGTCAATGTGGCACGATAGCCTCCTTCAAACGTAGTGCAGACTGTGCAGGAATCATTAGGACCAAGCGTTGGAGTTTGATTGCTGCGCTGAATCGTATCAAGCCGGTTGGTGATATCCTTCATGACTCGGTCCAAAATCTCCAAAACTTCAGATTGAGAAAGAGTATCCAAGCTTCGCCCTCCCTTCCATATCGCCGGTATATTATCCCTCGTTATAACCGGCGCATTCTTCCATTGATCCAGCCAATTTTGCATCCATGTTCCAAATATGTGATTTTCTCAATGGCATCATCGATCCGCACTTCCGTCTGGGGGTATACCACATCGGCATACAAACGGCGGCGCTCCTCACTCTGCGCCTGAAAATAGGCTTCGTATTCCTTGTCAAAGCGCTCCAGTTTGAGCCGAGCCACCCGCACGGAGGTTTCAAGAGCAGCAATCTCCTTTTTGGTTTCCGGACGGTGCACCCATAGCCGCAGGCGCTCCAGCTCCTCTTTCGAATCCTCCAGTTCCTGCAAAATCTGCCTGCGCTCATATCTCTCGCAAGGCAGACCGCCCAGAATGATAACAGTGGGGCGTTCGGCCTTGGAACCGATGATATCCGCCGTCACCTCCCGGGCCGCGCGCATGGTGCCGCCAATAATCACGCCCCGACCGGTACGGGCCCGGATATCCCCGTTGCTGCAAATCTCACAGTCAATGATACAGTCCGCTTCCACACTGTTGCGCGCATACACCGTGCAGTGCTCCAGATACTTGGCAAACACACTTTTATGCGCCCGGATCACAGCCCGATCCTGCCCCTGCACGCCGCTTGACACAATCAGATTTTCTCCCGCTTCGATGGTGCAAACCTCGATAGCCCCATCGATCTGAATGCTGCCCATGGCACGGACAATACTGCCGTTGGTGACGTCGCCATGAATATGAACGTCGCCTAAAAAATTGATGTCACCGGTGGATCGGTCCACATTTCCTTCAATTTCCAACACCGGCTTAACCAGAAAATTCAACCCGGAGAATTCAACATGTCCGCTGCGGGCGGCGACCAGAAACCGGCCATCCTCTGAAAGCTTGGTGTTTCTCCCTGCGGGAATGTCAGGCTTTATCCCGTTCTTTCCGGGAATGAGTTCACCGCTGACTGTTACGCCGTCCATTGCTTTGGTGGCATGGACAATTTCGCAGATCACATCTCCCTTTTCAATCCTTCTCACAAGATGGAGCATATTGTAATCTGCTTTCGCAAGCTCTCCCAACTTGGCTGAGGGCCGCGTCTCTCTGGGAATCCGATCGATAACGTAACCATCTTTTCCGTCAACGGGCGGTGTGCCGCGTGCAATCAGGAACAGACAGAAATATCGATCCGGCAGATCCAGGAGATGGGAAATCAGCTCTTCATCCACTCCATGAATTGCACCCTGATCGGCCAGCTGCTGTTCAAAGGCAAGCTGTGTCAAATCATGTCCTTCTCCGGCAGGGGGAATCAGCAGCAGCCACGCGGCCATTTGATCCTCTGACAAATAGACAATGGCCTGTTCATCCCAATCATCCGGAAAAGCTGTATTTTTCCCATAGTACTGTTCCACCGCTTCTGCTAAAAGCCATTCCAGCCTTTTGGCTTCGTTACTTTCCAAGGGATACCGCAGTTTTCCTTCGGGACGCAGCTTCACTTGTAAAGAAGCCTTTTCTTCCCCGAGCCAACGCGCATAAAGCCTGGACAGAGCATGCTCCGAAGAAAATACCAGCGGAGCCTTCTCTTCCATTTCCACAGCATTTTGTGCGTCAGTCGTTTGCATCCTCTTGTTTCCTCCTTCTTCCTTACCTCAAGGGGAAAGGATCCACATTCCAAAAATCCCATTTCCCTTCTTTATAATATTATCGTCATTTTCTGGGAAAATCAAGGGCAACCGCTTTAAATTGCAAAAAGATCCGGAAAAGTCCGCTCTTTTCCCTTTGCATTTCCAGCCGCTGGATATTGCAAAATAAAAAATTTTCTTGACTTGGAGTGAACTCCAGATGCTAGAATAAAACAAAGGAAATGGAGCCTGGGGAGGGCTGCAGACTATTTTCGAAAGGGAGTATTTGGATGATTTACAAAAATTTCCAAAATTTAAAGCTTTCTGCTCTGGGTATGGGAACCATGCGCCTGCCGGTCATCAGCGGTGATGACTCCTGTGTGGATCAGGAGGCGGTAAATCAGATGACCTCCTGTGCCATACAAAGCGGAATCAATTATTTCGATACCGCCTGGGGCTATCACAGCGGGCAATCTGAACTTGCGATCGGCCGTGCTCTCGCAGCATATCCGCGCGAAAGCTTTTATCTGGCCGACAAGTTTCCCGGCTATGACCTTTCCAACATGGGCAAGGCAAAAGAGATTTTTGAAAAGCAGCTGGAAAAATGCGGGGTGGAATATTTTGATTTCTATTTGTTCCACAACGTCTGCGAGCTTAACATCAACCAATATTTAGATCGTTCCTACGGTACTTATGCCTATCTGCTGGAGCAAAAGAAAAATGGAAGAATCCGTCATCTGGGATTTTCCGCCCATGGCTCATGCGAAGTGATCGAACGCTTCCTGGAAGCCTACGGTGAAGCAATGGAATTCTGCCAGCTGCAAATCAACTATCTTGACTGGGACTTCCAGGAAGCCCGGAAGAAAGTGGAGCTCCTGCGCAAGCATGGAATTCCGGTGTGGGTGATGGAGCCTCTGCGCGGCGGATCCCTCGCCTCGCTCAAACCGGAACACGAAGCGCGTCTGCGCGCGCTGCGCCCCGACGAAACCATTCCGGCCTGGGCGTTCCGTTTTCTCCAGTCCATCCCCGACGTTACGGTAACGCTCTCGGGAATGTCCAACCTCGAACAGCTTAAACAGAACATCGCCACCTTTGAAACCGACAAACCGCTGAACGAAACGGAAATGGCTACCCTTCTTTCCATTGCCGAAGAAATGGTAAAGAAGATCGCGCTGCCCTGTACCGCCTGCCGTTATTGCACCAGCCACTGTCCGCAGGGGCTGAACATTCCCTCCCTGCTCGCCCTCTACAATGAGCACGCTTTCTCAAACGGCGGGTTTATCGCTCCCATGGCTGTTTCCGCCATCGAAGAAGATAAGCGTCCAAATGCCTGCATCGGATGCAGAAGCTGTGAGGCCGTCTGCCCGCAGCAAATTAAGATCTCTGAGGCAATGGCGGATTTTTCGAAAATGCTTGGCCTGTAACCCTCTTGCCCTAACGTGCAAAACATGATATGCTGATACGCGGGGAATCCCGCAAAACCGGCGGCCTTCCGGTCAGGAAGGCCGCCCTTATTGTATCGAACGAGGAGGGTTTTCATGCCCAGATTTTTTCTTGAGCAGGCACCGGAAGAGTTCGCTGTGCTTGACGGTGAAGACGGCCGCCACATCGCCCGCTCCCTGCGCATGCGCGCCGGTGAATCGTTAACCCTGTGCGATTGCAGCGGAACAGACTACGACGGTGTGATTGACACAATCGAGGGGGAACGGGTAACGGTACGGATCCTTTCAAGCCGTCCATGCGCGGCAGAGCCGACTTTGCAAACCGTGCTCTATCAATCACTGCCGAAGCTCGACAAATTTGATGTTGTGGTTCAGAAATCCGTGGAGCTGGGGGTAGCGAGAATTGTACCGGTGCTGTCCATGCGGTGCGTTTCCAGACCGGACGCAAAGTCTCTCTCAAAAAAGCTGGAACGGTGGAACCGGATTGCAGCCGAGGCGGCAAAACAGAGCGGGCGCGGTATTCTCCCGCCGGTCTCCCCTGCCCTTTCCTTCGAGCAGGCAGTACGCGAGGCGGAATCCACGGGCGGAGTAAGTCTTTTGTTCTACGAAGGAGGCGGCGCTCCGATCCGTACACGCATTGGACAGGAAACGCTTTCCGCCAGCCTGTTCATCGGGCCGGAAGGCGGCTTCGACAAAAGCGAGGTAGCGCTGGCCCGTGCACACGGTGTGACTCCGGCAACCCTGGGGCCGCGTATTCTGCGCACGGAAACAGCTCCCATCGCCGCCCTGGCCGCGATCATGATGGCGAGCGGAAATCTGTAAAGAGAGGAGCCTTTTCATGAAAACAGCACTGGTCACCGGCGGTTCCCGCGGAATCGGCGCGGCTGTCTGCCGCCGTCTGGCGGAGGACGGACTCCGCGTGGTGGTTCACTATAATCAGAACAAAGGGAAAGCGGAAGCCCTTGTCAGAGAGTTGACGGAAAAAACAGGCCTTCCCCACCTTGCCCTCCCGGCGGAACTGGCAGAGCGGGCACAGGTGGAGGAGCTGTTCCGACTGGCCGGACCGGTCGACGTACTGGTGAACAACGCGGGGATCGCCCAGCAGAAGCTGTTCACGGATATCACAGAGGATGATTGGCGCCGGATGTTCGCCGTCGATGTGGATGGTGTTTTCCGCTGCTGCCAGTGCGCGCTTCCCCATATGATTCATGAAAAATCCGGCTGTATCATCAATATTGCCTCAATTTGGGGAGAGATCGGCGCTTCCTGTGAGGTGCATTACTCCGCCGCTAAGGCTGCCGTCATCGGACTGACAAAGGCGCTTGCCAAAGAGCTGGGACCATCCCACATCCGTGTGAACTGCGTTTCGCCCGGCGTGATTGACACAGAGATGAACGCCATGTTCGACGAGGAAACCATGCGGGAACTGTGCGAATCCACTCCGCTCGGCCGCATCGGCTCTCCTGAGGATATTGCCGCCGCCGTTTCCTTTCTCGCCAGCGACGCGGCTTCCTTCCTCACCGGTCAAACCCTTTCCGTGAACGGTCTTTTCCCAAGCTAACCAGGCTGACCAGGCTGAGCCTGGACGCCATGGCCCGCGCGTCAGCTATGAGCAAACAGAAAAGCTACGCGGCGCGGGACGGTCTGGACAAACTCCCATGGAAATTTGCCCATAGGAATTCGCCCATGCCGCAGCGCGGGCAAAACAGCAAGACCCCTTTGCGACGTAAGATCGCAAAGGGGTCGATTTCTTTTGCTATGGTTCGCCGCCGGAGGCGGCGTGCGTGACTTGCGTGCAGACTCAGTCTGCCTCAGTCTGCCATTAGAATTTTACACGGGCGGCAAGCCAGGCGGAAAGATCCGCGATCTTGACGCGCTCCTGATCCATCGTATCGCGATCACGGACCGTTACACAGCCATCCTCGCGACTGTCAAAGTCGTAGGTGATGCAGAAGGGAGTGCCGATCTCATCCTGACGGCGGTAACGCTTACCGATAGAACCGGCGTCGTCAAAGTCCACCATGAAATCGGACGCAAGATTGGAGAAAATCTCACGGGCCTCGTCGGAAAGCTTCTTGGAAAGCGGGAGAACAGCAGCCTTAAACGGAGCCAGAGCCGGATGCAGATGCATAACCACACGCACATCGTTCTTCTCCGCGTCAACTACTTCCTCATCGTACGCGTCGCAGAGGAAGGCCAGCGCCACACGGTCAGCGCCAAGGGACGGCTCAATGACATACGGGATGTAGTGCTCATTGGTCTCCTGATCAAAATAGGTCATATCCTTGCCGGAATGATCCTGATGCTGCTTGAGATCGTAATCCGTGCGGTCGGCAATGCCCCACAGCTCGCCCCAGCCGAACGGGAACAGAAACTCAATGTCCGTCGTGGCCTTGGAGTAGAAGGAAAGCTCCTCCTGCTCATGGTCGCGCAGACGCAGATTTTCCTCCGTCATGCCGAGGGACAGCAGCCAGTTTTTGCAGAAATCCTTCCAATAATAGAACCAGTCGAGATCCGTGCCGGGCTTGCAGAAGAATTCACATTCCATCTGCTCGAACTCACGGGTACGGAACGTGAAGTTGCCGGGCGTGATCTCGTTTCGGAAGCTCTTACCTACCTGGCAGACGCCGAAGGGCAGCTTCTTGCGCGCGGTGCGCTGCACATTCTGGAAGTTAACAAAAATTCCCTGGGCTGTCTCGGGACGCAGATAAATTTCATTCTTCGCATCCTCCGTCACACCCTGGAAGGTCTTGAACATCAGATTGAACTTGCGGATATCGGTGAAATTGGACGAGCCGCAATCCGGGCATTTGATATTGTTCTCGCGGATATATTCACTCATCTGCTCAAAGGTCATGCCGTTCGGATCGCCGCCGGCATCCTCAATGAGCTTATCGGCACGATGGCGCGTTTTGCAGTCCTTGCAGTCCATGAGCGGATCGGAGAAGCCGCCCACATGGCCAGACGCCACCCACACCTGCGGATTCATCAGAATCGCGGAATCCAGACCGACATTGTACGGGCTTTCCTGCACAAACTTCTTCATCCACGCCTTTTTGACGTTGTTTTTGAACTCCACGCCCAGCGGTCCATAATCCCACGTATTGGAAAGGCCGCCGTAAATTTCGGAGCCGGAATACACGAAGCCGCGGTTTTTGCAGAGAGCGACAATTTTTTCCATTGTCTTGTCCGTTGCTTTCATCACTGTTCAACCTCCATGATTTGGCTCATGCTTTTTGGAAAAAATAATGAGCTTGCTCAGAATATAATTGATAAGGATGACAAAGAAATTGACAATAATCTTTGCCAGCAGGGAATGCATCTGTATAACGTCCAGACACAGCCACATGCCTGCCATGTCGACGCCGAGCGACAGCAGCCTTGCTCCGAAAAAAGAAACCAGCTCAAACAGAAACAGCTTCATCGCGAAGCTTTTGCTGCGGAACACAAAAAGCTTGTTGGTAAAAAAAGCGAAAATCACGGCCAGCAGCCAAGCGAGCAGGTTGGAAACCTCCCAGCTCCATTGCAGCGAATCATGGCAAACGGAAAACACCGCGATATTGACCACCGTGGTCAGCACACCGAACACCAGATAAGAAATCATCTCCGGCGTTGTACAGAAGCGCCACAGTTTTTTGATTGCGTCCTTCAAAAGCTCCTCCCCGGGGTTTTGCCCGCAGATGAAAAGCAGACGCCCGGCAAAGCGCGGGAGGCTGCCGGGCGTCATTGCCTTGCCTGTAAAAACAAAGCCCGGAGCGCAAAGCGCATCCAGGCTCAGCCTGGTCGAGGTGAAGAGACTCGAACTCCCGACATCCTGCTCCCAAAGCAGGCGCGCTACCAACTGCGCTACACCTCGAAAGATAAAACAGAATCAGACTGTTCCTTATTGTAGCGTTTTTCTGGAAAGAAGTCAAGAAAATCCCGTGAAATCTCTCATAATTCTTCCTATATATATTGAAGCGATGTGGTTTTAGAAATGAAAAGAGGATTTCCTGGTTCCTTTTTGCCATACCAAATCTCCCTTTTTCCATTTGCCCGTGCCTGGCAGAGTGTTATAATAAAAAGGAAAGGCCCGGCGCAAATGGGAATCTGTGCCGGAGACCGGGAACCCAAAAGGATACTGGGAGGTTATCAAAATGTCCATTTTATTTGATGAAAACAAAAAGCTTTTCACGCTGGAGACGGCACATGCCTCATACCAGATGTTTGTCAACGCTTATGGATTTTTGCAGCACCTGCATTTTGGAGAAAAGCTGGGCGGCGGCTCCTGCGAAGGATTGCAGGGAACCGGCTTCATGAGCTTTTCCCCCGCGCCGGATGTTGCCGGAAACGATTATCTGGCTTCTCCCGACCTGACACAGCAGGAATATCCTGTATTCGGCAGCGGTGATTACCGCTCTCACTGCATGGCCGTCACCTTTGCGGACGGAGGACGCAACCCGGAGCTGTGCTACCAGTCCCACCGGATCCTCACGGAAAAGCCCGTGCTGGAAGGGCTTCCGGGCCTGCACGGCAGCTGCGAGACGCTGGAAATCACCCTGCGCGACCGCTGGACCGACTTGCAGGTTGTGCTTCTGTACTCTGTTTTTGACCAGTATGACGCGATCGCCCGATCCGCGCGGATTGTCAATCACACCGGAGCCCCTGTGGAAATCAACGCCGCTCTGACCGCCTGCCTCGATTTCCCGGAAAGCGGCTTTGATCTGCTCCACTTCTGGGGCCGCCATGCAATGGAGCGTCTGGTGGAACGCACGCCTTTGACGCACGGAAAAATCTGTGTGGACAGCGTGCGCGGTACATCCAGCCATCAGCAGAATCCCTTTGTGATCGTCTGCGACCATGCCGCCACCGAGGACGCGGGACGCTGCTGGGGCGTTTCGCTGCTCTACAGCGGCAATTTCACCGCCTGCGCCGAGGTGGATCAGGCGGCCTGCTGCCGTGTGACGATGGGCATCAACCCGACCGGCTTCTCCTGGCATCTGGAGAACGGCGAAAGCTTCCAGACGCCGGAGGCGGCTCTGGTATACAGCGGCGAAGGTCTCGGCGCTCTGTCCCGCCGTTATCATAAGCTGTACCGCCGCAACCTGTGCCGCGGCGAATGGGCCTTGAAGCAGCGCCCCGTTCTGATCAACAACTGGGAAGCTACTTATTTCGATTTCGACGATGAGAAGCTTGTTTCCATCGCCAAAACCGCCGCCGATCTGGGCGTGGAAATGCTCGTGGTGGATGACGGATGGTTCGGCAACCGCTTTGATGACAACCGCGCGCTTGGCGACTGGGTGGTAAACACTGAAAAGGTGCGCGGCGGCATGAAGAGCCTGTGCGATCGCATCAACGCGCTGGGAATGAAGCTTGGTCTCTGGTTTGAACCGGAAATGATCTCCGAGGACAGCGAGCTGTACCGCGCGCATCCCGACTGGTGTCTCCATGTGCCGGGACGCGGAAAGTCCAGAAGCCGCAACCAGCTTGTGCTCGACATGTCCCGCAAGGAGGTGCGTGACCATATCCACGACATGATGCACGCCGTCCTTTCGAGCGCGAATTTTTCCTATGTCAAGTGGGATATGAACCGTCACCTGACCGACGTATGGAGCGCGGAGCTGCCCGCCGGACGTCAGGGCGAAGTATACCACCGCTTTGTTCTGGGCGTATACGAGCTGCTTGAGCGGCTTGAAACCGAATTTCCGCATATTCTCTTCGAGGGCTGCTCCGGCGGCGGCGGACGCTTTGACGCCGGTATGCTCTACTACCATCCGCAGATTTGGTGCAGCGATAACACGGACGCTGTGGAGCGTCTGGAAATCCAGTACGGCACCTCCTTCGGTTATCCGATCAGCGCCGTGGGCTCGCATGTGTCCGCCTGCCCGAACCATCAGACGGGACGCACCACCCCCTTCCACACACGCGGCGTTGTCGCCATGTCCGGCACCTTCGGCTATGAGCTGGATCTGAACAAGATCTCCGAAGAGGAAAAGGAGCAGGTGCGCGCGCAGGTCAAGCAGTATCACCGCCTGTATTCCCTGATCAACGATGGTGACTACTACCGCCTGCTCGATATGACGCAGCAGAAGGATCTTTCCGCATGGGAATTTGCCGCGGAGGACGGCAGCCGTGCCCTGCTGAACATCGTCTATGCGCATGTGCGCGCCAACTGCCCGCCGCCCATGCTGTATCTGCGCGGCCTGACGCCGGACGCCTGCTACCGTGTAACGGACGACACCGGCCGGGAGCTTGGTGTCTGGACGGGAGCGGTGCTGATGTATGCCGGTATGCGCGCCCCGATCCCGCAGGAGGCACGCGCTTACGGTCAGACAGATTACGCGGCCTTCCAGTTTGAACTGGAGCGCCTTTCCTGATTGGTTCCCCGGCTTCTTCGCGAAGCCGGGGAATTTTTTTCTTTGGGCCGTTGATCTTTTCGCTTTCGTCGTTTAAAATGGAAAAGAGACTGAATCTGGAGGTATGAGTCATGGCTGAAATTCAATCCTTCCGCGGCCTGCGGTATACGGCGAAGGCCGGTGACCCGCGCGCGTTGACCTGCCCGCCCTACGATATCATCAGCGAGGAGCAGCGGCAGGCGTATCTCGCGGAAAATCCCTGCAATGTGATCCGTCTGGAGCTGCCCAAGGGCGAGGACCCCTACAGCGAAGCGGGACATACGCTGCAAAGCTGGCTGGAGGACGGAATCCTCAAGCAGGACACCGAGCCCGCTTTGTATATCTACGAGGAAGAATTCACCGCTTACGGGCAGAAGAAAAAAGTCAAGGGCCTGATCTGCCGCGTGAAGCTGGAGGAATTCAGCAAGGGCATTGTTCTGCCGCATGAAGAAACGCTGAGCAAGGCCAAGGAGGATCGTTTCCGTCTGATGCAGGCCACATTCTGCAATTTCAGCCAGATCTATTCGCTTTACATGGACGAAGAGCACACCACGCTCAGCCGGATCGACCTGCTTTCCCGCGATACGCCCCGCTATGAGTTTGACGACGGCGAGGTGATTCACCGTCTGTGGGTTGTGAACGACAAAGCGGTGATCGGCGCCATCCAGGAGGATTTCCGCGATCGGAAGCTGTACATTGCGGACGGACATCACCGCTACGAAACGGCACTGAACTTCCGCAACTGGTGCCGCGAAGAGGGGCTTTCCCAGCCGGGAGACGATCCGGATTATGTGATGATGATGCTGGTGGACATGGAACACGATGGGCTGGTGGTCTTTCCGACACACCGCCTGATTCACGGGCTGCCCAATTTTGACAGCATGGCCCTGCTGTCCGCCTGTGAGGATCTGTTCACTGTCACGCACTATGAGGGGCTTGACCGCATCCAGCCTGTTTTGGATCAGGAATACGCCGACGAGCACGCCGCGTTTGCCTTCTATTGCGGCGGCGAGGAATGGGATCTGCTGGTTCTCCGCGATCTGTCCGCGATGGATTATTTCCTGCCGGGCATGAGCGAAGCTTCCCGTCATCTTGACGTCACCATCCTGCACACCCTCATCCTCGAAAAACGCCTTGGCATTGATAAGGAGAATATGGCAAAACAGATCAATCTCTCCTACACCCGCGATTTTGATGAGGCGATTGCCTCTGTGCGCCGTGGGGAAAATCAGTGCGCTTTCCTGCTCAATCCCACCCGTGTGACTGAAATCCGCGACGTGGCGGCGGCAGGCGAAAAAATGCCGCAGAAATCCACCTATTTCTATCCGAAGCTGATCACCGGGCTTGTGATGAACAAGATGAATGTGGAGCGCTGAGGCTCTCCGTACAAAACGAAAGCGGCCGCCTGTGGGCGGCCGCTCAGCTTGTAGAAAAACCTGCTCCGGCAATCAAGCCAGAGCAGTTTTTTGGTTTGTAAACAAGAACCCAAAGGGAAAAAGGAGCGAAATGTCAGGCGTATTTTCG
>NZ_NFJU01000018.1 GCF_002160025.1 Anaeromassilibacillus sp. An200
GCATAATTTTGCAGGCTTCGCCCGGAAAATTACGCTTCAGCAGTTGGGTGCTATTTGCAAGCTTCCGTAGGGCCGTGCCCCAACGCACGGAATCTCCCCAAATTATTCCTCATGCTAATTTGGGGAGATTCCCCCACCAGCCGGCCAGTCTTGCGCGTCAGCGCAAATTTGGCCGGCCGCGCTGAGAAAGAAGGGGCGTAAACCTAACGTAGAAAAGAAAGCGTGGGGTTCGAAGGGGCAAGGCCCCTCGCGGTTCTTTTCCCCATTTCTTGGCGGCAAGAAATGGGGGGCCATGCGGCCTGAGCTAAAAAGAGAGAATCAAAGTTCAGCGGCTGGGTGCGAAACAGACGCTGTGTGCGGCTGGCAGGCACGGCAGCAAGTTGTGTCCTGGCTTTCGCCAGCACATAGGGGGACCCCTCATGTGGGTCCCCCTACAGAAAAACAGTCCCCCGGACTGTTTTTCCTTCCCCTCCTGCATTTTGGGAAGGAAAAGGTACGATCAGGGGCTCCGCCCCTGACCCCGCGTCTCCGCTGCCGCTTCGGTCGGCGCCTTGTTTGTGTGCCACTGGCACACAGCGCCCTTTTGAAAAAGGTGGACGAAAACTTTCAGGCGGCTGCGCCGGGTGTAAAAGAGGATAAAAAGAATGACACAATACATTCAGATTGATACCGAGTTCATCCGCCTTGCGGATCTGTTGAAATACGCCGGGGCCGCCGAAACGGGCGGTCAGGCCAAGCTCCTTGTGCAGGACGGCCAGGTCCTCGTCAACGGCGAGGTCTGCACCATGCGCGGGAAAAAACTCCGTCCCGGCGATCGGGCCTCGTACCGCGATACCGTATACGAGGTCGTGTCCGCCGCTTTGGACGGTGACGAACACCATTCATGAAGGTTCTGTCACTGACGGCGCGCGGGTTTCGCAATCTCGAACCCCTGCAATTTTCTCCCCACGAAGGGCTGAACGTGATCTGCGGCGAAAACGCCCAGGGAAAAACCAACCTCCTGGAAGCCATGTGGCTGTTTACGGGCGGGCGGTCGTTCCGGGGCGCAAAGGACGCGGAGCTGGTGCGCGTCGGGGAGGAACAGGCCAAGATCGCGCTTTCCTTCTTCAGCCAGGAGCGTGAACAGACCGCCGACATGACGCTGCGCGGCGGCGTGCGCAGGGCTTCCCTCAACGGCGTGCCGAAAAAAGGCATGGCCGAGCTGGTGGGCCGCTTCTGCGCCGTGATCTTTTCCCCGGAGCATCTCTCGCTCGTCAAGGGCGGGCCGGTCGAGCGGCGCGCTTTCCTTGACTCCGCGCTGTGCCAGGTGCGCCCCTCGTATGCCGCGCTGTTTGCGCGCTACCGCCATACGCTAAACCAGCGGAACGCTCTGCTCAAGGATATCGCCCGGCACGCGGAGCTTCTCGATACCCTCCCGATCTGGGACGAACGGCTGTGCCGGTACGGCGAAGCCATCGTCCGGGAGCGCCGATCGTATCTGGAACGCTTTTCCCCCATCGCCGCGGCGCATTACGAAGGCATTTCGCGCGGACGCGAGCGGCTGGAGCTTTCCTATGAGCCGTCCTTTTCGGGCGATCTCGCGCAGGCGCTGCGCCATTCCAGACGCGAGGATCTGCGAAGCGGGCACACCTCCGCCGGGCCGCACCGCGACGACGTTTCGATCCGGCTTTCCGGCATGGCGGCGCGGTCGTTTGCCTCACAGGGGCAGCAGCGGTCCGCCGTGCTGGCCATGAAGCTCGCCGAAGCGGGCGTGCTGGCGCAGTCGTGCGGCGAAGAGCCGGTCGTGTTTCTGGACGACGTGCTCAGCGAGCTGGACGCGGCGCGGCAGGAATACCTTTTGCGCCAGCTGCACGGCAGGCAGGTGTTTCTCACGGGCTGTGAGCTGCCGGGAGTCGTCCCGGAAAAAGAGGACGGCGGCCTGTTCCTCATGGATCGCGGCGTTCTGCAACCACAATCATAAAACGAAAGGAGCGACAGGTGTGTATCTGCATCTCGGTCAGGATACGGTGATCAAAATGAACGAGATCATCGGGATTTTCGACATGGACACCTCCACCCTCTCCAAGACAACCTGCGCGTATCTCGCGGCCTGCGAGAAAAAGGGGCGCGTTGTGAACGTTTCCATGGAGCTGCCGAAGTCGTTTGTGCTCTGCCGCTCGGACAAGGGCGAGATCACGGTGTATATCTCGCAGATCTCCTCGTCCACGCTGCTCAAGCGCAGCCGTTTTATCGATAATATCTCTTTGCCATAAGGATGGAAGCTTGCTTATGAAACAGTTTGGTCTGCCGCAGTGTCCGTACTGCGGGAAGAAAATCAACCCGTTTTACGCATGGTATCTGCGCACACAGGGAGAATACATCTGCCCCGCCTGCGGGGGTGTGTCGAACATCGGGCTCACGGGGGCCGCGAAGGTTTCCGGCGCTGTTGTGGCGGCGATCGATCTGGTGGTGTTTGTGATCGCCATGCTCGATCAGAGCCATGAGCCGCCGTTCGGCTATCTGATCGCGATGATTGTCCCCTTTCTGCTGTTTACCATCCTTTCGGCTTTCATGGTGCGGCTGAAAAAGCCTGTGCTGAAAAAGAGGGAGCCGCCCGGAAATCCGAACCGGGCAGGAGGCGTGCCGCAGCGCCCGGGAGCACAGCGGCAGCCTGTCCAGGGGCAGACGGTGCAGCGGCAGGGCGCGCAGACGCAGCAGCGGTATGCCCAGCCGGGAGCCCAGGCCCGCCCCACCCAGGGAGTGCGGACAAACGGCACGGGAACACGCTACACGAACAACTGCCCGCGCTGACGAAAGCGGTTTTGCGATACAGACAGATCCACCAGCCGGCGTGCGTGAGCCGCCGATTTGAAGGAGCGAATACAAAACATGGAATTAAACGAAATCACCCAGGCAAGCCAGAATTACGATGAAAACCAAATCCAGGTTCTGGAGGGACTGGAGGCCGTGCGCAAGCGGCCCGGCATGTATATCGCGTCGACAGGGCCGAAGGGCCTGCATCACCTTGTCTATGAGATCGTGGACAACGCGATCGACGAGGCGCTCGCGGGCTTCTGCGATCGGATCGACGTGGAGATTTTGCCGGGGGACATTGTGTGCGTGACGGACAACGGGCGCGGCATCCCGGTGGGCATCGAGCACAAGACGGGCCTTCCGGCGGTGACGGTCGTGTTCACGATCCTGCACGCGGGCGGCAAATTCGGCGGCGGCGGCTATAAGGTCTCCGGCGGCCTGCACGGCGTGGGCGCGTCCGTCGTGAACGCGCTTTCCGAGTGGCTGGAGGTCGAGGTCTACCACGAGGGCACGACGTATTACCAGAAGTTTGAGCGCGGCCATGCCGTCACCGAGCTGATGGAAAAATGCGCCACGGACCGCACCGGTACCCGCGTGCGCTTCAAGCCCGACCCGGAGATCTTCCGCGAGAGCACGGTGTTTGATTTCGAGACGCTGCAAACGCGTCTGCGCGAGCAGGCGTTTCTGAACGCGGGCGTCAATATCTGCCTGTCCGACAAGCGCAATCCCGCGGAGCCGGTGGAGGACAGCTTCTGCTATCACGGCGGCATTTCGAGCTTTGTGGAGTACATCAACAAGAAGCGCGCCGTCGAGCTGATCCACCCGGACGTGATGTATTTCTCCTGCGCGGCGGCGGACGGCAACTCCACCGCCGAGGTCGCCATGCAGTACACAGACTCTTACACGGAGCTGATGCTGAGCTTTGCGAACAACATCCACACCACGGACGGCGGCACGCACGAGGAGGGCTTCAAGCGCGCCCTCACGCGCGTCATGAACGACTACGCAAGAAAATATAATATCCTCAAGGACAACGACAAGAACCTCTCCGGCGACGACGTGCGCGAGGGATTGACGGTGATCATCAGCGTCAAGCTCAAGGACGCGCAGTTTGAGAGCCAGACGAAGGGCCGTCTCGGCAACACGGAGATGGGAACGCTCGTCAACGGCCTGATCGGCGATAAGTTCGCGGCGTATCTGGAGGAAAACCCGGCCACGGCCCGCGCGATCTTCGACAAGGCGCTGGCGGCGGCCCGCGCGAGGGAAGCGGCCCGCAAGGCGCGCGAGCTGGTGCGGCGCAAGTCCGTGCTGGAAAACGCCGCCCTGCCCGGCAAGCTGGCGGACTGCCAGAGCCGTGATCCCGAGGAAACCGAAATTTACATCGTCGAGGGCGATTCCGCAGGAGGCTCCGCCAAGGGCGGACGCGACCGCAAGTTCCAGGCGATCCTCCCCCTGTGGGGCAAGATGCTGAACGTGGAGAAGGCGCGGCTCGACAAAGTATACGGCAATGAAAAGCTGATGCCGGTGGTCACGGCGCTCGGCTGCGGCATTGGGGACGAATTCGATCTCTCGAAGCTGCGCTACGGCAAGATCATCATCATGGCGGATGCCGACGTCGACGGTTCGCACATCCGCACGCTGCTTTTGACGTTCTTCTTCCGTTTCATGAAGCCGCTTGTTGAGGAGGGCCACATCTATCTGGCCCAGCCGCCGCTGTTCCGCATCACAAAGGGCAACAAGCACCACTATGCCTACACCGACGGCGAGCGCGACCGCATCATGGAAGAGCTGGGCGGCCAGGGGTACGAAATCCAGCGCTACAAGGGCCTTGGTGAGATGGACGCCGAGCAGCTGTGGGAGACGACCATGAACCCCGAGACGCGGATCATGCTCCGTGTGGAGGTCGAGGACGCCGCCGCCGCGGACGAAGCGTTCACCGTGCTGATGGGCGACAAGGTGGAGCCGCGCCGCGAATTCATTGAGAAGAACGCGCGCTACGCCGAGCTGGACGTCTGACGGCGGAATGCCTACCGATGGAGAAAATCCCTCAAAATACAAATAAGGAGATACACATACATGGACGAATTGCGACAGGAACGGGAAGAGGAACAGTCTCCGAAGCCGCCGTCGGCGGCGGAAACGGAGCCGGAGGAAAAACGGGACGACAACGAGGAAGGCGTGGAATGGGACGGCAGTGAGGCGGAGCTGGTGCTGGACGACGACGCGGCGGACTACGAGGAGCCGCAGACGGGCATCAAGCTTTCCTACACGCTGCGCGAAAAGGAAGTGTTCCGCGCGCTGGAGAAGTCCGGCTTTTCCAAGACGCTGGGCAAGCGCGCTCTCGTGGAGGGCGTGATCCTCGTGCTGCTGGCGGTGTTTTTCTTCGTGACCTATGCGCGCATGGGCGGGACGATGAACCTCTTTTTCGGAGGGATCGCCGTGCTGGCCCTGGCGGCGGTCGCCCTTCTGCCGTATCTTGGGCGCAAAAAGCGTGCGCGGGATATCTGCCGCGACCAGCGCCTTTCGCATATTGAGATGGAGATTTACCCGGATTCCATCCAGATTGGCCACGGGGAGGGTGAATGGGAGATCCCGCTTGACGGGAGCTGCCGCCGCGACGAGCACCATAATCTCCTGCTCTTCTTCCCCGCCGGCAAGCGTCATATGGTCATTTTACCCCTGCGCTGCATTGAGCCGGGCGTGCTGCCCGAGGTGCAGGCCATGATTGTCTCCGGCACACACCGGGGAGACGAGCTGTAAGAGCGGGACAACACAGATACCATCGATCGAAAGGGGGAAAAGGGATGCTGTTCCTTCCAAACGAGGACGCCGTTCTTACGCTCAAGCAGCAGCTTTCCGCGCAGGACTATGCCGCGGGCTGTCAGGTGCTGGAGCAGGCGAATTCCCCCACCGCGAAACCGTCGGTTCGCGCGGCGGCGTGCGCGGCGGGAGCGGCGCTTTCCGCGTCCACGGCTCCCCTTTCCCTGCGGGAATACGGGACGATGTGGATTCCCCTGCTGTTTATGGCGCTGTTTGCCGCGATCGCCGTCTGGGCGCTGCTGTTCGAGCCGCAGAAAAAGTGGGAGGAAAAGCTGCGGGAATTTGCCGGGACACCCCTTCTCGGACTGGAAACGGAGATCGCCGTGTACCGCGATTTTTTCCTGATGAAAAACCAGTATGAGCAGTGGCAGGAATACTGGACGGAATTTTCCTCCTGCCTGGAAACCGATCGCTTTGTGGCGGCCGCGGGAACCGGCGGGCGGCGCTTTCTGATCTGCAAGGACAGCCTTTCCGAGACGGAGCGGGCGGCTCTCTCGCAGGCCATGCAGAACACCTTCGCCTTTTCGTACCGCCGTTCCCGGACGAAGGGAGGAAAACCGCATGGCTGATACAGACCATCCGGACGTGTGCGCCAGCTTTCTGGTCACGCGGGAGGATTACGCCGATTACCGCGCGGCGGCGGGCAAATCCGCCATCAGCCCGGGGGAATTTCTCTTTGTGCGTCTCGCGGGAGCGGCGCTGCTGTTGTGCTGCTTTGTCTTTCTTCTGGTGCTGGGGGATGACTGGCAGCGGTTCGCGCTGGACGCGCTGCTCGGGATCTGCGGGCTGTTCCTGATAGGCTGGAAAAGCATGCTCCCGCTCTGGCTCAGGGCGCGCGCGGGCAAATTTTATGATGAAAATAACCGCCTTGTCGAGGCGTACACCGTGACGGTGAGCGGCGAAGGGATCGCCGTGGAAAAGCCGCGCTACGAAGCGCAGCTGCCGTATGCGATGATCGCCGGGGCGTATGAAGATAAAAAGATCTTTTTCTTTTCTCTGGGGGCGGGCCGCTCGTGCTTTCTGCCCAAGCGCTGCCTGACGGAGGAAGAATGTTCGAGGATACGAAAATACCTGTCTCTTGCCTTGCAGGAGAAATTTCAGCAGGAGGGTGCCCAGATCAATGGATGAAAAAATGGAAAACGGCAGAGTTGTCAACGTAGACCTGAAAAAGGAAATTGAAAAATCCTTTCTGGCCTACTCCATGTCGGTCATTGTGCAGCGTGCGCTGCCCGACGTGCGCGACGGGCTCAAGCCGGTGCACAGAAGAATCCTCTACACCATGTATGAGAATAACCTCTCGCCCAGCAAGCCTTACCGCAAGTGCGCGGATACCGTGGGCAGCGTGCTGGGGCGCTACCATCCGCACGGCGACGCGTCCGTTTACGACGCCCTTGTGCGTCTCGCGCAGGATTTCTCCATGCGCTATATGCTCGTTGACGGCCACGGAAACTTCGGCTCCGTCGACGGTGACCCTCCGGCTGCCTATCGTTACACCGAGAGCCGCATGAGCCGTCTGGCCGTTGAGATGCTTCAGGACATCGACAAGGAAACCGTCGATTTCATCCCGAACTACGACGACCGCCTCAAGGAGCCGACAGCCCTCCCCTCCCATTTCCCGAACCTGCTCGTAAACGGTTCGACGGGTATCGCCGTCGGCATGGCCACGAACATCCCCCCGCACAACATGAACGAGGTCATCGACGGCATGTGCTGCCTGATCGATAACCCGGACGCCGGCCTGGATGAGCTGATGGAGCACATCAAGGGACCCGATTTCCCGACGGGCGGCATCGTCATGGGACGCTCCGGCATCCGCGCCGCTTACGCGACGGGCCGCGGCCGCATCACCGTGCGCGCCCGCGCCGAGATCGAGGAGGAGAAAAACGGCCGCTTCAACATCATCGTCACCGAGCTGCCGTATCAGGTGAACAAGGCGCGCCTGATCGAGAACATTGCCGATCTCGTCAAGGAAAAGCGCATTGAAGGCATTTCCAACATCGACGATCACTCCGACC
Organism: Anaeromassilibacillus sp. An200; assembly: GCF_002160025.1. Taxonomy (GTDB): domain Bacteria; phylum Bacillota; class Clostridia; order Oscillospirales; family Acutalibacteraceae; genus Caccousia; species Caccousia stercoris. The sequence goes on from NZ_NFJU01000018.1 coordinate 7,629, forward strand.
GCGACGGCATGATGATCGTCATCACCGTCAAGCGCGACGCCTCCCCGCAGATCGTGCTCAACCAGCTGTACAGCTTCACGCAGATGCAGACGACCTTCGGCGTGATCATGCTCGCGATCGTGAACGGCGAGCCGAAAACGCTGACGCTGCGCGACATGCTCCAGCATTACATTGACTTCCAGGTGGACGTGGTGACGCGCCGCACGCAGTTCGATCTCAAAAAGGCCGAGGAGCGCGCCCACATCCTGGAGGGTCTCAAGATCGCCGTCGACAACATCGACGAGGTGATCGCGATCATCCGTTCCAGCCCCGACCGCGCCACGGCAAAGATCCGCCTGTGCGAGCGCTTTGGGCTGGACGATCCGCAGGCGCAGGCCATCGTGCAGATGACGCTCGGCGCGCTGACGAACACCGATCGCCTGAAGCTCGAGGAGGAGCTGGCCGCCATCGAGGCGAAGGTGGCCGATTTCCGCGACATTCTCGCGAACAAATCCCGCCTGATGGGCATTATCAAGGACGAGGCGCAGGAGATCAAGAAAAAGTACGGCGACGAGCGCCGCACCGAGATCGCGACGATCAGCGGCGAGGTGGATATCGAGGATCTGATCCCGCGCGAGGAATGTGTCCTCACCATGACGAATTTCGGCTACGTCAAGCGCCAGCCGACGGACACCTACCACATCCAGCGGCGCGGCGGCAAGGGCATTTCCGGCATGAGCCGCCGCGAGGAGGACGCCGCCGCCGAGATGTTCGTGATCGGGTCGCATGATTACGTCATGTTCTTCACGAACCTGGGCCGTGTCTACCGGCTCAAGTGCTACGAGATCCCGGAGGGATCGCGCACCAGCAAGGGCATGAACATCGCGAACCTGCTGCCCCTCTCCCCCGACGAGAAGGTTTCCTCCCTGATCCGTGTGCCGGAGTTCGACGAAACGAGCTATCTTGTGATGGTCACGAAGAACGGCGTCATCAAGCGCACGGAGCTTTCCGCTTACAACACCGCCAGAAAGGGCGGCGTGATTGCGCTCTCCCTCGACGAGGGCGACGAGCTGGCCTGGGTGCGTCTCACGGACGGCGAGACCCAGCTGGTGGTCGGCACGAAAAAGGGCATGGCGATCCGCTTTGACGAGCGCGACGTGCGCCCCATGGGCCGTACCGCGCGCGGTGTGAAGGCGCTGACGCTCCGCGAGGGCGACTGCGTGGTGGGCATGAGCACCATCCGTGCCGACGCGTTGCTGCTCACCGTCTCCGAGACGGGCTATGGCCGCCTGTCGCCGCTCTCTGACTATCGTGTGCAGTCCAGAGGCGGCAAGGGCCTGCTCAATTACCATGTGGAGAAATACGGCGACGTTGCGGCCATCAAGGTGGTGGATCTCAGCGACGACGTGATCCTGATTTCGTCCGACGGTATCCTGATCCGCATCCCGGCGGACAGCATCCGCGTCTGCGCGCGGCCGAGCAAGGGCGTGCGCGTCATGCGTGTGACAGAGGGCAACCGCGTGGTGACGCTGGCCCGCACCGCCCATGAGGAGGACGAGGAAGCCGACGAGCTTCCGGAGGACGACGGCGAGCCCGAGCTGACCGAGGAGGAGCTGGCCGCCGACCGTCTGGCCGACGAGGAGCCGGACGAACCGGTTATGGATGACGATCCGGGCGAGGAAGAACCCGAAACCGACGAAGAAACAGAAGAATAACGTGAGGAAAGGAAGGCTGCGATGAGACAGCTTGCAATTTCACTTTTGGCCGTTCTGACAGCGGCCTCCTGCCTGTTGTTTGCCGCCTGCGGCGAGCGCGGGGAGACGGCTTCCGCCGTGTCCGCCGTGTCGTCCGCCGCATCGGCAGTGTCCTCCGGGGAAACCGATCCCACGGCTCCCACGGAGGAGGACGCCGGGATAACGGCGGGAAACGGCGAGGATCTGAATAATCCCGAGGAGGGCGAAGGCGCGGGCCTTGTGATCCCGATCGAGACGGACAGCCCGGAGTTTGACGCCAAATTTAAGGACAATCCGATCGACGCGGCCTATGTGGCCGAGAGCGCGGATCTCGTCTCCACCATTGAGATCGTGGAAGCCTGCGAGCGGTATGCCGCCCTGTGGGAGAAGGAGATCGAGGTGGGCATGGAGAAGCTTTTGAGCCTTGCCACAGATGACAGGGAGCAGTACCAGAAGGAGCAGGAGGACTGGGAGACAGGGCGTGACGCCAATCTCAAGGCCCTCACGGAGCAGGCCGGAGAAGGCTCGCTCGGGCAGATCGAGGCGGCGGGAAACCGCATGGACTTTTTCCGCGCCCGGGCCAACGCCGTCCTGCGGGAATTGTACAGCTACGATCCGGATTTTACCTATGCGTATGATTCCGACGATTCCTCCGCCGTGAGCGCGGCGGGCTGACAAGGGAGGAAACACACCATGAAGCTGACGGAAAAAAGACTGTCCGGCAAGGAGCTGTACCATGGGAAGATCATCCGTGTGCAGCTTGACGAGGTGGAACTGGAAAACGGCGCAAAGGCCATGCGCGAGGTGGTGCGCCACCCCGGCGGCGTGTGCGCCGCGATCCTGACGGAGAAGGACGAGCTGCTGTTTGTACGGCAGTTCCGCTATCCCTATGCGCAGGTGGTGCTGGAATGTCCCGCCGGGAAGCTGGAGCCGGGCGAGGATCCCGACGAAGCGATCCAGCGTGAGCAGAAGGAGGAAACCGGCACCACAAGCAGCTGTTACATCAAATTGGGAGAGCTCTACCCCACCCCCGGCTACTGCGACGAGATCCTGCATCTGTACGCCTGCCGGGTGGAGTCCTACGGCGACCTGAACCCGGACGAGGACGAGTTCCTGGAGGTGGAGCGCATCCCCCTGCAAAAGGCCGTGGAGATGGCGGAAAACGGCGAACTGCTCGACGCGAAAACGCAGGTACTGGTCCTGCGCGCCGCCCGTCTGGTGGAGCAGGGAAAGCTGTAAAAAACGGCGCGGAAAAGCTGTGATTTTGCGGACGCTTTTCCGGCCAGCCTGCTATTTGCCTGAGGATATTGCGAGTTGTCCAGGCTCTGAACAGCAGGTTCAGGGCTGGAAATACAATTTAAGAGAAATGAGGAAAAACACATGAAGTCACACCAGTTTCAAATCGGATCGGAGTCCTATACCGTGGAGTGGTCCTCCTACAAGGTGAAGATCAACGGTACGGTCTACAAGATCCGGAATCTGCCGATCCGCCGCGCGCTGTGGATTCCCATGGAAATCACCCTGCCGATCCCAAACGCCGACGTGAAGCTTATCTCCGGCATGGTTTCGATGCAGCTTGTGGTCAACGGCGTAAACGTCCAGACCGGCAAGCCCTATGAGCCGATCGGCAAGATCCCGGCATGGGCGTATGTGGCGATGGTGCTGGATCTCACCCTGATTCTGAATGGCGCAATTGGTGCGCTGTTTGCCGTTATCGGCATTTTCATGACCGCCCGTTTGACCGCTTCCAGCCAGATGAAAAATGCGTCGAAGATTGTGATTTCGTTTGGCTATCCGATCCTGGTGTGGGTGTTCCTGTTCCTGTTCTTCTTTGTGGCGGGAATGGCGGCGACAGCCGCTTCTATGGGAGTTCTTGGCTGAGTTTTACCCTGAAATGGAGGAAAGTTGTATGGAGCAGGCAACCCCGAACAAGCTTTTGAAAATCGGCTCGATCCTTTTTATTGTCGGCGGCCTGATCGGCGGTCTGGTGCCGATTATCCAGACCCTGAGCACGATGGGCACCGCGGATGACATTACCTCGATGTATGGTTCCCCGGACATGTTTGATCAGATGATTTTGCAGGAGTCCGACGGCATGATCACCGGCGATCAGCTCCTCGGGATCTTTTTCGGCATGGTGATCGGCATCGCTGTCCTGTACGGCATTATGATGCTGATCCATGTCTTTGTGGGAATTTTTGGCCTTTCCCGCGCCTCCCGCCCGGATCGTGTTGGTTTCTTCACCGCTTGGGGCGTGGTGCTTCTGGTGTTTGGCATTTTGAATGTTTTGCTGTCCGGCGTGGTCAGTCTGAATGCTCTGGCCGGTGTGATCAGCGGCGTGGCCGCTCCCATTCTTTTCCTCGTCGGCGCGTCCCAGGTGAAGAAGGCAGGAAATCAGTAAATCTCAGCGGTGAATCGGAGCAAAACTTGAAGTTTTCGTTGAGGCCCTCTTGCGACATGGATCACAAGAGGGCCTCATTTTTATTCCGCGCTGCTTTTATAGAGAAAATGAAAAGCGTCATGCGGTGTATCGTGTTAACACAGCGAAAAAATAGTTCTCTTTTTCTGCATAGCATACGAAAGCATCCTGACTGCTCCACCATAAGATCGGGTAACATAAGAAATCAGATAGTCACAGTGATCGATCATCCAGCGGTTTCGGTAGATAATAGCGTACTTGGGAGGTACATTCTCTAGTCCCTCGGGATACAAAGTGTCTTTTGAAAGTTCTTCCCTTGTATGTGGGAGATAAGCCAGAACAATTGCAATTTGAATCCATGGATAGCTTTGCTGAAGCTTATACAGAGATTTTCTTGCCATACGGTCAAAATTTCCCTCGTTGCCGACATAGAATTGCTGAACCTGTTCTTGTGTGATGAGATACTGAATTTTTTGTTCCAGCGAAAGCAAAATGCTCTCCGGTGTATCTCGATGTCCACAGAAGCAGCATGCTTTTTTCATATTTTCCTCCTGTTTTATATCTATAATAGATATTTAATATCTATTATATGTTTTTTAAACCCTAAATTCCACATAAAATCAAAAAATAAAATATAAAATATCTAAACTTGATTTTGTGGAAAGAGGATAAAGCATGCCAAAAGTGATGTTTATGATAGAAGGAAATCTTTGCGGTGACCGTGTGAGATTAGGACGCGCTTTGCAAAAACCGCCCATCACACAGGAGGAACTGGCGCGCAGGATCCAGTTTATGGGCTATGAAAGCATGACCAAGCTGATCATTTCCCGGATTGAGAAAAATCAGCGCCATGTGTGCGACGCGGAGCTTCTGGTGCTTGCAAAAGCGCTGCATGTTTCCATGGAGTGGCTGGTCGGCGATACCGATCTCTTTCCGCAAATACCGGAAAAGGAAGGAGCACAGGATGCTGTGCGCTGAAATTTTTGGGGATAAACGAAAACCTCCCTGCGATCCTGGGATCACAGGGAGGTTTTTTGTGTCTGGAAAGAGGCTAAGCGGCGATGGAAGGCGGGAAAAGTCGGAAGCTGGCGGCACGGAAAAATTCGCTTCGCTCTTTTTCTCGCCCTTTGCTGGCTTCGCACGGTTTTTTAGGGGCTCTGCCCCTAACCCCGCAAGCCTTTTGAAAAAGGCTTGACCGAAAACTTTCGGGCGGCTCCGCCGTGCTCTTATTTAGAATGATACTCTGCGCAGGTGCATTTCTTGAATTTCTTGCCGCTGCCGCACGGACACAGATCGTTCGGACCGATCTTCTGGCCCTTGCGCACAGGCCGTTTTACGTCAGAGTCGTCCGCGTTTGTGGAGGTGGGCTTTGCCACCTGCTCACGCTTCGGCTCCTCCTGCGTGCGGATGCGTACCGTCAGCATCATGCGCGCGGTATTCTCGCGGATCGTGCGGATCATGGCCTCAAACATGTCAAAGCCCTCCACACGGTACTCCACAACAGGATCACGCTGTGCGTAGGCGCGCAGGCGAATGCCGCGCTTGAGCTCCTCCATTGCGTCGATGTGATCCATCCACTCGGAGTCCACGTTCTTGAGCAGTACCACACGCTCCAGCTCGCGGGTGATCGTCTCGCCGAACTGGCGCTCACGGTTCTCGTAGATCAGGTGGGCGCGCTCAGTGATGGTTTTCACAACGAATTCGGGATCCAGATCCTCGATCTCCTGCTTGGTGAAGTTGAGGTCGTCCGGCACGAGCAGCCAGCCAAGGTAATAGTCCTTGAGACCCTGCAAATTCCACTCGTCATGCACCGTCTCGGCGGGCAGGAAGCGGTGGACCTGCTCCTCGATCGACTGATCGATCATCTTGAGGATCTGGTCGCGGATGTCCTCGCCGTCCAGCACCTGGTTGCGCTGCTGGTAGATGATCTCACGCTGGCGGCTGAGCACGTCGTCGTATTGCAGCACGTTCTTGCGGATGCCGAAGTTGCGGCTTTCGATCTTGCGCTGTGCGCCCTCGATGGTGTTGGAGAGCATCTTTGTCTCGATCGGCGTGTTCTCGTCCACGTTCAGACGATCCATCATCATGGTGATGCGTTCGCCGCCGAACAGGCGCATCAGATCGTCCTCGAGCGAGATATAGAAGCGGCTCATGCCCGGATCGCCCTGACGGCCGGAACGGCCGCGCAGCTGGTTGTCGATCCGGCGGGATTCATGGCGCTCTGTGCCGATGATATACAGGCCGCCCGCCGCGCGGACCTCCTCGGCCTGCTTGTCGGTGATAGCCTTGTATTTTTGGTTGAGCTCCTCAAACGTCTTGCGTGCGGCGAGGATCTCTTCGTTGTCCGTCTCGGAATAGCTGTCGGCCTCGTTGATCAGCTCCTCGGAGAACTGCATGCGGCGCATCTCGGCCTTGGCCATAAACTCCGCGTTGCCGCCCAGCTTGATGTCGGTACCGCGGCCCGCCATGTTCGTCGCGATCGTGACGGCGCCCTTCTGGCCTGCCTGCGCGACGATCTCGGCTTCCTTGTCGTGATATTTCGCGTTGAGCACCTCATGCTTGACTCCGCGCTTTTTCAGCAGGGAGGAAAGCTGCTCGGATTTTTCGATGGAGATCGTGCCCACGAGAACAGGCTGTCCCTTCTCATGGTGCTTGATGATGTCTTCAATCACGGCGTTGAACTTGCCGCGCTCGGTCTTATACACCACGTCCGGCTGATCCTTGCGGATCATGGGGCGGTTTGTCGGGATCTCCACAACGTCCAGCTTGTAGATCTCGCGGAACTCCTCCTCCTCGGTCATGGCCGTGCCGGTCATGCCGGAGAGCTTGTCGTACAGGCGGAAGAAGTTCTGGAAGGTGATGGTCGCAAGCGTCTTGCTTTCGTGGGCGACCTTCACGCCCTCCTTGGCCTCGATCGCCTGGTGCAGGCCTTCGTTGTAGCGGCGGCCGTACATGAGGCGGCCCGTGAACTCGTCGACGATGATAACCTCGCCGTCCTTCACCACATAGTCAATGTCGCGCGTCATGACGCCGCGCGCCTTGATGGCCTGGTTGATGTGGTGCTGGATCGTGATGTTGTCGGGGTCGGTGAGATTGTCCAGCTTGAAGAAGGCTTCCACCTTGTGCACGCCGTTCGGGGTCAGGGTGGCCGTCTTGGCCTTCTCGTCCACGAGGTAGTCGGCGTCGGCGTAAATTTCGTCGTTGTCGGCCTTCTCGTCCAGCTCCGCCACCTTCACCATGCGCAGTCCCTTCGCGCAGGTGTCGGCCAGCTGATACAGCTCGGTTGACTTGTCGCCCTGGCCGGAGATGATCAGCGGGGTACGCGCCTCGTCGATCAGGATCGAGTCCACCTCGTCGACGATGGCGAAGTTGTGGCCGCGCTGCACCTTGTTTTCCTTGTAGATCACCATGTTGTCGCGCAGGTAGTCAAAGCCGAACTCGTTGTTCGTGCCGTAGGTGATGTCCGCGGCATAGGCCGCCTTGCGCGCGTTGTTGTCCAGATCGTGGACAATCAGGCCCACCGTCAGGCCCAGATAGCGGTATACCTTGCCCATCCACTCGGAGTCGCGGCGGGCAAGGTAGTCGTTTACCGTGACGACGTGCACGCCCTTGCCGGAGAGCGCGTTGAGGTAGGCGGGCAGGATGACGGTCTGCGTTTTGCCTTCACCGGTTTTCATTTCCGAGATGCGCCCCTGGTGCAGCACAATGCCGCCGAGGATCTGCACGGGGAAGTGCGGCGTGCTCAGCACGCGGCGCGTTGCCTCGCGGCAGACGGCGAAAGCGTCCGGAAGAATGTCGTCGAGCGTCTCCCCGTTGGCGAGGCGTTCCTTGAGAACGGCGGTCTGTCCGCGCAGCTCGTGCTCGGAGAGGGCTTCGTATTTCGGCGCGAGGGCGAGCACCTCGTCGCACAGAGGCTGGATGCGCTTGAGCTCGCGTTTGCTGTAATTACCGAAGAATTTGGCGAGAATATTTGCCATGCTTTTTATCACCTCAAGTGTTTCTAAGGCTCTGCGCCCGCACTTGCGGCCGTTCGGCCATTATCTTATCCATTATAGCATACGGGGGATGAAAAAAAAAGAAAATTCAGAAGATTTTGCCTCCCGTGAAGCCGAGAAAGGCCAGGGAAAGCACGGCGATCGTCAAAAGCGCGGCGGGAAGGCCGCGAAAGCATGCGGGCGCGTCCTGGCTGGAGCAGCGATCATAGGCCGGAGCGAGGATCAGCGAGGCCAGATAAAACATCAGTCCGGTGCCGAAGGCGTAGCCCAGCCCCTCCAGCGCGCCGAGCGCCAGCGTCTGCCGCGCGAAGGGCATGGCCAGCACGATCGTGTTGACGGCGGCGGGAGCGAGCGCGGCGCCGTGGCGGCGGAAAAAGCCCGGAGCAAGCCGCGAGAGCGCGAAGGAGGCCGCGCAGTAGGCCGCGGCGGCGCACAGCGCCAGGCAGAACGGGCGGAGCACCTCCCCGAAGCCCGGGAACAGCTGGGGCGTGATCAAAAGCGAAAGCTCCAGCGAAATGGCGGAAAAGATCGCCACAAAACCGGCGTACCACAGCCGGTGCTCCGGTTTGCGCGCGGAGCGCAGCATGCGGCTCAGGCCGAGCGTCCCCGGCAGCAGAAGGTTCTCCACCGTCAGCGCCGCGAGGATGGCCCAGAGCGTTTGAATCAGAAGCGTCACAGCCTTGTCACCCTCCTTCTCCCTATGTGCTTGGCACGGCGCGCGTTCACCGCCTGCACGGCGGCGGCGCAGAAGCCGAGAATCAGAAATCCGAAGAACGGCAGAGCGGGCGCGTTGCCCAGCACGCCGGAGTCAAAGCCCGAAGCGTCCCACGGTTCGCCGGTGAGCAGCCAGCCGCGCAGAGCTGCCTGCGCGCACAGGAAAATCCCGGCGCCGATCGTGCAGCCGAGCGCGTCCGCGAGGACGGCGGGCAGGATATGTGTCGGGGCATATTCGTTCAGGCGGGAGAGCACCATGGAGTTGGCGATTTGCAGCGCCGCCGTCATCCCCAGCACGGAGAGCGATCCGGGGAACCAGCGATCCGCGAGAAGCGCCGCCGGGATCCAGCACACCGCCGAGAGGGCCAGCACAATGCCGGGACGCGCCCAGCCGGGCAGGAATTGGCCCGCTAAGCACAGGACCAGCCCGGCCAGCACAGACTGCACAAGGCACAGGCACGCCAGAGGAAGAGCCTGCGAAAGCGAAAAGCACACGGCGGCCGGGTACATGCCCAGCGCCGCCACCAGAAGCGGGTTGCGCAGCAGCAGCCCGTTTCCGAACACCGCGCCGATCCGGCGCAGATCTCCTTTTTGTTTCATGGCAGGCGCACCCCCTTTCTGCGCATGGTGATCACGGCCCGATCCAGCACCGGGGAGAATGCGTTGGCAATCAGGACGGCGAAACACGCTGTCTGCTCGTAAGCGCCCGCGTGGCGCATCCCCATCAGCAGCGCTCCGGCCAGCACGCCGAATATGCAGCGGCCTGTCATGGTGCGCGGCGACGTGACCGGATCCCCCAGCAGGAAAACGCCGCAGAAGAGCAGCGATCCGGTGAGCAGCTCATATTTTACGGACGTAAGCGCCGGGCAGTAGATCCGGGGGAACAGCGCGGCCAGGAGCGCCGTGGTGAGCAGGAAAAAGGCCAGAGGCTCCCAGCGGATCGTGCGGCGCGCCAGAAGAAGCAGGGCTCCGGCCCCGATCACGAGCGCCGCCGTGCAGCCCATGGGCCCCGCGTAGACGCCCCAGAGCAGATCGCGCGGCACCAGGGAGGGCTTGAGCCCTTCCAGCAGCGCCGATCCGGGCGTGGAGCCCAGCACCGCTGTGATGTCATTGGAGAGATCAAGCCAGCCGGCGGTCGGGTTTGCGTAGAGAAACACCAGATCGGGCTGGCACACGGTGACAAACGCCATGCCGGCCGCTGCGGGATTAAAGAGGTTGTTTCCCGTGGAGCCGAGCGGCATTTTCACCACAAGGATCGCGAACGCCCCCGCCAGCACCGGCAGCCAGTACGGCGCGTTCACCGGCAGCAGCAGCGCGATCGTCAGCCCAGTGACAAGGGCGGACGGATCACCGGATCCAAACGTGTGCCGGAAAATAAGGCAGGCCAGGATATCAAAGGCAGCGCACGCCGTCATGGAGACAAGGGCCATCACCAGCACGCGCGGCCCGAAATAGACCGTGGGAAGAATGAGCAGGGCCGCGAGCGCGGCAAGCGCATCCCCCATCATGGAAACCGTCGTCCGTTCCCGGCGAAGGAAGGGCGCGGAGAGTGTGTGCAGCTTCAAAAGAAATCACCGCTCTTTCTGATTGCCGCCGCGCGGGCGACCTCGGCCGAAAGCGGCAGGCCGGACGGGCAGACCGCCGTGCAGGCGGCGCAGCCGATGCAGCTCTGGACGTTCAGCAGCAGGAAGGGATCCACCTTTTCCCGGTGCAGGGACTCGTGGATCTGCCACGGCAGGATCCCCTGCGGGCAGACGCTTGCGCACCGGCCGCAGCCGATGCACGTCATGCGCCGTCGTTTCTGCGGGTGCAGAAGCACCGTGATGCAGCGCGCGTGCAGCGGGATCGGGGTGTCCGGGTCGGTGACGGTGTGCCCCTGGCAGGCCGGTCCGACATAGAAGAGGGAGGCTTCTTCCCGCACGCCGCAGGAAGCCAGCAGCGACGAGAGCGGAGCACCGCAGGGGAACCGCAGGTTGCGCGGGGTGCGTACCCCGTCCCCAAAGACGGTCACAACGCCGTGTGTCTGCGGCTCGCCCTGCATGGCGGCGGCAAGGGCGGCAAGCGCCTGCGGCCCCAGAAGCCCGGCGGCTGTCCCTGCCGCGCGCAGGCGGCGCAGGAGAAAGGCGCGGGCGGGGTAGCGCGCGGGTGCGCGTTCGATCCGGGCGGCGGGCAGAGAGCCCCGCAGAGCGCGCAGCTCCGGCGGGGAAACGGCAAGCCCCGTTTCCTTCGCGCCGCAGAACGCGGCGGCCAGGCGCAGACCTTCCAGAACCTGCTCCCCCTGTTCCCGCAGCACGGCGCAGGCCGAGGAGCACCACGGATCGTCCTCGATCCCGCACGCCAGGAGCAGCGATACCTCGCGGCGGCGCAGGCGGTACAGCTCCTGATACAGCGGCCTTCCCGTCATTTCGTCCACGATCCCGGCGTCGGCGGCGGCGCGCAGCACGCGCTCCGCTTCCGTTTCCCCGCGCACGGGGCGTGCCTGCACGGCCTGCGATCCCTCCACGCGCAGGCGGGCTGTCCACACCTGCCCGCACGACGGGATCTCCCGGAACTCCACGGCCTCCACGAACCCGGCGGCGGGGGCATGGGCCAGAGCGGCGTATTTCGGCGCGCTGAGCACCTGCCCCTTGGCCACCTCAGCGCCCTCCCCCGCCAGACGTGTGTAGGATTCCTCCGCGCCCGGCAGCGGGATGGTCAGGGTGTCCGGCGTTGGGATCTCCGTGATCCCGTCCCGCAGGCGGCGGCTCTCCATCTGGTACCCGTGCAGCAGCGGCAGGAGATCCTGCGCGCTCAGCATACTTCCCCGCACGCGGCGCGCGCGGCCTCCTTCAGCTCCCGGATCGCCTGCGCGGCGTCCGGCGCGCGGAATACGCCCGTCCCGGCCACACAGATCGATACCCCGGCGCGCGCGGCTTCCCCGATCGTCTCGAGGTTTACGCCGCCGTCAATCTGCACCGGCAGCTCCAATCCCTGTGACAGCGCGCGGGCGCGCACGGCGCGGACCTTATCCATCATGGCGGGCTGGAATTTCTGTCCGCCGAAGCCCGGCTCCACCGTCATGACAAGCACCATGGCGAGCGATTCCAGATACGGGAACACGCGCTCGGCGGGTGTGCCGGGCTTGAGCGCGATCGCCGGAAGGCACCCGGCTTCCCGGATCAGGCGGATCGTCTCGGCGGGATCGCCCTCGGACTCGAGGTGGAACGTGATCCCGTTCGCTCCGGCTTTGGCAAAGTCCCTAATGTATTTCTGCGGCTCGCGGATCATCAGGTGCACGTCGAAGAATACGTCCGTATACGGGCGGATCGCGGCGATGATCGGCGCGCCGAAGGTCAGGTTGGGCACAAAGTTCCCGTCCATCACATCCAGGTGGATGAAATCCGCTCCGGATTCAGCCATCCGGCGGGTTTCCTCCCCCATGCGCGCAAAGTCGGACGAGAGCATGGACGGCGCAATTTTCATCATGAGCATGTCCTCCATTTTCAACAGTTTCCGGCTCTTTTGTGGAAAACCGGACGCTCCCTTTTATTTTACATGAAACCCCCATGAAATGCAACCCGCGCCGCCGCGCGGAAGGTTGAAAGAAGGGGCGAAGAGGCGTATAATGAAACAATCACAACAACGGCGGATCCGGCCGGAGAGGAAGGGATTTCGGGATGCAATTTGTGCTGTATTTTCTGGTGTGCCTGATAGCGACCACGGTGGGCGCGATCAGCGGCGTGGGCGGCGGCGTGGTCATCAAGCCCGTGTTTGACGCGGTGGCGGGGATGAGCGTGTCGCAGGTAAGCTTTCTTTCCGGCTGCACGGTGCTGGCCATGACAATCGTTTCCCTGCTGCGCAGCCGCGGGGAGAAGATTGAGCTCAAACGCGGCACGCTGCTGGCGGTGGGCGGGGCCGTGGGCGGCCTGCTCGGCAAGGCGGTGTTCGACTGGGTGAAGTCCCTCACGGGGAACGACGGCCTGGTGGGCGTGGTGCAGAGCGTGATCATGATCCTGCTGACCGTCGGCGTGGGCGTGTACATGGCGTTCCGGGAGAAGATTCCCACAAAGAACGTGCAGAACGCCGTGCTGTGCACCCTGATTGGCCTGGCGCTCGGCGTGATGAGCGCGTTCCTCGGTATCGGCGGCGGGCCGATCAACCTGGTGGTGCTCTATTATTTCTTCTCGATGGACACCAAGCAGGCGGCGCTGCACTCGATCTATGTGATCTTTTTCAGCCAGGCGGCCAGCTTTGTCTCCAGCCTTGCGATGCAGAATGTCCCGGCGTTTGATCCCGTGGCGCTGGTGGTCATGGTGGTCGGCGGCGTGGCGGGCGGCTTCCTCGGCCGCGCCTTCAACAAGAAGATGAGCGCCCGGCAGGTCGACGTGCTGTTCAGCGTCCTTCTGGCCGTGATCACGCTGATCAGCGTATATAATCTCGTGCATTACGCTTCCCTTCTTTGAAAAAAGTGCGTTTGCGGGTTGCGGGCCGCCGCAATCCGCACTATAATAGAGCAGACCAAATGAGCAGGCAAACGACGCCGGGCGGACAAGCCCGGCCTGACGGATGGAGGGAACCCGGATGATAAGACATCTGATCGACCCGCTCGATTTCTCCGTGGAGGAGATCGACGGGCTGCTTGCCCTGGCGGCGGATATCGCGCAGGACAGGCAAAAGTACGCCGAGGTATGCCATGGAAAAAAACTGGCCACGCTCTTTTATGAGCCGAGCACCCGCACGCGCCTGAGCTTTGAGGCGGCCATGCTGAATCTCGGCGGCAGCGTGCTGGGCTTTGCCACGGCGGATTCCAGCTCCGCGACCAAGGGCGAGAGCGTCGCGGACACGATCCGCGTGATCTCCTGCTATGCCGATATCTGCGCCATGCGCCACCCGAAGGAGGGCGCGCCGCTGCGCGCGGCCCGCTACTCCGGGATCCCGGTGATCAACGCCGGAGACGGCGGCCACCAGCACCCCACCCAGACACTCACCGACCTCATGACGATCCGCCGCCGCAAGGGCCGTCTCAGCGACCTGACGATCGGGCTGTGCGGCGATCTCAAATTCGGCCGCACGGTGCACTCCCTGATCAAATCCCTGGCGCGCTACGAGGGGATCCGCTTCGTGCTGATCTCCCCCGAGGAGCTGCGCGTGCCGGACTATGTGATCCACGAGATCCTGACTCCGAAGGGGATCCCGTATGAGGAGGTCACGTCGCTGGAAGAGTCCATGCCGAAGCTGGACATTCTCTACATGACGCGCGTGCAGAAGGAGCGCTTCTTCAACGAGGAGGATTATATCCGCCTGAAGGACACCTACATCCTCACGCCGGAAAAAATGAAGCTTGGAAAGCCGGATATGGCCGTGCTGCATCCGCTGCCCCGTGTGAATGAGATCACGCTGGAGGTGGACGACGATCCGCGCGCGGCGTATTTTGAGCAGGCGCAGAACGGCGTTTACGTCCGCATGGCCCTGATGATGACGCTGCTGGGCCTGGCGGGAGAAAAGGAGGCGGGATCATGCTGAATATCGACAGCCTGCAAAACGGGATTGTGATTGACCACATCAAGGCCGGGGCGAGCATGACGATCTATGATCTGCTCGAGCTCGGGAAGCTTGACTGCTGCGTTGCCATCATCAAAAACGCCCGCAGCGCCAAGTATGGCAAGAAGGATATCATCAAGATCGACGGCGATATCGACGTGAACCTCGATATCCTCGGCTTCCTCGATCCGAACATCACCGTCGGAATCATCCGCGACGGCAAGCTGGTGGAAAAGAAAAAGCTGGTGCTGCCGAAAAAGCTCAAGAACGTGATCAAGTGCCGGAATCCGCGCTGTATCACAAGCATCGAGGAGGGCATCGATCATATTTTTGTGCTGGGAGAGAACCAGCGCTACCGCTGCGCTTACTGCGAGCAGGAGTACAGCCCGAAGAGCGGAAAGCGCCGCTGAGCTCCAGCGGGACGCGGATAAAATACGCAAGCGAAAAGTACACAAAGCAAAACGGATCGCCGCACAGGGAGCGTTTCCCCGCGCGGCGATCCGTTTTTTTGCTTTTTTTATTTCTTCTGGCCGGATACCTCAATGAAGTGCCAGGAATCGCGGCACATGTCGTCCAGTGAGCGGGTGGCTTCCCAGCCCAGCTCACGCTTGGCCTTGGAGGCGTCCGCGTAGCATTCCGCGATATCGCCGGGACGGCGCGGCGCGATCTTGTAGTTGACCTTGCGGCCGCTGGCCTTCTCGAAGGCGTGGACCACTTCCAGAACGGAGCTGCCGTTGCCGGTGCCGAGGTTGTACGCCTCCGCTCCGTGGATCGTCTCCAGCTTCTGGAGAGCCTTGAGGTGGCCGTTCGCGAGGTCGCAGACGTGGATGTAGTCGCGCACGCCGGTGCCGTCGCGGGTCGGATAATCGTCGCCGTAGACGCTCAGGCACTCCAGCTGGCCGGCGGCCACGCGCACAATGTAAGGCATGAGGTTATTCGGGATGCCGTTCGGATTCTCACCGATCAGGCCGCTCTCATGCGCGCCAATCGGGTTGAAGTAGCGCAGCAGCGCGATGCTCCAGCTCTCGTCCGCGAAGGCTACGTCGCGCAGGATCTGCTCGATGAAGTATTTCGTCGTGCCGTAGGGGTTCGTCGTGCCGCCCACGGGCATATCCTCGCGGAAGGGTACGGGGTTGTTCATGCCGTACACGGTGGCGGAGGAGCTGAACACCAGCTTCTTCACGTCATACTTGCGCATCAGGCGCAGGAGGTTCAGCGTGCCGGTGATGTTGTTGTGGTAGTATTCGAGCGGCTTGCTGACGCTCTCGCCCACAGCCTTGAGGCCTGCGAAGTGGATGACAGCGTCGATCTTGTTCTCTTCGAAAATCTTCTCGAACTTGTCATAGTCGAGCATGTCGCACTCGTAGATCGGGAAGGTCTTGCCCGTGATTTTCTCCACGGCGCGCAGGGCGTCGGGGGAGGAGTTGCTGTAGTTGTCCATGACGACGATATCCACGCCGTTTTCCAGCAGCTCCACGCAGGTATGGGTGCCGATGAATCCGGCGCCTCCGGTGACTAATACATGCATGATACAGTCTCCTTTCGGTTATCGTGCGCTTATTTTATACGCGCTGGATTTTGCTTTCGGACTCTTTATACTTGGCATACGCGGCGCGCAGCTCCTTGGAGGTCTCTTCCGGGCAGGTCGGGTTGCAGCACGCCCATGCGCCCGTTTCGCTGGAAGCGTTGAACTTCTGCTTGTCGGCGCTGCGCATCGGCGGGAAGAACTCGATGTGGAAATGGAAATCCTTGGAGTAGTCGCCGCTGTTGACCGGCGCGTTGTGCATGCACATCATGTAGGGGAACTTGTAGTCGAAGAGGCTGTCGAGCATGCCGACCACGTCGCGGATCGTCAGGCCGAGGCTCATGCGCTCCTCCTCCGTGAACTGGGTGATGTACTGCTTGTGGCTGTTGGACATGATATACACGCCGTAGGGATATTCGCAGTAGAAGGGCAGGAACACGGTGAAGTGCTCATTCTTGAAGATGATGCGCTTTTCCGCTTCCAGCTCATGCTTGAGCATATCGCAGAACAGGCACACGCCCTTTTCCTCGTAATACTCGCGGGAGGCCTGCGTCTCGAGCTCAAGCTTCTTCGGGATGACGGAGTAGCCGTAGATCTGGCCGTGCGGGTGGGGCATGGTCACGCCCACGACGTCGCCGCGGTTCTCAAACGGGAACACATACTTGATCTTCTCGTCGGCGCTCAGCTCCGTGAAGCGCTCGCACCACAGGTCGACCAGCTTCTTCATGTGGCTGTCGGAGAGCTCCGGCACGGCGGTGGTGTGGCCGGGCGCGTAGAGAATGACCTCGCACTTGCCGTAGGACGGGCGCACCTTGAAGAAGTCGTTTGCCACGTCGTCCGGCTCCGGCGGATTCTGCGAGAGCGCCGGGAAGTCGTTGTCATACTTGAGCACCTCATACTCCGGCACGTTGCCGAAGCTGGGGCAGAACGGACAGTAATCCTTGGGCATCTGCGGACGCCCCTGGCGGTTGCCCGCAATCATAACCCAGTCTTTGATCAGGGGATGCCAGCGAAGTTCAGCCATGGTAATTACCTCCTGTATAAATAGTGTCTGTAATTATTAAAAAGCCTTTTTCAACAAAACAAGTGTTGTTTGAGCCTGGTGATAAGAGTTCGGAAAAAGCCGCTTCGCTGTTTTTCCTGGCTTTTCTGTGGCTTCGCAGGAGTTTATGGGGCTCTGCCCCATCCCCCGCGAGTCTCCGCTGCCGCTCCGGTCGGCGCCTTGTTTGTGTGCCACCGGCACACGGCGCCCTTTTGAAAAAGGCCGGCGAAAACTTTATGCGGCTGCGCCGAATGGCAATCGACCGGGAGTATGTCCAGACCGTCCCGCGCCACCGGGCAAAACAATGTCCACACCGCTGCCGCGCGGGCCATTGCGTGCAGGCTCAGCCTGCTTAGAATAACCTTACGCCGCCGACGGGACGGATGGCGAGACGGTGGCAGCTTCCTGCCCCGAACAGCGCGTCCATCTCCGCCGCAAAGGTGTCCGCGTAGTCCAGCGGGACAAAGCTCTGCACCGTTCCGGCAAAGCCGCCGCCGTGCACACGCCACGCGCCGCCCACAGGAGCCAGCAGACGCTCGCAGGTGGCAAGCGCCAGCGAAACCCCCTGCTCGTTCACGTGCGTCGGGGAGTAGACGTTTTGCAGATACATATAGGACGAACGGCCGGACTCAATGACCAGACGCTTGAATTCCTCAAAATCGCCCGCTTCCAGCGCCGCCACCTGCTTGACAACGCGCGCGTTGTCGCCGAAGAAATGGATGGCGCGCAGAAGGGCGCGGTCGCTGACCTTGCCGCGAAGCTCGGGCAGACGGGCGTAGAACTCCGCTTCGTCCACCTCGCGCAGAACCTCTTTACCGAACTCAGCCGCCACGGCCCGCATCTCGGCGGGAACCGCCGCGTAGTCGGGCGTGAGGTCGGAGTGGCTGCCGTGCGTGTCGGTGATGCACAGCGCGTAGCCGGATTTCGCAAAGTCAAAGTTGATCTGCCGCACCTCGGGCGTTTCCTTGTTCTCGAAGTCAATCGTAATGAAGGAGCCGATGCTGCTCGCCGCCTGATCCATCAGGCCGCAGGGCTTGCCGAAGAACTTGTTCTCCGCGTACTGGCCCACCTGTGCGATTTGCAGCGCCGTCAGGTGATCGTCAAAATACATGCCGTTGATCATCGTGCCCAGCAGAACCTCAAACGCCGCCGAGGAGGAAAGTCCGGAGCCGGAGAGCACGTTGGAGGTTGTGTACGCGTCGAAGCCGCCCACATTGCAGCCCAGCTCGCGCATCCGCGCGCACATGCCGCGCAGCAGGGAAGCCGAGTGCCCCTCTTCCCCCTCCTTCACGACGGGGTCGGTCACATCCACCACATCCGCGTCATAGCCTTCGCTGTGGACGCAGGCGGTGTTGTCGTCGCGCTTGGCCGCCACGGCAATCGCGTCCAGATTGACGCCCGCCGCCAGCACACGGCCGCGCTGGTGGTCGGTGTGGTTGCCGCCCACCTCGGTGCGCCCCGGCGCGCTGAATACATATAAATCGCGCCCTGCGCCGAACCATTCCTCAAACCGGTTTACCGCTTTTTCCACGCGGGAAATGTACGATTCCACCTCCTGCTCGGTGCAGGCGTAAATATGTGCGAATCTCTCACGGGTATCGTCGCGCCGCAGAGCGGTGCGAAGCTCGTCTGCCTTCATGGGCCATTCCTCCCGAATCTGTTATTTCGCGGCATGGGTGCGGCTTTTTTCCGCTCTTTTCCCCGCCGTCCTTTATTCTTATCTTACCTCCCGCGCCCGGGGATTACAAGGGGATTGCGTATCATCATTATGGATTTTTGTCGCACAGACATGCCAAAAGATTTCCAAAAACTTTGGAGTCACAAAATTTTTTCCTTTTTTTCTGGCACTTTGACGGAAAACATCACAAAAATTCCGGTTGACAACCGGGGAAAACCGCCGTATAATCCAAATCAAAGGAAGCCGTGCTCGAGCACGGTGCACGGAGAGGAGAGCGGCGCATGGCGGCGACGATCAAGGATATCGCGGCGGCGGCGGGTGTGTCCCGCGGGACGGTGGATCGCGTGCTGCACGGGCGCGGAGACGTGAGCGCGGCGGTGCGCGATCGCGTGCTGCGGCTGGCGGAGGAGCTCAATTACCGCCCGAACCGTGCGGCGCTCGGGCTGGCCGCTCTGAAAAAGCCGGTGCGCATCGGCCTTCTGCTTCCCAGCGAGGGGAACCCCTTTTTCGACGAGGTGATCCGGGGCGCGCGGGCGGCGGAGGAAAGCCTTTCGGACTTCGGTGCGGCGGTGTTTCTCCAGAGCGTGCGCGGCTACTCGACAGCGGAGCACCTGCGGGCGTTCGCGTCGCTGGAAGAGCAGGGCGCGGGCGGCATCTGCGCCGCCACCGTGGACGTGCCGGAGATCCGGCAGGCGATCGGGGCGCTTTCCGCGCGCGGCGTGCCGGTGATTGCGCTCAACTCGGAGCTGTCCCCCTGCGGCTGTTTGTCGTATGTGGGGTGTGATTACCGCCAGACGGGGCGGATCGCGGCGGGGCTGCTGCTCCTGCTTGGCCTGCAAATGCCGCGGCTGCTGATCGTGACCGGCTCGCGCCATGTGCGCGGCCACAATGAGCGTGTCGCGGGCTTTCTCGAGCGTCTGCGCGAGGCGGGAACGCCCTTTGAGACGGCGGCGCAGGTGGAGTGCGAGGACGACGACGCGGCGGCGCGGCGGCTGACGCTCGAGGCCCTGCGGGAAAATCCCGGCGTGAGCTGCGTGTATGTCGCGGGCGCGGGCGTGGGCGGCGTTGGGCAGGCGGTGCGTGAGGCCGGGCTGCTCGGGAAGATTCCGATCCTCGCGTTCGACGATATCCCGGCCACCCGTTCCCTTGTGCGATCGGGAGCCGTGCCCGCCACGGTGTGCCAGCAGCCCTTTGAACAGGGCTACCGCGCCGTGAAGCTGATGTTTCAATATCTGGCCAACCAGGCAAGCCCGCCCGCGCGGTGGATCGCCCGGCCGGTCATCAAAATACGGGAAAATATCGACGAAAAGGATGGAGAAGCATGAAAATTTATTCGGTTCATGACAAGGAGTTTGCCGGGTACGGCAAGGTGCTCACCGGGATCGACTGCACGGAGCTGGTACAGGCCATGCAGGAAACCCCCGCTCCCGACGAGGTGATCTATGTCCCCTCCGATGAAAAGCTGGAAAAGCTGCCGGTGTTCCGCGCTTTGACGGAGCAGGGCTTCGGCGGGATCCCGATCCAGCTCGGCTATTGCAACGGCCGGAACAACACGCTCAACGCGCTCGAATATCACCGTTCCTCGGAGATCAACGTGGCCTGCACCGATCTGATTCTGCTGCTGGGCCGCGAACAGGATATCGAGCCGGACGGGCGCTACGACACCGCGAAGGTCATGGCGTTCCGCGTCCCGGCGGGAACGGTCATCGAGGTGTATGCTACCTCCCTGCACTATGCTCCCTGCGGGATTGACGGCGCGAAGTTCCGCTGCGTCGTGGTGCTGCCGCGCGGCACAAACCTGGATCTTGAGCACAAGCCCACCGGCGAGGGCGAGGATCGCCTGCTCTTTGCCCGCAACAAGTGGCTGATCGCGCACCCGGACGCGAAGATCGAGGGTGCGTTCAACGGTCTGTACGGCGAAAACCTGACCGTATAAAAAGGAGGAAACAAGATGGCTCTCGAATATTTGCTTGGCGTTGACCTCGGCACGTCCGGCACCAAGACGGTGCTGTTTGATACGGACGGAAACACCGTGGCCTCCGCTACCATCGAATATCCCATGTATCAGCCGCAGAACGGCTGGGCCGAGCAGGACCCCGCCGATTGGTGGAACGCCGCGAAGGACACGATCCGCTCCGTGCTGGATCAGTCCGGCGTTGACCCGGCTCTCGTGCGCGGCATCGGCATTTCCGGCCAGATGCACGGCCTTGTCATGCTCGATGAAAACGGGAACGTCCTGCGCCGCTCCATTATCTGGTGCGACCAGCGCACCGCCGCCGAGTGCGAGGAGATCACGGAGAAGATCGGCGCACAGCGTCTGATCGAGATCACCGCAAACCCGGCTTTGACGGGCTTCACGGCTTCCAAGATCCTCTGGGTGCGCAACCATGAGCCGGAGATCTACGCGAAATGCCGCCACATCCTGCTCCCGAAGGATTACGTCCGCTACATGCTCACCGGCGAGTACGCCACCGAGGTTTCGGACGCTTCCGGCATGCAGCTTCTCGACGTGGCAAACCGCTGCTGGAGCAAGGAGGTTCTCGAAAAGCTCGATATTGACGAGAGCCTGCTCGCGAAAATGTACGAGTCCCCCGACGTGACAGGCACGGTGACGAAGGAAGCCGCCGCACTGACGGGTCTCAAGGAAGGCACCCCCGTGGCGGGCGGCGCGGGCGACAACGCCGCGGCGGCTGTCGGCACCGGTGTGGTGGAGGAAGGCAAGGCGTTCACGACGCTCGGCACCTCCGGCGTGGTGTTCGCGCACTCCGACCGTGTGACGATCGACCCGCAGGGCCGCGTGCACACGTTCTGCTCCGCCGTTCCGGGCTGCTGGACGGTCATGAGCTGCACGCTCGCCGCCGGTCTGTCGCTGCACTGGTTCCGCGACAACTTCTGCAAGGAAGAGATGGTGGCGGCGGACGGCATCGGCAAGGACCCGTATTTCCTGATGGACCAGGAAGCGGCCCGCGTGCCGATCGGCGCGAACCATCTGATCTATATGCCGTATCTGATGGGCGAGCGTTCCCCGAAGCTGGACCCGAACGCGCGCGGCGTGTTCTTCGGCCTGTCCGCGATCCATACGAAGTACGACATGCTTCGCGCGGTGCTCGAGGGCGTGATTTACTCCCAGCGGGAATGTCTGGACATCCTGCGCGGGATGGGCGTTGTCTCCAGCGAGATGCTGGCCTGCGGCGGCGGCGGAACGAGTCCGCTGTGGCGGCAGATGATGGCCGACGTGTACAACCTGCCGGTGCGCACGTCCTCCTCGAAGGAAGGCCCGGCGCTCGGCGCGGCGATCCTCGCGGGCGTGGCCGCCGGTGTCTATGAGAGCGTTCCGGCCGCGTGCCGCAAGCTGGTCAAGGCCAGCGATCCGCAGCCGCCGATCGCGGAAAATCATGACAAGTACGAGCCGTTCTATCAGCTGTACTGCAAGCTGTACCCGGCGATGAAGGACTGCTTCGCACAGCTCCAGACAGCAGCAGACTAAATCGATATACAATCTATTTTACATATGGAGGGATTTACTATGTTTAACAACATTCCGGAAGTCAAGCTGGGCCTGATCGCCGTCAGCCGCGACTGCTTCGTCATCTCCCTGTCGGAGCGCCGCCGCGCTGCCGTGGCCGCCGCCTACAAAGAGCTGGGCGGAGAGATCTACGAGTGCAAGGTCACCGTGGAAAACGAGAAAGACATGCTCCGCGCTGTTGAGGATGTGAAGGCGGCAGGCTGCACCGCGCTCGTCGTGTTCCTCGGCAACTTCGGCCCCGAGACGCCCGAGACGCTCATCGCGCAGAACTTTGACGGCCCGGTCATGTATGCCGCCGCCGCCGAGGAGAGCATGAACGACCTGATCAACGGCCGCGGCGACGCTTACTGCGGTGTGCTGAACTGCTCCTACAACCTTGGCCTGCGCAAGATCAAGGCTTACATGCCCGAGTATCCCGTGGGCGATGCCGCCGACGTGGCGAAAATGATCGCGGACTTTGTGCCCGTGGCCCGCGCTCTGATCGGTGTGTCCGGCCTGAAGATCATCACCTTCGGCCCCCGTCCGCAGGACTTCTTCGCCTGCAACGCTCCCATCAAGCCGCTGTATGACATCGGCGTGGAGATTCAGGAGAACTCCGAGCTGGATCTGCTCGTTTCCTACAAGGAGCACGCGAACGATCCCCGCATCCCGGAGGTCGTCGAGGATATGGCCAAGGAGCTGGGCGTCGGCAACCAGTACCCGGATCTGCTGCCCCGCATGGCGCAGTATGAGCTGACCCTGCTCGACTGGATCGACAACAACATCGGCGCCCGAAAGTACGTCGCATTCGCGAACAAGTGCTGGCCCGCGTTCCCGAGCCAGTTCGGCTTTGAGCCCTGCTACGTCAACAGCCGCCTTGTTTCCCGCGGCATCCCGGTGGCCTGCGAGGTTGATATCTACGGCGCTCTGAGCGAGTTCATCGGCCTGTGCGTCAGCGGTGAGGCTGTCACGCTGCTCGACATCAACAACACTGTCCCGAAGGATATGTACGAGGCGGAGATCAAGGGTAAGTACGATTACAAGCTGAACGATACCTTCATGGGCTTCCACTGCGGCAACACCCCGCTGTGCAAGCTGTGCAGCGACGCGGCTGTGAAGTTCCAGCTGATCCAGAACCGTCTGCTTGAGAACGGCAACACCCCGGACATCACCCGCGGCACGCTTGAGGGCGACATCGCGGAAAGCCAGATTACCTTCTACCGCCTGCATGGCAGCGCGGACGGCACGCTCCAGGCGTACATCGCCCAGGGCGAGGTTCTGCCGGTCAAGACCCGTTCCTTCGGTGGCATCGGCGTGTTCGCCATCCCGGAGATGGGCCGTTTCTACCGTCATGTGCTCGTCGGCAAGCACTATCCGCACCACGGCGCGGTGGCGTTCCGCCATGTCGGCAAGGCTCTGTTCAGCGTGTTCCAGTACCTCGGCGTACCGGATATCGCGTACAACCGCCCCGCCTCCCTGCCCTACGATACGGAGAATCCGTTCTGCTGATTTTCCCTCTGATTCGCACCCGTTCCCCCGCCGGAGAAATGCCCCCGGCGGGGGATTTTTGCGTCCGCGTTCATCTTGACAAAACCACCCCGCCGCGCTATAATATTCAAAGTATTTCCGCCCATAGCGCAGCTGGATAGAGTGTCAGATTCCGATTCTGAAGGCCGGGGGTTCGAATCCCTCTGGGCGGGCCATGAAGGGACGACAAAATAGATGTCGTCCCGTTTTTTTCAGGTTTCATGCGGGTTTGCGGGCTTTTTGAGCCCGAATTTTCAAGTGCGCTGCACCGTAGATGTCCAAACCCTGAAATCAGATATTTTTCCCTTTGCGGAGCCTTCCGTCCGTTTTTTCGGGCAAAAAGGCTCCGCTTTTTGCGTTTTGAGGACAATTCATCGCTGCGGAACAGGTAGAATTTCACAGCGGTTTACAAGGGCACCACCGCACCATTCACGCCTGTGGCTCAGGCGGCGGATCGCACCAAAATTTTTCGTGATACTTCCCCAAAATGCTCGCCAATCCGGAAAGGATTGCCTGCGCTTTTTGGTTGTCTCGCAAAAAATTTTTTGGCCCGCTCCACCACCTGGAATGGTACGGTGCTGCCCTAGATAGATGTTACAATTCGGAAACGGATCTGCTTTTTTCAGGGTTCCGGGTACATGGGGGTAGTATACCCTTTTGCAGGAACTTACGAAAATCTGCTCTTCTCCCCCTCTCCACACCTCTCCCCCGTATCTCTTACCGGCTGGGAAAGAACAGATCCGCTTCCCATCAGCTTCTTCCCTTTCTCACAAAGAGTCCGGATGCCATCTTCTGTGCTCCGGGCTCTTTTTCTGTCCACAGGAAATCATCGGATTCACAAAGGAGGCGTTTCATCATGAACATCGGAATCGATCATGGCTATTCTGCCGTGAAAACAAGACATTTTTCCTTTCCAGCCGGTATCTCCGCTTACTCCTACGAACCGTACACGCTGCAGAACACGCTGGAGTACGGCGGGCAGTATTTTGTCTGCGGCACCGGCAGACAGCCAATCCTTCGAAACAAAACAGAAAACCGCAATTATTATCTCCTGACCCTCGCGGTCATAGCGAAAGAAATCAGACAGCGCGGTGAAAAAACAGAGTGCTCTGTCACGATTGGGGCCGGGCTGCCCCTGACGCTGTTCGGCAGAGAGAAAAAAGCATTTCGTGAGTATCTCCTGTATCCGGAAAAGCCGGAAGACAGCCTGTCTCCTGTATGCTTCAAATTTGAGGGCGTGCCATACCGAATCACCGTTCAGGATGTGAAGCTGTTTCCACAGGGCTATTCTGCTCTGGCTGTTCATCCTGAGCTGCTGCGGGATGAGCCTTCCGTGCTGCTCATGGATATCGGAGGATGGACAGTGGATCTCATGCGGCTCGACAAAGGTATTCCGGACGCGTCCACCTGCCGCAGTCTCGAGCTCGGCATGATCCGCTGCGTGGATGAGATCCGCGAACAGGTGCGGCGGGATACCGGGCTGTCCCTCACCGACGCCCAGACAGAGCGGATCCTGTCCGGAAAGCCGTGCAGCCTTCCGGAAGAAACCAGGGCTATCGTCCGGCGGCAGGGACGGCTGTACACGGAGCGCCTGTTTTCCGCGGTCACGGAAGCCGGGTTTGACTGCAGAGCACTGCCGGTTATCCTGATGGGAGGAGGGGCATCGCTGGTCAGGAAGAGCGTTGAGCCCCAGGACGGCCTGTGTCGGGCGATTTACCTGACGAACGACAAGCTGAACGCGGAAGGGTTTGAACGAATCCTGGAGCAAATGTCGGGCGAAGTAAAAAAGGTATGACAAGGCCCCAATTCACATTCCGGCCCAATCTGCAGAAGGAGGACCATCGACGGGCATGGGAAATTCTGCAGGCTGTTCCGGAGCGGCAAAAAAGCGCCTTTCTTGTTCAGGCCATTCTCTTCCGTGAAAATGAAAATCCCGTTCGCCAAACGTGTTCGGAGGCTTCCCCGTCCGCAAACAATACAGAGGAAGAAGCTTCGCGTGAATCGTTGGAAACACTCCTTCGCCGCATACTCCGTGAAGAGCTTTCCTCCGTTTCGCCACAGGCAGCAGACGAGACAGAGGTTCCGCGGGAGATGATGAATTTTCTCAGTACTCTGGCGGATTGAGGCTTGTCAGATATGCTTCGTTTGTCCGGGAAACTTGATTGCTTCTGGTCATAGCTTTCTTCCTTCGTTTGCAGTATGCTTGTGCTGCCACAAAACAAAACGAGGGGGGAAAACAAAAATGGAGACAAAAGGGCTTACCTGTAAGATTCCACTGGAGCTTCACAGCCGCATCACCGATGAAATTCAGCGGACGGAAAGCACTCTGGGAAAATTTATTGAAAAGATCATTCTGGAACACTATGAGCGGGAGGAGAGAAATCAAATGGATAAAGGAAGAACGCTGGCATTTTCCATCTCGGAGGAGCTGTTTCAGCAGATCAAAGGGTATCTGGCACGGTATGAGGAGGCCTACGGCAGACGGCTGACACAGAAGGAGTTTGTCGTGAGCCTGATTCAGCAGGCTCTGGAGGAAGCCGATGAGGAATTTGAGGCGGCTCGCGCCGGACAAAAGGCCGAGGAAACCGCCCGTGAGGACGACGGAGAGGAAATGGAGGCTGACGTTTCAGAAAACACCTGCGAATAACAAAAACCAGCTGTGCCCGGGAAGATCTTACCGTCTTCCCGGGCTTTTTTCGTTTAAGGAGGGATGTCCCATGCGCTGATGAGCATTGCCGAAAATACATCTTGAAGGGAGAGTGAAGGGAAAACCATCCGTTTTCTCGATATGTTCGCCGGCATTGGCGGTTTCCGGGAGGGACTGACAAGAGCCGGAGGTTTTGTATGCGTGGGACACTGCGAGCTGGACAGAAACGCTGAGCGCAGCTACCGCGCACTGTTTGACACGAAGGGAGAGTGGTACTGCGAAGATATCCGAAACGCTGAACCGGAGCAGCTGCCCGAGTTTGACCTGCTCTGCGGAGGATTTCCCTGCCAATCTTTTTCTGTTGCAGGACATCGGGGAGGTTTCTCTGACCCAAGAGGCACGCTTTTCTTTGAGCTTGCCCGGCTGGCTGAAGCGCGAAAGCCTGCATATCTGTTGTTTGAGAACGTACCCGGCCTGCTTTACCATGACCGCGGCAGGACGTTTGCGGCGATCCTCCATGAGCTGGAAGGAATGGGGTATGGTCTGGAATGGCAGGTGCTTAACAGCAGGGATTTTGGCGTCCCCCAGTCAAGAAAAAGGGTGTACCTTATCGGATATCTTGATGAGAGATGTCGAGGAAAAGTATTTCCTTTCACAGAAACAGCTGGAACGTCTCTTAAACAAATCCGTTCCGGTTCGCAGGGAGAAAGAGTCTACTCCTGCGAAGGAGTAAGCTGTACGCTTTCTTCCGAAGCGGGAGGCTTTGGAGGCCGAACCGGACTGTATGAGGTTTCACAGGACAACCTCTGCTGTGTGGATATGAACGAGAAACCTGAATTCACAAGCTACGCCCGATGTGTCATGGCCAAACAAAACGGCGGGATTCGAAAACGCAGGCGGGAGGCGTCGGGGGTCTGGGATGGCAAACGAATCCGCCGCCTGACGCCCCGGGAGTGCCTGCGTCTGCAGGGATGGACAGATGACCGGATTGACCGGATCGTTTCTCTGCAGTCGGATTCCCAGATTTACAAACAGGCGGGGAACGGCGTAACCGTCCATGTTGTGGAAGCCATCGGCCGCAGGCTGGCGGCTGTCCACCGGGAGGTGATGGAAGGATCGATCTGAAGGACCAGTTTTTTGGGTGCGAGATCGAAATGACCGGAATTACCCGAAAGCAGGCGGCGGAAGCGGTGGCGGCTCTGTTCGGCACCACCGCAGTCCACCTTCGTTCCTCCCGTACCTACGATCCATGGGAGGTAAATGACCTTCAGGGAAAGACCTGGCGCTTTGTGTACGACGGCAGCATTCGCACAACATATTCGGAGGGACGCCGTCAGGCTGAGATTCGCAGCAGAGAATACAGTGTGGAAATGAATTCTCCGAAGCTTTCCTATGAGGAAATGGGAAAGCTTCAGGAAGTGGTGCGCTGTCTTCGCAGGGCGGGCGCCGTTGTCAACGAAAGCTGCGGGATGCATGTCCATGTGGACGCCTCCCAACATACCTCCCTGAGCCTCAAAAACGCTCTTTCCATTATGTATTCAAAAGAGGACATCCTGTTCAAGGCGCTCAATGTTAATGAAAGACGAGTGGAACGCTGGTGCCAGAAGGTCCGCGAACCGATGCTGGAAAAGATCCGTAAAATGCCTACCGGAATGACTATGGAGCAGCTGAAGCGGGCGTGGTACGGCGGAGAAGACGGAAGCTATGAGCACTATCACTGGACCCGGTATTACGCGCTCAATCTTCACTCTGTGTTTTACCGGGGAACGCTGGAGTGGAGATGCTTTGAAAGCACGCTGCATGCCGGAAGAGTCAGGGCGAACATCACGCTCGCTCTGGCTATCTCTGCTCAGGCAATCAATCAGAAAAAGACGCTCATGCGCAAGACGGAGATCAGTGAAAACCCGGCGTTTACATTCCGCACCTTTTTGCTGCGGCTTGGCCTGATTGGCCCGGAGTACAAGAATGTGCGGCAGCATCTGCTGGAAAATCTGCCGGGCGATCGGGCATGGCGGTATGACAAGACCCGGTACCCCAGCCTGAATCAGAGAAGAAACGAGAGGTGATTCCCATCGACAGTAAATTGTATTTTGCCTATGGTTCCAACATGAACGACGAACAGATGGAATTCCGTTGTCCCGATGCGGAGGCGGTCGGAACGGTCTGTCTGGAGGGTTACCGGCTCGCGTTCCGCTCCAACGGGACAGGACGCGGCGTGGCAACCATTCTTCCAGACGAAACCGGACGGGTAGAGGGCGTGCTCTGGAAAATCAGTGCGGATGATGAACGCCATCTGGATCTTTACGAGGGTTATCCGAGCCTCTACGGGAAGGAAACGGTAGAGGTGAAGGGAAGGGACGGAACACTCCTTCCCGTCATGGCGTATACGATGACGGAACGGTTCCGCGGAAATCCCGCCCGGCCCTCCACCGGCTATCTGCATGGGATTCTTACGGGCTGTGCGGAGCATGGCATTGAAATGGACTCCGTACTGGATGCGGTGAGGGAAGCTGTCCGCGAATCAGCGGATCGGGAGCTTTTCCAAAAGAGAGCGCCCAAAATGGATGAAAAACAGGAACGATAGAAATTTGAGGGAGTGAATAAGGTGTGAAGACAAAATTGTGCGCCCTGCTGGTATGCGTGATGACCTTCTGTACCGGCATGGCAGTGCCTGCCGCGGTGGAGGAACACGGCGGGAGCATCATCAAGACCTATGAGCTCGCGCCGGAGGAAAGCCCGCAGCTCCTGATCGAGGAACCTTTTGAACGAGATGGATTTCTCTATGAGTATGATGGGATGACGCAGGAGCCTGTCTCAAAAACGGAGAGCAAAAGCGTCTCCCAGACAGTAACAGTCGAATCCGGAAGCGCCAAAACAGAGGAAAATCTGGCGCTGCTGGCCGGCTCCATCCCCTACGAGGCGGACGGGTACACGGGAACGCTGACGCTCCTCCCCGCCTCCATCCATACAGAGGCAAAGGGCTATGCGACCCGCTCCTACACGGTATCAGACACCCGGACCTACACCAACCTCGCCTACAACGATCCGTCACTCATCCCACAGGCCGTGGAGAAAAACGGTCTGACGCTTGCGCTGACCGGCGTCACCTGGCACGGTGAGGGCGGAACAGGAGCAAACGGATCGCTGATCCCCACCAGCTACACAGCGACGGCAAGCTATTCCGGCACAGGCAGCACCCGGTACGCAACAGGGTATCTGACGACGGCGGACTATGCCGGAACCGTCACAAAGACAGTAACAGAGAAAATCTTATATGAAGTAGAGTACCGCGGAACCCCCATCCCAGAGCCGGAACCCGAACCGCAGGAGGAGAATCCCTCTCTTCCCCTCTGGATTCCCATCGGCGCGGGAGCCGTCCTGCTTGGCGGCGGGACAGCCGGAGCCGTTCTGGCGGTGCGGAAAAGGAGGAATTTGACCCGATGAATAAGAAGAAAGTATGCGCGATTCTCGCCGCCCTTTGCCTGTCGGTGGGGATCTGTATGCCGGTTTCCGCAGCCGGAAATCCGAATGTCACGGTGTTTGAGGCAGAAGCCGGTTCCTTCTATTATCCTGCCTCGGATGCCAAGCTTCTCCACGACGGCCATGGGAACTTCACCGTTTCCGGTCTGACCGGCGGCGCCATTTCGTCCGATGACTTTTTTACCACCGTCATTACGCCCGAAACGGATTCCGGTGGACTGACGATCGACTCGTCCGGATACCCTGTCACACCTTCCTCGTGGCAGGGATCGTCGTCTTCCGGCAGAGCGGCAGATAGCAGTACCATGTTCACTGTGCCGGAGGGAAGCCAGCTCGGCACAGTGACGCTCCGGGGACGGAGCATCCGTGTGTATGAGGGGACAACCGACAGCAATCTTCTCAAGGGTGCGGGACATTTCATCGGGACAAGCGCATGGGACGGAAATGTCTGTCTTTGCGGTCACAATCGGGGACCCAACGCGTGGTTTTCAGCACTCATTTGTTTGACCCTCGGTGAACAAATCACCTATCAGACGCCGCTCGGCGTGAGGACGTATCAGGTGACCGATACACGCATCGTTTCCGTGAATGACTTGTCCCCTCTGACCGGATCGGCGGAAAATCAGCTTACCCTTGTCACCTGCGTTGCCAACCGGCCGGATGTGCGGTTGATTGTGACGGCAGTAAATATTGGATAAACAGCCTGTTTTTACTTCCCTATTGCAATCCGTTGTGATATACTGACGGTAGAATTACAATGGAGGAGGATGGGTTAAGTTGAAAAGGAAAGCAGGAAGATTTTTGTCCACAGTTTTGGTTGTCGTAATGCTTGCGGCAGCCACCCCCGCCATGAGCGCCAGCGCGGCAGCACTGACTTGCCCCGGAACGGGCGGATGGTCGAGCATGAAGTACGATGATGCCACCGGAAACACCACATGGTACATGAAGGACGGCTCCGTCATCGTACAGGATGAGAACGGAAACGTAATTCAGAACACGCAGACCGCTGCGCCGAGCGCGGCGGCGACCGGCTGGACGAGCGACACGAACAGCGATCTGACCGTGCAGCCCGGGAAGACGTATCAGTTCAAGTTCACGGCAGCGAACCCCAGCGGCATCAACGTGTGGATGGGGACGCCCGGTGTCTTCAACGTGACGAAGGCAGCGACCGAGGCGAATGCCGTGTACTACAAGATCACGGCGGTTGGCACGCCCGGCGCGGCAGCTGGCGTGTACGTCTCGTATAACGGCGGCTCCGGCACGAAGCTGTGCGTTGCAACTGTCGCGGGAGGCAGCACGTCTTCCGGGAATACGTCTTCCGGCGGTTCCACGTCGAGTACACCGGATACGTCTGGCATGACGGAAAAGCAGAAAGCAGCTGTAGAAGCTGGACTGACGCTCGGTGACTGGAATCATGAGTACGAGCAGGAAGTTTTTGACCTTGTGAACGAAGAACGTGTGAAGCTTGGACTGCCGAAACTGGTATGGGACGTCAATGGAACTGATTTGGCGCAGATTCGTGCTAAAGAACTGTCGATCAAATATTCCCATACTCGTCCAGACGGCACTCATGCTGGTACGGAAAACATTGGCAGCGGCGACGCCATCCCTATTCTGGTGGAGGACCCCAGCGGTGTGCATTGGGCGCTCTGGAATGGCGATCCGAAAAGCATTGTCGCTTCATGGATGGGATCTGAAGGCCACTACAAAAATATGATGGACTATGAGGTAGATGACGCTGGAAATGTAATTGGTGCTACTGCTATGGCGGTTGGCTGCTATGTAGACAAAGAAGGAAGCATTTGGTGGGTGCAGGTTTTCACGGGAGGAAAATCCGTTTTGGAGAATCCTACCTACCGCAATCCGCTTCTGTAAGCAGCCATTTTGACCATTCTCTTTCATATCATTTCAAGTATCATTGTTCTCAAACAGGCTTGTATGGAAACATACAGCCTGTTTTTTTATACCTTTTTTATTTTCCCATTGGGAGAAAGGAGAACGCACACACATGAAAGGAAAATTAGCATCCCTTTTGAGGAAGGTAACGGCGTCCTTGTTGGCTGCGGCTACCATCCTCACTCCATCCATCCTGCAGGCTGTACCCGCTTATGCTGCGGGAAACACGCAAAGTCCTGTGAAGCTTGCAGAAATCAACCCCTTCGACAATTTGCTCTGTGCTAAACACAGCAGCGATGTGAGCGCCCACAACGCAAACATCATGGAGGTCGAAATCGACGGACAGAAGTATCTGGCCTACTGTCTGAACCACAATCGCTATGGCTCGGACAATGTGAGCGGAGGGGCGGTCGGTTCTTCCGGATACAGTGTGCAGGTATATGATCTTGATGATCCTGCCCTGCAGAGTATGGATACATTTAAGAACGACGAAGATCTAATGCTGGCTATGCAAGGCGTTATTTCTGTTGGCGGATATACCGGAGGCGGTGATGCTGCTGCACAGAAATTGATGGACCCCTATGACCAGACCAGGCAGCTCTATCACGACCATTATCAAGCGTATGCGGTAACCAAGTATGCCATGTGGTCGTTGGCAAGCAAATGGGTCCCCGGTAACGACTGGCGTGTGAACTCCAGTGCCAAGTACAAGCCGGAGGATTCGCAGTATATGCTGCAATCCTTGATTAACATCTACGGTTCAGGTACAAATTGGAAACAATTTAATGATGAAAATATCTATGTAATTGCACAAGATCCGGACGGTGACGGAGATTTTTGGCAGACGGATTCCTCTTCCGGACTGAAATTTATCGAATTCCGTGTAGAAACCGGCTTGTCTGGCAATAACAAGGATCGCGTCCGGCTCCACGCAGAGTATACGGTCGAACCGGCTGATACGCTTCCGGAAGGGTTTTACGTTGCCAAGACAGACGGCACAAAAATCACCAGTGCCACGACGCTGGCGGGCGGTACCACCAACGCATGGGAAAGCACCGATAAATTCCGTGTGTATGCAGAAGCCGGTGCCGACATAACTCTGATTGAGCAGGGCGTGGTTGCAGCCAATGTCAAAAGCCAGGTGCTGACCTATGGTCTGAAATATGGCATGGCGATTACTCCATCCGGCTATACCAGTGTGCAGAATTACGCACTGGTACCGGAAAATGGCTGGAAAACAGTTTCTGCCCCTGTGAAAATTCAGGACGTCGAAGACAGCCCGCTTTCTTTTCAAATTAAGAAGGTAGACGGCGGCACCGGTCTGGCTGGCGCGGAATTTCATGTGACAGGGCCTGACAGTTTTGATCAGACCTATACGACTTCTTCTTCAGGCACTGTAAATATCGCTGTTCCCAATCCTGGCACATACGTCGTGCAAGAAACCAAAGCGCCTTCCGGATATGCTTTGGACAGTACAAAGTATACAGTCGAAGTGCAGAACGGCGGCGAACAAGTCGTGCTTACCGTGCAGAACAGCAAAAAAGCAAGTCTGCGTATTGTCAAACGCGACGCTTTGACCGGTGAAACGCTGGCAGGCGCTGTTTTTACCGTCCGTAATATTGATACCGGCTGGGTATCTGATGTGACAACCGGAGATTCCGGTATTGTAACCGTATCCGACCTTCAGCCGGGATCATATGAGGTTACGGAAAAATCGCCCCCTCCGGGCTATCAACCCTCAGAGAATCCTACACGTTCCATCCAAATTGAAGCGGATGGTTTTGTGGAACTGGTGTATGATAATCAGCCGATCAACGGCACTGTGAAGATTATCAAGACGGCGGAGAACAACGGCGACCCGCTCGAGGGCGTCACCTTTGAAATCAAGCGCCGCGACGGCGCGGAGAAGTGGGACGTGACCACAGATGAGAACGGCGAAGCGGAAATTGAACTGCCCGCCGACTGGTACGTCATCACCGAGACGGACGCGCCGGACAACGTGGAGATTGACCCCACGCCCCATACAATTCAGCTTGAACCAGGGCAGACCTACGAGCTGAAGCTGACCAACGTGCTCAAGAAGCAGCTCGTTGTTGAAAAGCGCGACGCCGTGACAAATGAGCTTGTCCCCGGTATGATTTTTGAAATCAAATCGCCGGACGGCGACCTGTTCGGCCCCGGCAACTGCGGACGCGGCGAGGGTATTTATCAGACAGACGAAAACGGACAGATTACCTTCGACACGATGGAAACCGGCACAAGCTGGGTGATCACCGAGCTGGAGGCTCCTGCCGGATACGTCCTCAACAGCACCCCGCAGACGGTGAAGATTGTCAACGACGTGACTATCGTCACCATCCGCAACGACCAGAAACCCGGCCTGCTGCTCACGAAGGTGGACGCGGACACCGGCAAGCGCATCATGGGTGCGAAATTTACCTTCACGATCCCCGGCACACAAACGGTCTACACCCGTGTGACGGATAACAATGGTGTGATTTTCCTCGAGGATCTGGACGTGACGTCCATTGTCATTCAGGAGATCGAGCCGGCTCCCGGCTACATTGCCAACGACAAGCCGGTTACGGTGCAGCTCAAGCCGAACGAGCGCACTGACGTTACCTTTAAGAACACTTCTCGTCCGGGCTTGCGGATCTGCAAGATTGACACGGACGGCAATCCGGTCGCCGATGTGGTGATTAAGGTCAGCAAGGCAGACGGTCAGGTGGTGGGCGAGTATACGACGGACGATTCCGGCATCATCTACATTCCGAATCTGGAAGCCGGAACCTACGACGTGCAGGAGATCTCCGCGCCGCCGCAGTACGTCGTAGACAGCACTGTTCACCGCGTCACGCTGGAAGCTGGGAAGATTGGCGAAATCACCCTGCGCAACAGCGTCAAGCCGACGCTGCGCATCGTCAAGGTGGACAGCGTAACCAAAGCTCCCATCAAGGGCGTGACTTTTGAGGTGCGCGTCACAGACGGCGCGAAAATCGGCGATTATGTGACGGACGAGAACGGTGAGATTCTTGTCACCGGCCTGCAGGCTGGCACGAATTACACCATCAAGGAAGTCGCCACACTGCCCGGATACGTCCTCGACGAGACGCCCAAACAGATTACACTGGAAGCCAACAAAATCACGACCGTGCAGTTCGAGAACAAGGCAAAATCGCCGGTCTACATTCTCAAGCTGGACGCCAAAACCGGCAAGGGTGTTCCCGGCGTGCGGTTCCGCGTGACAAAGGCGGACGGCTCGCTCATCGGCGAGGTTGTCACGGACTCCACCGGCCGCGCCACGCTGACAAATGTGCCGAGCGGGTACATCACCGTCACGGAAATTTCTGTTCCGGACGGCTATGTGCTCGATCCCACGCCGCAGACCAAGCTCGTGACGGGCGAAACACCGGTCGAGTTTGTTTTTGAAAATCAACCGTACGGCTCGATCCTCATTAAGAAGCTGAACGCAGAAACCCTGAACCCGCTTTCGGGAGCGATCTTCAAGGTAACGGAAGCGGACGGGACACTGATTGGCGAGAATTACGTCAGCGGCCCGGACGGGACAGTGCTCGTCTCCGGCCTTGACCCTGAAAAAACCTATATCGTGTCCGAAACCAGAGCGCCAGACGGCTTCCTTATCAGCGACGCCCCCAAGACAGTGACCGTCAAGCCGGGCGAAACCGTGGAGGTCATCTTCCAGGACGATCGCGTAGAAGAATTTACCATCCGTAAGGTTGGCAGCGACGGCAAGCCGATCGGCGGCGTTACCTTCGTTATTTCCACGTTGGCGGGCGCGGAGGTGGCCAGAGTGACCACCGGCAGCGACGGCCTCGCTGTGCTGACCGATATTCAGCCGGGCAGCTACAAGGTACAAGAGGTTTCCGTGCCGGACGGCGTGATTCTCGACACGACACCGCAGACCGTGGAGGTTGTGGCCGGGAAGCCCACCACGCTGACCTTTGTCAACGACTATGAGGGTGGGCTGCGAATTATCAAAACGGTTACGCAGACCGGCAAGGCACTTAAGGGCGTTACCTTCCGCATTGAAAAACCGGACGGCGGCCTGATCGGTGAATATACAACGGACGAGCAGGGGCAGATTTTTGTATCTCTCGAACCTCAGACCGTGGTAGTGCGGGAAATCTCCGCGCCGGAGGGTTACTCCGTCGATTCCACACCGCGGACGGTGGAGATCAAAGCGAACGATATCACGACCCTCACCTACAAGGACGAGCGGTTGAACGGCATCCGCATCCGCAAGGTGGACGCCGACACCGGCAGAGGAATCTACGGTGTGCGGATCATGGTCACCGATGAAAACAACGACGTAGTCGGCGTGTACACGACAGATCATCAGGGCTATATCGAAATCGACAAGGAGCTGTCGGACGGCGTCTATTATCTCGAAGAGATCGAGGCCGCGCCGGGGTATGATCTCGACAAGGTTGTGAAGCGCATCCGGATTGAGAACGGGAAAACGAAGGTCATTGTCTGGGAGAACGCCCGCGAAAAAGGCCAGATTCAGATCCTGAAAACCTCGGCGGACGCGAACCCCGTCACCGGTCAGCCTGCCGGGAGCCGGCTGGAGGGTGCGGTGTTTGAAATTGCCCGTGCGGATACGGATCGGGTGGTCGGCTACATGGTGAGCGACTACCGCGGCGTGGCGGTTTCCGAGCCTTTGCCGCTGGGGAAATATGTGGTGCGTGAGGTCACGCCGCCGGCATTTTACCAGCTCAACTCCAGGGAGTTCACCGTGGAACTCAAGGTTCAGAACGACGTTGTCCGGGTGGAGGTGCAGAACAGCAGCGCGCAGATTTCGACCAGCGTGAAGAAATCCGGCAATACCATCGTTGTTCCCGGCCAGCAGATGCGGTATGACTTTTCCGATATCTGCAATTTGTCCAACGTGCCTTTGGAGAATTTCTACTGGCATGATGAACTGCCCAGCTCCGTGCGCCTCACTACGATTCACACTGGCACCTGGTCGCAGCCGGGCTTGACCTATTCTGTGACCTACCGCACCAACAGGAATTCTGCCTACCGCACGCTCGCTTCCGGTCTCCTGTCCACACAGTCGTATGATCTGGACTGCACGCCCTCGAAGCTTGGGCTGGCAGCGGATGAATTCATCACGGATTTCCGGTTTGAATTCGGTACCGTGCAGCCCGGCTTCCGGGAGCAGGACAAGCCGATGATTCTCGTCACAGTCAACCAGGGCTTGGCGAACGGGCATCGGTTTGCCAACAGAACCGACGCGGGAGGCCAGTACAACGGCAAGTGGTTCAGCTCCAGCTTCACCTGGGTGACGGAGGTGTACGCACCGGTACTGGAGTATCCGAAGACGGGGTACTAACCAGATAAAGTCTGCACACAACATATATTTATGGTGACAAGGAGGGGCCGAGCAGCCCCTCCTCATTTTATGATTGACTGGGGGAATTGATTGAGAAATCGTCTGTTGGAAACCATTGCGCAAAAGCATCGTGTTCCGGTTGAAAAGCTGCGTACACAGACGGAATGCAAATGGGAGGCTCTCGGAGAGCTCTGCTTATTTCCGCATAAGGAACAGTTTTCCCTGAAAATATGGGAAGAAGCCGTTTCCTATCTGCTCGGATGCGAGATCCGTTTTGAAAGCTATGAAGAAATCGGGAGAAGTCTCAAGCCATTCTCCCTGACGGTAAAGGGAGTATCATCGTCATGAAAATCTTATTGATAGAGCCGGGAAAGACAGCGCGTGCGGCCGAAATGGAAAACAATCTTACCGCCATGCAGAAGACGGTGGGAGGCCCGATACAGGCGCTGTATCCGTGGGAGGATCCGGTGGCCCTTGTCTGCAACGACGAGGGGAAGAATGAAGGCTTGCAGCTGAACCGCATGCTGGAGGACTATGACATTGTCGCGGGGACTTTCTTTCTCTGCGGCATCGAGGAAGATCATTTCTGCGATCTGCCGGATTCCCTGATGGAGAAATACCGGAGGAAATTTCTTGACCCGGAGAGATTTCTCAGGACGCCGCAGGGAATCCTGAGTGTCCGCGTAAAGGAAAGACCGGAGAAAAAACCTCGACAGGAGGAACGTTAGGAGAATGTCCATGAATCGAATGGTTACCGCAGAATCCGTTACCGTGGGGCATCCCGACAAGCTGTGCGATCTGATTGCAGACAGCGTGCTCGACGACTGCCTCTCTCACGACCCGTTTTCCCGTGTGGGCTGCGAAGTGATAGCAGCGGGAAAACGCATCATTGTGGCCGGAGAAATCAACAGCCTGCATGAGCCGGACGTCGGAGCGATCGTAAGCTCCGTGCTGCGCCGCACCGGATATCCGGCAGAACGCTTCGTGATTCAGCGCCTGCTCCGCAGGCAGAGTCCCGACATTGCCTCGGCGGTGGAACTTCCCCTCGAGAGACGGGAACGGAACACATACTTCCCCAATCGCGAGCGGCAAAGCAGAAGAGAAGGCCGGGTACAGGACGCGAAGTGTGTCCAGGCTCAGCCTGGGGAAAGACGGCATGGGAAGGAGCAGGATGCTCCCGCCCTGCAGTGGGGAGCCGGGGATCAGGGTGTCATGGTCGGATATGCCTGCCGGGAAACACCGCAGCTGCTGCCCCTGCCCGTCGTTCTTGCGCACCGTCTCACAGACGCCGTAACGGCGGCGCGCCGCAGGCTCCCCTTTCTGGGGCCGGACGGCAAAGCGCAGGTCACCGTTACCTATGACGGGGAAGGAAAGCCGCTGTGTCTGGATACGGTTGTACTTTCCGTACAGCACAGCCCGGAAACGCCGCAGGAC
Organism: Anaeromassilibacillus sp. An200; assembly: GCF_002160025.1. Taxonomy (GTDB): domain Bacteria; phylum Bacillota; class Clostridia; order Oscillospirales; family Acutalibacteraceae; genus Caccousia; species Caccousia stercoris. The sequence continues at coordinate 46,079 of NZ_NFJU01000018.1, forward strand.
GAGCTCTGCTGGGAGCTGACGGACAAAGTACTGGCTCCTGCTCTGCGGGAGCTTCCGCCCGACGAGGAGACGAAGCTTCTGATCAATCCGTCCGGCCGGTTTGTGCTCGGAGGCCCGGAAGCCGATACAGGGCTGACGGGCAGGAAGCTGGCGGCGGACGCTTACGGAACGTTTGCCCCGCACGGAGGCGGCGCGCTGTCCGGCAAGGATCCGACGAAGGTTGACCGTTCCGGCGCCTACCTTGCCCGATATATTGCCAAAAACCTTGTGGCGGCCGGATTGTGTGAAAGATGCCAGGTGACGCTGGCGTATGCCATCGGCAGGGCGGAACCTGTCATGACGCAGGTGGATACCCTTGGTACCGGAACATTCTGCGCCGATGACTGCCTTGCGGACGCGGTAAAGCTGCTCTTCCCCCTGACGCCCGCCGCCGCGATCGCCCATCTCGATCTCCTCTCGCCGCGCTACGCTGATACAGCCGCCAACGGTCATTTCGGCAGGCCAGGGCTTCCCTGGGAGCGCACGGATATGGCCGCCGCGCTGCGGGAGGCTGTCCTGTAACATAATGCACTGAGATTTTGCAATCCGCTTGCATATTGCAAGCAGTTCGGTTATACTATAGGCAAAGGAGATGATTCTTATGGCGAGAACATCCAACGTATTTGCCCGTGTAGAACCGGAAATCAAAGAGCAGGCTGAGGAAATTCTTGACCAGCTTGGCATCCCGATGTCGAACGCTGTCGGCATGTTTCTGCGTCAGGTTGTCCTTCAGAGAGGAATTCCGTTTGAGATGAAACTGCCCAGGCGCGAACCGCTTTCCTTTGGTTCCATGACGGAGGAACAGCGCGACGCGGAGCTGGAGAGAGGAATGGCAGACCTCCGCGCCGGACGCACCTGTTCTGCAGACAGCGTTCTGGAGGAGCTTCACGGTGATTACGGACTGTGAACTGGAACATCCGCTATACGATGTCCGCAAAGCAGGATTTGCGGGATATTTTGGACTATGTGTCCGAAGAGCTTCTGGAACCATCCGCGGCCCGGCGGCTGGTCAGCCAAATCATGGAAGAAATCGGAAAGCTCAATCAAATGCCGGAGCGTCACCGCGTCTATGAAAAGGAACCGTGGCGCAGCCGGGGACTGCGTGTGTTTCCGGTGAAAAAGTATCTGGTCTTCTATTTACCGGATCCCGGTTTGCATGAGGTCACCGTAGTCCGCATCTTCTACGGTGGCCGCGATATTCGCACACAGCTGAGTGAAACGGAAGAATAGCAAAAAGGAAAGCGTCTGTCGAAGGGCAGACGCTTTCTGTGTTTTATGGAGGTGAGAGGTTCTGCACTGCACAAAGGAACAGATCGCCGCCGCAAAGAGTGTGGCGGCAATTGATTTTTTGAAACGATATCGATCGGAGGAGCTCGTGCGGGCCGGAAGCCGCGGCGAGTTCCAGCTCAGAAGCCATGACAGCTTCAAAATCAGCGAGAGAACCAGCCTGTGGCACTGGAAGAGCCGGGATATCGGCGGGAGATCCGCCCTTGACTATCTGATTCATGTTGAGGGCCGCTCGTTTGTGGAGGCTGTTTTAACCCTGAGTGAAGAAGCCTTTCCCACTCGCACACAGCTCCACAAAGCAGAACCGAAGAGAGAGCTTGTCCTTCCCCCCGCCGCGGAAAATAACCGGCGTGTCTTTGCCTATCTGATGCAGAGAGGGATTGACAGGCGGGTGATCGAGAGCTGCGTCCGGTCCGGGCTTCTGTATGAGAGTGCGGCGCACCACAACGCGGTGTTTGTCGGCAGAGACGAAAGCGGCGTCCCGCGGTATGTTTTTCTGCGGGGGACCTGCACTCTGGGCAAACCGTTCAAATGTGAAGCGGCGGGAAGCGACAAGCGCTATTCCTTCTGCCTTTCGCCCGAAGGAGAAAGCCGGAGGGCGGCAATTTATGAAGCCGCCGTGGAGACGCTTGCACATCTGACGCTGGAAGGCAGAGCGGACAAATACAGACTGTCGCTGGGAGGCGTCTGTGCCCCGCGCGAAGGTGAACAGCGCCGCCCGTTCAAAACACCGCCCGCTCTTGATGCTCTTCTGGCCAGGAAACCGGAGATTCAGGAAATTGAAATCTGCCTGAACAACGATTTCGCCGGACGCTGGGCCGCGGAGCATATTGCCCGGGCCTATCAGGATCGATACCGCATCATTCAGAATTTACCGGAGCGGGAGGGCTGCGATTACGCGGATCTCGCACAGGAAAAGAGAGAGGCCGCCCGCAGCAGGGCGGCCTTTTCGCGCTGAAAAGGAGGCAGATATATCGAAAATACAGAGTTCGTCTGGAAGCTGTATTCCCCTCTGACGGGAGAGCTGTACAGAGACGGAGAAGATCAGGAATCGGAGCTTTGGAACGGATTTGATCTGGCAGAATATGAGGAAATCATTCAGAGCGCGATAGACAGCGCCAATACACGGGACGGCGGGAACCTGATCCGCTATTTTGACAATCCGCAGGAAAAAGGCGTGCGGGAAAAGGTTTTGAGCGCCGTTCCCTCCGTGGAGCTGCGGAATGGGGAGCTCAGGGGATGCACCACCATACGCCTGAGAGAAGCCCTGACGGAGAAAGAATGGACAGCTCTGCAGGAATATCTGCTGGGGCAGTTCTCGGACGGATGGGGCGAAAGCTTTGAGCAAAGAGAGCTTTCCGTTCCGGAAGGGACATTGTATGTCCGGTTTTGGGACGGAGACTTTTCTTTTGAGATTGCACATGAGCGGGAAGCTGACGGGAGAGAAAAAGCCCCTTTCAAACGTCCGCGGATGAAGCTGATCGGTGAGGATGGGAATATCTTTTCCATTCTGGGCCGGGCCTCGAGCCTGCTTCGGGAGAACGGAATGCCGGATCGGGCAAAGGAGATGTCGGAGCGTGTCTTCCAATCGGGCGACTACGCCGCGGCTCTCGGCATTATCAGCGAATATGTGGAAACGGAGCTTACCCCGAAATCCCCTGAAGCCCGCAAACCACGCTTCGATAGAGAACGATAAGACAACGAGAAGGAGGATGCTTCTGGAGAATACCAGAACACTGGATTTTATCAAACAGGAAACCGATTTTCAGACGGAACACACAGGAGGAGACGGCTGGACCATCCTGCATGGAAATGCCCTTAAGCTGATCCGATCGTTCCTTCCGGGCTCGTTCGACGCCGTTATCACGGATCCCCCCTATGCTTCGGGCGGGTGGAGTCAGAGCGAGAGGAGCCGCACCACCAACCAGAAATACAGCAGCATGAGCAGAGAAAACGCCCTGCCGGATTTTGCAGGCGATCAGAAGGATCAGAGGAGCTGGACGCACTGGATGGCGGAATGGCTGTATGATGTGCGCCTGGCCTGTAAAGAGGGAGCGCCCATCTGCCTTTTCATTGACTGGCGGCAGTATCCCTCCATCACCGACGCCCTGCAGTGGGCGGACTGGCAGTGGCGCGGCACCGCGGTATGGGACAAGCTGACCTGCCGCCCGCAGAAGGGGCGGTTCCGCCAGCAGAGCGAATACATTGTGTGGGGCTCGAACGGGGCCATGCCGACAGACCGGCCGGTGGGCTGCCTGCCGGGTGTGTTCCGCTATGCCAATCCGCAGAAGCGCACTCATGTAACGGAAAAGCCGCTGCAGCTCATGCGCGATCTCGTGAAGATCTGCGAACCGGGAGGCAGAATCCTCGATCCCTTCTGTGGGGCGGGGACCACTGTTCTGGCCTCTGTTCTCGAGGGTTATGAAGCGGTCGGCATCGAGGCGACCGACGCCTACTACAGGCTCGGCTCCGATCGCGTACGCTTTGCGCTTCAGGCCAGAGAGGAGGCAGCGCCGGATTGAAGCTCTGCAACGGTTGTCCGGACGTCCGGGAGGACGTCCAGAGACGGCTGTTTGACAAAATTGGACGTCCGGTTGGACGCCCTGTTCATCATCATCGGAAGCTCCCGACAGGATAAAAGAGGAAAGGAAGAACTCATCATGGACAAAGCGTTCGCGTACATCTGCGCTTCGGAAGAAGCGGCTTCCCGCCTGCTCCGGCGCTACTGCAAAAAAATATTTGAGCTTGGCTATGTGCCTATCTGTCCCCAGCTCAGTGAAAGTCAGTATCTGTCCCCCGACAACCCGGAGGAGCGCAAGGCCATGCACGAAATTTCCCGGCAAAAGCTGGCCCGGTGCCGGATGCTTGTGGTATGCGGAAGAGAAATCACGGGCCAAATGTCCGTCGAGATCGGTGCTGCCGAAAAGCATCATCTCATCTGTACCACACTCGAGGGGCTGGCGAAGATCAGGGAGGCAGAGGATGGAACAAGCAGCCTCTGACATTTCTGCTGTATTCCTCCCAGTACGTTCTCCGTCGCAAGCATAGCGTTTGGATATCCAAACGCCTTCCGGGGAGCACCCCGGTCCCCCGCAGAATCTGTGTGCCGAATTTGACATGAAATGAGGTAAGAAAACTGGAGAAAACAGAACGGGAAGATTTTCAGGAACGCGCCGTGTTCCATCGAAAAATCATGGGGTTCAGTGAAACAGGACGGCCTGTCCCTGAGCGGGCAGGAGATACACCGGAATCCTGTTTTCAGGTGGAACAAATTATCATTCTGCCGGATGCAAAATACCGGAAATTCCGGGAAAGCGGTTTTTTGATCCGGCAGGCTTTTCTCTCCGATTTTAATGAGAAAATGTGGTTTGACTCCGAAACCCGCTGCTTCCACTGCGTGCTTGTCAAGGGGGAAACGGGCAGAGACGGCGTTCTGGCAGAGTCTGAAGGATACCAATATGCCAGATACGCCGCCTTTGTGCCGGATTGCTCCCGGCTGCGGACACAGGATGTGCCTGTCTGTGTGAAGCGTACGGAGAAACAGAAAAATATCGCTCGGAATGAATCCGCCCGATGAGAAAGCGCAGCCGTGTGATACCGCTCCACCTGACAGACAGGGAGCTGCGGCAGTTGAACGAGCAGGCAGAGCGCAGCGGGCTTTCCCGCGAGGAGCTTCTGCGATCTCTTATCCGGGGCGTGGAGCTGCGGGCAAGGCCGTGTGAGCACCATGCCGATCTGCTTCACAAGGCGGCTGGCCTGTGCAACAACGCAAACCAGCTTGCCCGTGTCGCCAATACCTACGGCGAAGCGAATCAGCAAAGCGTGGACGAGATGACGCGCATCGCCCGCGCGGTCTGGGAGGAGGTGAGAGACAAATGGTAAAGGAGGCATTGAAATCGCCTACACAAGCGTGATTCCCGTCTACCGGCTGGATGACAGCATTGAGTATGTGACCGATGAGACGAAAACCTCCCGCTCCCGCCATGCGGAATCTCTGCGCGGGGCGATCGCCGACGCCCTCAACGAGAAACAGACGGAGCGGGATCTGTTCTGTTCAGCGCTCGGCTGCACGGTGGAAACTGCTTTCGAGGATATGTGTAGCGTCAAACGGATGTGGCACAAGGAGGACGGCGTGCAGGGGTATCATCTGGTGCAGAGCTTTGCCGCGGGAGAAGTCACCCCGGAACTGGCGCATCAGGTTGGCCTCGAGCTGGCGGAAAAGGTTCTCGGCGGAAGGTTTCAGGTAATCGTCAGCACTCACCTGAACACCGGGCATATTCACAATCACCTGCTGTGGAACAGTGTGTCCGTGGAGGATGGAGCCAAGTACCACAGCAATCGGAAGACATATCTCCGTCAAATCCGGACCTTCTCCGATGAATTGTGCCGGAAATACGGACTGTCGGTAATCGAAACGGAGCTCTCGGAGCGCTCCTCCTTGCCATATGTGCAGTGGCTGGCTGAGAAGAATGGAAAACCGACATGGAAGACCCCGTATCAGCAGGATATCGCGGAGGCAGTCGCAGCTTCCCTGACATGGAGACAGTTTCTCGCCGCCATGGAGCGGCGGGGATATACGTTCCGCTTTGATCGAAAATACCCGACGCTGCTGCCGCCCGGGAGAGAGCACCCCATCCGTTTCCGGACGCTTGGGAGAAACTGCACGCCGGAAGCAATCCAGCGGCGCATTCTGTATCCCTGCCGCTGGAAACCGGCTGGGAGGAACGCCTCTCCTCCTCTGCGCTTCTTTCACCGCTCCCGGTTCGACCCGTGGAAGGGCCGGGTATCCGGGCTCCGGGCACTGTACTTTTCGTACCTCTATAAAATGGGCGTTCTTCGCAGAAAGCCCGGATATCCAGGCGCCGCCGTGCGCGAGGAGCTCCGTCTGCTGGATCGAAGGATCGAGCAGGCGGAGTTTGTTTTTCGGAACCATATCGCCGATCGCGGGCAGCTTAACGCTCTCCGTCAGGCGTCGGAGGAACAAATAGCCGCCCTGCTGGCGGAAAGAAGGCGGCTGTCCCGAAACGCCCCCGGTTCCCCGCGCCTGTCTGAGCTGACGGTGCAGCTCCGGCAGCTCCGCCGCACGGTCCGGCTGTGCCGGAACATCGCGCGCGACTCCGAAGAGATGGAGCGCCGTCTGCAGGCGGATCGTCGGACGCGGCAGCAGGAGGAGGAACAGAACAGGCGGCAACAAAACAAGAATCGTCTTCCGCGTGAGCGGCAAGATGGAATCAACAAGGGAGATGCATAAATGAATCGTATGCCTTCAAAAGAACAGGTGGAATACATCCGGGAGCGGTATCCTGCCGGAACCCGTGTGATTCTTCACGCAATGGGAGATCCGCAGGCCCCGCCCCCCGGAACAGGAGGAACGGTGGTCTATGTGGACGACGCCGGTCAGATCGGTGTGCGCTGGGACTCCGGATCCTCGCTCGCTCTGATTCCCGGCGTGGATTCCTTTTCCAGGGAGTCCGCGCAGGAAAAAAATAAACTCAGACGCCCGCAGGGCGCTGAGCGGTGAAGGAGGATGCGGATTGAATCTCGGAAACGACCCCGCTGATCAGGTTGTCCGGTTTACGCTGGAGGGAACGGAGGTCGTCCTCAAGCTGTCCGGACTGGCGGCAAAAAACTTTGCCATGTTTGCTTACGCCGTGCTCAGGGATCAGAAAAAGACACGCGGAAAAACCCGGCTGGTGCGGATGCTCAAGGAGCAGCGTCCGTTCAAATTCTTTCAGATCCCCGTCCAATTCCGCAAGGAGTTTGCCAAAGAGGCGAGACGGCATGGGCTCCTCTATGTGCCGATCCGAAACAAACGGAACCGGAGCGAGCTGGAACTTGTTGTGTTTGCGGATGACGCAGCGAAAGTCAATCGGATCCTTGACAATCTCAATCTGGATTTTGTGCGTTCGCAGGCCGGCGAAGCCGCCGTGGAGCATCCGGAGGAAACCGGCGGGAGAGCGCCGGATCTCGTGCCGCCCGCCCCGGTCCGAAACGAAGCTGTTTCCATAGGAAACGAGCAGGTGGAGTTCGAGCTTGGCGGCTTCGACGAGGCGTTTTCCCTCTCCTCTGCCGCCCGCGAGGCGGACACGGAAAATTTTACACAGGGCCGGGAGAGGAACGGGAATCCGTCCGAGCCTTTCTCGCGCGGCAGAGGCTCCTCTCCCGATTGGGAGGGCGATGACCGGACGCCCGGCCGAAAGGAGTCTGTGAAAAAACTGCTCCGGGAAATCCGGCAGGAGCAGGCACAGCGCCGTACAAAACGGGAGGAGCGCCGCGGGCCCGAGCACACCGCGCCCGCCCGCTCCCGCAAAAGAAAAAAGAAACGACAGAAAGGCAGGTAATTCATGAATTTAGCAGAACTGCTTGGAAAAAAGCACAGGGAACAAACGGACCATGAGATACCCCGAGTAGGAAAAGAAGAATATGCCGCGCAGAAAAAGGCGGAGCGCGAAGCGGTCTGGGAGCGGGTGGACGCGCAGACCGCAAGGGTGTTTCAGGACGATTCCTCCATGCGGAGTTTTCTTGATTTTATGGCTCGCTGTACGCCGCAGAGCACCCGGAACCTCCTGATCCTCTCGGAACAAAATCCCGAAATTACGCATCCGCGCACCTTCGAGAAATGGAAGGAAGCAGGACGCTCCATTCGGGCAGGAGAAAAAGGGTATGTGTTCTTTGCGGAGCAGGACTACGAGAAAGAGGACGGCACAAAGGCGTCAGGGTATCAGATCACGCGGGCCTACGATATTTCGCAGACGCGCGGCTGGCAGGCTCCTCCGGTCCGGCAGTATGATCCCGAGGAGCTGATCGCCGCCATGGCACAGCAGTCTCATGCTCTGTTTACCGTTACCGACCAGCTTCCTCCCGGCGTGCAGGCGCAGTATGTCCCCCGTCAGCGCGCCATTTATGTGCGCGATGGGATGGAAGCCGTAACAGCCTTCTGCTGCCTTGCCCGCGAGGAGGCGCACGCTCATTTTGATTCCCTGGGAAGCGGTTATACCCGCCAGTCCTTTGCACCGCAGAGCTACTGCGCCGCCTATGTGGTGGCGCGGCGATATGGCATGGACGTCTCCGCGTTCCGCTTCGACAAAGTGTGCGGCGCCTGCGCCGGAATGGACGTCCGCGGGCAGCGCGGATTTCTGAGCGACGTTAAACGGGCCGCCTATGCCGTTGGAAGGGAAATTCAGTGCAGCCTGCTGGAGCAGGAACAGGCCATCAGACCGGACGAATTCAGCGTGGAAGCTCCCAGGCCGGAAAAAGCGCGCTCCTCCAAAGGAAAGGAGGAGCCGGACAGATAAACGGGGCAGATCAGCTTTTTCTGGCTGGCTTGACGTTTACGTCAGGACGGATGCTTCCCTCGATGGCGCCGTGCTCCTGCTCAAACGCCTTAATGCTGTCGCGGATCAGCACCAGCACATGGCTGTTGACCGAGCGGCCCTCATAGTCCGCGACATATCCCAGCTTTTCCAGCATTTCTTCTTCAATGCGGATGGACACACTTTTGATAGCCATACATATCACCTCAGCAGCTATATTGTGTGTTCATTTTATAGCCGCGCTATGCTATAATGGCTTAAATAGATATATAGTATATCTATAATGTGACGGACAGCAAAGCAAAAACAGGCCGGTTCCTGAATGAGGACTGCATCCCGGAACCAGTGCGCATGAGGAGGAAAACAGATGAGAGTGGCTGTAGTGGGTTCGAGAGGTCTCAAAGTGGAGCACCTGGAAAACTATCTGCCGGAAGGGGTCACAGAGATTGTGTCCGGAGGAGCCAGAGGAGTGGACACCTGCGCAAGAGAATACGCCCTATCTCATGGACTCAAGCTGACGGAGTTTCTTCCGGAATATGATAAATACGGACGCTCCGCTCCGCTGAAACGGAACATCACCATCATCGAGAACGCGGATCTGGTGCTGGCCTTTTGGGATGGCGTTTCCCACGGAACGAAATTTGTAATCAAGCAATGCAAAAGCCGGAGTATTCCGGTGAAAGTGTTTGTCCGTTCCCATTCCGGCTAACATCGCTTCATCGTCAGTCAAACATTCAACCATATTGCCCGGAGCCTGTGGAATATCCGCAGGCTCCTTTTTTCTGTAGTCAAAGAAAGAAGGGGTTTTTGGCAGAAGAGCAAAGCATATAGTGTCCCTGTCCGGGGGAAAGGATTCCACGGCAATGCTGCTGAGAATGTTGGAGGAGGGAATGCCGGTTGATGAAATCCTGTTCTGTAATACGGGGATGGAATTCCCCCAAATGTACCGGCATTTGGAGAAGCTTGAACGATACATTGCAAGACCGATTATCAGGCTGAACCCGCCAGTTGGTTTTGAAGCTCTGTTTTATGAATACCAGCCAGTCAGAAAAAATCCCACGCTTGTAAACTGCAAGGGGATGAGCTGGCCGGGGCCGCGGGCTCGCTGGTGTACGGGACGACTGAAAGAACGCGTTGTCAATCGCTATCTGCGGGAAATGCGGAAGGAATTTAACCTGATCCAATATATAGGAATTGCCGCTGATGAGCCGTATCGGGTGAAGCAGCACCATTACCCTCTTGTCGATTGGGGCATGACGGAAAAGGATTGTCTGTCTTATTGTCTGCAGCGAGGCTTCGATTGGGATGGCCTGTACCGCATATTCGAGCGTGTTTCCTGCTGGTGCTGCCCTCTGCAGCCGCTGGAGGAGCTTCGCAAGCTTTACCGTCATTGCCCTGAACTGTGGGAAAAGCTTCAATACATGGACGACCATACATGGCGCCAGTTTCGCAGGGACTATTCCGTCCGCCAGCTTGGCCTGCGCTTTCATCTGGAGGAGGAACGCCTTGCGCAGGGCCTTTCCATACGGAACAAAGAATTTTTCTCCCTGTTCAAAGAGCGCCTGAACCATCGGAAAGGAGGAGATCCCTCATGAATCGAAAACAATTTCCATGGTGGCTGTGGCTGCTGCCCTTACCCATCGTCTGGTGGGCGGCGCTGCTCGCAGCGGGATGCTGGAGTACCGGCGATTCTCTCCCGATCCTTCTTGAAAAGTTGTCCGCAACCATGAACGAGCCGCTTTCCATCCGCTGGACGGATGCTTCCCTCCGCTGCCTGCTTCTTTTTACCATGGGATACGCGGTGGCAGCTGCGGCGGCGGAAGCCGGCCGGAAAAACCGGAGACGGGGAGAGGAGCACGGTTCCGCAAAATGGGGAGATGTGTTTCAAATCGCGGGAAGATACCGGGACAGAAAGCATCCCGGGCAAAACGTGATTCTCACCCGTCATTTCCAGATTGGAATGGACGGCCACAAGCATAAACGCAATACCAACGTGCTTGTCATCGGAGGCAGCGGAGCGGGAAAAAGCCGCTCCTATGCCATTCCGAACGTTCTTCTCTGCGGCGAGTGTTCCATGGTGATCTGTGATCCCAAATCTGAAATTCTGCGCAAAACGGGAGGTGCGCTGGAAGCGAACGGCTTTGCGGTGCGGGTTTTCGATCTGCTCAACCCCGACGCTTCGTTCTGCTACAACCCCATGGCCTATGTGCGCGACGACAAGGACGTGCTCCGCTTTATCGAAACGCTCATTCAGAACACCACCCCGGCTGGAAGCCAGACCACCGATCCGTTCTGGACGAAGTCTGAGACGGCGCTGCTGCAGGCTCTCGTTCTCTATCTCCTCCACGAGGCGCCGCCGGAGGAACAGAATTTTGCCACCGTGATGGAAATGCTGGCCGCCGCGGAGGTGCGCGAGGAGGACGAGGAGTACGAGTCGCCTCTGGATATTCTGTTTGCCCGTCTGGAGATGCGGGATCCGGAGAACATCGCAGTCAAGCAGTACCATGTGTTCAAAATGGGAGCCGGCAAAACGCTCAAGAGCATTCTTATCAGCGTTGGGGTGCGGCTGTCCGCCTTCAACCTGCCGCAGATTGCCCGTCTCACCTGTACCGACGATCTTCATCTGGAAGAAATGGGCGAAAAGAAAGTAGCCTTGTTCTGCTGCATTCCAGACAGCGACCGATCCCTCAACTATCTGGTGGGCATGATTTACGGTCAACTCATCCAGACGCTGTACTATGTGGCTGACCGTAAATACAAAGGCCGGCTGCCGCTGCCGGTTCATCTGCTCATCGATGAGGCCCCAAACATCGCCCTGCCTACGGATAACTTTCTCCCATGGCTTTCCACCATGCGAAGCCGCAACATTTTCTGCAGCTATATCGCTCAGAACATGGCGCAGATCAAGGCATTATTCAAAGAACAGTGGGAATCGCTGGTGGGGCTGTGCGATGAATTTCTTTACCTCGGGGGGAATGAGAAGGAAACGCACAAATATGTCTCCGAGCTTATGGGAAAGGAAACACTGGATGTTAACACCTATGGGCGCAGCCGGGGACGGAACGGCAGCTTCAGCGTCAACGATCAGCAGACGGGACGCGAACTGCTGACCCCCGACGAGGTGCGGATGCTGGACAACCGCAGAGCAATTCTGTTCGTCCGCGGCGAACGGCCCATGCTGGATGAGAAATATGATCTTCTCTGTCACCCGAATATCCGGCTGACGGAGGACGGCGGCGCGCCGCCTTACGATTACACAAGGGCAAGGGACGCAGAGGAGGATCTGCGCTTTTTGCCCGAAGAGTATGAAGAATATGAACTGCTGGACGAGGAGGATCTGCTGTCCTCTCCGCCCGATGAAGGAGGAATGTGATTGAAGAAATTATCCATCAGGAAACAGAACCACCCCGCGCCGTACCGGCCGGAGGGAAAGAAAAAGACAGCCTTCTGCCTGTACGCGGCGGCTGTCTGCGTCTGCTGCCTGCCCGGCGCTGTGTTTGCCGCAGGAGATCCTCTGGGGGCGATCAGCAATCTTTCCAGCTTCATTTTCTCGCTGATCCGCGCCATCGGCCTGATTCTGCTCGGCTGGGGCGTGGTGCAGGTCGGTCTTTCCTTTCAGAGCCATGACCCTTCGCAGCGCGCGCAGGGCTTTCTGACACTCGCCGGAGGCCTTGTCGTCACGTTCGCAAAGGAGATCCTCGACCTGATCACCGGCGGCACAACCCCGTGACCGCGCGGGAGGTGAAGCGTCTACGAACTGGATTGTCGACAACCTCAATTCCGCTCTGGACACCTGGAACGGCAGGCTGACAGAGCTCTGGCAGCTTCTCACGCAGGATCCCGCCACCTTCAAGGGCGGCGGGATCTGGAGCGTGATGCTCGGCATCAACGGCGCCCTCAAGGCTGTCGGCTACGGGCTGCTGGTGCTGTTTTTCGCCGCGGGCGTCGTCAAAACGTGCGGCAGCCTGACGGAGTTGAAACGTCCGGAAGCTGCCGTCAGACTTTTCGTCCGCTTCGTGCTTGCCAAGGCAGCGGTGGGATACGGGCTCGATCTCATGATGGCAATTTTCTCCGTGGCACAGGGAACGATTTCCACTGTGACCGCCGCGGGAGGCCTCACAAGCGGCGCTGCTCTGCCATCGGAGATCGTTGACAAGATCAACGCCGTCAGCTTCTGGGATTCCATCCCGCTCTGGGCGGTCACGCTGCTGGGAAGCCTGTTTATCACCGTGCTGTCCTTTCTCATGATTCTCACCGTGTATGGCAGGATGTTCAAGCTCTTTCTCTATGCTGCGATTGCCCCGATCCCATTGGCTACATTCGCGGGGGAACCGAGCAGCAGTGTGGGAAAAAACTTTCTGCGCTCGTATGCCGGCGTTTGTCTCGAGGGGCTGGTGATTGCGCTGTCCTGCGTGATTTTCTCAGCCATGGCCTCCAGCCCTCCCGCGGTCGATCCAAACGCCTCCGCCGTGACGGCGGTTTGGACGTATGTGGCGGAGCTGATCTTCAATTTTCTTGTTCTTGTCGGTTCCATTAAAATGAGCGACCGGGTGGTGAAGGAGCTGATGGGGCTGTGATTGGGAACAAACAGGCAATGATCGAAGCGGTTGCATCATTTCAACAAGTGTGGTATAATAATCACAGAATCATGTGACGATGCCGCACGGTCAAAAAGCCGCAGACCAGGCTGCTGATTGACTGTTGGAGAAAGGAGAGATGACAATGCCCCGCATCATTCCCATTCGGGATCTGAAGGATACCACAGCAATTTCTCAAATGTGCAAAGAGTCGAGAGAGCCTGTTTTCATTACAAAGAACGGGTATGGAGATATGGTTATCATGAGCATGGAAGCGTATGAGGAAAGAATGCTCCTGCTGGACGCGGAGCAAAAGCTGGCCGCGGCGGAAGAAGAAATTCATCAGGGAAGGGCGGTTGAGGCAAGCCTGTCGTTTCGGAGGCTGAGGGAAAAGCATGGATTATCGTGTTGAAATCACCCCATCCGCCGAACAGGATCTGGATGCGATTCTGACCTATCTGCAGGAGGAGCTTACGAGTCCGCTTGCAGCGGAAGACTTTTTGGAAAAGGTAGAAGCCTGCTGTGGTCGGTTGGCAGAGCAGCCTGCTCTTTACGAGCGCTGCAGAAACGAACGTCTTGCATCGCTGGGATACCGCAGAGCCGTGATCAACCACTATGTCATGATTTACCGAATTGAGGAAGAGGCGAAAACCGTGTATGTCCTTCGCTTTTTCTACGGCCCGCGCGATTACGAAAAATATCTGTAACTTGTACTGACAGGGCAGCCCAAAGCAGGGCTGCCTTTTTTTATGAATCAAAGAAGGAGCTGAAGTCTATCGAGGTAAAGATTCCAAAGGAAATTCGGGAATACCGGGAAGCAATCTTTTTCGGACTCACCGGCCGGCAGCTCGTCTGCTCCCTGCTTGCGCTTGGCGCGGCGGTGGGGCTGTATTTCCTGCTGAGCCCCGCGGCGGGAGACGCGGAAATCGGTTGGATCTGCATTCTGGGCGCCGCCCCGTTCGCGCTGTGCGGCTTTTTCCGGTATCACGGCATGACGGCGGAGCAGTTCGCCTGGGCGTGGATCAAGTCGGAGCTGCTGTCTCCCAGGCGTCTGGTGTTCCGTTCCAACAGCGTTTACTATGAGCTTCTGTTTTCCTCCGGCAGAGACAGAAAACGTGCAAAGACAGGCGGAAAGGAGGGGCGCCGTTGATCAAAACGCTTGTCAGAGCGCAAAAAGCGGAGCGTGAACGCTTCACCGTGCCGCACAGCGTACAGGACGCCATCCCCATCCGTCGTGTCTGGCCGGACGGCATCTTTCAGGCAGGGAAGCAGTTTTCCAAAACCTTTTCCTTTACAGATATCAACTACAGCATCGCCGGAAAAGACGAAAAGACCTCCATGTTTCTCGACTACTCCGAGCTTCTCAACGCCCTCGACTCGGGAGCCAGCGCCAAGATCACCATCCACAACCGCAGGCTTGATAAGGCGGAGTTTGAGCGCGCTCTTCTGCTTCCGATGAAGGAGGACGGGCTGGACGGATACCGCAGAGAGTACAATGAGATGCTTCTCTCAAAGGTTACCGGTACGAACAACAGCGTGGTGCAGGAGCGCTATTTCACGGTCAGCGTTGTGAAGAAGAACGTGGACGAGGCGCGCACCTGGTTCTCGCGCGTCGGCACCGATCTGCTGACGCACCTTTCCCGCCTGTCCTCCGTGGGCCGGGAGCTGGATCTCCCGGCGCGGCTGCAGATTTTCCGCGACTTTTTTCGGGAGGGAGAGCCTGCGCCTCCCTTCGACTGGAGCGGTCAGGCGCGCAGGGGCCACAGCTTCAAGGACTGGTTTTGTCCTGACGCCATGGAATTTGAGAGCGACTGCTTCCGCATCGACGGGCGTTGGGGCCGCGTGCTGTATCTCCGGGATTACGCGTCCTATCTCAAGGATTCCATGATCGCCGAGCTGTGCGGCCTCAACCGCAGCCTGATGCTTTCGATCGATATTCTGCCTGTCCCCACGGACGAGGCCGTGCGCGAAATTCAGAACAGGATGCTCGGCATTGAGACGAACGCGGCGAACTGGCAGCGCCGGCAGAACGACACCAACAATTTCTCCGCGGTTCTCCCCTACGACATGGAGCAGCAGCGCAGAGAGACAAGGGAAATGCTCGAGGATCTCACCAACCGCGATCAGCGCATGATGTTCGGGCTGGTTACGCTGGTGCATCTGGCAGAATCCAAAGAGCAGCTCGACAGCGATACGGAGAGCATTGTCAGCACGGCCCGCAGGCATCTGTGCCAGATGAGCACGCTGCGCTGGCAGCAGAAAGATGGACTGGACACGGTCCTCCCCTACGGCCTGCGCAGGATTCAGGCACTGCGCACCCTGACGACGGAGAGCACAGCGGTACTGATCCCGTTCCGCGCGCAGGAAATCCTGCAGGAGGGCGGGATCTATTATGGACAGAACGCAGTCTCCAAAAATATGATCGTGGCGGACAGGCGGAAGCTGCTCAACGGCAACAGCTTCCGCCTTGGCGTTTCCGGATCTGGAAAGAGCTTCTCGGCCAAGGAGGAGATTGTCAGTATTGCCCTCGCCACCGGGGACGATATTCTGATCCTTGACCCGGAATCGGAATTCGGCACTCTGACGGAGTCGCTCGGCGGCGAGGTGATCCGCATCTCCGCTTCCTCCGACACCCACCTGAACGCAATGGACATGGACGGAGCCTACGGCGACGAGCGGAACCCGCTGATCGAGAAGTCGGAGTTTATCCTCTCACTGTTTGAGCAGCTCATCGGAGCGGGCGGCGTGTCCGCAAAGGAAAAATCCATTCTGGACCGCTGCACCTACGACGTCTACCGGGAATATCAGGCAAACCGCTTTCAGGGAGAACCGCCCACGCTCCGCGAGTTGTACCATGCTCTGCTGAGTCAGCCGGAGCCGGAGGCCCGCGGTCTCGCGCTCTCCTCGGAGCTGTTTATCACCGGATCGCTGAACACCTTCGCACAGCACACCAATGTAGACACCAAAGCCCGCATCATTGCCTATGATATCCGTGAATTAGGCGAACAGCTCATGCCCATCGGGATGCTGGTCACGCTCGACGCGATCTTCAACCGGGTAATTCAGAACTGGAAGCTGGGGAAAACAACCTGGATTTTCTGCGATGAATTTTACCTTTTGTTCCGCTACCCATACAGCGCCGACTTTTTCTACAAGCTGTGGAAGCGCATCCGCAAATACAACGGTCTCGTGACAGGGCTGACGCAGAACGTGGAGGAGCTGCTGCGCTCCGATACCGCCCGCCTGATGCTGGCAAACTCGGAGTTCCTGATTCTGCTCAACCAGTCCGCCACAGACCGGGAGGAGCTTGCCCGCCTTCTGCACATTTCGGAAACGCAGCTCAGTTACATTACCAATGTGGCGGCGGGGTGCGGTCTCATCCGCTGCGCGGGAAATATCGTCCCGTTTGAAAACAGCTTTCCGCGTCACACCCGCCTGTACCGCCTCATGACGACCAAGCCGGATGAGGTGCTGAGAGGAGGCTGATGGGAACGGAGACAGCCAGAGGACCGCCGGGAGAAATCCAAGTACAAAATCAGGGAGGAATCCGCTTGAAGGAAATCAAAACGAAGCCGGAAGTCATTCGACCGAAGGAGCGTGGGAGTGTTGCGAGAGCGCCGAAGACGGCCATGCACCGCGTCTGGCTGCAGGCAAAGGAGAAGCTTACGGCTGAAAGCCGGGAGGCCGCCGCTCCCGCTTCACAGGAGAAATCCGGAAACACTCCGGCCGGCAGCGCGGAGGAGCAGCTGCAATCCGTCGTGGGAACTGCCGCGGAGAGGATTGCCCACGGGTTTTCCGGGGAAGTGAGAAAACGTCTGCCGGTACACGGTACGAAAGAGACGGTCGAGCCGCCGTACCAGGCAGGAGGACAGGAGAGCACAAAGGCAATCCCACCGCAGCCCTGCGAAAGAGGCAGGGAACTCGCGCGGACAAGGTCATCCGACCACCGCGAAGAAAACAGGATGCGGACAAAGGAAATCCGTGCGCGGAAGGCGGAGGAACACGTAAACACAGTCCGCACGCAAACCGTCGGGAAGCACACAAGCTTCTCTCCCCCATCCCGCCGCCAGATAAACAAAAAGACTCCCGCAGCTTCCTCCGTGAAGGAAAAGCCGCGGGAGTCTTTGCGAACCGTGAAAACGGGAACCAAACAGTCTGCCGTCCATCATACACAGCGGGCAGCCGGAAAAACACGCGAGCTGCAAAAGGTGCGGAAGAAAGCGGCGCGCTCCGCACAGCGCACGCGGCAGACAGCCAGAGCAGCAGCCCGGACAGTGCGCTCCGCCGCCCGGGCGGTATCCGCAGGGCTTCGCGCTGCTGTGGTTGCTGCGAAAGGACTGGCAGCGGCTCTGATCGCGGGAGGCTGGGCCGCGGTGCTCGTGATTGTCCTCATCTGCCTGATTGCTTTCCTTGCCGGTTCCTGCTACGGCCTGTTTCTCGGCGCGGAGGATACGGGAAAGGGAACGAGCGTCACGCAGGCCGTCTCCTTGCTGAACGGAGAATTTGAAGCCAAAATGGAGGAGATCGCAGAGAGCGTGGAACACGACCGTCAGGAGGTGATGGCAAACGACGGGAACACCGCGATCTGCTGGGAGGAGGTTCTCGCTGTGTTTTCCGCCCGAACAACGGGGGCGGAAAACGGAACGCAGGTCGTGGCGCTGGACGCCGCTCAGATCGATGCTCTGCGCGCAATCCTGTGGGATATGAACAGCCTGAGCCACACCACACGAAGGGAAACGAAAACCGTGGAGGTAACGGACACAGACATGAACGGGAACACCGTCAGCAGAACAGAAACCGTAACGGAAACGGTGCTGGAGATTCAAATCACCCATCGAACGGCGCAGGAGATGGCCTCTGCGTATTCCTTTACCGACCGTCAGCAAGAGTATCTCCAGCTCATGCTCGACCCCGCCAATGCTTCGTTGTGGGGGCAGCTGCTGGGAGGCTTGACGGCGGGCGGCGGAATCATGCAGCCTGATACCGGTTGGGAAGGAACAGGGATCTTCCAATGGCCGCTCCCGCAGGAGTATCCCATCACCTCCCCCTTCGGCTGGAGGACAGACCCCCTCACCGGAGAAACCTCCTACCATGGCGGGACAGACATCGCCGCGCCGGGCGGGACGCCCATTTTGGCCGCCGCGGACGGCATCGTCACCGCTGCCAACAGCACCGACTCCTGGGGCGGCAGCTATGGATACCATGTGAAGCTGGATCACGGAAACGGGCATGAAACGCTCTATGCGCACTGCTCCTCCATCTGTGTCACGGTGGGACAGGAGGTGGTACAGGGCGAGGTCATCGGCTATGTGGGAACAACCGGAGCCTCGACGGGAAACCATCTGCACTTTGAGGTGAGGGTAAATGGGGAAAGGGTGGATGCGATGGGAACAAGTGAAGAATTACAGACTTTTTAAGAGGGAGTCGACAACACTTTTCTGTAAAAGTTCTTTTACAGGCCGACGTATGGCAAGAGCGTTAAAGATCATCATGATTCCAAGAGTCGCCAGAAATGTGGGAAGAGAGGCATACCATAGAATATCCCAAAAAGGAAGATAGTTAAATTTTCCACATAACAAGACAATTGCTGCAAGACTTATAAGATATCCCAGCAGACCACCCCGCAGAACAGAAAACAAATTTTCTGACAAAAGCAACCGGCTGATCGTCTTTCGGTTCGCTCCAATGGTTCGCATGAGGGCATAGCTGTGGAAATTAGTTTTGACTCTTACATAGGTGGCAAGCGTAAATGACAGCAAAAGCATCACAAGAAAAACGGCCAGACTGGCCAGAATCCCCAAAGTCTTGCTTCGCACAGAAGCTTCATAAACAGAACGTTCTTCCAGGAAATTACGGAAGGAAACATTGTCAGAACGGGAAGCAATGTCCATCAGGATGGCTTGCGCCCGCTGCTCTGTTTCCGGACGATCCTTTTGCGTGTTTCGAATTCCAATGCTCTCATAACGGGCAGAAGGATCGAGAGAAAAAATGAATTCTGCGGACAGGATCACAGGATCGGAGGTTTGCTCGGAGGGATATGTGGCTCCCACCCGTATGGTACGAATATCAAAGGTAATCTGATCCGATTGATCTTTTTTCGGACTGCCTTCCAGCAAAATTGGTGTGATTAATGTGTATTCCTCGCCCACATGGCAGATAGAGTCCGGGGCAAGGATTTCCTCGCCGGAAACAAATGCTTCTTCCTGAAATACTCCCTCCGTCAGCTTATCATATTGCTCTCGAACGGATGGAACATCCATACCAAGAAGAAAAGGCTCCACCAGTTGATCCCCGGAAGAGATATTCAGCAGCTTTTTAAGCTCCTCCATTTTGAGTCCTTCCCCTTCAAATACACGTCCTTCCTCCGCAAGGGCGTGCAGATAGGGGGAGGGTTCCCCTTCCCGAAGCAACAAAAAATGGCTGGTCATCCATTTTATATAGGCGCTTGTCACCTGTAGGCCTTCTGTGGCACGGATACGATCCAGATTTGCTTGAGAAACCCCCGTCTCTCGTGGGAGGGAAATATTAAAATGCAGGGGAGAAGATCCACCAGATGTCACAAAAAGCTGATAGTCCTGATCCTCCGGAAAATCGTTCAGTGCAACACTGCTGTGATCGACCCGAGGGGCGAACTGGGCAAAAAAGATTCCTCCTACTGAGAAAAGCACGCAAAATGCCGCAAGCAGTGTGGTAATACAATTTTGAGAAAAATATTGCTTTTTGGTTGCGTGATGCCAAAGATCACCCAAAGTGCCATAGTGGTTTATCCGTCTTTTGATGGTTTTATGGGAAACAAATCCGTTTGTCAGCGGAACGGTTGGGAACAGGCGCTTTCGCAGGATGAGGTAGGACAGCAGGAAGGCGAGAAACGACGCCAAAACGGGAGGCAGAAAAAGAAGAGGTGGAAAGACACAGCGGAACGGAATCCCCAATGCCGCCATCAGCTTCTCCGCAAGAAAAAGAAGCAGGACACTGCATACGCCGCCGCCGACAACGGTCTCCATATACTGTACAGCCAGGTCGGCAAAGATCATGCGCTTGACCAGCCGAATAGATGCTCCTGTCAAACGCAGCAGACGGCAGTAGGGCTGCATGGCAGTCAGGGCATTGAGGATCAAACTGTAAATTCCCAGGAAGGCCGCAATGCAAAACAGGATTGACAATGGAAGTGCAATCAGATCCACCGTCGTTTTCTGGCCTTGCAGTTGTGTGTTTCGTTCCGGGTGATAATAGTTTTCCGCACGCACACCACCCAGATCGTTTGGAAACAGTATTCCATTGCAGAGCACATGCACATAGAGCGGTTCTGTGCCGCTGTCCCATGTCAAAACAGCTGGGGGCGGCATGGAAACAGCGTTTCCGCTGCTGTCCAGGCGTTTCCATTCGGAAACATAGTCTCTCAAAGTTCCAACCAGCACAAAGGTTTGCTCCATGATGGATCCGTCTTTTTGCATAAGAGGGAGTGTGACAGACTGTCCAATCGTAGACGCATCTATTCCCAGTGCATAGCAGGTAGACTGTTCCACGGCGATTTCTCCCTCCGCCTGTGGGAAAGAACCGGACTCCAGTCGGATTTTTTTCAATTCTATCGTGTTTTCGTCCATTGTGCCAAGATACACTGATACATCTGTTTCTTCAGTAGCAATCTGTGTGTAAGCGGCTGTTACACCGGAACGAGAGGAAGCAATTTGATCAGAGTACGCATCCAACTGTTCCCGATCCACTTTGTATAAAATATCGGTATAGGTGCCGTACATTTCCTCAAACGACTGCTCCATCTCCGCCAGCAAGCCGGCACGCAGCAAAATGCTGATCTGAAGCGCACAGACAGACAGGATCAGGCAGACAAGGCTTGCCGCGTATTGCGCTCTATGAGCCCGGTGGTAGCGTCCTGCCAAATAAAAAGCCTTCTTCATGTAAGATCACCGCCTACCATACCGTCCGAGAGCGTTAGAATCCGAGGAAACTGTTCTGCTATGTCTGGATTATGAGTTACCACAATTAGGGTAAAGCCGTATTCCGCCTGCAGCTCCTCCAACAGCTCCATCACCTGCCGGGAATGCTCCGTGTCCAAACTGCCCGTTGGCTCGTCACAGAGCAAAAGCTGCGGCTTGTTGGTCAGTGCCCGTACAATAGCGACGCGCTGCTGCTGCCCACCGGAAAGCTGAGAGGGAAAATGGGAGAGTCTGTCACTTAAATCCAGCCGTTCAATGAGACGATTCAAATAAGGGGTGTCTTTCTTTTTTCCGCGCAGCAGGCTGGGAAGGACGATATTTTCCAAAGCCGTCAGCTCGGGCAAAAGGTTATATTCCTGAAAAATAAAACCGATGTTGCTCAGACGAAATCGGGAAAGGGCTTCCTCCTGAGCGGGCAGGCGTTTTCCGTCAAACAGGATACTTCCGCCGGATGGCGTGTCAAGTGCGCCAAGCAGATGCAGGAGCGTGGATTTTCCTGATCCGCTTGCTCCGACGATTGCTACCCGTTCTCCGCCGCTAATTTCAAAGGAGCAGGGCTGCAAAGCTGTTACAGCTGCTTCCCCTTCCCCATAAATTTTGCTGAGAGATTTTGTTTGAATGTTCATTCCTTCACCTCTTAATAGCCAAAGGGGCGAACTGCTGAAGCAATTCGCCCCTTTTTACTTCCTTATGTTCTCATTATTTTCCGTGAAACGTGTCCAGTAAAACACAGGTACAAGATATTTACCCGGCGAAATTTCGGAAGGTACCGGTAGCAGTCATTGTACTTCCAGCATTTCCTGCTACACGCATGGAAATATGATAATTTCCCGCGTCTCCTCCGTACCACCAAGCACGTCTTCCGTTTCCAACTGTGATTGTCTGATCACGTCCATAATAGGTATCCGACCATCCATCTTTCCAAAGCGAAAGATCTGCAACGGCTCCGTTATTCGGGCACGATACTGCTATATTGACATATTCTTTCGGATTACCACCCATAGCCACATCAGGCCCTTCACCATTTGCTGTTGTTACGATAGTGTAATTGTTGTGTGTGTAGTCTGCGGCAAAAGCGGCAACTGCAAACGTACAGATCAGCGCACAGGCACAAAAAAGGGTAACGGATCTTTTCAGAGTTTTTGACATAATAATTCTCCCCTCATTTTGATGTTCAGATTAACTTGACTTCTGATGAAAATTAACTCATTGGAAACACCTCTTTTCCTTATTTTTACAGATCAGCAGGCCTAGAGTCTGTTTTAAAACCTAGGCGTTGTGTGAAAAACGACAATGTAGTAGAATGGGAACATGAAGAGACATGAAATAAACGAAAAATAATGGAATAGGATCAAGGACAAGTTCCTGCATGAGAGAAAGCCGCAAGGAGGGCGTTCCGGGAAAAGCAACCGGGCAATGCTTAACGCGATTCTATACTGGCTGAACACGGGGATTCCATGGCGGGATTTGCCGGAGCGATTCGGCTCATGGCAAAGCGTATACAGTCGGTTTCGGGGCTGGACAAAAGCCGGAGTGTGGGAAAATATCCTTACAGCCCTAATTGAGCAGGATTTGGTGGAGGAAA
Source organism: Anaeromassilibacillus sp. An200 (assembly GCF_002160025.1). Taxonomy (GTDB): domain Bacteria; phylum Bacillota; class Clostridia; order Oscillospirales; family Acutalibacteraceae; genus Caccousia; species Caccousia stercoris. The sequence goes on from NZ_NFJU01000018.1 coordinate 68,835, forward strand.
CAACACTGATGCTGGACAGCACTGCCATCAAGGTTCACAACACGCTAGTGGGGCTAAAAAGGGGATATCACGAGGAAACCGGGCGGAGCAGAGGAGGCTTGACCACGAAGGTCCATGCGGTAACGGATGGACTTGGGAATCCATTGCGCTTTTTGCTCTCCAGTGGGAACTGTAATAATATCCGCGTGGCGCAGACACTGTTGGAACCTTTTGATTTGAACGGCAAACTCATTCTGGCAGATAATGGCTATGACAGCGATAAATTTGTACGCTGGTTGGAAGAACGGGGCAGAATCGTGGTGATTCCCAGCCGCATCATTGCCAAACATCCCCAAAAAACAGATTGGCACACATACAAAGAGCGTCATCTGGTGGAAAATCTTTTCCTCAAGCTGAAAAACAACCGCCGTTTTGCCACCAGGTATGAGAAGAAAGCTCTCTATTTTCACGCTGTTGTCTGTCTTGCCTGTATCCTTGTTTGGTTACTTTGATAGTTTTAAAACAGACTCTAGAGCGATCATGATTTTTTCTTCGTTATGTAGTAATTATGAACCAAAAAATTTGCCCGAAATGGTTTCACTTAAAAGTTGGAAACCCAAATAGATAGAAAGAGATATAAGAATTGCACCGATAACAATACCAAATAATATTTTTGTCGAATCGTCCATTTTTTCCTCACTTTCAATATAAAATATTTTAGGGTTGGTTGTCTTTGTTTGCAGTTATGATATATTCTTATTTCCTGCAATGAACATCATATAAGTTCTAAATGCAACAGTTTTATTAAGAGGTATTTCCAACGCATTCCCTACATAAACAATGCGATTATTATCCGTGACATCTTGCCATGAAGAATGGGACATTGCTCTGAATTTCACCCAAACAGCTTCATATCCATTCCCAATCAAATCAAGACCTACTTTTGCAGAATCATTTCCTGCAAAATAGGAGGATTTAACGTCAACGCCGGTTCAAAGACATTGCATTAACAACAAATAAAGCGCTATACTGTTTACATATTTTTTATAATTAAACTATACACTAATTTATCTGTTTTGTGTAAAAAAAGGAACAAATGGTATTAAAAAAGTCTTAAACAGAAGAAATATGCTTGATATTGACTATCGCTTCCTTTTAAGACAAATATAGTACCGTTTATTCCACATCACTTACACTTACAAAATATATGGTATAATAACCGCAGACTGGCGGTGCGCGGGCTGTTTGGCATCTGAAAGCACACAGCTGGGCGACCGGAGGGAGATACTAGGCTTGCGCGCCACAGGCGTGGTATAATGTTTACCAACAGACTTGTACGCAAGCTGCTCAACGCAGTGAAGATACACATCTAGGACAACGTGGGCATTTTGTGCGGAAAGCCCACCGCAGGTATTGGATGCCAAGTAGAAACAACCTATAAGGAGACAGAAGAATGAATCTTATTATTTGTGACGACAATCCTATAGAACTGCAGAGGCTGCAGGAAAGATTAGAAGCATACAAAAAAGAAAAAAATAAAAATATTCGGACTGTTTGCTATGAACATAGTGCGGTTCTTTATGATGATTTGGACAGGAAACAGATGGGGGACATTTACATTCTTGATATTGATATGCCTGTGATGAGCGGACTTGAGCTTGCACAAAAAATTCATGCGATTGATATGAATATTCCGGTAATCTTCCTGACCGCACATCCGGAATATGCCTCCTCGGCATTCAAGGTACAGGCTTTTCGCTATGTCTCCAAAATGCAGATCGAAACAGAGCTCAGGGAAGCAGTGGACAACGCCATCCAATATCGGGAAAAGCTATGCAAATTTTCCTGCCTTACGATCAAAACAGATGGAAATTGTTTTCGCATTCCTTATGACCAAATTCAGTATGCAAAAAAAATGGGAAAAAATATTGAGCTGCATACACTTTTCAGAAGCTTTTTGTATCGAGATGATATGAAAAGGTTGCTGGAGGCGTTGAACGATAGTCGCTTTGTGCGGATTGACCGAAGCTGTATGGTCAATTTGGATTTTGTCGAGGGATACACGGAACATTTCGTCCAAATAGCAGGAGCTCCCGAATTACCTGTCAGCAGAAGAATGCTGCCAGATTTCAAGCGTGCCTTCGCAAAGAGATGGATGGTGGATATCGCTCAAAGGAAAAAGGGGGCGGGTTCCACATGAATCCTGTGTTTGAAATAGCAACAACCGCAATCGAAAGTGTTTTGTGTCTCAGTGCTGTTGCTGAAATGGCGGGAAAGCGTTACGGCGGACGGAAGCACTTTGCTTTGCTGTTTGGCCTGGTTATGGGTATGACGATCGTAGTGACTTTTTTCAATACGCTGGCTTCTTTTTCCTTCGTGACTGTCGTAGTTGCTATTATATATATTGTTTTTACATCAAAATTTCTTTCACGGGGGCACTGTTTGATCCGATCGACAGCCTGCATGATAACTTTATTCTTTTTACATAGTTTCGATTATATCATTGGTTTTTCCACAGCACTCTCCATTGCTGATTCTCCTTCGATCTATCATGGATATGATGCCATGATGCATAATTCAACAACTAGGGTTATCTACACGCTGATCAATAAATCACTTCAAACAGTACTGTTCCTTCTGGTCAGGCCCTATTTACATCATGTGGCAGTATTACCACGACGCTTATTAAAAACGCTGCTCCTTATTATGACCGCAGCCTACATCATCATGTCATCTCTGATTCAAATGATTGTTACCGACTCACTTTATGTTATGCAGATAGCGGTGATTTTCTCCTGGGTTTTTATTATGATTGGTATGCTCTCGTGTATTTTTATTGTAATATTGTTCTCAAGATACCAAGAGGAAAAAAATAAAAGCAGCTTATCATTGCTGGCCAATCAATTGATGGAAAAGAATTATCAGGGACTGGCCGCAAGCCAACTCACACTCTCCAAGCAACTTCACGATTTCGGGAATCACCTTAAAACGCTGGAAGCTCTTACAGCAGAAAACCCAAAGGCTCAACAATACATTTCTCAGCTTTTGAGCGCCACATATAAAAACACGCCACGTTGCAGAAGTGGAAATGATGTTATTGACGCCATTGTGAATTGCAAAGCGGCGGAAGCGGAAGAAAAAAAGATTGCGTTTACTTTTTCCGTACATCTGACCTCGGCTATCTATATTCCTTCCATTGATCTCTGCGCTGTTTTGTCAAATCAATTGGACAATGCGCTGGAAGCGAGCCAGAAAATTGCGAAGGAACAGGAGCGATATGTAAAAGTGGTGATCGAACAAAAAGGAAATTTTTTATCCTTCCATGTTGAGAACAGAACCGACAGGGATCCGTTTGATTCCACAGGAAGCCTTCCCAGCACCAAGACGGACCCTGCCTTGGTGCATGGTCTTGGAATCCAGAACATCACGGAAACTGTGGAGAAACATCTTGGAACGCTGGAAAATAGCTATCATGACCATGTGTTTATCTCTTTTGCCGTCATGCAGAATACCGTTTAGGACTATTTTACTACCATTTCGTCCAAATAAAACTTATTTCTCTGCAATGTGCTATAATAATTAAAATTCATCAAATGGAGAGATTGCATGTCGCTGTATCATTGCGCAGATTTCTGTGCTGAAAAGCTGATTCAGCATACCAATACCCCTTCTTCTCACAAACCTGTCTTTCGCTATGGAATTGAATTGACAATTTCTACTCTTTCTTCCATTCTATCCGTTCTGTTCCTTTCCTTGCTCCTGAATGCAACGATAGAAACTATTGTGTTCCTGATAGCATATATGAGCTTGCGTATTTGGAGCGGAGGATATCACGCAAAGACATACGCGCGGTGTTTTCTCAGCACCAATCTTACCTATTTGGCGGTTTATGTTATTTCCAGAATACTTCTTACTCTGGAGAGCGTGTGGCCTCCTCTTATTTTGCTCTTTGCAGCCAACATCGTAATCTTTACTTGGGCACCTGTAAAAAACAAGAATCATCCTCTCTCCGAGAAAAGATACCAACAAAATAAAAAAATAGCACGAATACAACTTTTTGTTTACAACCTTGTGTTTGTTGTATTTTTTATTTTCCTAAATAAACTCATATTTATATTTTCGGTATCTGGAGCAGCCGTTGCTGCTCTTATGATTATTCCAATGCTAAAACAATGGAGGGAAAAAGATGTCTAGTATTTGGTCTATGCTCGCTTCTTTGATTGAGGGGATTGCTAATGTTGGTGCTGGTTTAGCTTCAATTGCTACTAATTACGAACCTGAACTCCCCGAAGAACTGAGAAAGTAAGCGAAGGAAGTCTTTCGATGGCCCCGGAAATCCAAGGTGAAATAGCCCTGGATCTTCCGGGGTTCTTTTTTTATATTCAAATTATCCTGTAATTTACCCAAAGTCCCGCTCTCCTCCGGCAATCTGAATTTTTCAAATTCAGATTGTATCGGAGGATTTTTTATGTCTTATAACAAGGCGCGGGCCGAAAAGGAATGGCTCGCATGGAAAACGGCGGAGGAAACAAAGCTCCGCGAGCTTGGCGTGGAAGAAGAAACAATCCAGCGCCTTCATACATACGATTGGATGGAATTTAACCGGGAGCGCCGCTATCTCCAGCGGTGGGCAGAGTGGCCGGCAAAGCAGGAACCGGAATTTTCCGAGGGCATTACCCTCCCCTTGAATAACCGACACGCGCTTCTTAACGAAATAAACGACGAATCATTATTGAAAACATTGATGCACGAAGATGCTTTAACAGTAGATCTCATTCTCTGGAAAGCATTGGGTTACTCCACCGAACAAATCTGCCGGTACTTCCATTTATCCAAATACGCATATTACAACAGAATCAGGAGGTTAAAAGAAAAAATAAAAAATTTTTTGTGAATGCGGCAAAAAATGCCCTTTCCCACGGGCTATAGAGTGAAGGGAAAAAATAAGCCCCTTTCTCTGAACCTTGCTACGAAAATAAGTAGCGAGGGCGTGTACCTTGACAAACAGGTTTTCAATGCCTCATGAAAAACCATCGCAGCACAAAAAGCGGCAGGCCAAAACCTGTCGCA
>NZ_NFJU01000019.1 GCF_002160025.1 Anaeromassilibacillus sp. An200
CTTCGCTGGCAGTGTACGACACTACCATGCACTGTCTGACACTACACGGAGGTATTGTTTCATATTACACATATTGGAACAAGGTGTGATTAGATTTTACGCTTACGTTAATAGTGAAACGCTAATTAGAAAAAGCCAGAGCTTTTTGGATTACCATCCAAAAAGCTCTGGCTTTTTCTTATAGTGCAAAATTACTTTTCAAAAAATGCACGGAACGCTTTGTAGGTCATATAAAGATCCAGCTTGGAAATCACCTCAAAGGGTGCGTGCATGGAAAGGACCGGAACACCAACGTCAACAACATCAACATTGAGATTTGCAATGTACATGGCCACAGTTCCGCCGCCGCCGCCATCCACCTTACCAAGTTCTCCGGTTTGCCACAGCACATCGTTATCCTCCAGAAGAGCGCGCACCTCTCCCATGAATTCGGCGGAGGCTTCACTGGTTCCACTCTTGCCGCGAGCTCCGGTGTATTTGGTTACGCATACACCGCTGTTCAGATAGCAGGAGTTGGTGGCTTCATAAGCGGAAGCGTAGGTCGGATCGAAAGCAGCGTTCACATCCGCCGACAGGCACTTGGAACGGCTGAGAACATGGCGGGGTTCCATTCCTTCCATCTGTGCCAAATCAGCGATAAAATACCGCATGAACTCGGAATTCAAACCAGTGTTTCCATCGCTGCCCACTTCTTCGCGATCTGCCAGGACAGCAAGGCATGTTGCTTCAGGCTCTTTTACAGAAAAAGCGGCCATCACAGACGGGAAAGCGCAGACACGATCATCGTGTCCGTACGCACCAATCATGCTGCGGTCAAAGCCAACATCCACTGCCTTGAGAGCCGGAACAAACTCAATGTCGGCAGATACAAAATCTTCCTCGGTGATCCCGTATTTTTCGTTGAGCAGACGCATCACATTCAGCTTGACCAGGTTGTCCCCCTCATCACAGTCCAGCGGGCGGCTGCCGATCAGGATATTCAGATTTTCACCCTCGATCGCCTTGGCCAGTGTTTTCTGCATCTGATCCGCGCTCAGGTGCGGCAGCAGATCCGTGACACAGAACTGCGGATCTCCGGGCTCCTCTCCTACATTGATTTCCACAGTGGAGCCATCCTTTTTCACCACGAAACCATGCATGGAAAGCGGCAGAGCAGTCCACTGGTATTTTTTGATTCCTCCATAATAGTGGGATTTAAACATAGCCAGCTCATTCTGCTCATAGAGGGGATGGGGCTTCAGATCCAAACGGGGAGAATCAATATGAGCCGCGGCAATGCGCACACCGTTTTTGCAGCCATTTTTTCCGATCACTGCAAGAATAAGAGCCTTTCCGCGATTATTGCAGTACACTTTGTCGCCTGCTTTATAATGCTTGGTGGGATCAAAGGGAACAAATCCTTCTTTTTCTGCCATGGCAACAGCGGTTTTTACTGCCTCCCGCTCTGTTTTGGCATGATCAAGGAATTTTTTATAAGACTCAGAGAAAGACTCCGCCTTTTCCAGATCCTTTTCCGACACCTGTCCAAAGCCGTTGCGGCGCGGAATCAGCAGTTCCTTGGTCAGCTTTTTAGGATCTGCTTTCTTTTCATTTTTTTTCGACATGCATGACGCCTCCGTTAAGTTGAAATTGATATAACTCATGGTACACGCTGTAATTTTCCATTACAGCGGACACATAGTTTTTCGTTTCAGGAAATGGGATTGTATGCAGGGTAACACCATCCGACGAATATGCGGAATCAGACAGCCACTCCCCTACCCGCCCCATGCCGGCATTGTAGGCACACAAAGCTGTTTCGGTGGAGGAATATTGGGAGAGCAGAATGGACAACAGCTTACAGCCATACCGAATGTTTACCTCCGGACGATATAGGTCCTCAACGGTATAGTTTTCTTCTTCATCCATTTTGGTTTGCAGCCATTCAAAGGTGGGTTCGGTAATCTGCATTAAACCATAGGCCCCTTTGCCCGAGACAACTTCCGGACGAAAACTGCTCTCTGCCCGAATCACTGCGTAAACCAGAGCCGGATCCAGATGATACCTGTCAGCCTCCTGGCCCACAATTTCTTCGTATCGAACCGGATACAGCGTCTCCTGAAAAAAGCGGAGACCTGTTGTCAGCAGGGATTTTCCTCCCCATACCAGAAGAACCACAAGAACAAGCGAAAGCAAAGCCTTGCATAGTTTTCGCATCCTATTCCTCCAGAAGCTTTTGATATAGAAGTCGTGTTTGCTCTTTGAGAGAAGCAGGCGTTCCACTGCCATCCAGGCAATGATCTGAACGCTCTGCATAATAGTCTGCATTTTTCTGAGCGTTCATACGGGCCTGCGCCTGTTCCTGCGTCAATCCATCCCGGCGCATAATGCGCTCCAAGCGGATCTTAGGGGAAGCAAGAACAGAAATGGTGACGGTGCAAAAAGTATCCGCACCGCTTTCAAAAAGCAAAGCCGCATCGATTACAACAGCCGACGTCCCCTGAGAAAAAAATCGCGAGGTTCTTTCCTGAATTTCCCGCATAATCAAGGGATGGGTAATAGCGTTCAGACGTGAGGATGCTCCCGGTGCAAAAAAAGCCTTTTCTGCCAGCTTTGGTCTGGAAATCGTGCCATCAGGCCCTAAAATTTCAGTTCCATATGCACGGCAAAGCTGTTCCCGGCAATCTGGCGTGTCAAGAATTTCCTGACCAAGCTTGTCGCAGTCAATCACCTTGGCTCCCAGTGTAGAAAACTCCTGTGCAGCCGTTGATTTTCCTGCTCCTGTCGGACCAGTCAGACCGATGATCCTCTGTTGGCTCATAACTTCAACACCTCAAATCCTGCTGCCCGGATCAGGCGGTTATACACCGCGAGACCAACGCCATCAAGTTTCGGTTGTCTGGCGAATACGGTTGTGACACCTAAATCATCTAACCGGCGTAAAGCATCAAACAATTCCCGGGCCTGCTCAGAGGGATCTTTCTCATTTCCATAACATACTGTGGGAACGGAAAGGAATTCTTTATCTTCCGTATAGCAAAGAGCAGCGGCATTGGTTGGATGTGCATTGACATATGAAAGATATTTTTCCCGAGATCCATCCAAAAGAATCACATTAGCTTTTGGGGCATAATGTTTATACTTCATTCCAGGAGAAGCAGCCTGCTCTCCTGCTTCCAACGGATTGAGCACAGCCGGATCCAGAATAACGTTTTCCAAGGCGGAGCGCAACTGTTCCAATGTAACACCGCCCGGGCGCAAAAGACGCGGTGGCGTACAAGCCAATGTGATCACTGTGGATTCCAGCCCTACGGAACAGGCTCCTCCATCCAGAACAGCGTCAATTTTTCCTCCAAGATCGTGGAGAACGTGCTGGGCTGTGGTCGGACTGGGGCGACCGGAGAGGTTGGCGGATGGAGCCGCCAGAGGCAAGCCGCTTTCCCGAATCACGGCTTGGGCAGCAGGATGGGAAGGAAAACGAACTGCAACTGTGTCCAAGCCTGCGCTTACTTCATCGGGAATACAGTCCGCTTTTGGAAAAATCATCGTCAGCGGACCAGGCCAGTAGAGCGACGCCAGGTTTTCTGCCTCCTGTGGTACTGTACGCACTAAAGTATAAAGCTGTTTTATGTCGCAGATGTGAACAATCAGAGGATTATCGACGGGGCGTCCCTTTGCGGCAAAGATTTTCGCACAGGCATTTCCGTCCAGCGCATTTGCCGCTAAACCGTACACCGTTTCCGTGGGAATTCCCACCAATCCGCCTTCCTTGAGAATTTGGGCGGCGGTCAGAATATCCTCTTGCTGTGATGCGCGTAACAAAACAGTATGCTTCAAAACTTGGTTCCTCTTTTCAATCAGGCATTTCTGTGGTTTCCTCCAGCTGACGTGCCCGATCCTGTGCAATTAGGGCATCTATCATTTCGTCAAGATTTCCATTCAAAAAATCTTCCAGACGATATAGAGTCAGGCCGATCCGATGATCGGTTACTCTGCCTTGAGGATAGTTATAGGTTCGGATTCGTTCCGATCGGTCTCCGGTTCCCACTTGGGAACGGCGGCGATCCGCTACTTCTGCATCGCGCGCTGCCTGTTCCTTTTCAAACAGACGGGAACGCAGAACACGCATGGCTTTATCCTTGTTTTTATACTGGCTCCGTTCATCCTGACACTCTACTACCATTCCTGTTGGAAGGTGAGTAATGCGGATGGCGGAAGAAGTTTTGTTGATGTGCTGTCCTCCTGCTCCACTGGAACGGAAGGTATCAATCTTGAGATCTTTGGGATCAATTTGAATTTCCACTTCATCCACCTCAGGCAGAACAGCGACTGTCGCGGTGGAGGTATGGATCCGTCCCTGTGTCTCAGTTTCCGGAACACGCTGGACACGATGCACGCCGCTTTCATATTTCAGACGGGAATAGGCTCCGTCACCCGCGATGGTGAACGAGATCTCCTTATATCCTCCCAGCTCTGTTTCATTCACATTCAAAAGCTCTGTGGACCATCCTTTTTGTTGGGCGTACATGGAGTACATCCGAAAGAGAACGGCGGAAAAAAGGGCTGCCTCTTCCCCACCTGCGCCGCCGCGTATCTCCACAATCACATTTTTGGAATCGTTTGGATCCTTGGGCAAAAGCAGAATTTTCAATTCCTCAGAAAGCCGATCTGCTGTTTCTCCTGCTTGTTCATATTCCTCTGCCGCCAGTTCACGCAGCTCTCGTTCCATACCGGGAGCATTCATCAGTTCCTTGGCTTCCTCACGCTCCTGAATCGCTTTGCGGTATTGCGTATACGTTTCGACAATCGGCGTAATTTCCCGGAACTCCTTCATCAGCGCGGCGTATTGCGCGGGGTTGGAGGAAACGGAGGGATCCGCCAGCTTTTGTGTTAATTCTTCATAACGTCGGGAGAAAACTTCCAGATTCATGCTGATTTCCTTTCCATCGGAATGACTGCTTTTTCAGCAGCATTCCCTTTTTAATCTTTGAGGAAAGAGAAATTCGCTACCCTTCCTTTTCTTCGTCCTCCCGAAGGATTTTCTTGATGTTCTTTTCGCATCGGAGTCTGGGAAGCATAATTTCATGGCCACAGGAAGTACAGCGGATCTTAAAATCCATACCGGAACGCAGAACGAGAAATGTTTTGGATCCGCATGGATGCGCTTTTTTCATTAATAAGATGTCGCCGGGCCTGACGTCCACAGCCTTCACCTCCCATTTTTATAGTTTCCATGCCGTCGAAACAATCTGTAACCACACGATAATGGTTATAGTATAGCACGAAACAAGTGCGGCAACAATCTTTTTTTCCGCTTGATGCCATACTCCAAATTCGCTATAATAAATCTGCTGAACTGAAAATTTCGATTCGACAGGCTTTTGGGGAAAACGACAGTTCAGAGCGAAACAAACAAGCAAAAGGATGGGATTCATCATGGCGGATCATAAAGATTTATTGGATATTTTACGCCAAACCGACGGCTATCTTTCAGGAGAGGAACTGAGCAGGCAGCTTGGTGTAACACGGGCTGCTGTATGGAAGAAAATAGAGCAGCTGCGGCAGGAAGGGTATGAGATTGACTCGGTAACCCGGCGCGGTTATCGTTTAACCGGAATTCCGGACAGCATATCAGAAGCTGAAGTTCGTGCGAATCTTTCGGGAAAAGGAACATTTGGATGCCATATTGTTTCTCTCCCTTCTGTGGACTCCACAAATGAGGAAGCAAAACGTCAGGGCGATGCGGGTGCTCCGCATGGAAGTGTCTTTGTCGCAGATGAACAAACAGGAGGAAAGGGGCGCTTAGGCCGGCGTTGGGTATCTGCTCCAGGAAGCGGTCTATGGTTTTCGATACTTTTACGGCCGGATGTGCTTCCAAGCGAAATTACGGGTATCACACTATTGTCCGCCGTTGCAGTTTGCCGGGGAATTCATGCCCTGACAGGCTGTGATGCACGCATTAAGTGGCCTAACGACGTGGTGATTGGCACCAAAAAAGTGTGCGGGATCTTAACGGAGCTATCGGCTGAAATGGAACATGTTCACTATCTGATTCCAGGAATTGGGATCAATACAAACAATGGAGCTTTCCCTCCTGAACTTTCCGATCGCGCCACTTCTCTGAAAATAGAGACAGGACAAGATGTTCGGCGTGCCGTTCTTCTCGGAAAAATTCTGGAAGAATTTGAAGATCTTTACAACCGATACGGTGTTTCCTCGTTCCCGGAGGAATATTGCTCCCTTTGCGTTTCTCTCGGCCGTCCTGTGAGTTTGACTCGCGGGGGCCGCAAGCTGACTGGTATTGCGGCAGGAATTGCTCCTGACGGCGCTCTTTTGGTACAAACACAAGAAGGAGAGAAAATTGCTGTCACCTCCGGCGAAGTAGTGGTACAAGGATTTTATGGGGAAAACTGTAATGGAAATTACTTTTAAATTGTGCCCCTTTCCTGTGAGCGGAGACACCGCATCACAGGAAAGGGGCACAATGCTTAACTCTGTTATTTTCCTTTTTTAAAACCGTCCTTCAAAGAAACAGAACGGTTAAAGACAAGATGATCCATCGTGCTGTCTGTATTATCCACGCAGAAGTAACCCTGCCGCATAAACTGGAAGGATTGTTCCGGTTTGGCCTCTCTGACCACAGGTTCTACCTTGCATCCGTGAAGAGTTTTCAAAGAATCATGATTGAGTACTTCAAGATAATCATGAGCATCCGGATCCGGAACGGTAAACAGGCTGTCATACAAACGAACCTCTGCGTCCAGCGCCGCTCCGGCTTCCACCCAGTGGATGGTTCCCTTGACCTTCCGCCCGTCCGGTGTATTGCCTCCTCGTGTTTCGGGATCATACTCCGCAAAAACCTCGACCACTTTCCCTGTCTCGTCCTTCCGGCAGCCGGTACAACGAACCACATAAGCGGTTTTCAAGCGCACCTCATTGCCGGGAAACATGCGGAAGTATCCCTTAAAGGGTTCCTCCAGAAAATCACTCTGCTCAATCCAAAGGTTGCGGGAGAACAGTACCTTGTGCGTGCCATCCTCGGGACGATTTGGATTGTTCTCCACGTCAAACTCTTCCGTCTGCCCTTCGGGATAGTTGGTGATCGTCAGGCGAACAGGTTCGAGTACCGCCATCACACGGGCAGCGTTTTCGTTGAGATCTTCGCGCAGGCAGTGTTCCAGAAAGCTGTATTCGATGGTGCTGTTTACCTTCGCCACACCGACGCGCTCACAGAAATTACGGATAGAAACAGGAGTATAACCGCGCCGGCGCAGGCCGCACAAAGTCGGCATACGGGGATCATCCCACCCGGAAACATACCCTTCTTCCACCAGATAACGCAGCTTGCGTTTGCTCATTACGGTGTTGTTGATTCCCAGTCGGGCAAATTCGATCTGGCGCGGTTTTGACGGTGCGTCAATATGCGAAATCACCCAATCGTAGAGCGGGCGGTGATCCTCAAACTCCAGACTGCACAGGGAGTGCGTAATTCCTTCCAGCGCGTCCTCAATGGGATGCGCGAAATCATACATGGGATAGATGCACCACTGGTTTCCTGTTCGATGATGATGCAGGTGATTGATTCGGTAAATCACAGGATCGCGCATGTTGAAGTTACCGGAAGCCAAATCAATTTTGGCACGCAGCGTCATAGCACCATCCTCAAATTCGCCCGCCCGCATACGGGAAAACAGATCCAAACTTTCCTCAATTGGACGATCGCGATAAGGGCTCACAGCTGGAGTTGACAAATCGCCGCGGTTTTCACGCATCTGTTCAGGCGTGAGCTGACAAACATAAGCGTCGCCGTTTTTGATCAGCTGCACCGCAAATTCATACATCTGTTCAAAATAATCGGATGCATAATAAAAGCGATCGCCCCAATCAAAACCCAGCCAGTGAATATCGCTTTTGATGTTTTCGACGTACTCCACATCCTCTTTGGTAGGATTGGTATCGTCCATACGAAGATTGCAAAGACCGCCAAATTTTTCCGCTGTACCAAAATCAATGCAGATTGCCTTCGCGTGACCGATATGGAGATACCCATTCGGTTCCGGTGGGAAACGGGTATGTACCGTCATCCCAGAAAAACGGCCGCCTTCCGCAATATCTTCTTTGATAAATTCATGGATAAAATTGCTGCTTTCCTCTACAGCTTCCTCTGTCCGCTTAATTTCCTCGCTCATCGAGCAGCCTCCTCAATTCAGCTTTTCCAGACCAATGCGCAGGCGGCGCAGGGCCTCTTCTTTTCCGAGAATCGTCAGGATTTCCATTGCACCGCCGGGAGTGATCTGAACGCCTGCTGCGGCAATCCGCACCGGCCAAAGCAGAGTGCCGTTCTTGACGCCAAGACGTCCGGCCAGAGTGATTAGAGCTTCATGGATCACATCCAACTTCCAATCCCCGATCTGCTCCAGCTCTGTAATGGCTTGCTTGAGCATTTCACCGGAGTTTTCCAGTGTTGTCTTGCTCTTTTTATTGATGAAGAAGTCGGCGGGATAGTCGGGCAGCTCCTGGAAGAAGGAGATCATTTCCGGAATTTGCGTCATCTGAATCACGCGGGGCTGCAAAATGGAAGCGAGAACTTGCCAATCGCATTCCTTGTCTCCAAACACCTCGCGGAAATATGGCATAGCCAATTGAATAAACTGCTCAGGCTCCATAGCTCGGATATATTCTGCATTAAACCATTTCAGTTTATCGTAATCAAACACAGCAGGGGATTTGCTGATTCCGTCAATGGAAAAGTTCTGAGCCAACTCATCCAGAGTAAACAGCTCGCGGTTTTCCTTCGGACACCATCCAAGCAGAGCGATATAGTTCACAATGGTTTGCGGCAGATAGCCTTCTTTCACTAAATCGGCAAAACCAGTCGCACCATGCCGCTTTGACAGCTTGGACACGCTGCCATCCTCGTTTTTTCCCATGATGAGAGGCAAGTGAACATAGGTGGGAACTTCCCACCCAAATGCTTCATAAAGAAGATTGTATTTCGGCGTGGAAGTCAGATATTCGCAACCGCGCACCACATGTGTGATGTGCATCAGATGGTCGTCAATCACATTAGCAAAATTATAAGTGGGGTAGCCATCGGATTTCAGCAGAATCTGATCCTCCAGCTCCTTATTCTCAATGGTGATTTCTCCATACACCGCATCATGGAAAGTGGTGCAGCCTTCCAGCGGCATTTTCTGACGAATAACATAGGGCGTGCCAGCGTCAAGCAGGGCGCGGACTTCCTCTTCCGGAAGATCGCGGCAATGCCGATCATACCCTCCCCCTTCTTTTTCCGCATGAAGCGCTTCCAAGCGCTCTTTGGTGCAGAAGCAGTAGTATGCTTTTCCTTCTCGGACAAGCTGCTCTGCGTAAGGACGGTAAAGATCCTTGCGTTCACTTTGGACATAAGGGCCGTATTCGCCGCCAACGTCAGGGCCTTCATCGTGCTTCAGCCCCACCTGTTCCAGCGTATGGTAAATGACCTGCACCGCACCTTCCACCAAGCGCTCCTGATCGGTATCCTCAATCCGCAGGACAAAACGCCCTCCCTGGGATTTCGCAATCAGGTATTCATACAAAGCGGTCCGCAAGTTTCCCACATGCATAAAACCGGTCGGACTCGGTGCAAACCTAGTCCGAACTACCCGTGTGTCCATAGTATCCCTCATTTTCCGTCAAAATTTCCCGGATAGACCAATCGGCCGTCCGGGCTGTTTTGTGAAGTCGTTCTATATGCTTCAGGCAAAACATAGTATTTTTTATTATAGCAAAAAATCAGATAAATTCAATCGTTTCCCATAGGAAAAACAAGAATTTCCGTGAATTTGCGATCAGGAATGATTTTGCTGCGCAGTGAGATATGTCACATATTCCTCCAGACACAGATTCAAGAGCCGCATTTTTTCGGCGTGCTCCTGGCCGACGTAGCGAAAATGCCAAGGCTCAAAGCGGATTCCAGTCAATTCTGATTTTTCCTGCGGATAGCGAAGCACAAAACCATACTCGTATGCGTGCCGCTGCAACCATCGGTATTCTGGTGTTTCATCAAAGGTTTCCAATACGCCATTAAAATCAATTGCCAAACCGGTGTTGTGTTCGCTGTGTCCGGCCCGTGCTACCGATTCCGCAGCCACAGCCTCCGCCATTTCCAAATTCATTCCAAGAAAACGATTGTCCTCCACCGCCTTTTGGAATAATTCTTCCTGCCGTTCCTCGCTGCGGTACCCCGAGGAAAGTGTCAGCTCTACCCCATCCCCGGATGCGGTTTTCAGCATGGCTTGCAGGTCATCCACAATACGGCGATCGACCTGTATGATGCCGACGGTTTCCAAATCAGGCATCTTGTCTTTCGGCATGGAAATGGTATTGTTTACAAGCAGCAATCTCCAATCCTCAAGCTGTCCAGTAAATTCCCAGGTGTTCAGGGAGGACTGGGCTGCTTGCGCAGGAGATGCGGAGGAAGCCGCTTGCGCCGCATCTGGTTCTGACCATTCCAGTGCCAAAAAGAAGACAGCTGTTGTAGCTGCCAAAAGAATTACCATCCCTATCAAGCCGAGAAGACAAAATACTGTTTTCTTCCACATGGCGGCAGTTTGCTTCATGTATTCCCCTCATCTCCTATTCGATTAAAAAAAATAAAATAAATTCAAAAAAGCCCTTGCTTTTTTTCGCATAATGTGCTAGAATATACCACGTTGTCAACCGGGTGTGGCGCAGTTGGTAGCGCGCTTGACTGGGGGTCAAGAGGCCGTGAGTTCAAGTCTCGCCACTCGGACCATTGTAAAAGATCTCAAATGCATATGCATTTGAGATCTTTTTATTTTTCATTAGTATACACACTTCCTCCCAATTCATGCGGATCCTGTCTTCTTCTGTGTCACCACCACTTCCTGTTTCTTTTGAATATGAAAAAGAGACACGAACAGTTTTTCTGTCCGTGTCTCTTTCTTTATCAGAAATTGTTTACAGCGTCTCCGCGCTAAAGAATTTGTCGTGAATCGCGGTGACAGCCCGATCGCCATCTGCTCTGTCAATCAAAACGGAAATTTTGATTTCGCTCGTGGAAATCATACGGATGTTGATATTGGCTTCAAAAAGAGCCTCAAACATTTCTGCCGCCACACCGGGATGGCTTTCCATTCCTGCGCCTACGATGGAAACCTTTGCCACATTCTCATCATGCACAATGCTGGCTGCACCAACCAATTCGATGTACGGAGTGAGCGCATCAAGCGCATCCTTCAGGTTGGACTTTCCAACTGTGAAGCTGATGTCCTTGGTTCCATTACGGCCGATGGACTGAAGAATAATGTCGACATTGATATTTTTGGCGCTGAGCTTCGAGAAAATCTTAAAAGCCAGTCCGGGGCGATCCGGAACACCAATAATCGAAATGCGGGCAACGTCCTCATCCTTCGCCACACCGCTGATCAGCATTTTCTCCATTTTCTTTGCCTCCTTCACGATTGTACCCCGTTTGCGGGTAAGGCTGGACAGAACCTCCAGCTCAATGTTATATTTTTTCGCCATTTCCACAGAGCGATTGTTCAGAACCTGAGCGCCAAGCGTTGCCAGCTCCAGCATCTCATTATAGGAAATGCAATCCAGCTTGCGTGCTCCTGGAACCTTGCGAGGATCCGCCGTGTACACACCATCCACATCGGTATAAATCTGGCACAGATCCGCGTTCATCACTGCGGCGATGGCTACGGCGCTGGTGTCGGAACCACCGCGCCCAAGGGTTGTCATGTCATTGTAACGGTTGATTCCCTGGAAACCTGTTACAATCACAATATTTTTTTTATCGATTTCTTTCTTAATCCGATCGGGCACCACGCGCTTGATGCGAGCGGAACCATAGGCAGAGGAGGTCAAAAAGCCAGCCTGCCATCCCAGCAGGGAGACAACGGGAAAACCAAGCTTTTCGATTGCCATGGCAAGCAGAGAAGCAGACATCTGCTCACCAGCAGTCAGCAGCATATCCATTTCTCTTTTGGAAGCATTGGGATTAATCTCGTTAGCCTTCTCAATCAGATCGTCTGTGGTGTCTCCCTGAGCGGAAACAACGACCACAACGTCATTTCCCTCTTTATATGTGGTGGTGATGATATCCGCCACATTATAAATGCGTTCGGCGTTGGCAACCGAACTGCCGCCAAATTTCTGAACAATCAAACTCATAGCATATCCCCCACTTACAAAATAAATCTTACTGACTCATCAATCCAGAGAAACCTGTGCTCCCTGAGAATCCACGCTTAAAAAGCGGATTTCCCAACCGGATATCCCTTTTTCCTTCATATGACCTTCCGCATAAGTGATGAAGGTCTGCATATTTTCTCTGGGAACCATCGCGATGATGGTGGGTCCGGAACCGCTGATGTAAGTTCCGAGACTGCCAAGCTCATAGCTCATTCGAAAAACATTATCAAAGTTTTCGATCAGACCGGAACGGTATGGCTGATGAATCCGATCACCAACCGCAACGCGGAGATTTTCAAGCTTCCCGGAGAAAAGGGAGGCGGTCATGAGTGCGGAACGAGAAAGGTTATAAACAACGTCCGCGCGGGAATACGTCTCAGGCAGAACAGATCGGGCCATCTCTGTTTTCAGCTCAAAAGGCGGGATGAATACGGCAAATTGCAGCTTTTCCGATACGGGAACACTAACGCTGTAAATGCGCCCTCCCTCCATGGCGGAGGCCACAAGACCGCCCTCAATAGCGGGAGAGGTATTATCGGGATGCCCTTCAATTTTCGCTGCCAGATTGATCAGATCGGAACGGGAAAACGGATTTCCGAGCAGACGGTTTGCTCCCAGAATTCCCGCCACAATGCAGGCGGAGCTGCTTCCCAGTCCACGAGCCAACGGAATATTATTCTCCTGAATCAGTTTTAAACCAGGCAGCTTTCTTCCACATTCCTGGTAGAGCTGTTTCACTGCCCAGTAAATCAGATTGTTCTCATCCTTGGGGACATCAACGGAATCCTTACAGGAAATTGTCAGTCTGTCGTCTTCTTCCATCCAGACCTGATTATATAATGTCAGTGCAATTCCAAGAGAATCAAAGCCGGAGCCAAGATTTGCACTGGTTGCGGGGACTTGAATTCTTATCATGCTTTTGTGCACCTGCCATCTTGATTGATTTGAGATTTATGAAAAGGGACATAATTAAAAATCACTCAAACGAATGGTGTTGAGAATTTCAATCCCCTGCTGTTCCAACACGGAAAGCTTTTCCCGAATTTTGCGCTCCGGCAAAACAGGCGTTAGGAAAGCAGCCTCTCCCGGCTCAGCGTCTTTTCGCAGCAGACGCGTGGTTTCTCCAAACGTTTTTTCTGCTTTCTGACAAAGCTCGTCCGGATCCTCCGCTTTGGCCCGAACATACAGCGACACTTCTTTGTCCAGATAATCCGCCACGTACTCTTTTCCGCCGTCTTCCCAGAAAAGGTATTTGCGGGCTTTCAGATGTTTTACGCAGTCGATAACATCTGCTACCACGGCGCTGGCAGTCGGAAGCTTGCCAGCACCTTTTCCGTAGAACACCACATCGCCGGTTGCGTCACCTCGTACCATAATGCCATTGAAAACATCATCCACATTGGCAAGCTGGCTGTCGCGCGGAATCAGCATTGGGCAGACAATGCACTGCAAACGACCATCCTGTGTCTTGCTGACCTCGCCAATTAATTTAATGACTCCGCCCCATGCGTCCGCATATTTGACGTCGGAAAGGGAGATATTTGTGATTCCTTCCGTGTGTACCTGGTCCGGATATACATGTTTTCCATAAGCCAGCGAGGCAAGAATGCAGATCTTGCGGCAGGCGTCATGACCTTCAATATCCGCGGCAGGATTGCGCTCTGCATAGCCAAGCTGCTGAGCCAGAGACAGGGCATCCTCGAAAGACATATCCTCATTGATCATCTTGGTAAGGATGAAGTTTGTGGTTCCGTTCAAAATACCAGAAATTTCAATCACATCGTTGGCAGCCAGACATTGACTGATGGGACGGATAATCGGGATGCCGCCTCCAACGCTTGCCTCAAACAGGAAGTTCACATTTTTGTCGCGGGCAATTTTTAAAAGTTCCGCACCTTTGGCAGCGACCAGTTCCTTGTTGGAGGTGACAACGCTCTTCCCTGCTTCCAGGCAGGATTTCACATAATCGTATGCGGGATGCAGTCCCCCCATCACCTCTACAACAATAAGAATTTCGGGATCCTGAAGAATCGTATCAAAGGATTTGGTAAACCGGTCCGCAAGAGGACTGTCCGGAAAATCCCTCAAATCCAGAATGTATTGGATCCGTATTTCTTCCTTTGCGCGCTTTGTGATGCTCTCCACATGGCTGGTGAGAACCTCCACCACGCCGGAGCCTATGGTTCCATGTCCCATGATTGCGATTTTTACCATACTATGAATCCCTCGTTTCTATTGTTCTTAACAGAACTTATTCCTTATCTTTTACCTCTACGGCTGTCCCGTCATGTTCGTCACGTCTCCCGGCTCCGATACAGCTTCCGTACTCTCTTCCGGCGGCAAGGATTCCAAAGGTTCAGGCTCACTGACCGGTTCACTGACGAGCGGTTGTGAGGAAACAGAAGATTCCGGCTGCGAGGACGGAGTGGAAACAGGAGGTTCGATCGGCTCCTGCGCAGAAGAAGCCTGGCTTTCCAATTCGGTGGAAGAGGAAACCTGCGAACTTTCCGGTTCCTGTGACGAAGCTGCCTCGGAAGCAATTTCCGACGATACCGGCTCAGAAGAAGGAACGGAAGATGCAGTAGCGTGAGCGCCGTCACAATAAGCGGGGATATTATCACTGGTGTACCATCCCGTCATTGTGCTGGTGCAAACCCCAGGCAAAGCCAGCTTTCCGGTTTCTGTACAATAGGATGCCGCATATACACTAGGATCATCAGAAAAAGACTTGCTTTCCTTTGTTGCAAGATATTCGCTCATGATTTGACTCCAGAGAGTTTTGTGCCGGTTATCCTTGTCGTTCATGGCTTGATCATAATTGGGATATCCTGCCCAGATTCCAGCAACTGCGTAAGGAGAGCCACCTACAAACCACAGATCCATCATGGAGTTTGTTGTTCCGGTTTTTCCATAGATCTGCCAGCCTGGAACATCAGCCGCTTGTCCGGTTGCTGGATACGGGCCGATTACTTCCTCCAACAGTTTGCGCATGATGGTGGCATTGGCAGAGGAAATTGCTTCTCTGCCAATATTATCGCGATTATCAAGAATGACGTTCCCGTCGCTGTCCTCCACGTAATAATAGGTATAGGGCTCATAATATTTTCCGCCGTTTCCAAAAATCTGGAAGCCTGCTGTCATTTCGCGAACCGTCACACCCATACTTCCGCCGATTGCCATAGAACGAACTTGATCTGCCTCCGCAATGGGGCTGAATCCCAGCTTGTCAACCAGGAAAGAGGCGGCCGCCTGAGGAGTAAGCTCCATAAGAAGCCGGACAGCGGGCGGGTTCAGAGATTTAATCAAAGCATATCGTGTAGTGACTTCTCCTTCGAAGCCGGGAGAATAGTTGCTTGGGCCTGCTCTGCCATCATCAAAATAATTGGGGATTGGTTCATCAAGCAGCATGGTAGAATAATTGATTAGCTTTTGTTCAAAGGCTGGTGCGTAATCAACAAGCGGCTTGATAGAGGAACCGGGCTGTCGTGTGGCCATCGTTGCATTATTGCTCAGGCGGTTTCCTTCTTTTTCCCCAATGTTACCAACCACTGCAAGCACTCGGCCAGAATAATCTATTGCGATATAACCAGCCTCTGCTCCGGAATTCAAAGGATCAAACACTGCCGGATCGGAAAGAATGCGTTCTGCGATTTCCTGATACTCTGTATTCTGAGCCGAATAAATTTTCAAGCCGTCATGGTAGATCATATCGACCGCCTGATCCGCTGAAATATTATAGAGCTCCATTAAATCATTTTTAACATCCTCGAAGAGGGTTTCCACATACCAGTTCCAAACAGGAATTGTCGTTTTCTCTTCTTCGCTGTTTGAGGTACGGCCAACAAAAGTCATATTCTCAGACTTTTCCATTGCCTGATCATATTCCTGTTTGGTTACAGCTCCTTGGTTATACATTTCTGTTAAGACCGTTTGCTGACGTTCTTTATTGGCCTCCGGGTGCAGAAGCGGGGTGTATTTATACGGATTCTGTGTGATACCGGCAATGGCTGCACACTCTGCCAGATCACAGTCTTGAATGTCTTTGCCAAAATAAAGGTTTGCCGCAGCTTGAACACCGTTACAACCGCTTCCAAAGCTTACAACATTCAGATATGCACACAGGATCTCATCTTTGGTGTATTTTTTCTCCAAATTGAGTGCGCGAAAAATTTCCTTTACTTTTCGGGTTAAGCTGACATCGTTATCCCCTGTCAGGTTTTTGATAAGCTGCTGTGTTAAAGTGGAACCGCCATACATATCCCCGTTTCCGGTAAAAAGATTCAGTATGGCGCCTCCTGTACGAATCCAGTCCACACCATGGTGCTCTTCAAAGCGTTTGTCCTCAATGCAGATGATTGCATCCTTCATATACTCTGGGATTTCAGAAAAATCCACCCATACACGGTTTTCTCCGCTGTAGAGAGCCTGGTATTCCACAGGATTATTGGGATCGTCTCCTTCTCCATTGACATAAATGAAGGATGTATAGTTTAATTTGAGCTTGTGAAGATCATAATCGATCGACTCATCCTTCATGCTGTAAATAAAGGATACCACCGAAAAGGATACGATGATACCGGTAATCATGCACACTGTAAACAGAGTAAGCAGAACCTTTCTTATAATTCTGCCGAAGGAACAGAGTGTGCCGACTGCCATGCTTCCTGTCGTGTTTGGTTCATTTTTCGCATAGCGGTTGATGTCTGTTTTTCTCACTGCGCCGTTTGTCTCCTTTCTTCCGCAATCCTCACATGCAGAGCAGAGCCAAGCGATACCACTCAAATTTACCAAAGCGGCAGCCGCATAAATTACCAGGATTTTCAAACACTAATCACGAGGTGATTGGATTTGAAAAAGATAATTCTCACGCTTAGCTGTGCAGTCATACTTTTTGTGGCTGTCCTGCTGTTAGCAGGGCTGCAAAAGCCGGAACCGGATACCCCAGAGCCTCCCAGCTCAAATATACTGTATTATTCTACTGCAAACAAAAACTCAAGTCAAGAAAACAATGGAATTTCAAGTTTCCCTCTTCTTTCGAGCAGTCAAACCGTCTATATCATTCGAGAATATGACGGACAGATTGGAGTTTTTGCCGAAAAAGAAGAAAAACCATTTCTTCTTGTCGAAGTTCTTGTTGAGACACTTCCCCAAGCAGATCAAAAAATGCTGCAATCCGGTATCACCGTTCGCGGTGATGAAAACCTCAACAGCATTTTGGAAGATTATGAAAGCTAAGTAAGGAAAAGGGCGCTGACCCGAGTGGTCAGCGCCCTTTTTGAAGGGAGGGTTCTTTATTTCATGCTCTGCTCGTAGCTCTTAATCATATTCTTGACCATCTGGCCGCCGACACTGCCAGCTTCTCTGGAAGTCAGGTGGCCGTTATAGCCCTGCTTCAGGTTGACACCAACCTCGGAAGCTGCTTCCATCTTGAACTTTTCGAGAGCGGCACGGGCCTCAGGAACAACATTTTTCTTGCTGGACATATCAATACACTCCTTACATTTTTGTTTGGTTGATTTGCGTTTGCAAGCTTATTTTGTGTTCCGTTCGCATAAATATAACTGTAAATTTCTTCTAACTCCTGTTGATTAAATGTGATACCCATCTCCGGAAGACTCCATGCCGCACAGCAGCAGCACCGCCGCAGCTGGCAGAAGCTGTCTGGGACCGGCACCGCTGCACGAGGTGACAAAAAAGTCATGAGGCTCCAAAAGCGTCCCTGTAAGAGTTGTTACACTGCGCTGTAAACTGAAAACCATCCGATCGCGCTCCATACTGGACGCAGTCAGCGTATCACGGGCACTCATCCCATACGTTATGACGGGAGAGCCAGACTGCTGAAGCAAGGCGGCTGCACGATGATTGCTGCTTTCCAGGATACAGCACAAATGCGCTGGAAGCATTGTTTCTGTTTTCTCTGCAAAGCTGTTTTTAAAAAGCAGGATCCCTTTATCCAAAGATATTTCCGGAATGTGTTCACAATCAAAGACAAAAAAGGCCGGTTTTTCGGTGGTGATCCGAAAAATCTGCCTTTGCCCCGCATACACAACGCCGCCATAACGTTCCAAAGCTGGTAATAAGGCGTTGCGCATGATATGATCCTGCGCTTCTCCGCACAAGAGAATGACGTTCATCGGGTAAGCCGCCGCCTTTCCTTCCGGTAATTCCGTGCATTCTGTCTGAAGCTATCCGCACGGTCAAGACTAGTATAGGAAAGAACGCGGGCTTTATGTGCCCTGATGTGAACTGTGGAGAAATTCATTCAGGTAGTCCCGCAGACATTCTGCTTGTTTTCGATCTATCTGAATGCTTGCGGGGGAAATTTCCATACCTCTTTCCGCTCCCGCTGCAGCTGTCCAGATAGAAAAAATATGTGAATCGTAATTGATTTCCATCACTGTCCGCTTTTTGCAGCTGATCATTCGGGAGGAACGCCGAATTTGTGTGATCAAAGCCATTTTCCTTTGGCCTCCTTTTTCTATTTTTTATCTGAGGTGCCTTCCATGAAAATTTATTCTTGCCGTTTTACACTAAAACAACTTGTCTTATTTTGCGGCAGTCTCCTTATTTTTGTTCTTTTGTGTCTGATTCTCCGCACGGAGAATCCCTGTTTGCCTACATGGACGGCGCAGACAGGGGCAACTTGCCGGGTGGATACGAAGGGAGAAAAAAAGATCGCGATCACGTTTGAAACATTGGGAGAAGGTGATACGGAGAATCTGCTTGCCCTTTTAGGGAGTCATCAGGTTTATGCCACATTTTTTCTGGAAGGAAGATGGGTGCTCCGGCATCCGGAGGAAACAAAAGCAATTGCAGCAGCAGGTCACGAAATTGGAACACATTCTCAAACGCACCCTCGCAATCTTTGTACGCTTGATACGCAAAGCATGCAACATGAACTTTTGGAACCTATCGTTTCCATTCAGGATTTGATTGGATACTCTCCCACTCTCTTTCGCCCTCCCTATGGCTTTTGGAATGAAAAACTGATTGCACAGGGAAATTCCCTTGGTCTGGAAACAGTGCTTTGGGATGTGGACAGTTTGGACTGGAAAAACCGGTCTCCACAAGAAATCAGACAATTTGTATTGAAAGAAAGCGGCCCTGGTTCTATCCTGCGCTTTCAGAATATTGCCATCAACACAATTTCGGCGCTTGACCTAATTTTAGAAGACTTTCAGGAGCAGGGATATCAGATGGTAACGGTATCCGAATTGTTAGCCTTGGAATGAAAAACGGATTGCACGGAAACCCGGCAATCCGTTTTTCTAATTAATTGGAGTTTTGAGCCAATGCGTCATTTTCTTCCGCATGTCCGGAATACGTTGGCACCAACTGATGCACAATAGAAATCATTTTTACATTATCCACACCGGCTACTTCGCGCAGATGTTCCAAATCATCCAGAAAGCTGTCTTCCTGAAACGGAATCGGTGTTCCAATGTAAATAAGTTCGTGGGAAGTCTTGCTGCAGCCTCCTTCACTGTCCAGTAAAAGTTCTTCATAGAGCTTTTCTCCCGGCCGCAAACCTGTATAGGTGATTTTAATATCTACGTCAGGTTCAAAGCCAGACAGTCGGATCATATTGCGGGCCAAATCCACAATTTTGACAGGCTGTCCCATATCAAGAATAAAAATTTCTCCGCCCTTTGCCATACCGCCTGCCTGGATGACAAGGCGTGCAGCTTCCGGAATGGTCATAAAGTACCGGATAATATCAGGGTGCGTCACGGTAACAGGACCACCTGCTGCAATTTGCCGCTTGAAAAGAGGAATCACGCTGCCATTGCTCCCCAATACATTACCGAAACGAACGGCAACATACTCTGTATTTTTACAATGTCGGCTGCTGTATTGGATAATGAGCTCACAGATACGCTTAGTCGCCCCCATAATGTTGGTGGGGTTCACAGCTTTATCGGTTGAAATGAGTACCATTCGTTTTACATGATATTTGTCACACGCCTGTGCAACATTCAGCGTACCAAATACATTGTTTTTCACTGCTTCTCCAGGGCTGAGCTCCATCAAGGGAACATGCTTATGTGCCGCAGCGTGAAAAACCACATCCGGCCGGCACACATCAAAGACATGTTCAACGCGCGCCTTATCGCGGACAGAACCAATCAGAACCTCCAGATTCAGATGCTTAAAGCGCATCAAAAGCTCATTCTGCAAATCATATGCGTTATTCTCATAGATGTCAAAGATAATAATTTTCTTAGGATGGAAATACGCAATCTGCCGGCACAGCTCTGAACCAATGGAACCTCCGCCGCCTGTTACCAAGACGGTCTTGCCTTTCAAATATCCACTAATCTCTTCTACGTTCAGATGAATTTCATCGCGGCCAAGCAAATCCAGAATATCAATATCCCGAATGGGTGTACGGCCCTCTGTTTTATCATCATTCTGAAGAAGCTCATACAGAGCGGGCAAAGTTTTGAGGCGGCATCCGGTTTTAGCGCAGATGCTTAAAATATCCTGCTTATCCTTTTTATCTGCGTTGGAAATAGCGAGAAGAATTTGATCAATGTCATAGCGAACAGCCATTCTGGGAATGCTTTCCCGTCCGCCAACGACTTTAACACCATGAATCCGGGTCCCACGCTTGGAACGATCGTCGTCGATCGCAATCACGGGAATTCCTTGGCTTTCCGGAGCAGATTTCATATCTTTAATGATCATGGAGCCCATTTCGCCTGCTCCAATGACCATAACGCGCTGAAAATCCTCAGACTCTCTTTGCAGTTCATTCTTACGCTTGCGCCGGTGCCAAAGCCGAATGGAAAAACGAGTAGCTCCAACAAAAAGGAACATCAAGGCCCAGCCCATCACATAGACAGGAATGGGAAGCCGGTAAATAGGAAGTCCATTGACAGAATAATGCCCTGCAACTGCAAAGCCCAGAATTGTTACCAGGATTCCCGCAACAGTAGTGCCATAGAAGATTTGCAGCAGCTCATCCATACTGGCAAATTGCCACATGGTGCTATAGAAGCGGAAAAAGAAAAATACTATCAGCGAAATCAGGAGCATGAAAGGAATCAGAAATACAAAGTATTCATACTCATGCCATGGAATCCGCCCTTCGAATCGAAGTTCCATCGCGATAAAGTAACTGAAAAAGACACTTACAAAGTCAATCAGCATCTGGGGAATCGCCTGGGAAAAATGAAATCTTTTTATCTTCATCCAATCGCTCCAGTTCCTTGACAGTATTCTGCCAGTAATTCGCAGGTATCGTTCAGTAAACTGTACCGGACAAAAGGGAAGAAATACACTGCATCACAGTGTATCTCCTCCCCTGTCTGGGTATCTTTTTGTCCACTGAGGGTAGTATAACACAATACCGAAAAAAAAGGAACTATAATTTTTCAGAAGCAGATTTTCCGATCAAAAGCTTACACGAATCTTTTCAGAAGCTCCGGATCCACAATTTGTAAGTCTCTGCCGTTTCTGACGATCACACCACTTTCCTGTAAAGAATCCATTGCACGATATAGGGAGGCTCTTCCGATATTTAAAATTTCCGCGAGCTCAATGAATGTGAAGGGAACGCGATATACAAACGGGCTTTCTTCCGGACAAACGGATACCAGAAAGCCTGCCAAGCGTTGCTCTGCACTCCCGCCTGTAAAAATATCAATGCGATGGTTTAGAAAACAAATCCTGTTTGTCAGATATGCAATATAATTTTCCGCTGTCATTGGCTCTCTGCGGAACAAAGAACGGAGAAGTTCTTCGGGAAGAAAAAGCACTCGGCTGCGGCGGACGGCCTGCACTTCTGAGACATATTCTCCGGATTCATGAAACAGGGCTGCCAAACCAAAAATTCCTCCCGGAGTGAAGGAGTTGAGGAGAATCAAATTTCCCTCTTTTCCCTGTTTCACCGCTCGTACTTCACCGGAAACAACAATTCCCATACATTTTCTGAAATTGGTCCTGGAATAGATCATCTCCCCTGTCTCAAACTCGAAGCATTCACAAATGGGTGACAAAAATACATTCTCCGCAGCTTCCACTTTGACATGCTGAAAAAGGAAAAGATTTCTCAGCACTTCAAATTGTTTCGAGCGTTTTGGTATCAATTTCATCTGTACATCATCCTGTTTTTTAACATTATATACAAAAGAAGAAGGTATCTCTATTATAAGACAGTTCAGGAAAATGTCAAGAATTTAGATAAAAAAATCGTCTTTAAGAAGTCAAAAAGAGCGAATTTAGCCAAAAAAAGCTGTCGCACAACGAGTTAACGTTGTGTGACAGCAAACAGAAAAATATTCGAAGAGGAAAAATCAGGCGTTCTGGCGAGCTGCCATGGCTTCCTTAACCTTTTCCGTGAAAATCGGCAGAATCTTCGTCAGATCACCAACAATACCATAATCCGCAACCTCAAAGATAGGAGCGCTTTCATCCTTATTGATGGCAATAATCACATCGGACTCTTCCATACCAGCCAAGTGCTGGATAGCACCGGAAATACCGCAGGCAATATACAGATTCGGACGAACTGTCTTACCAGTCTGACCAACCTGGATATCCTTTTCTGCCCATCCGGCATCCACGCAAGCACGGGAAGAACTTACCTCACCGCCCAGAGCATCAGCCAGATCACGCAGAAGTTTGAAATTCTCCGGGCAGCCAACACCGCGACCACCGGATACCAAGATTTTGGCGTCCTGAATGTCAATCTTATTGCTGACCTTCTTGATCACTTCCGCAATCTCAACATAGTTGTGATTCGGGGTAAAGTCAACCTCACAATTCTCCACAACAGCCTTCGCGCCCTTGATCGGCTTAATCTTTTGCATCACGCCGGGACGTACAGTGGCCATCTGCGGACGATGATCCGGGCAAAGAATGGTAGCCATGATATTGCCGCCAAACGCTGGACGAGTCATCTGCAGACCCTTGGTCTCCGGATCAACTTCCAGCTTCGTGCAGTCAGCCGTCAGACCGGTACGGACTCTGGCAGACACACGAGGAGCAAGGTCGCGGCCAATTGCCGTTGCACCGTAGAGCACAACGGAGGGCTTGTACTTCTCAATTACAGCCGTCATGGCATGTGCATACGGCTCCGTGCTGTAGGGCTCCAGAGCGGTATTGTCAACCACAACGATCTTGTCCGCGCCAAACTCAGCCAGCTCGTCGCAAAGTGAAGCCACATTATAGCCGAGAAGAACAGCAGTTACCTCGGTCTCCATCGCGGCAGCCAGCTCTTTTGCCTTGCCGATCAACTCAAAAGAAACACCGGTGATCTTGTTATCGACCTGCTGGACGAAAACATAAACACCTTTATAATCCTGTAAATTCATTATATGCTCACCACTTTCAATGTTCTGAAAAATATACGCTTACGCAGCCTGAACTTAAATGATGAATTTCTCTCTGAGCTTCTCCAGCATATAATCGGCAGCATCCTCAGCGTCCAGCTGAACAACCGTACCGGCTGCCTTCAGGCTCTTCGGGAAGCTCTTGAACACTCTGGTGGGCGAGCCCTTCAGGCCAATTTTATCCGTATCAACCTCGATGTCGTTCAGGCCCCATACCGTAACCTGTTTCTCGCGGTAAGCGTCAAAAATTCCACCCGGAGTCATATAACGCGGCTGATTCAGCTCGCTCAGAGCCGTAATCAGGCAAGGCATCTTGACCTTGACAACATGATAGCGATCCTCATACTGACGCTTCACGGTGACAGTATCGCCTTCCACCTGGATTTCCTCCGCATAGCTGACATTCGGAATGTTCAGATGCTCTGCGATCTGCGGACCAACCTGAGCGGTATCGCCATCGATGGCCTGGCGGCCGGTAATAATCAGATCATAAGGGATCTTCTTGAGCGCGGCAGCAATCGTAGTGGAGGTTGCCAGAGTATCGGCGCCGCCAAATGCTCTGTCGGTGACAAGAACAGCGTCATCCGCACCCATAGCCATCGCTTCACGCAGAACAGCATCTGCCTGCGGGGGACCCATGGAAAGCACGGTAACGTGAGCACCGGTTGCATCCTTCAGACGCAGAGCGGCTTCCAGACCAGCCTTATCATCAGGGTTGATGATGCTCGGCACACCGTCACGGATCAGGGTACCAGTTACCGGATCCAGCTTTACTTCGTTCGTATTCGGAACCTGCTTAATGCAAACTACAATATTCAAAGAATGTCACTCCTTCTGGGCTTTACAGCTATCATTATTTCAGGATATTGCCGGAGATAACCATGCGCTGCACTTCGCTGGTGCCCTCGTAGATTTCTGTAATCTTGGCATCGCGCATCATGCGTTCCACAGGATACTCTCTGGTGTAGCCGTAACCGCCGTGCAGCTGTACTGCCTTCGTGGTCACTTCCATGGCAACCTCAGCAGCCATCAGCTTTGCCATGGCCGCCTCAACGGAGTAAATCTTCTGTGTATCCTTGGCAACAGCAGCACGATACACAAGCAGCTTTGCGGCCTCGATCTTCGTCTTGAGATCGGCGAGCACAAACTGCGTATTCTGGAACTTTGCGATCGGACGGCCAAACTGCTTTCTTTCCTTGACGTACTTAACCGTCTCCTCAAAAGCACCCTCCGCAATGCCTAGAGCCTGAGCAGCGATACCAATACGGCCGCCGTCCAGTGTCTGCATAGCAATCTTAAAGCCCTGGCCCTCTTTACCGAGAAGGTTTTCCTTCGGAACAATGCAGTTTTCAAAGATCAGCTCAGTGGTGGAAGAACCACGGATGCCCATCTTCTTCTCCTTGGTGCCGATGCGGAAGCCCGGGAAATCCTTCTCCACGATGAAAGCGGAGATGCCGCGGGTTCCCTTGGATTTGTCGGTCATAGCAAAAATGATGTAGATATCAGCCTTGCCGCCGTTGGTGATGAAAATTTTGCTGCCGTTGAGGACATAATGATCGCCCTCGAGAACAGCCTTGGTCTGCTGGCCGGAAGCATCCGTACCGGCATTGGGCTCGGTCAGGCCGAACGCGCCCAGTTTCTCACCGCTGGCAAGCGGAACAAGATACTTCTGAATCTGCTCAGGAGTACCGAACTTCTTGATCGGATCCGATCCCAGAGAGGTGTGCGCAGACACGATAACACCGGTGGTAGCGCAAACCTTGGAAAGCTCCTCCACGCAGAGAACATAGGTCAGGGTATCGCAGCCCTGTCCGCCATACTCCTTGGGCTGGGGAATTCCCATAAAGCCCAGTTTCTTCATCTTTTCGACGGTTTCCTCAGGGAAGCGCTCCGTCTCATCGACCTCTTGTGCCAGAGGCTTAACTTCATTTTCCGCGAAATCATGGAAAAGGGTGCGTGCCATTTCCTGTTCTTTCGAAAGCACGAAATTCATACTCGTTGATCCTCCAATTTCTAAATTAGGCAAAACCGGAAATTACTTTCTGTAATCGTAGAAGCCTACACCGGTCTTGCGGCCCAGCTTGCCGGCGCGGACCATCTTTCTGAGCAGCGGATGCGGACGGTATTTGGGATCGCCCGTCTCGGACTGCAGCACTTCCATGATAGCCAGAACGATATCCAGACCAACCAGATCGCCCAGAGCCAGAGGTCCCATCGGATGATTAGCACCCAGCTGCATAGCGGTATCAATGCCCTCTACGCTGGCTACGCCGT
Source organism: Anaeromassilibacillus sp. An200 (assembly GCF_002160025.1). Classification (GTDB taxonomy): domain Bacteria; phylum Bacillota; class Clostridia; order Oscillospirales; family Acutalibacteraceae; genus Caccousia; species Caccousia stercoris. The sequence continues at coordinate 25,791 of NZ_NFJU01000019.1, forward strand.
CAGCGTAAATGCCGATAGCCTCATTGATCATCGGGATCAGGATGCGGTTTACAACAAAGCCGGCAGCCTCGTTTACCTGGACAGGGGTCTTGCCGATTTCCTTGGAAATTTCCACAATCTTCTCCACGACAGCAGCATCGGTTGTCTCGCCAGCGATAACCTCCACCAGCTTCATAACCGGAGCGGGGTTAAAGAAATGCATGCCGACAACAGCACGATCCAAGCCATTGGAAATCTCCGTGATGGAGAGAGAAGAAGTGTTGGTGGCAAAAATGCAGTCTTTCTTGCAGATGCCTTCCAGGCTCTTGAAGATTTCCTTCTTCAGCTCCATCTTCTCAAGAGCAGCCTCAACGACAAGATCGCAATCCGCGACAATCTCGTTGGTTCCGGTGGTAATCTTGTTCAGAATGGCGTCGGCAGCAGCCTGCTCCATCTTGCCCTTTGCAATTCTCTTCTCAAAGCCCTTGGCAATCTTGGCTTTGCCGTTGGCAGCCCACTCTGCCTTCACGTCGCAGAGACGAACCTCGTAGCCTTCTGTCTGAGCAAATGCCTGTGCAATGCCGGAGCCCATCGTGCCGGCGCCAATAATACCAACGATCATGATAAGTATCCTCCTGTCAAATAATAAATTCATAAAAGCGCACATGGGGATACCACACGTTAATACGGGCGGTATCCTCAAGCGCTGTGAAATTACTTATTCTGGAAAGCGGGAGCCTTTTCCTTGTTCAGGAAGGCGTTCATTCCATTTCTCTGATCCTCTGTCTCGAAGCAGCTTCCAAAGAGCTTCTCCTCGATCACAATGGCTTCGTCAATGGAAACATGAAGCCCCTCATCCACTGCCTTCTTGGAAGCGCGGACCGCAATCGGAGCATTTCTGGCAATCTTGGAAGCCAGCTTCTCAGCAGCCGGGAGGAGCTCCTCAGAGGGATAAACCGCGTTGACCAGGCCGAGGGAGAGAGCCTCGTCTGCCTTGATCTTCGTTCCTGCATAGAGCATTTCCTTCGCCTTGCCGACCGGAATAATGCGGGCCAGACGCTGAGTGCCGCCAAAACCGGGGGTAATGCCCAGGCCGGTTTCCGGCTGGCCGAACACAGCATTCTCAGAAGCGAGACGGATGTCGCAGCTCATGGAGAGCTCGCAGCCGCCACCCAGAGCGAAGCCATTGACCGCTGCGATAACAGGGATCGGGAGCTTCTCAATCTTACGGAATACATCATTGCCCTTCTTGCCGAAAGCCTCGCCTTCGGCCTTGGAAAGCGTGCTCATTTCCCCGATGTCAGCGCCGGCAACAAAGGACTTTTGCCCCGCGCCCGTGATAACCAGGCAGCGAACAGCGTTAAGATCAATTGCATCGATCGTTGCGTCCAGTTCGTTGAGAACCTCGGAATTCAAGGCATTCAGAGCCTTTTCGCGATCAATGGTGAGAACCGCGATGGCATCTTTCTGCTCATATTTAATAAAGTTCATCTGTAATCTTCCTTTTTCTGCAAGATTTGTGCAGCTTAGTATTTCTCGACGATGGTGGTAACACCCATGCCGCCGCCGACGCACAGGGTGGCGAGACCGGTCTTAACGTTGTCTCTTCTCTGCATCTCATGCAGCAGGGTTACAAGGATACGGCATCCGGAAGCACCCACGGGATGGCCCAGAGCGATAGCACCGCCGTTGACGTTCACCTTGCTCATATCGAAGTTCAGTTCCTTCGCCACAGCCAGAGACTGCGCGGCAAAAGCCTCGTTGGCCTCAATCAGATCAATCTGGTCGAGGTTCATGTTCGCATGAGCCAGCGCCTTGCGGGTGGAGGCAGCAGGCCCAATGCCCATGATGGACGGATCCACACCAGCGGAGGCACCCACAACAAACTTGGCCATCGGCTTTACGCCCAGCTCCTTGGCCTTTTCTTCGCTCATGACAACCACAGCGGCAGCGCCGTCGTTGATGCCGGAAGCGTTAGCAGCCGTAACAGAGCCGTCGGGCTTGAAGGCGGGACGCAGCTTGGAAATGCTTTCAGCGGTAACACCAGCACGCGGACCCTCATCCTTATCGAACATAACGGTTTCTTTCTTCACCTTAACCGGAACAGGAACGATTTCGTCCTTGAAACGGCCTTCCGCCTGAGCCTTTTCGCACTTCTGCTGGCTGGCAGCCGCAAACTCGTCCTGCATCTCGCGGGTCAGGCCGTATTTCTCTGCCAGATTTTCAGCGGTAATGCCCATATGATAGTTGTTGAACGCATCCCACAGAGCATCGTTGACCATGGTATCGATCATAGTGGCGTTGTTCATACGATAGCCAAAACGAGCCTGCGGCAGCGCATACGGAGCCATGGACATGTTCTCCATGCCGCCCGCAACGATAATGTCGGCGTCGCCGGCAGCGATCATGGCAGCCGCCGTGTTGACACACTTGAGGCCGGAACCGCAGACATTGTTCAGCGTAAGAGCGGGCACCTCAATGGGAAGACCAGCCTTGAGAGCAGCCTGACGTGCTACGTTCTGTCCCTGAGCGGCCTGCAGCACACAGCCCATCAGAACCTCGTCGACCTGCTCGGGCGCAACATTCGCGCGGGAGAGAGCCTCCTTGATCACGATGGAACCCAGAGTAGCGGCGGGGGTGTTGGAGAGAGCTCCACCCATTTTGCCGATTGCTGTACGTACAGCGCCTGCCAACACGATTGTTCTGGACATTTTTTGTTCCTCCATTCAAATAATTTAAAGATTGAATGATTGCCTTATTTAAACAGAATTCTTTCTTTTCCCCACTCCTTTTTCAGAAAGGAAAGGAGAAAATAATCACTATGTGTTAAATATATCACAATCATATTTTAATTGCAAGACGTTCCATCCGAATTCAAAAAGTGTTTTTTATTATTTACAGATAAGACAGAACTGCGCGAAAACACAGAGATGAATTGTAATAAATCACAAAAAACGTCGAAAAAGCTTTACCATCACACAGTAATCAACTCATATTGGCTGGTACCAAGCTTCATTTTTTCCGCATGCTCAATCAAACTGTGCCAATCCGTTGTGGGATGTAAGGCATGAAAATGATCCCCATCTTTACTTCCTTCAATCCTGCATCCTGGCATAATAGGCTGTGCGTTGCACAGATCCGCGCATGCGCTGTCAAGAGCAACCGGATCAAAGGAAGCCAGCATGCCTACATCCGGAATAATCGGGACATCATTTTCCGCATGGCAGTCACAGAACGGAGACACATCGCAAATCAAGCTGATGTGGAAACTTGGCTTATTGCGCAGAATCGCAGCCGAGTACTCTACCATTTTCTTGTTCAGGATATCATTGACCTCGTCGCCCGCAGCGGAAACCGCATCCTTCGGACAAGCTCCAATGCAGCGTCCGCAGCCCACGCAGCGATTGTGGTCAATCGAAGCTTTTTTCTCTGTGATGGTGATGGCGTCATGCGCACAATTTTTGCGGCACATCCCACAGCCTACGCAAAGCTCCTGAATAACATATGGCTTTCCAGCGCTGTGCATTTCCATTTTTCCCGCACGGGAACCACATCCCATGCCAATGTTTTTAAAGGTTCCGCCAAACCCGGTTGACTCATGGCATTTGAAATGAGTAAGTGTGATAAAATTATCCGCATCCATAATGGCGTGGCCAATTTTGGCTTCCTTCACATAATCGCCATCTTCCACGGGCACTAACGTCTCATCCGTTCCTTTTAAACCGTCGGCAATGATGATGTGACAGCCGGTGGTAAACGGGTTATAGCCGTTGACATAAGCGGAATCAAGGTGATCCAAGGCGTTTTTTCTGCCCCCAACATACAGAGTATTGCAGTCCGTCAGAAAAGCCTTTCCCCCATTTTCCTTTACAATATCTACGATTACTTTTGCATAGTTGGGACGAAGATAGGCCAGATTTCCCGGCTCTCCAAAATGGATTTTAATTGCGGTGTAACGATCCTGATAATCCAGCTGATCAATTCCCGCTTTTTTCACAAGATGGCGAAGTTTTTCAAGCAGGTTCATGTTGCCGGTCGCGTGAAAATCCGTAAAATATACCTTCGCTTTTTCCATGATTTCCTCCCTGGGTGTACATGATTTACGGAAATTTTCCGTGTACCCCATTTTCTTTTTCATTGTCTGGAAAAGAAGAAACAGATGATCTCCATTCTGTCCGTTTCCCAGTTCTTCCATAATGTTTTTATTGTACTACACCGGCAAACAGAATACAAGGCGCAGCAACGATAAAAAACCGGTCCAAAGCCATTTGGCCGGACCGGAGCACAAGAACTATTCTTTTTCTTCCCAGGATACTGCCAGAGCATCCTCTCCAATATGGATACTCAGCACTGGACCGATTTCACGTAAAAGGATCAAGGGGACACACAGTTTCTTTTTTAGTGAAGAAGCAAACTGAACGGCTTCTTTCTTTTTTTCATAATACTGTACCACCAAACGTTCCGTGTCATGGGGGATTTGTGCCGCCAGCAGTTCACTTTTTTCCTGCCAGCCTCGTGCCAATCCACAGCTGATAATGCCTCCACGGCGCAATAAAAGAACGGGCCTGCGGTTTAAAATGGAACCGACGGATTGACGCACCACGCCAATCCGTCTGCTTTTTCTCAAAGCATCCATATGCTCAACAGAAAAAGCCACCCCAATTCGTCCCCGAAGCCGCTCGCATAAGGCGGCAGCTTCGGACAGACTCATCTGTTTTTTATCGATTTCTTCACGGATTCGGGATATCAGCAGATAGAGGCCCCCAGCTGTCAGCTGCGAGTCCACAACGGCAATCCCTTCCCCCACACGTTTTGCCGCTGTTATTGCGGCGGAGTAAGCTCCGCTCAAACGGGAGGAAAGAACTGTACACAGGACCTCCATCCCATTTCTCTTTAAACTGCGGAATAAATGGTAAAATTGCTCCTCTGAAGCCTGAAGAGAAATTTTTTCACGACTGTTCCGAAGAACAGAAACATATGCCCCATTTTCTCCCTCAAAAGTTTCCGTATAGAGGTTCCCATCCAGGCGATAGGTATGAGGTACCAGAAATACATTCCAGTTCCGTGCTTCCGCCTGCGTCAGACAGGCAGTACTGTCTGTGACAAGAGCAATCATTCGCCAAACACCCCCAGCCTGCGGAAACGGCGGTATCTTTTTTCGCAGCGTTCCTCAGACGTCATGGAACTCAATTCGGTAAAGGCCATGTCAAGCTGTGCTCTGAGTGTTTCACAGATAGCCTCGGGAGAGGTTTCCGGAACGATTCTTTCGATCACACCCATTTCCAGCAAATCCTCGGCTGTGATTTTTAAGCAGGAGCAAGCCTCTTTGACCTTGGCGGCATCTTTCCACAAAATACTGGCGCACCCTTCAGGACTGATAACAGAGTAAACCGCATTTTCCAGCATCCAGACCTCATCCGCGACAGCCAAAGCCAAGGCGCCTCCACTTCCTCCTTCTCCTACAAAAACGGAGAGGACGGGAACCTTGAGCGTCATCATTTCCATCAGATTTTCCGCAATTGCTTCTCCCTGCCCACGCTCTTCCGCGCCCATGCCGGCAAACGCTCCTGCGGTATCTACAAAACAGAGAACCGGACGGCCAAATTTTTCCGCCAGCTTCATCTGGCGCAGTGCCTTCCGATATCCCTCCGGGTTGGCGGAACCGAAATTCCGGTGTGCTTTGTCCCGGATGTCCCCCCCTTTTTCATGCGCAATCACTGTCACGGGACGGCCACACAGAAATCCTATCCCGGCCATAACAGCCGGATCGTCTCCAAAACGGCGATCTCCATGAAGTTCAATAAAATCCGTGATCAGGTGTTCGATATAATAACGCCCGCTGGGACGGCCGTTTTTTCTTGCGAGCTGTAGGCGTTTATACGGATCCATGCGGGTTTCCTCCTTTGTGCAGGCACAAAATTCGGATCAGCTGGTCTTTGAGCTCCACACGAGGGACAACTCCGTCCAGGAAGCCCTTTTCCATCAAAAATTCGGCGCTCTGAAAACCTTTTGGAAGCTTCTGCCGCATCGTTTGCTCAATAACGCGTGGGCCCGCAAAGCCAATCAGGGCACCTGGTTCCGCCAATGTGATATCGGCTTCCATGGCAAAGCTGGCCGTGACGCCTCCAGTAGTTGGATGCGTCAGCACAGCGGTATAGAGAAGGCCTTTGTCGCTGTGGCGTTTCACCGCACCGCTTGTTTTAGCCATCTGCATCAGGGAAAGAATACCTTCCTGCATCCGTGCCCCGCCGGAAACGGTAAAACCTATAACAGGAAGCTTTTGTTCCAGCGCACGTTCAAATACACGGGTAATTTTTTCTCCCACAACCGATCCCATGCTCCCCATCATAAACTGCCCTTCCATGGCAAACAGCGCGCAATTCATCCCGCCAAGCTGTCCTAAACCGGTAACAACAGCGGAGTTTTCCCGGCTCTTTAAGCGACTGCTTTTGAGCTTGACCGCGTATCCCGGAAACGACAGGGGATCCTTGCTGTACACTCCAGTATCCCACTCCTGAAAAGAACCCTCATCACAGATTTGGAGAAGTCTTTTTCTGGCAGGCATTCTGAGATGGTAACCACATTTTGGGCAGACGAGAAGATTTTCTGTCAGCTCAGCAGATGGTGTTACTCTGCCGCACTCCGGACATTTGGTAAAAAGGGCGTCCGGGACGCTGGGAGAGTTTTCAGCGAGGGTCTGGCTATACCCCTCAAGCTGATTCCGGTTCTTTTTGAAGCTCGTTTTTTTCAGCATCGCTTACCCTCTTTTCTCCATGAAATCCGTCGTATAGGTACCGGCGCGGAACTCAGGCGTTTCGAGAAGATCCAAATGCAGATCCGCTGTATGGGTAACCCCTTCGATCACCAGTTCGCAGAGTGCGGCACGCATTTTGCGAATGGCTTCTTCTCTGGTCTGTGCGCAAACAATCAGTTTACCCAGCAAAGAATCATAATAAGGAGGAACGAGATAATCCTGATACAGAGCCGTATCAAAGCGAACCCAGGGGCCGCCTGGGAAATGAAGCAGACTAACCCGACCGCAGCTTGGTGCAAAATTGTTCTGCGGATCCTCCGCATTAATACGACACTCAATGGAGTGACCGTTCAAAGCGATTTCCTCCTGATGGAAGGGAAGCTCCAGACCGGCCGCCACACGGATCTGCCATTTCACCAAATCAATTCCCGTTACCAACTCTGTCACCGGATGCTCCACCTGAAGACGGGTATTCATTTCCATGAAATAAAAGTTGCGATCCCGGTCTACCAGAAATTCGATGGTTCCAACGCTGTCGTACTGAACTGCCTTCGCAACCTTTCGCGCAGCATCCATCATGCTTTCGCGAAGTTCAGGCGTAACAAACGGAGAAGGGCTCTCCTCCAACAACTTTTGGTTTTTCCGCTGTATGGAACAATCGCGTTCCCCCAGACAAACAACATTTCCATGCTTGTCGCAAAGGATCTGCATCTCAATATGTTTCACTGGTTTGAGAAAGCGTTCCATATAGCAGGCGCCATCCCCAAAAGCACTCTGAGCTTCCGTAGAGGAGGCCAAGAATGCGTTTTCCACTTCCTCCAACTTTGACACTAAACGGATCCCACGGCCTCCGCCTCCCGCCCGAGCTTTCACCAAAAGAGGGAAGCCGATTTTAACTGCCTCTTTTCGTGCCGTTTCGGCATCCGGTACGAGATCACAGCCGGGAACCACCGGAACACCCGCGTCGCGCATCGTGCGTTTAGCCTGATCCTTATCTCCCAAAAGAGAAATGAGACGGGCGGAAGGACCGATAAACGTAATGCCGCATTTTTCGCACAGCTCGGCAAAACGGGTGTTCTCACTCAAAAGTCCGTAACCGGGATGAATTGCCTGCGCCTTAGTCTCTACCGCAGCGGACAAAATGGCAGTCATATTCAGGTAGCTGTCCTGTACGCGTGCCGGACCAATGCAGATGCTTTCATCCGCCAGGCTGACATGGAGCGCATCCCGATCTGCCTCGCTGAACACAGCTACGGTTGCGATTCCCATTTCCTTACAGGCACGGATAACCCGAACCGCAATTTCACCGCGGTTGGCTATCAAGATTTTTGAAAACACAGCGCCCTTCCCTTCCTTCCTCTGTTATTTTACCAATGCAAAACTGAGCTCTCCGCTTACACAAAGCTTTCCGTTTACATAGGCGGAGCATTCCGTAAAATAAAACGTCCTTAGCGAGCGTTTAATTGCGCAATGCATCTCAATGGTATCTCCCGGCAAAACGGAATTCCGGAACTTCACTTTATCAATCCCTGTAAAATATGGCGTCATCCCAACAATTTTATCGGCCAGAAGCACACAGCAGGTTTGTCCCATCATTTCACACAAAACAACACCGGGTACCACGGGATTGCCGGGGAAATGTCCCTGCAGGAACCATTCGTCTCCACGTACTGTATAGCGGCCAACTGCGGTGTGATCCTCCATTACGGAGGCTTCATCCACCAGCAGCATAGGTTCCCGGTGCGGCAGCAGTCCCTTAATTTCTTCACGAGTCATGATGTGTTCTCCTTGTCAATACAACTTAAACAGGCACTGGCCGTACTCTACCAGTTCCCCATCGTGAATACAGACATCCACAATTTCACCATCCTGCGGAGCTGTGTATTCATTCATCAGTTTCATGGCTTCAATAATGCAGAGGACCTGTCCTTTTTTTACCTTGTCTCCGGCTTTGACATATGGTTCTGAGCCTGGTGTTGGGGATACATAGACAGTTCCCACCATGGGAGATTTCAACTCTGTCACACCGTTAAAATCCACCACGCTGCCTTCCGCTGCTTCAGGCTCCTTTTTGGAAGCCGTGGACATGGGTGTGGGCACATTTACAGTTGGAACAGGAAGCGGCTCAAAGCATGTCTGTTGGCGCTGCATCCGGATGCTTCGCTCCCCTTCCTCAATCTCCAGCGAGGTTAAACCTCTTTCTTCCATCAAATCAGCCAGAAATTTGATTTCATTCAGTTCCATGGTTCAAGCCTCCTCTGCTCTGCGAAACACAAGGCATGCGTTGTGCCCGCCGAAGCCAAGCGAGGTGGAAATCGCGGTATGCAGTTCTGTCTTTCTCGCTGTCCCCGGCGTATAATCCAGATCACAATCCGGATCTGCCTCCTGTAAGCCGATGGTCGGGGGAACAATTCCTGTTTGCAGGGCTTTGAGGCAGGCAATCGCTTCCACTGCCCCAGCCGCGCCCAGCATATGTCCCGTCATGCTTTTGGTACTGCTGATGGCCACCTTTCCGGCTGCTTCTCCAAATGCCTGATGAAATGCCAGGGTTTCACTTTTGTCATTGAGAGGAGTGCTGGTTCCATGCGCGTTCACATAGGTGTGTTCGTCCACCGTGATTCCGGCTTCCTCCATGGCCAGCCGAATGGCGCGCGTAATGCCATCCGCTTCCGGATCGGGAGCGGTGACATGGTATGCGTCTGATGTGTTGCCATAGCCGCAGATTTCTCCGTAAATTTTCGCACCTCGCGCCAGCGCGTGCTCATATTCTTCCAACAGAATCACGCCCGCTCCCTCTCCCATCACAAAACCATCGCGGTTTTTGTCAAAGGGACGGCAAGCAGTTTTGGGATCGTTGTTGCAGGAAAGTGCCATACAACTTGTGAATCCGGCAAGAGTCAGCTCGCAGACGGCAGCTTCCGAACCGCCTGCCAGAATCGCGTCGGCATAGCCGTGATGAATGGCCCGATATGCCTCACCGATTGCGTGAGTGGAAGTAGCGCATGCAGTTACAATCGGAAGTGTTGGTCCTTTTGCCCCAAAACGGATGGAAACCGTACCGGACGCCATATTGGAAATCATCATCGGTACCATGAAGGGCGAAACGCGCTTCGCTCCCTGGCACAGCTTATCGCTGTTTTCCGTAGTAGTGAGAATCCCACCAATTCCGCTGCCAATGTATACGCCGAAGCGTTCCGGCTCAATGGTTCCCTGCACTCCGCTGTCGTGCATCGCCTGTTCCGCCGCAGCCACGGCGTACTGAACAAACAGATCGTTTTTTCTCAGATCGCTTTTTTCAAAGTACTCCAGAGGATCAAAATTCTTCACCTCAGCGGCAATCTGCACTTTTTTATCGGAAGCGTCGAAGCGGGTGATAAAATCCACGCCGCAGACGCCTTTTGTCAAAGAATCCCAATACTCCTCAAGATGGTTGCCGACAGGAGTGACGGCACCCATTCCCGTTACGACTACTCTTCTCATTTCGTCCTTCCTTTCTCGGCCCGCCTGGACTTACATGGCAAGGCCGCCGTCAACCCGAATCACTTCTCCCGTAATGTAGGACGCGCCCGGTCCGGCCAAAAATACAGCCAGATTAGCGACGTCCTGCGGCAATCCGGTGCGCTTCATCGGAATCTGCGACGCAATGGCTTCCTTTGCCTTTTCAGGCATGGCATCTGTCATATCAGACTGGATATAACCGGGAGCAATCGCGTTGCAGGTAACACCGCGGCCCGCAAGCTCCTTGGCAGTGCTCTTTGTCAGGCCAATCATCCCAGCCTTTGCAGCAGCATAATTGGCCTGGGCGGCGTTGCCAGTCAGGCCCACAATGGAGCTGATGTTGATGATACGGCCTGATCTTTTGCGCATCATGTGGGAATACAGATGGCGGATCATATGAAAGGCACCCTTCAGATTTGTGTTGATTACATCGTCAAAGGCTTCCTCCTTCATGGAAAGCAAGAAGCCATCGCGGACAATCCCTGCATTATTGACGAGGATATCCACTTGTCCGAATTCTTCTAAAATCTGCTTGGTTACAGTCTCTGTTTCCTCAAAACTGGAAACGTCACACTGATACGCACGGACCTTTCCTCCGATCTGTGCAATCTCCTGCTCCGTCTTTTCCGCCGCTTCACGGTTTCCAGCATAAAGAATGGCAACGTTTGCTCCTTCCTGTGCCATAGCCAGCGCAATCGCGTGCCCTATACCGCGGGAGCCTCCAGTCACAACGGCTGTTTTATTTTCAAGCGTTCTCATTCCTGTCCTCCTGTTTTACGTAAAGCACCAACTGTTTCCTCCAAGGTTGCGGCATCCTCAACACGGTATACCTCAGCCTTCGGAAGAATTCTCTTCACCAGACCCGACAAGGTTTTTCCTGGGCCAACCTCCACGAAAGTATCTATTCCATCTGCAGCCATCCGTTCCACTGTTCTTGTCCAAAGAACAGGATTCTTTATTTGCTCTGCAAGCATGGTTTCTCTGTTTTCCTGATAAGGGGCAGCAGTGCGATTCCCATAAACAGGAATCTGAGGAGGCTTTACACCGATTTGAAGCAGTTCCTGAAGATAAGCAGCAGCAGCCTGCTCCATAAACGGAGAATGGAATCCACCGCCAACAGCCAGCTTCTTGACTCGTCCGCCGGCTTCCGCTGCAAGTTCACAGAATTGATCCAAATGGTCCGTTCCCCCTGCAACTACAAGCTGACCACTGCAATTGTAGTTTACAGGATACACATCCGGGAAACCGGCACAAAGCTGTTCTACCGTCTCATCCTTCAGCTTCAGAACGGCTGCCATGGCGCTGGGGTGTTCCTGCGCGGCTTGCTGCATTAACTCACCGCGGCGGCAAACAAGAGAAAATCCATCTTTTTCTGAAAAGGAACCGGCAAAGGTCAGGGCAGCCATTTCTCCAAGAGAAAATCCAGCTGCTGCATCCGCATGAATACCAGCTTCTTCAAGCGCATATGCTGCGGCGAGGTCAACTGTAAATACACAGGGCTGTGTGTTTGCCGTCTGTGTCAGCTCCGCGGGATCTCCCGCAAAGCACTGGAGAGATGTTCCCGGGCGGATGGAATCCGCCAGTTCAAACAGACCCACGGCTTTCGGGCTGATTTCTGTGAGTGATTTTCCCATCCCAGGATATTGTGCGCCCTGTCCAGCAAATAAAAAAGCTATTTTACCCATCGAGCGGCTCCTTTCAGCAAAACCTCTGCCTCATCACACAGGTCGCGGATGATTTCCGCAGCAGGCTGTTCCTTTTGTACCAAACCGGCAATCTGTCCTGCCAGGAAGCAGCCTTCCGCTTCGTTGCCATCTACCGCCGCTTTACGCAGGGCGCCAACTCCCATCTCTTCCAGCTCTTCCGCCGTCACATTGGGATCGTATTCTTTTTTCATGTATTCACGGCTGAATCGGGTTTTCAGACTGCGCACCGGATGACCGAGCCGTCTGCCGGTGGCTACCGTGTCAATGTCTTTCGCCTTCAATACTCGATCTTTGTAATTTTGATGGACTCCGCATTCCTCCGCTACCAGGAAACGGGTGCCGACCTGAACACCGCACGCTCCAAGCATGAAAGCTGCTGCCACGCCGCGTCCATCCGCGATGCCGCCCGCCGCGATAACAGGAATTTTCACAGCGCTGCACACCTGAGGAACCAAAGTCATGGTGGTCAGTTCCCCGATATGCCCTCCACTTTCTGTTCCTTCTGCCACAACGGCGGAAGCACCTGCGCGCTCCATCATACGGGCGAGTCCCACGCTGGCAACCACAGGAATCACACAAATTCCCGCTTCTCTCCAGGCTGCCATATATTTTCCGGGGTTACCGGCGCCGGTGGTTACCACCTTGACGCCCTCCTCTACCACAACTTTAGCCACTTCATCCGCAAAAGGACTCATCAGCATAATATTGACGCCAAACGGTCGATCCGTAAGCTTCTTGGCCTGCCGAATCTGTCCGCGGAGCCAGTCTGCATTGGCATTCATGGCAGAGATAATACCAAGACCGCCTCCATTGCTGACAGCGGCAGCCAGATTGGCATCGGCAATCCAAGCCATACCACCCTGAAAAACAGGATAGGAAATCCCTATCAAATCACAGATGGGAGATTGCAGCATATTTATTCCGCCTCCGATTCTTCAATCACTTTCAACAAATCGCCCACTGTTTTGAGCTCCTGATCCTCTCCAATGGTCACGCCGAACTCATCCTCGCACGCCATAATCAGATCTACCACATCAAGAGAGTCGAAGTTAAGCTCCTCAAAAGAGGTTTCTTCCGTCAGCGTACCCGGCTCCAGGTCATCTTTGTACTCCGCAAAGATTTTCTCCAGCTTTTCCAGATTTGTCATCATTCATTTTCTCCTTTTCATTCTCATGATTTAAAAATATTCTTTAACCGTTCAGCAGATTTTTCCGTATTACAATATCACAGTGTCCAGTCTAACGCAGCGGTTCCGGTAGTCAGACCTGCGCCAAACGCACAGAATACGAGTTTCTGTCCTTTTTTCAGTTTGCCTGCCCGGTTCCACTCATCCAGGAGAAGCGGAATACTCACTGCTGAAGTGTTGCCATATTTCTGAATGTTGACCGGGAATTTTTTTTGGGGAAGTCCTAACTTTTTACGAGCGGTTTCAATAATGCGGAGATTTGCCTGATGGAGGAAAAAGTAATCGGTTTCCTCTGGGGAAATACCGGTAGCTTTCGCCGCTTTTTCGATTCCGCTGCAAATCGCTCCCACCGCAAAGGTATAAACCTCACGGCTCTTCATCAAAAGTCCCGGTTTTCTGGTATCGGGCTCTGTATAAGGGCAGCTTCCGGGAGCCAGAGGAGAAGCAAGACAAAGATTTCCGTGTGCCGTGACTTCAAGGAAATGCAGCGCATCCCCTTCTCCCAGAACTACAGCAGCGGAAGCGTCTCCAAACAAAACACAGGTGCTGCGATCCGTCCAGTCCAGAATCCGGCTCAGGCGTTCCGCAGCAAGTACAAGAACATATCGCGCTTTCTTTCTGGCAAAGACACCTTCTGCCACATCCAACGCATAGAGGAAACCACTGCATGCGCCGTTTACGTCCACCGCGGGACAAGTGGCTCCCAGTTCCATCTGTACCACACATGCCAAGCTGGGAGTCATATAATCACCACCCAATGTGGGGCAAATGATATAATCCAGATCTGCGGCTGTAATACCGCTGTTTTCCAGCGCGTTTCGGGCTGCAGCCACCGCGATTTCCGTGACAGTTTCCGTAGTGAGAATAGGCCGTTCTTTGATTCCGGTACGTGTTGTGATCCATTCGTCACTGGTATCCACCAGCTGAGAAAGATCGTCGTTCGTTTTCCGGCAGGCAGGTAAGGCGCTGCCTGTTCCTAAAATTTGAAAACTCATATTTCCTCCTCGGTCCTGTGAATTTTTTGGGCAAAGAAAAGGTTTAGCTTCCGCATCCCCTTCAACATAGCTGCTTGTTCCTCCTGTGTGAGATCCTGAACAATGGAGCGCACCATTCGGATGTGAAAATAACGGTGAGCCGTATTGGCCTTTTGGCCGATTTTCGTCAGGGTAACATGAACCACCCTTCCGTCGATTTGGCTCCGGTTTTTTTCCACATAGCCTTTTTTGACAAGCTTATTGATGGCAGCGGTGACCGAAGGGAGGCTGATTCCCATTTTTTCAGAAATCTCGCTGATAGTCAGACCATCCTGCCGTTCTCCTACATCCCCTACAGCCTCCAGAAGATGAATTTCATTAATCGACAGGTTCATGTGCTTTGAGGTACAAACCATCTGCTCCTCCATCAGACCGATGGAGCGATAGGTCTGTACCAGGAGATCGTTCAATTCCTTTTCAAAAAGGCTCATCCCCGTCTTTCCTTCCTCTGAAAAATCCCCTATGCCTTTGCCGTTTTTCCCTGTCCTCTGGTGCTCAGTGGGAAATCCAGCGGCAGGAGAAAAGCAATAGCAGATTAAAATAATTAGTTTGTCTAACAAATTATAAGCTTCTCCTGCTGGCTTGTCAAGGAAGAAATCTGTCGGTGAAATAATAAAATCCAATCGTTTTCCCCTCACATTCTTTACATTTCTCACAAAACAAACTATAATAGCACCAAAAGAGGCGTTTGTTTTATGCCTTAATCAGAAAGAAGAGATCATCATGTCAAAAGTTTTTGCACACCGCGGTTTTTCCGGTCAATATCCCGAAAACACCCTTCTCGCTTTCCGTAAGGCCATGGAGGCGGAATGCGACGGGATTGAGCTTGATGTACATCTCGCGAAAGACGGTTCTCTTGTCATCATGCACGATGAAAAACTTGACAGAACCACAGATGGAACCGGTTTGCTTTGCGAATATACCTTGGATGAGCTGCGCCGTTTTAATGCTGCCGCTGTAATGCCCGGAAAATTTCCCTTTGAACCAATTCCTACACTGGAAGAATATTTTGATCTAGTAAAGGACACTTCTGTGATCACAAACATCGAATTAAAGAACAGCGTGATCTGGTATGAGGGAATGGAGAAAAAAGTCATCGAGATGGTACGTGCTTTTCATCTGGAGGATCGGGTGATCTTCTCTTCCTTTAATCACGAATCCATTGTGTTATGCAAACGTTTGGCTCCCGAAATTCGCTGCGGTTTTCTTTATGACTGCTGGCTGGTTCATTCAGGGAAATACGCAAAAACAAATGGTGTGGAATACCTCCACCCCTCTTTGAATTCTCTTAACGACGCTGTTATCGATGAAATTACACGGGATGGAATCGGATTAAATGTCTGGACGATTAACGAGGAGCCTGCCATGCGTTATCTGACGCAGAAGCAGGTCAATGGAATCATAACCAATTATCCAGATGTATGTCGCTCTGTCCTTCGTTCCCTTTCATAACAATATAAAAAGCGGAAGCTTTGATCCAATATTGACGATCAAAGCTTCCGCTTTTCTATATTTTCAGTATATCAGAAGATCATTCTTCCGCTTCCCATTCAGATATTGCTTCAGCCAAGGATGAAGCGTTACACGCAGTGCTTTTTGGGGACAAATCTGAACACAACGCATACAACGGATACAATTTCTGCCTGGTTTTCCATCCAGCATTGTATTCATGGGACAGCGCTTTGCGCACAATCCACAATGATTGCAGTTCCTTTCCCGAGTCATCCGTACACCAAGCTGTCCTCTTCGCAAAGGGAAAAAAGAAGCAAACGGATTTTTCCAGGTATTGGGGATATGTATTGGTTTAGGGTTTGCAATTCGTTCAATCAATGCATCCAAGCGGGAAAAATCTGCTTGAAATTGTTCATTCAGGTAAGTGTGGCTAATGGGAACATATGCCCCCCCTATCACACGGCCTTTCACCAATTCTGCCGCCTCTTTTAAGGCATTCCCAAAGGACTTTCTTCCATAGGTGGCAATCAGAATAAAATCAGAAGCTGAAATCAAAGGAAGAGCTTTTTTGACTGGAAGAGGAAGACTTTGGCAATAGACAGGAAATACCACAACAGCAACTTCATTCTCAAAGGAATCTGGCTGCCAGTCCAAGGAAAGTTCCAGGAGCCGGCAGGAAAACATTTGAGCCACATATTGCGCTACTTGTTTCGTTCGCCCGGTTGCGGAAAAGCAATACACGGTTGTCAAGGGGATTCCTCCAGTATCTTCTGTATCAACATATATTCACACACTGGCTCCTGGCAAAAGCCAAGCGTGTTTTTCAGCTCATAAATCGCTTCCTCCCGGGTTACATAGTGATCCCGGCTGGCCAAGGCAAGCTCCAAAGCGCTGAAAGGAATCATACGGCTTTCACATGCCCGGAACCGAATAAATTGTGAATGCTCTTTACACCGCTCAATACAGCAGCTTGTGTGCAGCCCTTGTCCTGCATCAGAAGGCGGAACCCATCCGCACGTCTTTACAAGGAGTTCCTTCACATTTTTCCAGTCATATCGTCCGCCGCAGGCTGCATTGAAATCAAGGTGGACAAATGCGGGAATCCGTCCACTGCGGGATGAGGAACGAATGGCTCGCTTGAGTGGTGGAAGCAGTTCAGGCACACTATGCAGCGCTTTTGTGACGTTGGATAAAAGCTCATTGGGATATAATCTTTCTTTAATAGGATTTCCTCCATAGGCAAGCTGTTTCATTGTCATCAATGTGTGGAGCTGCCCTTTCTTCAAAGGAGGACGCAAGGTTAAAAGGCGCCATACAGAGATCAAAATATTCAAAAACCGCCTTTTTTCAAAAGAATAGGCAAATTTGGGTGCCATGTGATTATAGAAAAGGCCCAGCATTTGCACTGGTTCATTTCCCGCGAGAAAATATGGAACACGATTCGCCACCATTTCCGGATAAAAAAGCATATAAGCCAGTGAAGGGCAAGCACAGGTATTTCCGTTGAGCAAATAAAGCCGATGATAAATACGCATCAAATCCTGCCGGCTGACCGTACGGCAGATAAACTCTACCTTTCCCAAGCGCTGCTTGGCATTTTCTATGCTTTGTTTGGCATTCTCGGACATCCATGGAATTTCCCATGTCATAGCCAGAATGCGAAGGCCCATAACTTCGGAAAGATAATAAAGCAAAAAAGTAGAATCTTTTCCTCCCGTGTAAAAGAGTGCGGCATCGAAGCGGGAATGCTTTGCACGGGGAATTTCCGTTATCACAGGAACAAGGCTTACCAGCCCTTTCTCCTCCTCTTTGGCCTGGCAGAGCGGACAGAGGCCTTTTTCATCAAATTCAATTCCAGGAATCATAAAATCGTTGGCACAACAATTTTTACAGAAGGTTGCTTCCTCCACAGAATTCGGTATTGCTCTCAACTGGTTTCTGCTAACAATCTGTACACCAATAAGAGGTTGGAGACTCTTTTCTTCAAAATGATTAAGGTCTCTGGGAAGCGATGCAATCAAAACCGCCTGCTTTCGGGAAAGATGGATTTCATTTTCAAATAAATGCTCTTTGTTCCTCAGCCCATAGTAGACTAATTTTCTTCCCTGAAGCTTCCACCGGCTCTGCACATAATATTCCATATCTTCTTCCACCGCCAGA
The DNA here is from genome assembly GCF_002160025.1 of Anaeromassilibacillus sp. An200. Lineage (GTDB taxonomy): Bacteria > Bacillota > Clostridia > Oscillospirales > Acutalibacteraceae > Caccousia > Caccousia stercoris. The sequence continues at coordinate 43,560 of NZ_NFJU01000019.1, forward strand.
TTTCTTATTGAGAAAACAGGTTCGGATGCAACACTCTTTCCACGTGAGCGGTAAGATAAAACAGTTTGTCCATTATTCCCATTCGTGACTGAGAATTCGCATCATAATAAAATCGCTGTACTCGTTGTTGTAATAGTATGCTTCCTCCATAATACCTTCCTGTTTGAATCCAATTTTCTTGTAGAATTCCAGTGCATCTGTATTCAATCCTACTACTCCAATGGAGACGCGATGCATTTTATACTCATGAAAGGCTATATCAAGCATCATACGAATTGTTTCCGTCCCGTATCCTTTATGCTGCATCTTCGGATCGGGAATGATAATGGTAAGATCGGTTTGGTGCCATGCAGGAAACATGCGGAGAAGGCCAGTCTCACCGATAATATTACCGTTAAGATCTGTAATCGTATACCAGACCGAATCTTCCGATTTGTGGTTGACGTTAATACAAGTTTTTACCTCTTCTTCATCGGTAGGTTTCTCAAAGCCACATTGAAACATAACTTTCGGCTGATTAAACCAATAAGTAAAAAAAGGGGAATCCTCTTCTCTTTGCTCGCGCAGAATAACCCTTTTCCCTTTGATCTCTTTATTCATGCTTTTTCATAAACCTTTCTTTTATCTTGACAAATCGTCATTTGTTTGTTGGTTTAAATATTATAGCACAGAAATATAAATACTTCTACCACGCAGACCAGATATCGTGTGGCAAACACGCTTGTCACATCCAGCTACGCTTTTGTAAACAGCAATTTTAGCAAAAAGAAACTGGATATCAGTTTTAATACTCAATTGTATCAAAACTGATATCCAGCCTATGGTGCGAGGGGGGGGACTTGAACCCCCATGAAGTTGCCTTCACTAGAACCTGAATCTAGCGCGTCTGCCAATTCCGCCACTCTCGCGTTTTATTCGGTTTTCTTGCAACTTTGATATAATACCATGTTTTTTTGAGGGTGTCAAGAGAAAAAATAAATTTCACAAATTTTCTATAAAAAACCGTACAGAGCAGGTTCTCTGCTCTGTACGGAGAAATGAAAAATGCAGGTATGACATTATTTAACAATGGCAGCTTTAAGCTTGACTAAATCCTCTGTATTCGGATGGTGAAGAGCCTGATCAAAATTTTCCAGCATAGCGGTGCGGCGGGGTCCTTCCTCCATCTGTTCATAACGCGCACGAACAGACATAGGCATCTTCCCCTGACACATATAGGTCCCTGTCAGTTCAGCACCCCTTCCCAGGTTTTCTTTCACTCGATTCAAAATTTGTTCAAAGTAATCTGGCGCTCCCCCAAAACCTGCGGTACCAAATAAAAACACCTTCTGATGAGTAAGTTCCTGTAAAAACTGCGCGACAGAAGCATCGCAAGTCCCTTTGTCTGTCCAAAAGCCAACATAAATTGTTTCCGCCGTAAGGGCTTTTAAATCAGGCGTGCCAAAATAGATGCAATCCTCCTGCGGCAGGGCTTCCCGAACTGCCTCGGCCAAAAGAGCGGTATTTCCTGTATGACTGCTGTATACAACTGCGTAACTCATGAAGCCTCCCAAATAAATTCAAACATTGTAATTTTAAACATCATTTTGTACTTTCTCTTTCACCAAGTTTCTCATTGGTAAAATAAAATGAACTGGACACTAATTCAGATACCAAACGCATCAAAATCAGTGTCCAGTTATTGGTGCGAGGGGGGGGACTTGAACCCCCATGAAGTTGCCTTCACTAGAACCTGAATCTAGCGCGTCTGCCAATTCCGCCACTCTCGCATTTTTATTCGGTTTTCTTGCAGCTTTTAAAGAATATCATATTTTTTTATGACTGTCAAGAAAAAAATGAAAAAAATCAAAAATTGCTGTAATTTGCAATTTTGCGAAGGAGCATGCTATACTTAAATTCCGCGCCAGACTTATAAACCAAAAGAAGATAAACAAATATTGTGAAGAGAAAGAAGGAGGTCCTATGAAATCGAATTGTGATTACTGCTGTAACTTTGAGCAGGATTATGAGACGGGAGAAAAGAGATGTGTTATTGATTTGGATGAAGATGAAATGTTTGACTTCATGATGCATACAACAACTGAATGCCCATATTTCCAAATGGGGGATGAATATAAAATTGTTCATAAGCAGATCTGAATAAATATGGCCGTATTCCCCATCTGCTGTTTTGGCATTTTTTATTCCCATACCACATCAATTTGCTGATCAAAGCTGCGGCGGGAATTGTTCAACGAGATGCCTGCTTTCTGCATAAAACAGATGCGCTCCAACAGTTTCTTATCAATTTGTTCTCCCGGAACAATCAGAGGAATTCCAGGCGGGTATGCAAAAATAGTTTCCCGGCAAATATATCCCTCCGACTGAAAAAAAGGAATGCATTTTCCTGCTTTGGACTCCGCTTCACGCAAGGACATTACCTTTACAGGAAGAGTAAAGGTAATGTCCTTGTCATATTTTTTCTTCTCTCTCCCTATCCGATCGGCTTTCAAGCTCTCCTCTTTTTCAAGGCGCAAGAACGCATGAGCCAAGCGCTGGAAATTTTCCTTTGTGTCACATAAACTTGTCATGGCAATGACATAAAAGCTTGCGGCCATTTCTAGTTCTATTTTGTCTGTGCGGCGCAGAGACTCCATAATCTGTGGACCTGTCAGGTTTGTTCCAAAAGAACCCAGCACTATTTTCGAAGGATCCAGTGCATAGATCCCATAACGGCCCGAACATTCTTTTGCTCCCCGCCCCAATAAGCAAAAGTAAGAGAGGTTTCGCATCTCCCTTTCAAATTGTTCCAGTTTTTCCCTGTAAAGTGAAAAGGCTTCCCTTCCGTGATCCCATAAAAACTGAACACAGCGATCCATGGATGCCAGCAACAAATAGGAAGGACTGCTGGTTTCATAGATAGACAGTTGGCGTTCTACCGCACCGGCCTGCACGAGATGATTGTTTAGATGCAGAACTGCTGTTTGAGTCAGGCTGGGAAGTGTTTTATGCAGACTTTGTACAACGAGATCCGCCCCACACTGTATCGCACTTTGGGGGAAACCGGGTGCAAGACCGAGATGAGCTCCATGTGCCTCATCCACAAAAAGTGGGATTCCTTTTGCATGCACAATGTCTGCGATTGCTTTTACATCAGAGAGAACTCCTTCGTAGGTTGGAGAGGTGATGGCAACAAGCTTAACATTTGGATGTTTTCGTAAGGCCTCCTCCACAGATTGCGGCGTGATGCCGCCCGCTGCCTCAAAACCAGGAATCGTTTCCGGACAGAGGTAGTGCGGAAAAAGATTGTTCTGGTAGAGGGCATGATAGAGAGATTTATGACTGTTTCGTGATACAAGGACTTCATCTCCCCACTGTGTACAGGCAGCAATGCCCGCCAGAACACCGCAGGAGCTTCCGTTGATTAGAAACCAGGTTTGCTTGGCTCCCCAAAGCGCGGCAGCGCGTTCCATAGATTCTTTCAAAATGCCCTGTGCGTTATGAAGATTGTCAAATCCGTCGATTTCCGTGATATCCAGACCATAGGGATTTTCCATTTGAAACAAGTGAGTGTTTCTTTTATGCCCCGGCATATGCATGGGGCATATGCCGGCATCCCGGTTTTCCTGCAAAGCTTCATACAGGGATTTCATGCATTCTTCTCCCCTTTCGTTTTTCAAAAATAAGAATTTCCAGAGAAAAAGGTGCGAAGCGTGCACACAGCCAAGCCTGTACACATTTCCGCACCTTTTATAAATTCTTTTTCTTCGTACGCAGAATTACCCCTTATGAGGTGTTTTTCTCCCCTCATCAAGCGCATCAAAAATTTCCTGCTTACTGTCTACATAATCCTGAAACTGTCCGGCTGTTTCATCGGAAAGCTGGCTGGGAGAGGAACCTTCATGCCGGAACGTCAGCTTCAGAAGAATCGGTGCTGCAATGGTAGTGGCCACCACCATGAGGATTACCGGAGCAAAGAAAGTATCCGACATCAAACCAAGAGCAGCTCCCTTTGACGCTACAATCAGGGCAACCTCGCCGCGTGAGACCATGCCGGAACCAATTTGCAAACACTCCTGATTTGTCATGTGGCAAAGCTTTGCACCTAACCCGCAGCCGATAATCTTTGTCAGAACTGCTATTACCATCAACAAAACAGCAAACAAGATGATTGTTCCTGTCATGGACGGGAGAGATACTTTCAAGCCGATGCTTGCAAAGAAAATCGGAGAAAGCAGAATATAGGACAAAGTATCAAAACGTGCTGCAATATACTTCGTACGCTGTGTGTTGGAAATCAAAACGCCCGCGATATAAGCGCCTGTGATGTCGGCAACGCCGAAAAAGCTTTCTGCACAATAAGCAAGGAACAGACAGAATACAAATGCGATGATTACGAAACGGCGCATGTCTTTCTGATATCTCGCCTGAAACTTATTGAAGAGACGGTAAAAGACATAGCCTGCTCCAAGAGAAAGGATGAAGAATGCTACGATCTTAATCAGCACCATAGCAATGTTCACCGTAGGATCCGCAAGGCTTGTAATAATGGTAAGGGCAATAATTCCCAAAATATCATCAATAACCGCTGCACCCAGGATTGCATTGCCGGCTCGGGTGTTCAGCTTCCCCATTTCCTTGAGGGTCTCCACCGAAATACTGACGGAAGTTGCCGTGAGGATAACGCCTACAAAGATATTTTGCAGGATCACCATATTGTCTGGTGTGCCGTCTGTGGGATGATTAAAGAAATATGTCAGAGCAAAACCGCCTATCAGAGGAACGACCACACCAATCAAAGCAATGACAAAGGAAGCTTTGCCCGTCTTTTTCAATTCCTTGATATCTGTTTCAAGACCGGCTGTAAACATTAAAATGATAACGCCAAGCTCAGCCATCTGTGTGATAAACTCCGTCTCAGTCAGCACATTCAGCATGGCTGGACCAAGAACCAGGCCTGCCAGCAGAGCTCCCACCACCTGAGGCATTTTAAAGCGCTTTGTAACAAGGCCAAGCACCTTGGTGCTCAGGAGGATCAAGGAAAGGTCCAACAAAAAATGGTATGACATATAGCTTTCTCTCCATCAATCTGCTTCGCGGTATTTTTGAAAACGCAAAAGCTTTTCTGAACGATTCTTCTGTGTTTTCAAGAACACCCGAAAAAATTTACTGGCGCGAAAGCAGAAATCTGTGATTTCATAAGGCTAATCGCGCTATTTTGACTGTTAGATTATAAGCTTTTGTCATAAATTTAGCAATGTCTATATTTTCTAAAACACTATTTGACAAAAGACAGAATATTGTATATGTTTTTCTTTTGGCTTTTACGTTTTCTCTGCCCAGAACTCTTGTAGAAGCAATACCATTTCTTCTGCTTTCCGCACGCGATGCAGCATATCCCAATGCGGAGGAAAAAGGCAGCGATAGTTTGGCTGAGAAAAACGTGAATCAATCAAAAGAACTGCGCCTTTCTCTGTCTCTGAGCGGATTACCCGCCCTGCTGCCTGCATTACCTTGTTCATGCCCGGAAAACGATAAGCAAACGAAAAGCCATCTCCTCTCTCCTGCTCATAATATTCTCTCAGCAGTTCCTGCCTTTGATTGACCTGCGGCAGCCCAACCCCCACTATCACTGCACCAACCAAACGATCCCCATAAAAATCAATCCCTTCCGAAAAGATTCCTCCCATTACACAAAATCCCAGAAGGGCTTTCGAGTTTTCTTCTGAAAAAAGAGATAAAAAGCTTTCCCTCTCCCTTTCTTCCATGTTTCTGCCCTGACAAACAATTTGCAAATCCGGAAATTTTTCTTCCACCAAGCTTTTTGCTTGTTCCATATATTGGTAGGATGGAAAGTACGCAATGCAGTTTCCCTTTCCCGCTTTGGCAAAGGTTCCTATCATTTGCGCAACCTCCGGCAGACTCCTTTGTCGATCCACATAACGTGTGCTGATTTGATCCGCTAGCAGCAACAGCAGATTCTCTTTGGGAAAAGGAGATGGTACAGAAAGTGTCCTGGCATCGTCTCCCCCACCCAGAACGGAAACAAAGTATGGCAGGGGGGAAAGTGTGGCCGAAAAAAGAATGGACGCCCTTCCCTTACTCATGGATTCATCCAAAAAACGTGCGGAATCACGGCAGAACAGACGAATCATAACCTCACTTTTGCGATGCTGAAGCTGTGTGATATATTCCGGCCCATACAATTCTGAAATTCGCAGAAAGAAACGCACATCAAACCATAGTGGAAGAAGCTGTCTGCGCAAAGGATGTTCCCGATGCATCTCCAACCATTCCTCGCATCTAACGGAAAATCGATGCAGCGCACGCAGAAATTCCTGCGGAATTTCTGCGCTTTCCGCTTGCCCGGTCTCTCCGCACAGAGGACGAAGTGCCAGCATGGCGGTATTCAGAGAGGCCAGCATCTTCCCTATCGTTTTTTCCTGTTTGCCAATCTCTTTTTTCAATGCCAAAACATTGGATTTGCATAACTCCGCCGTATACATATCCCGTCCGCGTTCCGGAAGATTATGCGCTTCATCAATCAGAAAAGTAAAATTCGTTTTTTCCTCTGCAAAGTATCGTTTAAGGCTTGCTACCGGATCAAACAGATAATTATAGTCACAAATAACGGTATCGCACCATTCAGACAGATCCAGCGAGAGCTCAAAAGGACAAACCTGGTGAAGTTCTGCTGCTCGTTCCAGTTTTTCGCGATCGAAATGATCTGTTTGCGTCAAAAGCTCATACAACGCTTTATTCACACGATCAAAATGTCCGGCAGTCCGAGGGCATGAATCTGGTGTACATTCCGGCGACTCCTGGCAGCAGATTTTTTCTTTGGCTGTCAAAACAATACTTTTCAAACGCAGACCTTTTTGCCGCATTACTGTAAGGGCGTCCGCCGCAGCCTGACGTGTGACAGTTTTGGCCGTTAAATAAAAAATGCGGCTTGTCAATTCTTCCCCCATCGCCTTGATAGAAGGAAAGAGTGTGGAAATGGTTTTTCCTACACCGGTGGGCGCTTGACAAAACAGACGTTTTTCATCTCGGATTGCCCGATAAACTGCGGCCGCCAAAGCACGCTGTCCTTTTCTGTATTCTGCAAACGGAAAGGACATGGACTGAATCGTTTCCTTTCGCAGCTGATCCCATTCCATGCGAAAACGAGCCCAGGGAGCGTACTGAGCAAGCAGTTCCTGATAAAAGTCGGAAAGCTGAGCAGCAGAAAAGGTACGCGTCAGACGACGCAGCTCCTGTGTTTCTGTTTGACAATAGGTGAGACGGACCGAAACCGAGTCGCATTCCCTCGAAACAGCATAGAAATGGGCGTAGCACATAGCCTGTGCCCAATGTACTTCCACACCGTCTGGCGGAAGGCTGGCAAGCGGCATGGAAAGGGTTTTGATTTCGTCAACGACGGGAAGGCCGTTTTCTTCAAAGATACCGTCCGCTCTTCCCTCCACACGAAAACAAAGTTCTTCCCAATTTTCCTGATGCGAGAAAAAGACCTCCGCTTGGTATCCCTCTCCAGCTTCTTTTTGCAGGCGGCGATGAATTTTCGCACCCTCCGCTGCTTTTTCCAGCGCATTTCCTCCGGATCCGCTTTCCAGATTTCCGCTGCGCAGAAGGAATTCCACAAGCCTTCGCGCAGAAAGCCTGATTTCCTCCATCGTCCACACCTCCCGCATTTTTTACCAGTATAGCACAAAAAACAGATGCCTGCCGAGAGAAAATTTTTTGAATGGAATCTGTTGTATTCCTTCTATAAATTTACTATAATATTGCTATATCAATATGTCATGAGGCTTTTCGACAAATGAAACAGGCGTGAACCAGCGGCGTCGGGCCAGAAGGCCCGCAGGTTCCGCCGTTTTCTTTTGCAGGGAAACCGGAAAGATGGAGGGACGCATGAAAGCGATCGGTTTTGACAACAACAAGTATTTGGAAATTCAGTCCCAGCATATTCAGCAGCGTATCGCCCAATTTGACAACAAACTTTACCTGGAAATGGGCGGAAAGCTGTTCGATGATTTCCACGCATCCCGTGTCCTGCCGGGCTTTTTGCCGGATAGTAAGATTAAAATGCTCATGCAGCTCTCCGATCAGGTGGAGATTGTGATCGTCATCAACGCCACAGATATTGAAAAAAGCAAGGTTCGCGGTGATATTGGCATCACATATGACGCAGATGTACTCCGCCTGATTGACGCTTTCCGCGGCAATGGCCTATACGTCGGGAGTGTTGTAATCGCCCAGTATTCCGGACAGGCTACGGCGGATACCTTCCATAAACGTCTGGAATCGCTTGGCGTCAAGGTGTTTTTGCACTATCCGATTGAAGGGTACCCCTCCAATATCCCTCACATTGTCAGCGACGAAGGTTTTGGAAAAAATGAATATGTGGAAACCACTCGTCCGCTCGTTGTTGTCACCGCACCTGGCCCCGGAAGCGGGAAAATGGCTACCTGCCTTTCCCAGCTGTACCATGAATACCGCCGCGGGATCAAAGCGGGTTATGCAAAATTTGAAACCTTCCCCATCTGGAATCTTCCACTCAAACACCCGGTTAACCTTGCCTATGAAGCTGCCACTGCCGATCTCAACGATGTAAACATGATCGATCCCTTCCATTTGGAGGCGTACAACGAAACAGCCATCAACTATAACCGGGATGTGGAGGCTTTCCCTGTTCTCAACGCCATTCTGGAAAAGATTTCTGGCACCAGTCCGTACAAATCCCCCACGGATATGGGAGTGAATATGGCTGGCCGCTGCATCATTGACGATGCAGCCTGTCAGGAAGCATCTCGTCAGGAGATTATTCGCCGCTATTTCCACACGATGTGCGATCAACGTCTGGGACGTGTGGAAGAATCTGCTGTGGTAAAGCTGGAGCTTCTGATGAGCCGCGCGGGCGTCAGTGTCGATGACCGGCCTGTGGTTGCCGCAGCTTTGAAGCGGGCGGAAGCAACGGAAATGCCCGCCGCTGCGATTGAACTTCCAGATGGGCGCGTCATTACCGGAAAAACTTCTTCTCTGCTTGGTGCGTCTGCCGCCGCACTGCTCAATGCGCTCAAAGCCCTTGGTGGAATCGACCACAAAATCCTTTTGATTTCTCCCAACGTCATTGAACCGATCCAGAATCTCAAAACCCATCATCTGGGCAATCATAATCCGCGCCTGCATACCGATGAGGTGCTCATTGCTCTTTCCATTTGCGCAACACTGAATCCGGTGGCGGGCCAGGCTCTTCAGCAGCTCTCCAAACTGCGGGACTGTGAAGCACACTCCACTGTTATTCTCTCTGCTGTAGACGATTCCACCTTCCGCAAGCTGGGTGTGCGCCTAACCTGTGAGCCACGCTACCAGACCAAAAAATTATTTCACAAATAAAATCAAAACGAGCCTGCCGAAAAAAGTGTTTTCTCTCAATAAGAGGGAGAAAACCTTTTGCCGGCAGGCTCTCTTTTCTAAAAATGAAAACAACTCAGAAAGGATTTCGATTGCTATGAAAAAACCTTCCATTGCCAGTTCCGTTTTTCTTGCCCAAGGTGCGCAGATTGTTGGGGATGTCACCATCGGGGAACACTCTTCTGTATGGTACAATGCAGTATTGCGCGGAGATTGTGCGCCGATTGTTGTAGGGAGAGATACCAATATTCAAGATGCTGCTGTCCTCCACTGTTCCCAAAAGGCCCCCACGATCGTAGGGGATGGAGTAACCGTGGGTCACACTGCTATTCTGCACAGCTGTACTGTGGGGAACCATTCTTTGATCGGAATGGGTGCAATTGTACTGGACCAGGCAGTTATCGGCAAAGAATGCCTGATCGGTGCGGGAGCACTGGTCACGCCGAGAACGGTTATCCCGGACGGATCGCTTGTTGTGGGATCTCCCGCCAAAGTAAAACGGACGCTTACACAGGAAGAGAAAGAACAGCTTCGGGAAAACGCTCTCGAATATCTTGCTCTCTCCCAGAAAGCCATGCAGGAAAATTAACCGCTTCTATTTGCGTCTTACCGCAGAGGTCCCCTGCTCCCTCAGATAGGTGCTCTCCAGATCGGCAAGATGGAGCTTTACCGCCAAGGGATACCGTTCATAAGCCTGGCTGATCGCAAAGCTTCCCCCTCGGGCCGCATCGTCAAATCCGCCCATATGCCAGCGAATCGCCACAGCTTCACTTGTTCTGAGACGAAGAAAGCGCTCGATGAGAAACACCGATTTTTCCCCATGCCCATAAGGAAAGCTATCATCTACCTGATAAAAACTTTTCTTCTCCCAAGCTCCCGTTTCCTCATTTTTGACATTACGGAAGCTTTCCTTATAAAATTGCGCCTTACAGACATCGTGAAGAAGAGCGCAGATCGCAAAGCTTTCCTCATTGTCTTTTCCTTCTTCAAAGTGCTTTTCCCTCATGGTATGATAAACGCTCACACTGTGCTGTACCAGTCCTCCAAGACAGGCACAATGGAATTTACTGCTGGCGGGCGCTGTAAAAAAATCTGTCTTTTGCAGCCACTCCAGAAACGAAACGCTCCCTTCTCTGCTGACATGCGTCTGATAAATCTGAATGAATTCTTCTTTGTATCCCATTGTTTTCCTTTCTTTATTACCGGTGGAACGGTCTTCATATCGTCATATATTTTCTTTCGGACACGGTCCAGGCCCTGCATTTCTCTGAAATTGGTGTACGCTCTACCAAAAAGACCGCTGCGGAAAACGCGGCAAGCTGGATCCGGATACTGGCGCTGCTTCCGCAGCACGGGATCGGGAAAGCTGCCAGAGGAACAGAGTTGACAATTCCGCCTCCTCCCCAGCGGGAATCATCGCTGTTCAGAACCTCACGGAAAATTGAATGATCATCACATCCAAGAAGAAGTCCTTCCAGGTTTTCAGGTGTAAAGTTCAAAACCACAGCCAGGGTTTGTCCTCCTGCTGTGCGCCGGTACGCATAAACTCCCGCGTTCTCTGCCTCGCTCAGCCCTGTGGGAAGCCAGCGGAAGCAAGCGCTGTCATATTCCTTTTCATACAGAGCAGGAGATTCCCGATACAGCTTTCCCAGCTCCTGAAAGAAGCAGCGGAAGGAGTCGTGGGCGGGATAGCGCAAAAGCTCCCAGTCCAATTCCCGGTTTTCATCCCACTCCCGGAAATGTGCGAGTTCATTCCCCATAAAATTTAATTTCTTGCCTGGATGGGTGAACATGTAGGTATACAATGCTCGGCACTGTGCGAACTTCTCCTCGTAGCTTCCATACAGCTTGTCCAGAATCGTCTTTTTCCCATGTACGGTTTCATCGTGGGATAAAGCCAGTACATACAATTCCCGATAAAAATAATCCATGGAAAAAGTAATTTTATGATACTGCTCTTTTCTTGCTTCAAAGGGCTGTGAGAGAAAATCAAGCGTATCATGCATCCAGCCCATATCCCACTTATAGTCAAATCCTAGACCGCCGTATTCCACCGGCGCTGTCACCTTCGGGAAATTGCTGGAATCTTCCGCAATCAGCAAAACCTCGCCAAACAGCCTTTTCAGCCCGCTGTTCATCTTTTTCAGGAAATCCACTGCTCCGATGTTGACGCCGCGCTCCTGCTGCCCCTGCCAATACAGAATATTGGGAACCGCATCCACACGAAGACCATCTGCATGAAATACTCCCAACCAGTACGCAGCCGCAGATTGCAGAAAACTGCGAACCTCTCCACGGTAAAAATTAAAGTTGCAGGAACCCCATTCGCTGAATTCCACATCCTTTTCGGGATACTCATACAGCCGGGTTCCGTCAAAGCGTGCCAGTGCATAATCATTCCCCACAAAATGAGCTGGAACAAAATCAAGAATTACACCGATCTCCTCCTTGTGAAGCTCATTAACAAGATATTTCAGATCATCCGGATCTCCATAACGTGAGGTTGCACTGAAATACCCGCTGAGCTGATATCCCCAGGAAGCGTCCAGCGGATGCTCCATAACCGGAAGAAATTCCACATGGGTGAATCCATTTTCTTTTAAATATCCGGGAAGCAGTTCGGCCAGCTCCCGGTAGCTGAAAAAATCTCCCTCCGGCTTTCTGCGCCATGAACCAAGATGCATTTCGTAGATATTCATGGGAAGGTCATAGCGCAGTCCCCGCTTCCTCATCCATTCCTCATCTGAAAAACGGAAGCTGCTTTTTCCCACAAGGCGCGAAGCGGTCAAGGGACGCAGTTCCGCAGCGAAGGCATAGGGATCCGCTTTGTCAAGAACACGTCCGTCCTTTTGGTAAATTCGAAATTTATATAATTGTCCGGCTTTTGCTTCTGCGGCCTCTGTACTCCAGATTCCGCCGGTATCACGTTCCATCGGCGCACCGTTCCAGCTATTCCAGTCTCCGATCAGCTCTACCCTCTCTGCTCCCGGTGCAAATACACGAAACACAAAGCCACCTTTCTCCTTTTCATGTGCTCCGAAAAAGGCATGTGCATCGAAGCTGATTCCTGTATAAAACTCATCCAATACCATAGGAGCTCCCCTCCGTTTCTTTGTTCGGGATAAAAGTCACCTGGATGATCACAGTATAGCACATTTGCACAGAAGGGTAAACCGTTCTCATAAAAGCAGTCCCACAATTTATCAAAACAATCACTAAAAACCATTGCTTTCTGACTCGCTTCATTATATCATAATCACATGGGGAGAGAGGAACTCTCTTCGCATGATTCACGAAAAACTATTGAAACAGGAGGTTTCTATCCTTATGAAACTGCCGCGCTACTACGAGGATCCGTCCACTCTGCATGTTGGAACGGAGCCCAATCACGCCTATTTTATCCCGTTCCGGGAAGAGAGTCTGGCCCGGCTGGGGGATCGTCAGCTCTCGGAGCGAATGACGCTGCTGAGCGGAGAATGGGGATTCCATTACTATCCCAACCGCTTTGAGGTTCCCGAGCATTTTATGGATGCCGATTTTGATGATTCGTCCTTTGATACCATTCCTGTGCCGAGCTGCTGGCAAATGCTTGGTTATGATCGGAATCAGTATACCAATGTAAACTATCCCTTCCCCTATGATCCCCCTTATGTTCCTGAGGAAAACCCTTGCGGCGCTTACCGCACGGATTTTCTGCTCAGTGAGGAACAGTGTGAGGAGCGTACGTATCTCCACTTTGAGGGTGTAGACTCCTGCTTTTATGTTTGGGTAAACGGCCAGTTTGCAGGCTACAGCCAAGTTTCCCACAGCACCAGCGAATTTGAAATCACTTCCTATGTTGAAGCGGGGCGCAATCAGCTTGCTGTTCTGGTGATGAAATGGTGTGACGGAAGTTATCTTGAGGATCAGGACAAGCTGCGCATGAGCGGCATTTTCCGTGACGTTTATCTTCTCACAAGGCCGCAAAATCACATCCGTGATTTCACTGTGCGCACCCCTGTGGAGGACGATTACAGCACCGCAAAAATCAATCTCACCTTCCAGTGGGAGGGGACAGAAGAAAAGACCGTCTGCACTCTTTACAGCCCTGACGGTGAAAAGCTGGCGGACGCTTCTCCTGAAAACGGATGTGTTTCGTTCTCTGTAGCGGACGCAATTCTCTGGAACGCGGAAGCACCAAACCTCTATCAGGTTGTGATTCGTGCCGCGGGGGAAGTGATTTGCCAGAACGTTGGCATCCGCCGAATTGATATCCGGGATGCTGTTCTTTATTTCAACGGTGTTGCCATCAAACTTCGTGGTACCAACCGTCACGACAGCGATCCCTTTGTCGGTTATGCTGTGGACGAGGAAAAAATGATCACGGATCTGGTGCTGATGAAGCAGCACAATATGAATGCCATTCGTACCAGCCATTACCCCAACGCCCCCTGGGCCACACAGCTGTACGATCGCTTCGGCTTCTATGTGATCGATGAGTCCGACATAGAAATGCACGGTACTACTTCTGTGTATTCCAAGTTCCCTCCGCATGGCTACAGCTATGCGGATTATCTGGTAAACGATCGGGTATACGGCTCTCTTTGCCACGATCCACGCTTTGAAGCAGCTGTGCTTGACAGAGTGCAGCGCAATGTGGAGCGCGATAAGAACTGCCCCAGTGTTCTGATGTGGTCCCTTGGCAATGAGTCCGGCTATGGTCCCAACATGGAAAAGGCAGCGGCTTGGATCAAGACTGTGGATTCAGAGAGATTGGTCCACTATGAGGGCAGCATTTATCAGATCGAGGGTTATCAGAACGATCTGAGCTGCATCGATGTGTACAGCCGCATGTATGCTTCCGTAGAGGATGTAGAGCATTATTGCACCGATGACACACTGAAAAAGCCCTTTATTCAGTGTGAATTTATTCATGCCATGGGCAATGGCCCCGGAGATATCGAGGACTATTTTGAGCGTCTTTACCGCTATGATAAATTTGCAGGAGGCTTTGTATGGGAATGGTGCGACCATGCTGTTTGGATGGGACGCACACCGGACGGGAAAGCAAAGTATGGCTATGGAGGAGATTTCGGCGAATTCCCGCATGACAGCAATTTCTGCATGGATGGCCTTGTTTACCCGGATCGCACTCCCCATACCGGCTTGCTGGAATGGAAAAATGTAGCTCGTCCCGTTCGTGCTTTCCTGAAGGATGCATCCAGTGGTGTCCTTACGCTGCACAACTATTTTGACTTCACCAACCTGGTGGATTCTATGACGATCGAATATGAGGTCACACAGAATGGTATTCCTGTGGCAAACGGTTCCATTGATACACCGGATTTGGCGCCTCATGCGGAAACGGAAATTCGGGTTCCCTATACCATCCCTGAGTCGGGTGTATGCTGCCTGAATCTGTATTACCGTCTCAAAGAAGAGGATGATTTCCGGGAGGAAGGTTATCTGCTTGGTTTTGATCAGTTCATCCTTCGTGAGGAAAAGGCGGCATTTGCTGCAGGTGCTGCTCAAAATTTGAGCGTACGGGAAACAGAGCGCCGTTACATCATCGAGGGCGATTCTTTCCGCTATGTGTGGAACCGCCTGACCGGAACCTTCGAGTCTTTAACCGGCGATCAGATTTCCTTTATGGAAAAGCCTATGGAATGGAATATCTGGCGTGCGCCCACGGACAATGACAGAAATATTCGCCGCGAGTGGGAAAGAGCTGGATACAATCGCAGTTCTCCGCGTGTGTATGAGTCGAAAGCGGAGCAAACGGAAAACGGTGTGGTGATCACAGCCGATCTTTGCCTTGCCGCCATCTATCTCCAGCCCTGCCTCACGCTCCATGCCGTATGGACTATTCTTCCGGACGGAAGAATCCGTGCGGACATCCACGGAGAGCGCGGAGAAGAATTCCCTTTCCTGCCGCGTTTCGGTCTGCGGATGTTCCTGCCCCGTGCTTTTGAATCGGTAGAATATTTTGGCTATGGTCCGTTTGAAAGCTATAGCGATAAACATCGGGCTTCCCTGCTTGGCAAGTATGAAACTACCGTTACAGAACAGCATGAGGATTATCTGCGCCCGCAGGAAAACAGTAGCCATTTTGGTTGTTCTCATCTGGCGGTCGCAAATCTGGATGGCGGTTGTTTGGAAGCTGTCGGTGAGGCTTTCTCCTTCAATACGTCCTGCTATACACAGGAGGAGCTTGCTGGCAAGGCTCATAATTATGAACTCAAACCCTGCGGTTCCACCGTGCTCTGTCTGGACTATAAGCTGTCTGGCATCGGCTCCAACAGCTGTGGCCCGCAGCTCCTGCCGCAGTACCGTTTGGAAGAAAAGGAATTTGATTTCACAATCGAACTGCGTCTGAGCAAATAAATAACTTTCCAACAGCAGTGCCCCCGGATAGTTTTGATAGAAACTATCCGGGGGCACTTTATGATCTGTTCTGTTTTTTACAGGGTACCAAAAATGCGATCTCCTGCATCTCCCAAGCCGGGAACAATATATCCAATTTCATTCAAGCGCTCATCCACCGCCGCACAATAAACCTGCACATCAGGATGTGCCTTTGTCAAAGCTTCAACTCCTTCCGGAGCCGCAATGATGCACATAAATTTAATGGATTTCGGGTGGCTCCGCTTGATAATATCAATCGCATCAACCGCAGAACCACCGGTTGCGAGCATGGGATCGAGCACGATCACTTCACGGCTTTCGATATCCTGAGGAAGTTTATGATAATACTCCACGGGCTGCAATGTCTGATGATCCCGGTACAGGCCGATATGTCCCACCTTTGCAGCAGGAACAAGCGTCAGTACACCTTCCACCATTCCCAAGCCTGCACGAAGAATCGGAACGATCGCAAGTTTGCGTCCGGAAATGATCTTTGTCACCGCAGGCCCCATTGGAGTTTCGATCTCCACCTCTTCCAAAGGAAGATCCCTCGTTGCTTCATAGCACATCAGCATTGCTATCTCGCTCACCAATTCCCGGAATTCCTTGGAACCTGTCTCCTTTTTTCTTAAATAAGTCAACTTATGCTGGATTAACGGATGATCCATTACATGAACCTTGTTTTCCATTGTAGCATTCCCCCTTGTGCTATGGGATTTCACATCTCTCCGTTTTCGATCTGCGTAATCTGCTGAACACGAACCGCATGGCGCCCTCCGTCAAACGGGGTATTCAGATAAATATCCGTCAGTTTGACCGCCATTTCTTCATCAATCACTCGCCCACCAAGGCAAAGAATATTGGAATCATTGTGGCGGCGAGTCATTTCTGTGCAGAACTCATTGGTACAAACCGAAGCGCGAATTCCTTTTACTTTGTTTGCGGCGATGCTCATACCGATCCCAGTTCCGCAGCACAGGATTCCTCGTTCACTCTCTCCGTTTGCTATACTGTGTGCAACAGCAGCTGCAATAGGCCCATAGTTGACCGATTCCTCCGTCATGCAGCCAAAATCCCGATATGGGATGTTGTGCTCCTCCAAATAGTGTTTGATCGCATTTTTCAGCGCAAAGCCTCCATGATCGCATCCTATCGCTATCATTGCATGTCCTTCCTTTCTGTATTTACAGAGGATTCTTCCTTCTGCAAACGTTTTTTCAATTCACGTTCTGCCTGCGGCAGACGAAGATACACAGGCGCAAGCTGATCCGCAGTGACAGCTTCCCCACGCTGATAAGCAGCTAGCGCTGCTTTGGCTGTACCGCAAGCCCGCTGGAATCGCAGTGGCTCCGGAAGCAAAATGGGACTCAAGCTGCGAAATTCCTCTCTCCCAAAGCAGAGACCTGCGCCATCCCCCACAAGATAAAGAGGCCCTGGATAGGCTTTGCAATTATCAGCCGCTTGAGCAGCAGAAACAGCCTGATCCGGTGTTAAACGAGTCAGACGCCCTCTTTCCGCACGAAATAATGCGTGGTAAACCTGTCCGCAGCGTGCGTCCATCAAAGCACAGATCACACCGTCAAGAAAGGTAAGATTCTGTGCCATGGCTTCCAGTGTTGACACTCCTACACATAGCTTTTCCAGCGCCATAGCCATTCCCTTAACGCTGGCAACACCGATCCGAACACCTGTAAAAGAACCTGGGCCCGCTGTCACCGCAAAAAGGTCCACATCCTCCAGAGAAGATTGCGTACAGATCAAAAGCTGTTCGACCATCGGCATTAATGTCTGACTGTGTGTAAGCCTGGTGTTGCAATAAAATTCGCCCAGCACTTTTTCGTCATCCAGCAGGGCGGCGGAGCCTGCCACAGCGGTCGACTCCAGGGCCAATATTTTCATAGACAAACCTTCCCACGCCTGTTTCGGCACATTTTTATCGGCCTTTCGCCTTAAAGCTCCAAGCCCTCTATTTCAAAAATACGTTGGTCCTCCATTTCACCCGGTGAAACAACAATTCGCACGGCGGTTTCCGGCAAAGCCCCCTCTATATTTTCACTCCACTCGATCACCAGGACACCATTCGACTCCAGATAATCAAAAAAACCGGTGGAGTAAAGATCATCCCATGAAGCAACACGATACATGTCGAAATGATAGAGAGGGATTTTTCCGGCATGCTCATGCACCAACGCAAAGGTAGGACTTGAAACCTCTCCTTTGACGCCCAGCCCGTGAGCCAAACCGCGTGTAAAAGCTGTTTTTCCCATTCCCATAGGACCGAATAAAGCCAACACCTCCCCGCCTGTCAAGCGGGAAGCTATTCGTTCCCCCAGCGCTTCCGTTTCCGCTGAGGAATTTGTTACAATCCGCATAATCTTCCTCAAAACAGCCCGGAGATAACACCGCTGCTGTCTACATCAATCCGCTCTGCCGCCGGCACCTTGGGAAGACCGGGCATCGTCATGATATCGCCTGCGTAAGCCACAACGAAACCGGCTCCGTTGGAAAGGCGCAGGTCCCGGATTGTAACGGTAAATCCGGATGGGCGGCCCAGCAGTGTGGCATTATCGGACAGAGAATACTGGGTCTTGGCGATGCAGACAGGAAGCCGATCGCCTCCTAAAGCACGGATATCAGGCAAAGCCTTTTTGGCAGCAGGGCCAAAGGTTACGCCATCCGCACCGTAAATCTCTTTTGCAATAATCTCAATTTTTTCTTCAATCGTTCGATCGTCCGCATAAAGAGGAGCAAAGCGGCGATGCCCTTCCGTACTTTCTATTTGTTTCACAACAGTTCTGGCAAGCTCTTCTCCGCCTTCTCCCCCCTTACCGAACACTTCGGAAAGGGCATACGGTACTCCAAGTTCTCTGCAGCAATCATCCACCACCTGAAGTTCATCCTTTGTATCCGTATGGAACCGGTTGATCGCAACCACAACAGGAACACCAAACTTACGCATATTTTCCACATGGGCTTTCAGGTTCACAATTCCTTTTTGAAGAGCCGCAACATTTTCCTGCGACAACTCCGCCTTGGGAACACCGCCATTATATTTCAGCGCGCGCACAGTGGCCACCACCACAATACAATCCGGAGACAGCCCTGCCAGGCGGCACTTGATGTCCATAAATTTTTCAGCGCCCAAGTCGGAGCCGAAGCCCGCTTCCGTCACACAGTAATCCGCCAGCTTCAGTGCCAGTTTCGTTGCCCGCACGGAATTGCATCCATGTGCAATATTGGCAAACGGACCGCCATGCATGATGGCAGGTGTATTTTCCAGCGTCTGCACAAGGTTCGGCTGAATCGCTTCCTTAAGCAGCGCCGCCATTGCGCCTTCCGCTTTCAAATCCCGGGCATACACCGGTGTGCCGTCATAGGTATACGCTACAAGGATATTTCCCAAACGATTTTTCAAATCCTCCAGATTCTCTGCCAGGCAGAGAATTGCCATAACCTCCGAGGCTACAGTGATGATGAATCCATCCTCGCGCGGAACACCATTGATTTTACCGCCAAGACCCACCACTACATTGCGCAGCGCCCGGTCATTCATATCCAGACAGCGTTTGATCAAAACACGCCGCTGATCAATTTGAAGGGCGTTCCCCTGCTGCATATGATTGTCCAGCATCGCACACAGAAGATTGTTAGCCGCTGTGATAGCGTGCATATCTCCCGTAAAGTGCAGATTGATATCCTCCATCGGAACCACCTGCGCATAGCCTCCGCCTGCTGCTCCGCCTTTGATGCCGAACACAGGTCCAAGAGAAGGCTCACGCAGTGCAATGACGGCTTTTTTCCCGATTCTCGCCATAGCTTGTCCCAATCCCGCAGTGGTGGTGGTTTTTCCCTCTCCCGCAGGCGTAGGATTGATTGCGGTGACCAGAATCAACTTCCCGTCCGGAGCATCCTTTACCCGCTGGAACAAAGCCTCATTCAGCTTGGCCTTATAACGGCCATAAGGCTCAAGCTCCTCCTCCCGGACACCGAGAGATTCCGCGATCTCCCGGATCGATTTGAGCTTTGCCTGCTGGGCAATTTCAATGTCAGTCAACATGCTTCCCTTTTCCTCCGTTTCTTTCGATCACCGATGCCCCTTTTTGCTTTACCGATCACTTTGCAACCACAAAAATCCGGCTGAACATAAAAAGCAGCTGTCGTTCGGCGCTCACGAACACAGAACCTGAGACTGCTTCAAAAACCAGTTGTGATTAATAAAGGGGTTCATCCTGTTGTGATCTCACTTGGATCCATTATATCACAAATTAAAGTATGAGAGAAGAGGATCCTTGCAGTTTCCGACAAAATGCAAACAGACGCCCGCCGCATGTTGCTATCGGGCGTCTGTTCTCCTTAATTATCCATTGAAATCCCCTGCGGATCTTCCGTGGGGCCCCCTTGCGAATCCATCTTTTCAGGTGAATCTGCCGGCGTGATTTCGGATTCCTGTTTTTCACCCTGCGGTGCATGGAAAACAGGAAAAGAAACGATAGCCGTAAACAGATCACCGTCTGTTTCCACACGGAAACTCCCACCGCAGGCCTCCGTAAAGCTTTTCGCAATGGAAAGTCCCAAACCGCTTCCCCCATCTGTCCGACTGTCATCTCCACGCACAAAGCGTTCGGTCAGATCAACGGAATCCAAAAGCTCCTCTCTTGAAACATTTCTTAAAGTAATCTCTGTGTTGTTAAAATCTGTTTCCTGCCTAAGATACACGCGCGTTCCTTCCAGAGAATAGCGCAAAATATTTTCCAGAAGATTCTGGAACACACGGTACAGCTTTTGTCCGTCCGCATACACGAAAACCGCTTCTTCACTGAGAGACACCCGGAAAGACAGTGTGGAGCTTTCAATTTGCTCGTTCATATCCGCCATTGTTTGGCGAACCAGCTTTGTCAGATCCAGTGGTTCATTCTGCATGGTCAGATTTCCGGTAGCGGCTTTGCTCACCTCAAACACATCCTGAACCATTGTTTTCAAACGTTCCGCTTTCTTTGCGAGAATTTCAACATACCCTTTTGCGGTATCCGGCAGTTCTTCCTCCTGCAAAAGCTGAACATAGCTGATAATGGACGTCAACGGTGTTTTCAAATCATGGGATACGTTGGAAATCAGTTCGATTTTCATCCGTTCGCTGCTGATCTGCCGTTCAACCGCTTCCCGGATGCCCGATTCAATGGAGTTCAGATCGTTGGCCGCCTGGGCAAGATCAGAGTCAAACGTGAGCGTCAACGGAGGCAGACTCTCCCCTCTGCTTACCGCACTGATGCGATCCAGCAAACGTCCCGTTTCCTCCACCGCAACACAGAAGGTTTTCCGGCTTCTGTGCCAAAAATAAGCTGCCAACAGAGTCAACGGTATCATGGGAATGAAAAAACCTCCATGGAATGCCAATAAACAGAACAGCGCCAAAAGAAGATAAACGGCTACTCCAATCCACACCGCGGGACCATACCAGATCAAGCGCTTTTGAAAGGGGAGCAGCTTTCTTCTGCGCTCCAGAAAGCAATACAACGCCATAGGGCCATTATGTTTCCAGATGCCTTTATTCCATCGTAAATCGTTGACAAAAAAGAAAAAGAACCAGAGAGACAAATCGCCCCATACAAATGGGCCCATGGAAAGACCTGTAAGAACAGCAAAGAGAAACGCGGCACCAATAATCAGTTTCCATTCAAACCAGATATGAGCTGTTACCCCGGCTGCTGCCTGCCAAAACGCGTTGCGGGAAGCTCTCATAAACGTATACACCAGCAATAAAAGAATTCCCGCAAAAAATACCATGCACCAGAGGAAAAAAGCAAATGACAATCTTTCCTGTTCCGATTGAATGCTTGCCAGAACATCATAGGACGATACAGAGAGAAGCTCCTTGCGCGCGGCTAACCAAACATTGCAGCGTACCAGCTGATCCTTCGGAAAACTGGAAAATATGGTACTCTCTCCTCCCTGGAATCCAGGAAGCTCCCAATCGCTTTCCATGGTATAGTAACCGCTTCCATAAAGGTCAACTGGTTCTCCATCCTTTATGGCAGTTACGGTTTTTCCGTTGAAATGCAAAATGAAATTATATTCTTCCGGAAAAGATGGTATTTTTTCGGTTACAGAAACCGTACCTGCCGTACTTCTTGCAACCTCTTTGCTTTCATATCGAATATAATAAAGAAGATTGGGAGAGTCTGGAAGGCTGGAAGATTCCGTTCCATTTTGTCCCTCATTTTGTTCGGTATTCTGATTCTGTGACTCAATAGCGGTTTGAATTGCTGTATAAAGGCTACTGGACATTGTTTGGCGAAAGCGGGCAGTTTCCTGATAATCTTCCGCTGTTGCATAATCATAATATTCTTCCCATCCGCCTTCTATTGGAATCACATAGAAAGCAGCAATCACACACCCTATCAAACAATGTAGTCCTAAAAACAAGCAGAAAAACGAGAAAAAAGGCCTACTTTTTTTCGATTTTGTATCCAATTCCCCACACCACCTTTAAATACTCGGGTTCTTTGGGATTGATTTCTATTTTTTCACGGATTCGTCGGATATGCACCATTACAGTATTTTCCGCCGCGTACGCTTCGCCTCCCCACACGCGCTGATAAATTTCCTCTGCGGGAAAAATTCGGCCAAGATTTCGCATCAGCAAATCAACAATTCCTGTTTCCGTCGCTGTAAGGCGAATCGGTTCCCCATCGGCGTAGAGGCATCGTTCCTCCGTGCTGTAGGCAAGCCTTCCGTTGCGAATCAGACTTTTCTCTCCAGAAGAACGTGCATCACCTAAACTATTGTATCGCCGCAGCTGAGAACGTACGCGGGCAACCAGTTCCTGTGGATGGAAAGGCTTCGTCACATAATCATCCGCTCCAATGGAAAGTCCGAGAATCTTATCAGAATCCTCACTTTTGGCCGAAAGGACTATGATCGGAATATTTCGGCGTTCTCTCAGCTTCATCACAGCAGAAAGCCCATCAAGCTTCGGCATCATTACATCCACAATCAACAACTGAACCCGACGTTCCACTGCCAGTTCAAGTGCTTGCAGGCCATCATAAGCCTTCAACACCTCATAACCTTCTTTTTCCAGAAGAATCGCGATCGCTGCCACAATTTCCCTGTCATCGTCTGCCACTAAAATACATTCCCGCATTCTTTCAATCCCTCTTTTCCCTGTGCACATATCGTAAAATAAAAATCTTACAAACCGCTTTATAAAAATCTTACAGAAGTCTGACATTTATTATACAGGAAACCGCCTAAGATTGACAGCTTTTTCAATGCGATATATTTTCTGAAAAAAGCTTGGAAAAAACTGTTGACAATCAGAACAGAATCCGCTATAATTACTATCGTTGCACTGAGGAAGTTGTGGAGAGGTGTCCGAGTGGTTTATGGAGCTGGTCTTGAAAACCAGTGATCTCGCAAGGGACCAAGAGTTCGAATCTCTTCCTCTCCGCCACATTTTCAAAGCACATTGTGCTTTGAATTGATGATTCCGTTTGTAAAACTTGATAGTTGATAGATGAATTTACCTTTGGAGAAATACCCAAGTGGTGAAGGGGCTCCCCTGCTAAGGGAGTAGGTCGGGTAACCGGCGCGAGGGTTCAAATCCCTCTTTCTCCGCCAGACAAAGCAGTTACACAGAAGTGTAACTGCTTTGTTTTTTATTTAAATTTGTGTACAGGCACCGCAAGGAGGAATTTTATGCTTAGCAATACTGGTTTCGATTTATGGGCTGATAATTATGATAAAGATGTAGGAATATCAAACGAGGAAAACTGTTATCCCTTTGCCGGATACAAAAAAATTTTAGCCAGCATTTTTGAAACCATTATGGCAAAACCCCACCTCACTGTGCTGGATATTGGATTTGGAACCGGTACACTGACCGCAAAGCTTTATGAAAAGGGCTGTGAAATATATGGCCAGGACTTCTCCTCCCAAATGTTGGCCTTGGCTTCCGCCAAAATGCCGGGAGCACATCTTTATCAAGGGGATTTTGTAAAAGGTTTGGCGGAGCCGCTGGCAAACAAACGATATGATTTTATTGTTTCCACCTATGCGCTGCATCATTTAACAGATCCGCAAAAATATACCTTTCTGCGGCAGCTTTTGGAACGCCTGAACGACGATGGAAAAATCCTCATTGGCGATATTGCTTTTGAAACAAGGGAGGAACTGGAGAATTTTCGCCAAACTGTTGGAGATGATTGGGATCAGGAGGAAATTTATTTTGTCATCAATGAAATGAAACGTGAATTCCCACAGCTGAAATTTTATCGTTTCTCCTGTTGTGCGGGAATGATTTCCATAGAGCCGGAAAACAGGGCCTAAACACTGGAACACGCCATCAACCAACAGAAAAGACCAGAATTGCTGACCTAAAAGTTCAGCAATTCTGGTCTTTTCATATGTACAGCACTGAAAAATTTGTGCTATGCACAAATTTTATCGTTTAATGCTTGTGGGGATATGCTCAGCCCTTTTTGTATCCACATTTGGGGCACACACCGTTTTTCAGTGCGATTCCGCACAGCGGGCAGCGATCGATCTGATTCTTGGTTTCAAACTCGGCTGTCGCAGCATTTACACCGCTGGTGAAGGTAAGTTTAGCAATGTTCAGCTTGTCCTTGAGAAGATCATAAACAATCTTAATCATTCCCTCTACCGTCATGGTTTCCTTTGTCACAACCAAACGGCAATCAGGATAAGCGGTGGCAAGCTCGGTCTTAAAAGCTTCGCCCTTCATCTTATTGTTGGGGGCGCCGTCTTTGATCCCCTGCTTCTCATATACTTCAAGAATCGCAGGCAGCAGAGGATCGTCCTCGCGCAACACCAAAGCGTGGTCAAAATTCTTGAGAACATCCCACGCAGTCTTTTGAATTTCGTTGCACGGGAACACCATGTTCACTCCTGGCTCCACGGAATCTTCCACCTCGATGGTGAGCACGCCGGTGTGACCATGCAGATACTGGGCCTCCCCCTTAAAACCATAAAAACGATGGGCATACTGCAGATCCAGCTTTGTGATACTTCTCATACTCATTTCCTCCTTTAAATATTTATTTACGGGTCTCACCCGCATTCACGGCAAGGGATTCCTTTTGTTTGCAGGAAGGACAGATTCCCCGAAAAATAATATCATAGCCACTGAAATCAAAGCCATGAGAATCCCGAATCCGCTCTTCCAAACCTGAAACAAAGTCCATGTCTACATCGAAAACATGCCCACATTTCTCACATTTCACATGAATATGGTCATGGCAGCGATGATCAAAATGATCGCAACCGCCGGGAATTTCCAGCTTACGGATCTTTCCCATTTGTGCCAGTCGGTTCAAATTGCGATACACAGTGGCACGGCTGATAGTTGGATGCTGCTGATGAATTTCTTGGTACACTTCATCGGCAGTGGCATGGCAGCCAAGGTGACCGACGGTTTCCAAAACAATTTGACATTGAAGTGTATTTCTTTGACTCATGATATTCAATCCTTATTGATATCTTGTATCGTTAATATATCACTTAATGATTCCGATGTCAAGTATATTTTTTAATTTATTCTTTCTTTTGTCCAATTTTTTACTTTTTAAACTTTCTATGTATTTCTTACCCTGGTTGAATTGATGACTTCTTTCCGATATAATAAAAAACAAACTGATATGGTATCATTTGTTTCCAGAAACTTATCAAAGAGAGGAAGCTATCATGCACAAAATCAAAACAAGAGGATGGAAAAGTTGGATACCAGGCCTGCTGCTTCTTTTCCTCCTTTCCGGTATAGCCGGATGCGGAACACTTCAAAACAGCCGTGAGGTCGAAGCCGGAATAAAAAAGGCTTTTCCGGATGCTGTTATTCTGCAAGCAAAAAGTGGAAAAGATCAAAATGGATATCGATTCAAAGAATTTACAATTGATAACAAAGGTGTTGTCTTTACTTATAAGAATTATCAAAAGGATGCTTTTTTCTTCAGTGGGACGGTTGCTGATTCCACCAACGATTACAGCGAACGGCTTCTCAATTTCTTTTCGGAAAAAATAGAAGAAATTACAAAAAAGTATTTGGTACAAGTGGAAGAAATCGGCTCTTCAATCCAAATGGAGAACCATATTACTGATATGCAGCAGATCGATACGGGAGCACAAGCTTTTCAGGAAATCTATCTTCTCCTCCAGGATCATCTTCCTCAGGTTAAACTGGACTGGTTTGACTTTCAGTTAAATTTTCGTACTTTTTATGATAACAATCAGAAACAATTGATATCAGTGGAAAAACAGGGAGATTGGGACTATTCCTATGCCCGAAATCTTTTATATCTGAATTTTAAAGCAGATGTGGATATGGGGCTGGTCTCCAATGTAAAATTGTCAAATGAGTTGCTGGATTCCATCCCTCAAAAATACATTCGTGCTCTGTATATCAATGGGAATCCCTATCAGTCTGAAGCATATGAAATTGAATTTTTATATAACCTCGAAGATGAGCGGTATTATGCTCTTGTCGGTTTCGGAATTGAAATAGAATATAACGGAGGAGTAAAAGACTATCTGCAACGGGAAATCATCGAATCCTATTATCCGGATGCTGATTACTCCATTTCTACAAAGGATCAAACATCTTCTTATCAGATTGGCGACGATCACTATCTGATAACGCGACAGAAAAACGGCTTAAAATTCTTTAAAAACAGTCAGGAACTGAAAATCAAAAGCTACAGTCAATTATCCGGTACAAGCACAGGAGCAACCTACTATTACTGGATCAGTGTGGATGACTTTGCTGCACTGATGGGAATGTCTGTTGACAGTGTACAGAAGGATGGTGTGTATCTCTTTGTATAAAATAAGCCGGAGAATGCGGGTTACCGCATTCTCCGGCTTATTTTTCGCTCAAAACTCTGATTTTATCTCAGTAAATAAATCACCACAGGGGCAACATAGACGGCGAGAAAAACACCCGCACAAAGTATGAAAAATACTACCTTTGCGGGAAGCTCCACAAAACGAAGGACAGGCGGATAACCTTTCCGCAAAAGGAGCATCAGCAAAACGAGTGCAGCCAAGCCACAAACAGCCAGCCAAAGTCCAGTTCTCATCCCGGATGGAAACGCGGAAACGCGTACTTCATTTTCTCCTTCTGTGAGCGGAACAGCAAGAAAACAATCCCAAATAGTTTCTGTCTGCACTTCTTCCCCATTTACAGTCACCAAAACATTCCCATCGCTGGGAACCGGCAAAAACAAATAGTCTCCCTCTTCAGCGGAAAAGGTTCCCAAAAGCTCTCCTTGTGTTTCCGAAAGTCCGTCTCCTGAAACAGTGGAAAAAGCCGACTCCAGCACAACATGATCCATCCCATAAACGCCAAACGATCGGGCAGAACAGGGACGGAGCAACTCCACCTGCACAATGACCGTTTCATCTGTAAAGGTGCCGAGCTCCACCAGACCATTGCTGCTTTGCGAGGGATAGTCCTGATCGATAAGCTCCTGTCCTACAAAAACATGGAAAGAATCGTTGATTGCCTCGTACAAATAATTATGCAGTTCATCAAAGCAATCAAAATAAAGTGTCTGCGTTCCTTCTACCGGAATTTCATAATAGAAATAGGCCCGCCCATTTTCCAGATGAGGCGTCAGCTCCCATTTTTCTCCATGTTCGACAGTGACATTTACTGTCTCCTGTGGCTGATATTCTGTCACCAAGCGCTCCTGCGTACCAAACAGAGACTCTGAAAGCCACTGCTGCAAATCCATGCGGGACAACTCTTCCGACAAAACGGAAAGCTTTGCAAGATCGCCTTGAGGTGAAAAAACAAATCCAAATGGAAGACGAAAGGGAGATTCTGTGATGGCATAAGTATCATTCTGATAGACAATCCGGCTCTCGTTGGGAAGATCGTCTTTTCGGTACACGTTATATTGGTTTCCCAGAATAGCATCCGTAAGAAGCGTACCACCGTTGGAATTCACCTCCATCCAGTAGGAGGAATACCCTAGCTTTTTCATGGCAAACATGTAGCTTTTTGAGGTTAAGGAGGTATAGTGATTTAATGTGGGATAACCAAGCGCACCGAGAAGATTAGCGTCAAAATATTTCTTTTGGTTTTTTACCCGGTAAAGACTGTCCTCAGGCAAACGTTCGGACAAATCAAGAATCTCTGCCCGACTGTCAGCGGACGAAGCTGCTGAACCAAGATAAACACTGAGCTGAAACGGTGTTTCCACGCAGAGAAAAAGACAAAAAAGGATAGTAAAAACACGGCGGGTCAAAAGACGTTCCCGCAGAAACAGAACCAACAGACCACAGGCCAGAATTGACGTAAGAAAAAATCCAGCCAACTGACGCAGAGACTCGTCAGAACCCCATAATGTGCGCGTATAGACTGTAATTTCATCAAATTTGAGGTAAAGCAGGATACAGGACGCGACAAAAGGCAAAGCGGTAGCTACCATCGCAAGAAAAAGCGGGAACGGTGAGCTTTGCAGCGGATGTTCTTTCTTGGGAATTCCCTGGTTCAGAAGAAAAGCAAGCAAAACCAAACCCATCAGCGTTGTCATATATCCATAACGAACAGGGAAC
The DNA here is from genome assembly GCF_002160025.1 of Anaeromassilibacillus sp. An200. Taxonomy (GTDB): domain Bacteria; phylum Bacillota; class Clostridia; order Oscillospirales; family Acutalibacteraceae; genus Caccousia; species Caccousia stercoris. Next base: position 71,910 of record NZ_NFJU01000019.1, read on the forward strand.
GCCTGATAGCTTCCCGTATGCCACATTTTGTTGATGGGTTCGATCACGACCGGAAGCAGCAGGAGAAAAAACAGAACCAGAACAGCCCGAATTCTGGCCGTCGCCTGTTTCCAGTAGAACAGGGTCAAAAGAAAACCTGCGGCAACACCCGCTGTGCTAAACACAACAGGCAGCGTGGTATTCAGTCGGGTAAAAAAGCTTCCAATCTGTAGATTTTCAATCAAGTTTCCTGTACGGGCAGAAGCGGCATATTGCAGCAAAGACGGAAGCCAAACCGGTCCTGTAACAAGTGCGGCGGTCACTGTACCAAGTCCCAAAAGAACAAGCACTCGTCCCCTGTGCTCTCTCGGAAGCGTAAAAAGCCAGAGGCCGCTGGCAAGAATCAGGAAAATCACCAGCATATAGCTTAAATAAAAGTGAACCGTCAGCATGGCAGCCAATGCCAGAATATAAGCCAACGGCTTCTCCTGTTCCGCAAGGCGCAGCAAGGCCAGAAGGAATAAGGGAAACAGATACATCACATCCAGCCATACGACATTTTGATAATAGAGAAGCGCATAGCCGGAACAGGCGTACATAACACTTAACATCACCCCGGCAGGCCAATCCAAAGCTGGAAATCTTTTGCGGAAAAAAACGGCTGCTGTCACAGAGCAGGCTGCCATTTTCATGGCAACCAGCAAATTGGCAAAGCTCCAAAAATCACTCTTCTGCACAAAAACCACAAGAAAAGAAAACGGACTGGAAAGGAAGAAAAGGAACACACCCCAGAAATTCATCCCACCCGCATTTTGGAGATTTAAAAACAAAGAGCTCTTTCCCTCAAGGATATCCTTAAAATCCATCAGCAAAGGCAGCACCTGCTGGTCCATATCGCACCAGGAAAGTGTGTTTCCTCCAAACGGGAACAGACCATAACAGGCAAAAACGGCAGAAAGAAATCCCAGCACCACCAAAGGGGGCAGAAGATATGGTACAAATCGTCGGAATGTCTGTTTCATCACAGCCCGCTTTACAAAACGGGCCTTCGCCTCCTTCCTTTCCCCATGAGAAACAGCGGTTCTCTGATCTTTAAGAGAACCGCTCAGCCTGTCGAAAAAGGTCACCGATTGGTGGCCTTTTTCTCGTATAAAGGGAGAAAATGCGGTATAATGAGTTTGGGGTGATAAAAATGCTGGTAAAGAATGCA